>CAVBJM010000013.1:0-64298 GCA_963595925.1 bacterium
CCGGTAGCTTACCTTACAATGGGACACAAGGTAGCTGAAGCTGAAAAGGCAGAAGTATAACGATTTTATCATCAACTATAAGAATAGCGGCGATACTACGATTAAGTAGTATCGCCGCTATTCTTATGTTTAGGTAGATTTGTTCAATAAAAGAACGAGGCTTACACCGATTCGGGTGCAAGCCTCGTGTTATAAAAGCAGCGGAGAACCGTTTTATTTCCCGCTTACTATCTTTTTAATATCGTTCAGTTTATTCAGTGCCTCCAAAGGTGTAAGGTTGTTTACATCGAGGTGTAGAATCTCATCGCGAACTTGACAGAGTATTGGGTCGTCCAGTTGGAAAAAGCTTAATTGTACACCATCGGTTGTAGGTGTTTTTCCTACTGTCTTTCGTTTGGAGGAGATGCCTTCCTGACGGTTTTCCTTTTCCAGTTGGTGTAAGATTTCGCTGGCTCGTTTCACGATGGTTTGTGGTATACCAGCCATTTTCGCTACATGAATACCGAAGGAATGTTCGCTTCCCCCCAGCTCCAGTTTGCGGAGGAATATCACTTTGTTATTAATCTCCTTTACCGATACGTTATAGTTCTTGATGCGTGGATAAAGGGCTTCCATATCATTCAGCTCGTGGTAGTGCGTAGCGAAGAGCGTGCGTGCACGGGCTTTCTTGTGTTCGTGTATATGTTCCACGATGGCCCAAGCGATGGATATGCCATCGTAAGTGGACGTACCGCGGCCAAGCTCATCGAAAAGCACCAAGCTGCGTGGAGAGAGGTTGTTCAGGATGTCCGCAGCCTCGTTCATTTCCACCATAAAGGTCGACTCTCCCACCGAGATGTTATCGCTGGCTCCCACTCGGGTGAATATCTTGTCTACCATGCCGATATGGGCGCTTTCGGCTGGAACAAAGCAACCTATTTGCGCCAGTAGTGTGATAAGTGCGGTTTGTCGGAGCAAGGCTGATTTACCGGCCATATTAGGTCCTGTGATGATAATGATTTGCTGCGTCTCTGTGTCAAGATACACATCGTTTGCAATGTATTTCTCTCCGGCCGGGAGTTGCTTCTCTATTACGGGGTGGCGTCCTTGCTTGATGTCAAGTACATTGTCGTCGGTTACTACAGGACGCAGATAATGGTTGGCGCTCGCTACGCTAGCAAACGAAAGCAAACAGTCCAGTTGCGCTATCTGCGTGGCGTTTATCTGGATGGCAGGAATAAACTCGGCCAAGTCGCCCACCAGTTCGTTGTAAAGCCTTGTTTCCAGAATAAGGATTTTATCTTCCGCTCCCAGGATTTTTTCCTCGTATTCTTTCAATTCCTGCGTGATATAGCGTTCAGCGTTGGCTAAAGTCTGTTTACGAATCCATTCGGCCGGTACTTTGTCTTTGTGGGCATTTCGTACTTCAATGTAATAACCGAAGACGTTGTTGTACGAAATCTTCAGACTGGGAATGCCCGTTTCTTCTATTTCTCGTTTCTGAATCTGAAGAAGATAATCTTTCCCCGAGTATGAAATCTGTCGCAGTTCATCCAGCTCCTGGTTTACTCCACTGGCTATTACTCCGCCCTTGTTTATGAGTAACGGTGGGTCGTTTACTATTTCTCGCGCTATTTTTTCGCGTATAGAGAGACAGAGGTTGAGCTGTTCGCCGATGCGGCGCAGGCTTTCGTTGTCTGCATTCAGGCAAGCATTCTTTATGGGTTCTATTGCTTGTAAAGCCACTTTAAGCTGCACCACTTCGCGTGGCGAAATTCGTCCTACGGCCGCTTTTGAGACGATGCGTTCCAAATCGCCAATGAGATGTAGTTTCTCATCAATAAAATCCTTGAATTCAGGCTCCCGGAAGAAGTATTCCACCACATCAAGCCGTTGGTTAATGGGTTTTACGTCTTTCAGCGGAAACACAATCCAACGTTTCAGTAAGCGTGCGCCCATCGGGCTTATGGTGTGGTCTATCACGTTGAGTAAGCTAGTTCCCTCTTCGTTCATGCTGCCCAGCAGTTCCAAACTGCGCACCGTGAACTTGTCTAAGCGTACATATTTGTCTTCCTCTATGCGCGCCAACGATGTGATATGTCCTATTTGGTAGTGCTGGGTCATGTCAAGGTACTGCAGGATAGCACCGGCGGCCACAATTCCGTTTTTCAGGTGTTCTACGCCGAATCCTTTCAGGTTCTTTGTTTCGAAATGCTTTAGTAGCTTTTCGCGTGCCGATGTTTCGGTAAATACCCAGTCGTCCAGCTCGAACGTAAAGAACTTGTTACCGAAGTTACCCTCGAACATCGGCTTTTTCCCACGTTCGAAAAGCACTTCTTTCGGCCCGAAGTTGTTGAGTAGTTTGTCTACGTAGTCCAAAGGTCCTTCGGCCGTAAGAAATTCACCGGTCGAAATGTCCAGGAAAGCCACTCCGCAAGCCGATTTCCCGAAGTATAAGGCAGCCAAAAAGTTGTTTTCCTTATACGAAAGCACGTTGTCATTGATGGCTACACCCGGCGTGACTAGTTCGGTGATGCCTCGTTTTACCAGCTTTTTAGTTGTTTTCGGGTCTTCCAGCTGGTCGCATATAGCAACTCTTTTGCCGGCTCTAATCAGTTTCGGCAGATAGGTGTCGAGCGCATGGTGCGGAAATCCAGCCATTTCCACGGTTTTCCCCTGTCCGTTGGCTCGTTTGGTAAGTGTAATACCCAAAATGTCGGAAGCCGTTACCGCGTCTTCCGAATATGTTTCGTAAAAGTCACCGCATCTGAAGAGCATTACTGCATCGGGGTGTTTCGCTTTCAGTTCGAAATATTGTTTCATCATGGGGGTCAATACCACCTCGTTGTCTTTTGCCATTATAGAACCTTTCCTTTCGTTATACTTCCATGCTATACATATGCGAGCATCTCGTCTAACCGTGTTATTACGGCATCGCAGATACTCTCATCGTAGGTTTTCTCCTCCCATTGGCGGCCTTTTATCCAAATGGCGCGGCATCCGAGTTGGTGTGCCGGAACGATGTCTTTCGAGTAAGTATCGCCCACCACCAATACTTCCGATGCCGGAACATCGAGTGCGCAAACGCCAAGGGCGAATATTGCCGGGTTGGGTTTTCTTACGCCAACTACAGCCGACTCTACAATATCCTTGAAATAGCCGTCCAGGTTCGCATCGCGTAGCACCGTGTGGATGTTGCCGTAAAAGTTCGATACGAGGACCAAGGGAAGTCCTTTCTGGCGTAATTGTTCTAGTATCAAACGGTTCTCTTCGAGCAGTTCGTTGGTTGCCTTGCTTATGTGGTCGGCAACTCGTCTGGCAACAGATTCGATGTGATTGTCGTCGAAACCCAGATTCCGGGTGAGCAAGGCTTGTTTTTCTGCGTCGTCTTTTCCGGTGTCGAGTAAGTTGCGACCGGAGAGGAACTGGAGTTGTAAGCGCAGTTTTGCGTACAGAATGTCTACGAAGTGGAAGTCGGGGGTAACTATGGGGTTTACGGCAAGCGCGCGTTCGCCATAGACGTACGCGTCACGATAGGCCGTCTTGTCGATTTCCACACCGCACTGGCAATAGCCGTCGTAAATAACTTCCGACCAATGGTCGCCACGTGTGTCGAGCGTTCCTCCATAGTCGAAGATGATACCGCTTATCTTTTTTGTTGTCATTTGGTTTTCTTGTTTCCGATTTTTATTAGGGAAATGCCTATCGCTATCCACACCAACTCACGCAGACGGGTGATAAGTCCCGTGTACACTCCAAGTGCGCCCGTGAGGTGTAATCCGTCAACGGCAAGAGCCAATCCTCCTTCGCGCGAACCGAGCTGCATGGGCGTGAAGAATATCAGGTTGCTGAAAAGCGATGAGAAAGCGAGTATAAGAATGGCGTCAACGATGTTCACGTCGGCTGCAAACGCTTTTAAGATGAGATAGATTTCTACGCTTTGAAGCAGGCGTGCGCTTAACTCAAGGAGTAGGGAAGAGTAAAACGTGCGCTTGTGCTGGCGATGCAGCATCGCTATCTGAGAGTCAATTTGCTCCAGAGTCTCACTCTTCGATTCCGCGAAGCGTCGCGCCCAGCGTTTTACATACGGAATATGCGTAAGCAGCCCAATCCCTTTCTGAGCCATTCCGGTTTTGTAGCCGCGCGAGAAGAAATAAATGGCAAGCAGACAGAACGCGCCAATAACGGCAAGCAGTACGCCCATTGACATGCTTACTTTGTGGAATGCGATGAAAAGGAATATCGATAGGAACCAAAACCAGAAGTGAGAGAATATATGCATCATTACGTAAAGTATGACCGACGATGTAGCCTTGCTCACGCCGGTATAAGGCTTCAGCTCCATGATACGGTACGGTTCGCCTCCCATCAGTCCGCAAGGCGTGGTGTAGTTCAGGGCAAATCCGCTTACAGTGAGTTTGTAAACACGCCAAAACGACAAACCCGAACACTTGCCTTCATCGTTTATGATGATGTACCACGAGAGGGTGTTCACCCAATAGATGATGAGCCATAAGCCGAGAATCAGCGGGAAAAACAGTCCCAATTTCTGAATATAATGCCAAATGTCGGTATAATCCATATCCATCGTGAAGAGCATGATGACGATGGCTATAATACCAAAGGCCAGAAACAGATTGCGAAACTTGTTGTTCATCGGTAAAAAGCTTATTTATAGTTTTCAATCTTTGCCAATACTTCATCGCACAGGCGCTCGTGACGGTGGTGCATATAGAAATGGACTGCACTGAACACTACGACCTCTGCCGCAGGATATACCCACGGTTCACCGATAAGTAGACTCACCAGGAGCGTTATGCTGCGCCAGTTGAATGTAAGGAAATTGGCGTATTTCATGAGCGGCAGACTGCCTTTCCGGAAATCAGCGCGCAGGCTTTCGGGGATTTGTTCCGGGAAGCGGTTACGTATTTCTGCTTTCAACGCCTGAAAACGTGGCGTTTCCTTTTCCTGAGCGGTCGTATAGTTCTTGTAGAAGAACTGGAAGAGTTTCTGCACGGGTTGTTCTTTCCATGTCATTTGGTTGTAAAGATTAACCTGTGTCGAGGCTTCGTCCATTTCACTGCCTTCTTTGCCTTTCAGAAAAAACAGATGAATCTGTCGGTAATAGTCGGCCAGACGGCTCTGACGCGCATGACATACAAGTCCGCTGACGATGCACAGAAGCCATATCCACACGCCCCATTGGGGAGTAAGGCGTATGGCGATACATGCGTAAATCGAGACAAACCAAAAATCGCCGGCAGCGCCATCCAGTATGCGGCCGAGAGCCGTTTTCTGTCCGGTAAGCCGCGCAAGTTGTCCGTCGCAACTGTCATACGTGTTTGCCCAGACCAAAAGGAGGAAGCCTATAAGGTTTATTGTCAAGTTGTTGAAGCCGAAACAGATTCCGGCTCCTACGCCCAGGAATATAGACAGTATCGTTACTGTATTGGGGCTAACGCCGAGCATGCGGAAGAAGCGCGCCCACTGATATCCCAGAGGGCGATAGAAGTAAAGGTCGATGTGTTCCTCCGTGTCTGACGATTTGAGGGTAGATTTAAATTCAGAGTTTCCCATTTCTAACGTTGTAATTGTTCAATATTGCCATTGCTATGTAAAAAGCGGCCTCATCGCGGCAGGGAGCGAAGCTCGGCCAATCGTTGAAGTCGATGATTTTCAAGGAACCGTCATTGCCGACAATGCAATCACCGCCATATACCGGAACTTCAAGCATGAGAGCCGCCTTATCGGCTTCACGTTTTAGGAGGTCTGTGTCGAACGCTATTCCGCGCGCGTCGCCGTTTATCACCTCCAGTCCGAACTTTGAGCGGTGTCCACACTTCGACGGATAGAACCAATAGAAGAAATCGGTTCCTTCTACTCCGTAGAACTTGATGAGGTCGCCGCACAGATGTTCGTTGATGACCACCGAAGTGACTCCACGCTGCCAGAAGTCGGAAAGCAGTTTCTCTGCTTCTTCCGGCGACTGTACATAACACGTGTCTTCCTTCTGTTGGGCACAGCCGTCGCCGCGCTTCAGCCAGCACGGATAGCTTACACCTGTCGGCATCGTTTCGCCTTGCTCTATGATTTGGCTATCGGGACAAGTTACGCCACCCTCCGCAAGCATTTCTGTCATGGTGCGGCGCACGCAACGCTTCACCCCGCGGCTGCTGTTTACGACCACCTTTCCGTTCTGTTCTATTCGGTCAAGCGCATCCAGTGCCCGTTGGCTGCGAGCCATGCTAAAGAATGCGTCTACTTTCGTATCGGCCGTTTCATGGGCAGTGCCGCATTGCAAGGCTGTCTCTACCGTTTCGGCTTTTTGGCAGAAGTTCTTTTCGTTACACATCTCGACCTCTGCTCCCAGTGTTTCGAGGTTGGCTTTCACGGCGTTCATGATGGCCGCATCGTTGTCTACGCAATTGGGCGAATACTCGTTGCCCCGACAAACTCCTACCAGTTTCTTTCCGAGAAGCGGGCGGAGGAAGGCTTCGGCTTTTGCGATGTCGGTCTTGTGGTCTACATCCAGAATCTTGTTGATGGGGTAGGCTTCAAGCTTCAGTCCTTCGGCCACCAGCTGACGTTGGAAGTTACGCATGCGGCTCATGCCTTGTTCCATACAATGGTCCAGCACGTCGAGCGCTTTGTCGGAAAGGCAATAGATGCCTCCCGAGATAAAGTGGTCGTCACCTTCCTGGCGGTCGTGAAAACCTGTGACGCGCGGAAAACGGAGTGTACCCTGACGGTCGATAAGGCTTGTGCCTTCCGTCTCGGCGTGTTCGTTAACGCCCACCCATAGAGGTTTTTCGTCGTCCACAAACGGAGTCACGGCCATGCAACCGTCGATGTCGGTTGCTGCCATGAAATGGCGTATGTATTTCTTGAATTCTTCTTCACGGAATATGGTGTCGACGGTGGTCAGACAGAATTTCTCGCCACGCAAATAGGGCGACAGTGCGTGCAAACTGTGCATGGAGCTTGGGGTTGTCTTTACCACCAGGCGCAAAGGAACAGGTAGGCTGAGTGTTTCAAGGTGCTCACGCACCGCTGTACTCCATTCGTTGACAATTACTACAATTTCGGTGGCTCCGCAGTCGACAAAGATACGCAACAGGCGTTCTATCATCGGTTTTCCACAAACAGAGACCAAAGGCTTTGGTTGTTCAACGCCCTCCTGCGCCAACCGGCTTCCTTCGCCGGCTGCAATTACTGCAAATCTCATTCGTTACTTTTTACTTGTTTTGGACGCGTGATACGTGGGCGTATGCAGACTCTTTCTGTACGCCCAACCGTTAACGCATTGTTTCTAATCGTTTAAACGATGCAAAGTTACAAGAATATTTCAATATTCGGGCAGTTTGTTCCCATCATTCCGTTGTGCTATTTATCCGAAACATACGCCCATTCTACGCCCTTGCACGATTAGGTCGTGTTCTTCGGTTACCAGCTTCAGTTTGCCGGCTACTTCGTCCAGCGGAACGGATGTGATATCAGCGCCCTGAAGCGATACCATTCTGCCGAATTGGCCGGAGGCTATCAGGTCGGTGGCGTGTCCGCCCATGCGGGTGGCCAGATTGCGGTCGAAAGCGGTGGGGCTTCCTCCGCGCTGGATGTAACCCAACACGGTTTCGCGCGTTTCAAATCCAGTTTCGTACTCTATTTCTTCGGCGATGTACTGGGCGGCTTTCTTGCCTTCGAAAGTTGGGATTCCTTCGGCTACCACTACGATGGAGTAGGGCTTTCCTTTCTTCAGTCGGTTGATGATGGTGTCGCCTATGCGATGGATGTCGAAAGGTATTTCGGGCAATAAGATGATGTCGCCACCGCCGGCCATGCCCGAGTAGAGGGCTATCCATCCGGCCTTGTGTCCCATTACTTCTATCACCATAACCCGTTGGTGTGCGCTGGCGGTAGAGTGCAGACGGTCGATGGCGTCGGTGGCGATGCTTACGGCGGAGTCGAAACCAAACGAGAAATCGGTTCCCCACACGTCGTTGTCTATTGTTTTAGGGATGGAGACTACGTTTACTCCCAGGGTGGCCAGTTTGGCTGCGGTCTTTTGAGTTCCGTTTCCGCCGATGCAGACTACACAGTCCAGCTGATGCTTGCTGATGGTGCTCAGCAACATGGCCGAGTTCTTGTCGGATACGGATGGACTGTTCTTCTTGAACGGCTTTTCCCGGGAGGTACCTAAGATGGTTCCGCCCAAATTCAGTAGTCCGGTTAGCGATTTCTCGGTCAGTGGCACGACTTCATCGTCCATCAGTCCCCGAAAACCGCTTTGGATGCCGTACACTTCCATTCCGTAATGGTTGATGGCTGTTTTGCAGACACCCCTGATTGTTGCGTTGATGCCCGGGCAGTCTCCACCCGATGTCAATATTCCTATCCTCATAGTCGCCAGATTTTCTCTCACGGGTAAAGGTACGGTAAAATATCATAATGCGGACGATATGAGGCGGAATTCTATCGCTTTTTTTGTCGCATACAGAAGTTTGTAAAGAAATGTGAGCATGTGGAAAATCTTTGCCCGGAGACTTCACAATTTGCGGCGAGAGATTTTTTTCTGCGGCGAGAAGTTTCTTAATCCCTCGCCGGAGATTTTTATTCTCTCGCCGCAGATTTTTGGCTTTGTAACGAGCTGAAAATCAGCCGCTGCGGAAGGCGTTTTTCTCTGTTTTCCCGTCTTTTCGGGCGTTTGGCCGCGGATAAGCCGTTTCTTTATGTCAAACTCTATGGAAACTCTCGGACGGCATTATCGCCAATGGGGAAGGGGAGAGTCTATTGCTCCAGCAGACTGAAGTCGGTAGCCGAAACGTAAGTGCCGCAAAACTGAGTCTTGGTCATCTCGGGTACGGTAGTCACGCCATAGCTGATGGGGCCGTCCTTCAACTGTATACCGCTGATGGTTACGCGGTTCCATCCGAATCCTTTTCCGTCGTTGGCTTCGGTTATCTGGATGAGCCTTCTTGCGCTACCCGTTGCCTGCGTAGGGTCGTTTATGCCTTTAGTGGCCTTTTGGGCGTCTTGCCATACGTTGCCTCCTGTGTTGCCGTCGGCTGGAATTTCGGTCAGATAAGTCTTTCCGTTGGCAATGGCGTACACATAAGCGCCCGTTCCGTCGGCACGTACGATGGCCGTCAGCGTGTATTTGCCTTGAGCCAGACACGAATCCGTGTGCTCCATGCAGAAGACAGGCTGCCCCGAATGGTTGATGCTTTCCAGATAGCGGCGTTGCGTGTCGCCCGTATAGTACTCACTCCGGCGGGTGTAACTGTCATTGCAGTTATCGGCCTGTTTCAGCGTCCAGCCGTTTGCGGTCATATAGTTCCAGTCGATGTCGTCAATGATGAGCCCGTTGTGCGTATGTTGTTTATACCATTCCTCTTCGCTCTGTCGGTTAAACCGCTCTAACTGATGGCAGATGTCGCTGATGATGGCGGTACCGCACGCTATGATTCCGGCCAGCGAAGCAATGGTCAGCAAGACCAGTACCGTACGAGCCGCCGTCGACATGCCTCCGCCCGATTGGCTATTGGTTCTTTTATTGGTCACCAGGAAAAACACGATGAGCACGATAAACAGAATCAAGCTCGTCATGCCGAAACCTCCCAACCAAGGGTGTTCTACCCACGGGAAAGCAAGTCCGTTTTGGCTGAACATCGCCATCGACGGAACGAAGAGCAGCAACGACAACATGATAAGCAAGGTCAGGCATCCTAAGCCGAATAAGATTGCTACGAACCATATAATCATCTTTGCGCAGAAGGCAAGCAGTTTGCCTAGGTCCGAGAGGAGACTGTCGCTTTGCTTAGGCTTGTTGGTACTGTTGGCCGTCACCTCCTCGCCCAGATTTTGTGGGTTAACCTCACGTCCGTTCATGCGCAGACGGTCTTCAGCGTTGCGAGTCGGCGGCACTGTAATACCCAAGATGAAATAAGCCAAAACGATGCAGAACGATACTTGTGGAGCTCCCCCAAAAATGAACAGCAGCGAAAGGGCCAGCGCGCCAGCGCGCCACCAGGTGGCTTCACCGCCATAGTAGTGAGCCAATCCGGCCAAGACCCCCGATATACTCTTGTTGTCGGTATCGCGGTAGAGGCGTCGTCCGGGTTTGAACACACATCGTTTGATTCGTGCGAAAATCGACTGATCCTTGGGCGCTTCGTAGTCGGTAGAGCGAGCGGTGTTGTCGGCATCGCTGTTGCTGGCATTGTCTTCCGTTTCGGCTGCGTCGTCCATTTGTCGTGGATTCCCTATACGGCTGATAATGTGCTGCACATCGCTGATGTCAATGGCCGCCTTTCCTGTGGCTACCACCTCATCGAAGAGTTCGGCGATGCGCGCTTCAATATCGTCTACAATCTCATGACCGCCCTCTTTGGCGGAAAAATAGTTGCGGAGCGAATCCTCGTATTGTTTCAGCAGGTTGTAAGCGTCCTCGTCGATGGCGTAAAGGCGTCCCTGCATATTGATGGTAATGTTCTTTTTCATGATTGTATAGGTTCAGATGGTTTTTCTTTCAGGTAATTCACTGTTTGGGCTATCTCTCTCCAAGCTTTGTCCAACTCGGCCAGCGTTAGCTGTCCTTGGTCGGTCAGGCCATAGTACTTTCTGGGAGGTCCTTGGCGGCTTTCTTCCCACTGATACTGCAGTAGTCCGTCTTTCTTCAGTCGGTTCAGTAGGGGATAGAGCGTACCCTCCACCACCAACAGGTCGGCCTCTTTCAGCGATTGGATAATGTCTGAGGAGTAGGCCGGATGGCGCTCCAACAGCAAGAGGATGCAGTATTCAAGCATCCCTTTCCGCATTTGCGATTTGGCGTTGTCCATGTTCATGTGCTTCTCGGTTTTTGTTGTTTTCGTTGCAAATGTATGGGATTAATACTACCTTGCAATGCAAGCTACTTAAAATTATTTGTTATTTAACGTTTATTTGCGGTTCGAGGCGTAAAAAAGCGCTGTAGAAGCCTACTTTCCGGGAAAGCGGACAACGTCTGATGCCTTTCGGCTTTTTTTCGTACTTTTGCTTCCGATTAGCATACACCTGTTATATGGAAAGAAAAGACGAGCAATTCGACATACGCGACTATAAGCCCACCGGAAAGGAACGCGACTTCGAGAACGCGCTCCGCCCGCTGCAGTTTGAAGACTTCAGCGGACAGGACAAAGTGGTGGACAACCTGCGCATCTTCGTGAAGGCGGCGCGTCTGAGGGCTGAGGCCTTGGATCACGTCTTGCTGCACGGGCCTCCCGGACTGGGTAAAACCACGCTGAGCAACATCATAGCGAACGAGTTGGGCGTAGGCTTCAAGGTTACTTCAGGCCCCGTACTGGACAAACCCGGCGATTTAGCCGGCGTACTGACCAGTCTTGAGCCGAACGATGTGTTGTTTATCGATGAAATACATCGCCTTAGTCCCGTAGTGGAGGAGTATTTATATTCGGCCATGGAGGATTACCGCATCGATATCATGATAGACAAAGGTCCGTCGGCCCGAAGCATCCAGTTGGATTTGAGTCCGTTCACGCTGGTGGGAGCCACTACACGCAGCGGACTGCTTACCGCTCCGCTTCGCGCGCGTTTCGGCATCAACCTGCACTTGGAGTACTACGACGACAGCGTGCTGTCTCGCATTATCCTCCGTTCGGCGGGCATCCTCGGTGTGCCGTGCGATGTGGAGGCGGCGGGTGAAATCGCTTCGCGAAGCCGCGGAACGCCCCGTATCGCGAACGCCTTGCTGCGCCGTGTGCGCGACTTCGCGCAGGTGAAGGGCAGCGGGCGCATCGATGTGGAAATCGCCAAGTTCGCGCTGGAGGCGCTCAACATAGACCGCTACGGACTGGACGAGATAGACAACAAGTTGCTTTGCACCATTATCGACAAGTTTAAGGGTGGCCCTGTGGGAATCAGCACCATCGCCACGGCACTGGGCGAAGATCCCGATACGATAGAGGAGGTGTACGAGCCGTTCCTTATCAAGGAAGGATTCCTGAAACGCACGCCCCGAGGCCGTGAAGTGACAGAGCTGGCCTATAAACATCTGGGTCGGAGCAAATACGAAGAAATGAAAACTCTTTTTGACTGATTATGGCCGGACTGAAATCTTTGGCAAAAGACACCGCCATCTATGGGCTAAGCAGCATTGTAGGGCGGTTCTTGAATTACCTGCTGGTGCCGCTCTATACGGCGGTGATTCCCGCCGCTTCGGGTGGATATGGAGTGGTGTCGAACGTGTACGCCTATACGGCGCTTATCCTGGTGTTTCTCACCTTCGGTATGGAGACGGGCTTCTTCCGCTTCGCCAACAAGTCCGACGAGGACCCCCGCAAGGTCTACGCCAATGCATTGATATTCGTTGGCGGACTTTCGTTGCTGTTCGTTGTACTTTGCATCGCGTTCCTTTCGTCCCTTTCGGAGTGGATAGGCTACCCCGACCATCCCGACTACATCGCCATGATGGTGTGCGTCGTGGCACTCGACTCGTTCCAATGCATCCCGTTCGCTTACTTGCGATACAAGAAACGTCCCGTAAAGTTCGCAGCCGTGAAGCTGCTGAACATTGTGGGAACCATCTTGCTCAACCTGTTTTTCCTCTTGGTGTGCCCCGTGCTTTACGCCCATGCACCCCAGTCGGTGTCTTGGTTCTACAATCCCGAGTATTTGGTGGGATACATCTTCGTTTCGAATCTACTGATGTCGGCCTTGCAGATGTTATTCTTCATCCCTGAGCTGCGCGGACTGTCGTACCGGGTAGATACCAAGCTGCTGAAGCGGATGGTTTCGTACTCTTTCCCGATACTGATATTCGGCGTAGTGGGCATCCTGAACCAGACCATCGACAAGATGATATATCCTTACTTGTTCGACGACCGTCACGAGGGGTTTGTGCAACTTGGCATATATAGTGCCACCAGCAAGGTAGCCCTTGTGATGGCGATGTTTACGCAGGCGTTCCGTTATGCCTACGAGCCGTTTGTGTTCGGAAAGAACAAGGATACCGATAGCCGGCAGATGTACGCTTCGGCCATGAAGTATTTCTTTATCTTTTCGCTGCTGGCATTCCTGTCGGTAATGGGCTACATGGATATCTTGAAGTACATGGTAGCTCCCGATTACTGGGAGGGGCTGAGCGTAGTAGCCATTGTAATGGCCGCCGAGATACTGAAAGGCATCTATTTCAATCTTTCGTTTTGGTATAAGCTTACCGATGAAACCCGTTGGGGCGCTTATTTCTCCCTCATCGGGTGCGGTGTGATTTTAGGCTTGAACGTATGGCTTGTTCCACTTTACGGTTACGTGGCTTCGGCGTGGGCTTCGGTAGCGGGCTACGGTGTCATTACGCTTTTGTCTTACGTCATCGGACAGAAGAAATACCCCGTCAGTTATCCCCTTAGACAGATGTTTGTCTACCTGCTGATAGCTGCGGCGCTTTATGCCGGTTGTCAGTTGATTCCAATACACTCAGTGTGGCTTCGTCTGGCGTTCCGCACCGTATTGGTATTGCTGTTTGTGGCATATATCGTGAAGAAAGACCTTCCGCTGAAGGCAATCCCCCTGCTTAATCGGCTTGTGCGATAAGAGCGGAAAGGAGGAGGGGTGTTATTCCGCCGGAATCAGCTCTTTCAGTGGCTTTCGGAAGACAGGATGTATTGCGTCGGGGGCAATCTCTGTCAGCGGACGCATCACAAAGTCGCGTTCGGTCATCAGCGGGTGAGGAACGGTGAGCTGCGGCAGTTGCAATATCAGGTCACCGAAGAGCAAGATATCTATGTCAATGGGTCTGTCGGTATATACCTCGTTGGCCGACTTCTTCTGTCGTCCCATTTCACGTTCTATCTGTTGGGTTGCGGCCAATACCTCTTCGGGCGAGAAGGACGTTTCTACGCACGCAGCCGCATTCAGGAAGGTATTGTCTGAGACAAATCCCCAAGGAGCCGTTTCATAAAAAGAGGATAGGGAAATGACTTTCCCTATCCTTTCTTGTATCATTCCGACGGCCGACTGCAGGTTCTTTTCCCTGTTTCCCAGATTGGTTCCTAAGCCCAAATATACTTTTGTCATGCCGTTCGCGCTTATTAATCGATGATGAGCATTGCGTCGCCGTATGTTCCGAAACGGTAGTCTTCTTTTACGGCCGTGTCGTAAACGTCCATAATCAGGTCGTATCCACCGTATGAGCAAACCAGCATTAGCATGGTAGAGAGCGGAAGGTGGAAGTTGGTAACCAAAGCGTCGGGCAACGAGAACTCGTAGGGAGGGAAGATGAACTTGTTGGTCCATCCTTCAAACTCTTTCAGGTGTCCGTCGGTTCCTACCGCCGTTTCGATGGCACGCATCACGCTTGTTCCTACGGCGCAAACCTTGCTGCCACGGTCTTTTGCCGCATTTACGATGCGGCAAGCGTCCGCTTCTACAAACATCTGTTCGGAGTCCATCTTGTGTTTGGTCAAGTCTTCCACGTCAATGTCGCGGAAACATCCCAGTCCGCAGTGCATGGTGATGTAAGCGAAGTCAATGCCTTTTATCTCCATGCGTTTCATCAGCTCGCGGCTGAAGTGCAGTCCGGCTGCAGGAACGGTTACAGCGCCTTCGTTCTTTGCGTAGATAGTTTGGAAACGTTCTTCGTCTTCCGGTTCGGCGGCGCGGTGGATGTAGGGAGGCAACGGCGGTTGACCCAAAGCGTAGAGCGCTTTCTTGAACTCATCGTGCGGGCCGTCGTAAAGGAATCTCAGCGTACGTCCGCGCGAAGTGGTGTTGTCGATAACCTCGGCTACCATCGAGTCATCATCGCCGAAATAGAGCTTGTTTCCGATACGGATTTTACGGGCGGGGTCTACCAATACGTCCCACAAGCGGAACTCTTCGTTCAGTTCACGCAACAAGAATACTTCGATGCGTGCGCCGGTCTTCTCCTTGTTCCCAAACAAACGGGCGGGAAATACTTTGGTATCGTTGAAGATAAAAACGTCTTTGTCGTCGAAATAGTTCAGAATGTCCTTAAACAAGGCGTGTTCTATTTGTCCGGTAGACTTGTGTACTACCAGCAGGCGCGATTCATCTCTGTACTTTGCCGGATGCAAGGCTATCTTTTCTTCCGGCAATTTGAATTTGAATTGTGACAGTTTCATTGTATTCCTTTCCTTATTCGTTTGTAATTTCTATATTCTGTATGTCGAGCCATTGCTCAAATTCATCGGCCTTCATGCACTGCGCCAAGGTCACGTCGCCCACCCGGGTGCGGGTGAGTCCCGTCAGGTGCGCACCGCTGTTCAGAGCCTGACCGATGTCGCGCGCCAAGGCGCGTATGTAGGTTCCCTTGCTGCATACCACTCGTATCTTTATCTCGGGCAGGTTGCATTCCAGCAATTCTATCTCATCGATAACCAGAATCTTGGGCTTCAGTTCTACCTCTTTCCCTTTTCGGGCTATCTCGTAAGCGCGTTTGCCGTCTACTTTACATGCCGAGAAGGCGGGAGGCACTTGCTCTATGGTTCCTACAAACCGCTTCAGGGTTTCCTCTACCAGCTCACGGGTGATGTGTTCGGTAGGGTAGGTGGCGTCTATCTCTTTCTCTAAGTCGAACGACGGCGTGGTAGCTCCCAGTTGCAGTGTAGCGATGTATTCCTTGGTGTGGTATTGGAACTCCTCTATCCGTTTGGTGGCCTTTCCCGTGCACACTATCATTACACCCGTAGCCAAAGGGTCGAGCGTTCCGGCGTGTCCTACTTTGATTTTCTTTACTCCTATCTTGCGGCTGATGTGGTATCTTATCTTGTTGACCAACGCGAACGATGTCCATCGCAGCGGTTTGTCGAAATATAAAACCTCTCCTTCTTTAAAATTCATCGGTATGCGTGTGTCAGTTCAGTAAGCTCATGGCCAATGTCACTGCACCGGCAATGGCGCAATAGATGGCAAAGTATATCAGTTTTCCTTTCTTCACGATGTTTATCATCCACTTGCAGGCCAGACAGCCCGAAAGGAATGCGGCAAGGAAGCCTACCGTCAGGGCTGTGCCTGAGATGTCGCCAGCCAAGTCCTCACCCTTAGCTATTTTCAGTCCGTCCAGCAAGGCTTCGCCCAATATGGGTGGAATCACCATCAGGAACGAGAACTGCGCCAGTTTCTTCTTGTCATCGCCCAAGAGCAAGCCGGTAGCGATGGTAGAGCCCGAGCGCGAGAGTCCCGGAAGTACGGCGCAAGCCTGTGCCAGTCCGATAATGAACGCGTCTTTTACCGAGATGTGTTCCTTCTGTCGGGGCTTGTAGTAGTAAGAGAAAGCCAGCAGTATGGCGGTGACTATCAGGCATGCGCCTACGATTGTCAGGCCAGAACCGAAGATGGCTTCTACCTTATCTTTGAAGAATACGCCCACAATGCCGATGGGAATCATTGAGACGATGATGTTTATCACGTAGTGGGTCTCTTCGTTCATGCGAAACTTAAAGAATCCTTTGAGAATCCATACGATTTCCGTTCCAAGCACGAGCAGGGTGCTGAGTACGGTGGCTATGTGTACCAGGATGGTGAATGTAAGGTTTTCTTCGCCGTTTATGTCAAACAGGGCGGAACCTATCGCCAGATGTCCGCTGCTGCTTACGGGAAGATATTCCGTCAGTCCTTGAATCAGTCCAAGAACCAATGCTTCAAACCAAGTCATTTTTCAGTCTGTTTTATCAGGATGTTTATTTGTTATCGTTGTCTTTCGGCTTGAGCAGGATGCCGTAAATCATGGAGATGAATCCGAAGAAGCATACCACCGGGGCTACTTTGATGCGGCGTGCGCTGAATATGTCGGGTTCGAAAGTGGTTTCGGTAGAGCCGGGACCGGTCATAAGCAGAAAGCCGATAATGATTACTACCATACCGGCTGCCAGCAGGAGGTAATTCGTCTTGTCGAAAGCAAAGTTTCTTTTGTCCATATTGTTTCTTTGATGATTGTGATTACTTGTAATAAAGTTCGCTGACCTTCATGCGCAGGTACTTGTTGATGGAAACGAAAGCGCATAATGTGGTGATGATGACGCCGAATAGCAACACCGAAAGCATCACCACAACCATCACCGTGGGGGTGATGATTTCCAGTAGTTCCGGTTCGCGGCTGATGAGCAGATAAGCGATACCGGTCAGTACGGCATCGGCCATCATGCCCGACAGGATACCCACCCACAGGTTTCGTATCAGGAACGGACGTCGGATGAACGACCAGCTTGCTCCCACCAGCTTCATGGTGTGTATCAGGAAGCGTTTGGAGTAGATGGTGAGTCGGATGGTATTGTTAATCAGTGCGAACGAAATCAGGGTAAGCAGCGCCGCCAAAGCCAAAAGGATGGTGTTAATGCGGCGGATGGTATGGTTTACGTCATCCAGCAGGTCTTGCGGATACTTGATGTTCAGCACCTGCTTGTTCGACTGTATCTCTTCCTTGATGAACTCCAAGCTGTCCGAGTTGGCGTATTCGGCGTTGAGCTTTACCTCTATCGAGGCGTTGAAAGGGTTGTAACCGATAAATTCGGCAGGGTCGGTTCCCATCGCTTCTCTCGACTCGTTGAGAGCCTGTTCTTTCGAGATGTAGGTGGTTTGCTTCACGTACGGCTCATCGTTCAGCTTCTTTTGGAACTGGAGGATGTTGGCCTCTTTCATGTCATCGCTCAGAACGATGGAGAACGAGATGTTCTCGCGTACATATACCGAAAGGTTGTTGGCCGTGAGGACGAAGAATACCACCATCCCAAGCAACAGCAATACCAACATGGTGCTGATGCTGGACGATACGAATTGCATATCGAAAAAAGAACCCGATTTCTTACTCATAACTTTTAGCGTTTTCTGAAAACATAAATCATGGAACTGCTGTGTTCCTTCTTGGCCAGCGAGGCGAACCACGCTTCAAGGCCTTTCAGCATACCTTTTACAAAGGGGAAGCGGCTTTTCTTATACCTTTCCGAAAGCCATGACACGTAAAATGCGTCGAACGGCATGGGGTGGTAGCCGGCCAGCTTGAAGCCGTGCTTGGCGCCGAACCGCTGCATGACCGACGGCGTGAAGTGCCACAAGTGGCGCGGTACATCGTAGGCCGCCCACGCTTCTTTGTAGTGCTTGGCGTCGAAAGAAGAGGGATTGGGCACGGCCACTATCAGAACGCCTCTTTCGCGTAAGAGCGAGGCGAGTCTTTCCCACGTTTCGTTCAGGTTCTGCAAGTGTTCCATCACATGCCATAGGGTGATGACGTCGAACGTGTCATCGGCATACGTCGATAGGGCTTCGGGGGCATCTACGTCCAGTTGGAAGTGTTCCTTGGCGAAAGCCCTTGCCTGTGGGCTTTTCTCGATGGCCGACACTTTCCATCCCTTTTCCTGCATGTAGTGGCTGAAGTATCCCGTTCCGGTGCCGATGTCCAGCAGTCGTCCGCGGCTCAGTCCGCATCCGTGTTTGATGAGGCTTGCTTTCCGGTTCAGCATAAACCGGCGCACGTAGTGGTAGAGGTGGTAGGCCAGCCCCTTGTTGGTGTCGGAGTGCGACACGTAGTCGGGCGACTCGTAATAGCGGCCTATCTCTGTCTCATCGGGCACGTTTTGGGTAAGCAGAAAGCCGCAGTCTGTACATTGCACAATGTCGAACGCTTCGCCCGTGGCGTAGTGGTCGGTACACGTTACGGTTTTTCTGAATTGGCTTTTTCCGCAGAGCGGACATGTATCTATTTTGAATATATTCACTTTAAACCCTAATTTGCTGCAAATAAACAAAGAAATCGGCTCTATAGGGTGTTTTGTTAAACTTCTTTAAGACTATATTGCCGACGGGGGAAAAGGGAAGCCCCGCGGATAGCTTTCGGGGCTTTCCGCAGGGCTTGCTTTATGCGGTTAGAATCAGAACGCTACCTCTACGGCTGCAGGGTAGATTCTACACGGGTCGAAGTAAGTGGCGCAGCTGTTCACCATGTGTTTTACGTCGGCTTTCACCTTTCCGTAGAACACCTGCTTGCCGTTGACCTTTATGGTTACTTTCTTGTTCAGGTCTACTAGCTGCGGGCAGAGATAAACCAGTAGTTTCCCTCCCGTAGCGGGCTGGAATGTCTTGCTGAACTTCATCTCGATGCCGAACTGCGGGTCGGTCTGTACAGTCTTGTAGGTTACCTTGTCTATCTGGAGATTGACGGTATTGTCATCGATGGTCATTTCGTAGCGGGTACGGCTTTCGGCCTCGTCCTTGTAGGGGCGTTCCATTACCGCCAAGTTATAGAATCCGCTGCGGTAACGTCCGTCCATGGGGAAGTCTTCCCAGTACACGTATTTGGGGTAGGGGTTTCGTACGAACGTCTTCAGCCACGGAGTGGTGAGACGGTAGTCGATGTGGTGTCCCATGCCCGGAATCAGTTCTATGCGGTGACGGTAGCAGTCCGGGTGAACGGTTTGTAGGCTGTCGAATGCCTGTTTGGTGTACGTCGTCAGGGTGTTGCGGTAGAAGCCGTAGTCTTCCGCTCCGGTCAAGAACGAGAAGCCGATGTTGGCGCAGTTTTCCGCAGGAGCGTTCTTCAGCGGTTCACCTCCGGCCATCGGTCCGGCAGCGGCCAGATAGTCGGCGTAGTACGAAGCCAGACGTTGGCTTCCGTAACCACCTTCCGAGATGCCGAAGCAGTACAGACGGTTCGGGTCTATCTTGCCCGAGGCCATGGTCTGACGGAACAGGCGTTCCCATACGTGTTGCTTCCCTTTTTGCCACCAGCGGTAGTATTCGCCTTCGCTGGGGATTTGCGGAATGAAGTATGCCGAAGGGGCGTCGTCGAAATAGAAAGCCAGTTTCAGTCCGGTAGCCCATTCGTAGTCGCGCGGTCCCGAGCCGTGGATGTATAAAAACAGGGGATAGCCGTTCTCCGGGCGATTGCTTCCCTTGAATCCCCAGTAGTAAGGCATCTGGGTGACGGGTTCCGTTCCGGCCGGCATGTTCCACTGTGAGGCGGTGTTCGGGCCGAGCGGGTTCAGCGAATCGAGCTTTTCTTCGCTTGATCCGGCCTGCGCTTCTACCCACGCTTTCCACACGCGGTCTTGCCACTGCTTGATGTCTTTGGTCTTTACGGTCTTCTGTTTGCCGAAAGTTGTTGTTTCATCGCCTTTCAGCCGTTTCGCGAAAAACGAAGTCATCTCATTGTCTCCCTCCTGTGCGGCGCTTCCGAAGGAGAACAGAGGTTGTAATGCCAGTCCTACCGAGAGGCAAAGGGTGCTGATTGTTTTCATGTGTGTGCGTGATTATTTATTGTCATCGTGTTGGAAGAACTGTTTCCAGTCGTCTTTCTTTTTCGGTCCGCGCGCAGCGGTGTATCCGCGTTCTTCCCGGCTGGGTTTGTTTTTGGGAGCGTCGTCTTTGCGCTTTTTCTTTCCGCCGTCTTTCTTCGCTCCGTCTTTCTTGCCGTATGCTTTTTCCGAGGACGATTTTCCGCGTTTCTTTCCGCTCTTGTCGCTGTTGCCGTTGTTGTCTCCGGCCACTTCCACTACCACTTTCCGTCCGTTTGCGGTGGCGCGGTTCAGGGCTTTCAGTACGATGTCGGCCTGTTCCTGAGCCACTTCGAAGAACGAGAAGTTCTGCATCAGGTCGATGCGTCCCACGTGGATGCGTTCTTTCTTTACGTTTCGGTTTATCAGGTCGATAATCTGGTTGGCGAAGAAGCCGTCGGTCTTACCCATGTTCAGGAACAGACGTTCGTAGCCCTCTTCGGCCTGACGTCCGGTTTTCTGCTTGTCCGATCCGCGGCTCTTGCGTTCTTTGCCTTCGGCTTTTCTTTCGCTGCCGCCTTTGGGCTCTTCTATTTCGGGAGCGTTTTTGTAGTAGTCCAGGAAGCGGTTGAATTCCATCGATACCACGCGCTTGATGAGGTCTTCTTTGCTCAGCCATTCCCATTTGCGGTAGATGGTGGGCAGGAAGGCTTCTATTTCGTCTTCGTCTACTTTTACTTTTTCGATGTCGTCTATCACCTTGATGAGCTGCTGTTCGCAGATGGCTTTTCCCGAGGGGAGCGTGCCCAAGGTAAACTTCTTGTTGATGATGTGTTCTATCTCGCGCATCTTGCCTTTCTCGCGTAGGTTGATGATGGCGATGGAGATACCCGTCTTGCCGGCGCGTCCGGTACGTCCGCTTCGGTGCGTGTAGCTCTCGGTGTCGTCGGGCAGACCGTAGTTGATGACGTGCGTCAGGTCGTTAACGTCCAGTCCGCGTGCGGCCACGTCGGTAGCCACCAGCAGTTGGAGGTGACGCTGACGGAACTTCTGCATCACCAAGTCGCGTTGCGCTTGGCTCAGTTCGCCGTGTAGCGAGTCGGCGTCGTAGCCGTCCTGAATCAGCTTGTCGGCTATTTCCTGCGTTTCCTTACGGGTGCGGCAGAAGATGATGCCGTATATCTGCGGATAGAAGTCTACTACACGTTTCAGCGCCAAGTATTTGTCTTTGGCGTGTACGGTGTAGGCTATGTGGTTTACGTTCTTGCTTCCTTCGTTTTTGGTACCGATGGTGATTTCCTTGGCGTTGTTCAGGTAGGTTTTGGCGATGCGCGCTATCTCCTTGCTCATGGTGGCCGAGAACATCAGCGTGTTGCGGTCGGTCGGCACTTTCTCCAGAATGGTATTGATGCTGTCGGTGAATCCCATGTTCAGCATCTCGTCGGCTTCGTCCATTACCACGTCCTTGATGGTTTCCAGACGTGCCACTCCGCGCTCCATCAGGTCGATGAGGCGTCCGGGGGTAGCCACGATGATGTGCACTCCCTTTTTCAGGCTGCGTATCTGGCTTTCGATGGACGAGCCACCGTAAACGGGGATTATCTTCAGGTCGGTGATATACTTCGAGTAGTCGGTCAGGTCGCCCGCTATCTGCAGGCAGAGCTCACGCGTGGGGCACAGGATGAGCGCCTGAGGCGTGCGTTGGTTTACGTCTATTTTCTGAATCAGCGGCAGACCAAATGCGGCTGTTTTTCCGGTTCCGGTTTGTGCCAGAGCCACTACGTCGTTGCCGTTTCCCAGCAGATACGGAATAACTTCTTCTTGTACGGGCATGGGGGTTTCGTAACCCATCTCTTCTATTGCCTTGCGGATTTCCGGGGAAACGCCAAGTTCTTCAAATGTCTTCATTTATTGCGATATATAATTTCGCCGCAAAGGTACGAAAAGGCTTGGTATTCTGAAAGCGAATGCCGCCGGAAAGGGAAGGAGGGGGTATAAAAAGAAATTTCCGATTCACTGGTATGTGAACCGGAAATTCTGCGGTGCGTACGGGACTCGAACCCGTGACCCCATGCGTGACAGGCATGTATTCTAACCAACTGAACTAACGCACCATTAAGTTTTTGCTTTGTTAAGCACCGCATCTCTCTCGATTGCGATGCAAAGGTACGACTATTTTTTAAACTACCAAACGTTTGCCGAAACTTTTTTCAAACTTTTCTTTCGATAATTCTCCTAAAACGGGGCTAACAGTTTGTGTAAGAGTGTTTTAAGCCGGATGAAAAAAATACGCTTTCGGATGGAATTTTTTTATCGGAGGTTAGGGGAATGCTTAAGGCTTGTGATTTTGTATCGTTGTACAGGGGAAAGAAGCGGCGGAATTTTTCGTTTCTTTTGTGGGGAATCGCTATTTTTGCAATAGATGTCGGCACGAAAGCCGCTTCTTTTATTATAGAATATACGAACATATATGCGGTACATTTATAAAAACACGCTACGGGGAATGTATATCCTCGCGCTTTTCTTTGTGACATTGCTCAGCGGATGCGGAGCGGCGGATGATAACGTGGCAGACACGGAAGTGATGCAAGACGGTGAATGGGAAGGAACGGGCGAAGGCCGTAGCGGCACCATCTTGGTGCACATCCTGGTGCAAGACCACCGCATCGTCTCCGGAAAGGTGATTAGCCAGTCGGAGTCGACATTCGCGCAGGAGGCGATTAATACGATTATAGCCAAGCTGCAGGGGCGCGAGAGCGAGATGACGGTGGAGACGGACGGCGTGACGGGAGCTACGCTCACCTCTACGGGAGTCATCGACGCCGTCAATATGGCGATACTTACCGCCAAAGGGAAGTACGTTTCGGACGCCAAGACATACGCCGACTCGTCGTGCGACGTGGTGATAGTAGGCGCTGGCGGTGCAGGACTGTCTGCCGCCGTAGAAGCCGCCGACAACGGGGCGCAAGTCATCGTGCTCGAGAAGCAGGGCATTCTGGGCGGTAATACCAACTATTCTACGGGCGGCATCAACGCCTCGGAGACATCCGTGCAGCGCGGCCTCGGCATCAACGACAGCAACCAGCTCTTTTATGACGACACGATGAACGGCGGACACGGCATCAATTTCCCCGACTTGGTGAAGAGTTTCGTAGAGCATTCGGCAAGCACCATCGACTGGCTCATCTCTCTCGGCGCAGACCTCTCGGATGTGGGGCTGATGGGCGGAAGCAGCGTGAAGCGCACCCATCGTCCGAAGGGAGGCAGCGCCATAGGCTCGCACCTGATGAAGATACTCAAGGAGGCTACCGCCAACCGCCACATCGACATACGTACCAACAATAAGGTGACCGGGCTGCTGTCGGAGGACGGAAAGGTCACGGGCGTGACCGTGGAGCAGAAAGACGGCACGACTTACACCATACACGCCAAGTCTACCATCATAGCTACAGGCGGTTTTGGGGCGAACCTCGAGATGGTGACTGGTTATAAGCCGTCGCTGAAAGGTTTCAGCACGCTCAATCACAGAGGCGCTACGGGCGATGCCTTCCCTTGGGTGACGGGGCTGGGAGGCGACCTCATACAGATGGATCAGATACAGATTCATCCCACGGCGGAAGCCACCAACCACATTCTGATAACGGAAGCGGTACGCGGCAACGGAGCCATACTTGTGAACAGTGAGGGACTGCGCTTTATCAACGAGATGGACACGCGCGACGTGGTGTCGGCGGCCATCATCGCCCAAAACGGCGGCAAGGCGTATCTCGTCTTCGACGAAGGAGTGAGGAAATCGCTTGCGTCCATTGAGAATTACGTCAATCAGGGATTGGTGAAGACGGGAAACACGATTGCTCAGCTTGCCGGCGACATCAATTGCCCGGCCGCAACCCTACAGGAGACCATCGACAAATACAACGCTTACCAACGCACCGGCGAGGATAAGGATTTCGGACGGTCGTCCACACAGATGACGGCGGCTCTCGCCACTCCGCCCTATTATGGCGTGGAAGTGTCGCCCGCCATTCACCACACCATGGGCGGTCTGCACGTGGACGCCGACATGCACGTACTGAAGGCCGACGGCACAAAAATCTCCGGACTCTATGCCGCTGGTGAGGTCACGGGCGGACTGCACGGCGCCAACCGGTTGGGAGGCAACGGTGTGGCCGACATCGTGGTAAACGGTAAGATAGCGGGCGGAAACGCCGCGCTGCGGAAATAACGGCGGCTTTTAGTTGCGCTTGATTAAAAAGCAAGCCAAAATAAACAGCAGGCAAGCGGACAGCAGCGCGCTAAGCATGAAGAGCCGCTTGTATTTGGCTCTCTTTTTTCTCTGTTTGGCTATTTGCTTTTTCCGCGTTTCAGACTCATCCCTATAGGCGTTAAAAACATCTTGCAGGTGCATGCAAAGCGAGGCTTTGTCTTTCTTCTCGTCTAAATAGTCGAAGAAGCGGTCGAAGTAGTAAACGTATCCGCTGTAGCCGGTAGCGTTTTCTTTCAATACTCGGTAGATAAAGGCGAAGTCGGTAGTGAATCCTGCGCCTTCTATCTCGCAATTGGGTTTCATGCCGTGATAATGAATGATTTTGGCTTGATTGTTTATTCCCCAATAAGGCTTCCAGTTGTATTCCAAGGGCAGAAGTTCCATGTCGTCGAAACAGAGTTCGTTCAGATATCCTTGGTCAAAGATGGTGTTGTTGGCGTTTATTCTCCTTTGCCGCATCCATGTTTTGAATATTTCATACTTCTGTCTCATTCCGGCGATGTTCATGACAAGAACTCCAGCGTTAAACATTTTGGACCGGTTGATGTCTTTTTCCGCTTCAGGACCTGCGGCAAGAACCTTGGGGTGCGGTAAATCTTCTAACCGGATATCGGAAGTAAACAATACGTCGATGTCTGTATAGAGTACAAACTCGTCTTCTTTTTCTACGACGGGAATCTCGAAACGCATGAACGTTCCAAAGATACGGCTGTAATCTATGGTCTTATGGAGCGTGTTTTCCATCCATTCATGGGTATAGATTTCTTTCAGCTCTTGCTTGAACGGGAAGGTGTGGTAAATGATTTGTACACCGTATCTTTCAAGCAGTTGGCATACGTTGTTTCCTTCCCCCCCCCCTCCCTTCGTATAAGCATATCATTTGGAGTGTAGTGTTCTCTTTCGCGCTTCTTAGGGTCACTTGTAAAAGATCCAGATAGTCGGGTCTTGAGGCGATAGAGTCTGTGCAGCAGATGTAACATTTCATAACTTGGTTCTTAATAGGTGTATTAGAATTGTTTAAACATTCTCCACCAAAAGTCTTAAAAATCCTGAACATACGCAAGTGCCTTAAAGAATTATGTTTCGTGTCGCCATTCTCCTCGCCGGAGAATTTTATCCTCTGGCGAGGGAATAAAAATCTCTCGCCGCAGCGTAAAAATCTCTCGGGACGTTTTGGGCGGATGTCTCGGCGCGGCGCCGGGAACGAGGCGGGATATTCTGAACGAATCTTAAAAAGTGTTTTAAAATCTTGCCAATAGCTTCAAATGGCTTCAAACAGCTTCAGTATGCGAGGGGACGGGGCGTATCTTTCGCACGCAAAAAATAAGATAGGACATGAAACAGACTTTTTACACTAAAGAACCGAGAATCCGAGCGGATGCTTTTTCGGACACAAGAAAAACATCTGCCTTACTTTTATCCTTTTATTTATATATATATAAGGTAGGAAAACGCAAAGATGTTGTACTCCATGTTGTACTGCGTTACACACTTTTGGGGTTAAACAGCTGAGAACGAAAGAAAAAGATGTTGTACTGCATGTTGTACACCATGAAACACCCACAAACCGAAGTTTATTGATAAACCACTTAACTCACAGATACCCATGATTGACAATTACACTACCTTCCAACGGGCCGACATCAGAGGCCACATCATCATCCCGCGCCGACTGCTGGAACTCATGCAAGACCCGTCTGACCCGTCTGCTCAAAAAGAAGCGGCCATCTATGTACATCTGCTTACGAAAGCCAAGTATGCCGCCGATGAAACGGAGGGCGGACTGGGACGGGGAGAGTTGGTTCTCTCCAAGCGTGAACTCTGTATCCGCTTCTCGGTAAACGCACGAACCATCGACCGATACTTGGCTCGTCTGCAGGAGCACGGCGTTATCAGTCTGACGCCCATTCCGGGTTCGAAGCTCTCGCGCCTGAAGCTGCTGTTTTACGACAACCTGTGCCGACTGGCCGACCGTACGCCCGGAGGCCGCGTCCGTACTCGCAAGGCCGACGAGGACTTTATCTTCTTCTGGGACCGCTACCACTCCATGACCGGCCTGCCCGAGGTGGAGATAGAAACGGCGCGGCGCAACTGGAACCGGCTGACGGCCGCTGAGCGCAAGCTGGCTACCGACAACATGGCGGCCTATATCTGCACCCAGCAGTACGACCGTCTGCGCACCGCCGCGAATTACTTGCTTCACAAAAGTTTTTACGTGTAAAGCCGAGGGGAATACGGAAAAGGTGTGCATATTTGCACTATCTTTGCATAATTACTTAAAAACCGACAATATGAATACGATAAAGAGACTGCTGCCCGATGTGGCGGCCATCGTGATGTTTGTTATCATCTCGTTCGCCTACTTCTATCCGGCGGATACGGAGGGGCGAATCTTGGCTCAACACGATGCGGTGGCCGGGATAGGCGCCGGAAGGGAGCATCAGGAATATTATCAGAAAACCGGCAAGGAGACGCGCTGGACCAACTCGCTCTTCGGAGGTATGCCTACGTACCAGATTGCGCCGGGATATAGCTCGGCCCGCACGCTGAACTACGTGCAGGACATCTACCGCCTGTTTCTGCCCACGTACGTGTGGTACGTGTTCGTGATGCTGCTGGGCTTCTACATCCTGCTTCGGGCGTTCAACTTCAAGGTTTGGCTCTCGGCTTTGGGAGCTATCGTATGGGCGTTCTCGTCGTATTTTTTCATCATTATAGCCGCCGGACACATCTGGAAGTTCGTCACCTTGGCCTTCATTCCGCCTACCATCGCCGGTATGGTGCTGGTGTATCGGGGTAAGTGGCTGTGGGGCGGCATCGCTACGGCTTTGTTCGTGGCTCTGCAAATCGTGTCGAACCACGTGCAGATGTCGTACTACTTCCTGTTTGTGATGTTCTTCATGGCTTTGGCCTACGGCGTGACGGCCTGGCGCGAGAAACGCTTCCCCGCGTTCCTGAAACAGACAGGCGTGCTGGTGATAGCCGGGCTGCTGGGCGTGTGCATCAACCTCTCGAATCTGTATCATACCTATCAGTACACCAAGGAGAGCATGCGCGGAAAGAGCGAACTGGTCAAGGCTCACTCCGAAAACCAGACCGGCAGCGGGCTGGAACGCAGCTACATCACGCAGTGGAGTTACGGCATCGGCGAGACGTTCTCACTGTGGGTGCCCAACGTGAAAGGCGGCGCCTCGGTGCCTCTGTCGCAGAACGAGAAGGCCATGGAAAAGGCCGACCCGCAGTTTATGATGCTTTACAACCAGCTGGGACAGTACTGGGGCGAGCAGCCCGGCACCTCAGGACCGGTATATGTGGGAGCGTTTGTGATGTTCCTCTTCTTCTTGGGATGCTTCATCGTGAAAGGACCGATGAAATGGGCGCTGGTGGCCGGTACGCTTTTCTCCATCCTCCTGTCGTGGGGAAAGAACTTCATGGGGCTGACCGACCTGTTTATCGACTATATGCCTATGTACAACAAGTTCCGCGCCGTATCGTCTATCTTGGTCATCGCCGAGTTTACCATTCCGTTGCTGGCCGTCATGGCACTGAAAGAGGTGCTGGACCGTCCGGCCATACTGCGTGAGAAAGTCAAACCCTTCCTGGCCGCGTTGGGCTTGAGCGCAGGCGTCGCCCTGCTGTTCGCCTTGCTTCCCAAGGCTTTCTTCTCGTCGTTCGTATCCTCATCGGAACTGAGCGCCTTGCAGAACGCCATCCCGCAGGAATACCTGGCCGCCATACTGACCAATCTGGAAGAGATGCGCGTAGCCATCTTCACTTCCGACGCTTGGCGCAGCTTCTTTGTCATCCTGGTGGGCGTAGCCGTATTGTGGATATACTGCGTCGGAAAGCTGAAAGCCAAACCTACGGTAGCCTTGCTTACCGTGCTCTGCCTGATAGACATGTGGAGCGTGAACAAACGATACCTGTACGACGACCAGTTTGTAGAAAAAGGCACCGAGATGAAACCCTACCTCAAGCCTTCGCAAACCGACGCGCTGATTCTGCAGGACAAAGCCTTGGATTATAGAGTGCTGAACTTCGCTACAAATACCTTCAATGAGAACGAAACCTCGTACTGGCACAAGAGCGTCGGAGGCTATCACGCCGCCAAGCTCCGCCGTTATCAGGAGATGATAGAAGAGCACATTCACGGCGAGATGAGCGCCTTGGGCAAAGACCTGGGTGAGGCGGAAGGCGATATGCAGCGGGTAGACAGCACCCACTTCCCCGTGCTGAACATGCTGAACACGCGTTACTTCATCGTTCCGGCGCAAGACGGCAAGACGATGCCCGTACGTAACCCCTACGCGCTGGGCAACGCCTGGTTTGTAAACGAAGTGAAATACGCCGAAAACGCGAACGAAGAGATAGACGCCATTCACCACATCGATCCCGCCCATACGGCAGTGGTCGACAAACGTTTCTCGGCCGAAGTAAAACAGCCTTCGACCGACTCTACCGCCACGGTAACGCTGACATCGTACGAGCCGAACGACCTGACCTATAAAGTCAGCTCGCGCAACGGTGGGGTAGTGGTGTTCTCCGAAATATACTATCCCGGCTGGCAGTCGTTCGTAGATGGTCAGGAAGTGCCTCACGGACGCGCCGACTACATCCTGCGAGCCATGAACGTTCCGGCCGGAGAGCATACCGTACGCTTTGTGTTCGACCCCCATTCGCTCCACGTCACCGAGGGTGTGGCTTACGCGTCACTGGGCGTCTTGGCGCTGGGAGTAGTAGCCGGATTGGCGGTTTCTCTCCGTAGAAAGAAGGAAGATGAGGCTTGATAGCCGACTTAATAAAGAATTATTTCCGTAATAGTTTGTATGTTATCAAGAAAAAAATCTACCTTTGCAAGGAACTTTGAGCAAGAAAGCGCGAAATTTTAGTTCTAACAATTAAATAATTTAAATTCAATCATTTATGTGGTTAAGTAATTCATCTATTGGAAGGAAAGTGGTGATGAGCGTTACGGGTATCGCCCTTATCCTGTTTCTGACATTTCACATGGCGATGAACTGCGTAGCTTTGTTCTCGGGCGAAGCGTACAATGCGGTTTGCGAATTCTTGGGAGCCAACTGGTACGCCTTGGTAGCGACGGTAGGATTGGCAGCCCTGTTTGTCATTCACATCGTTTACGCGTTCTGGTTGACCATGCAGAACCGTGCCGCTCGCGGCTCTGAACGTTACGCTGTCAGCGCAAAGCCCAAAAACGTAGAATGGGCATCGCAGAACATGTTGGCTCTGGGTGTTATCGTTATCCTGGGCTTGGCTCTGCACTTCTTCAACTTTTGGTATCGGATGCAGTTTGCCGAAATCGTAGGCAGCCCGATGATGGGTGGTCTTGACGCAGCCGACGGTTACGGATACATCTTGCAGACATTCCGTTGCCCGGTATACTTCGTTCTGTATCTGGTATGGCTGGTAGCCCTGTGGTTCCACCTGACTCACGGATTCTGGAGCGCACTGCAGACATTGGGCTGGAACAACACGACTTGGATCAACCGTTGGAAATGCATTTCGAACGTATACGCCACTATCATCGTGTTAGGCTTCGCTTTGGTAGCGGTAGTTTTCTTCGTTAAGAGTTTCTGCTGTCACGGCGCTTGCTGCTAATAGCTAACAAAAGTGTAACTTGATTTAAATTGAACAAACATTATGACTAAGATAATCGATTCAAGAATACCTGAAGGCCCAGTGGCTGAGAAATGGACCAATTATAAAGCTCACCAGAAACTGGTGAACCCGGCTAACAAACGCCGTTTGGATATCATCGTAGTAGGTACAGGTTTGGCTGGCGCTTCGGCTGCCGCTTCGTTAGGCGAAATGGGATTCCGCGTACTGAACTTCTGTATTCAGGACTCTCCGCGCCGTGCGCACTCTATCGCTGCACAGGGTGGTATCAACGCTGCAAAGAATTACCAGAACGACGGTGACTCGGTTTACCGTTTGTTTTACGATACTGTAAAGGGTGGTGACTACCGTGCCCGCGAAGCCAACGTTTACCGTCTGGCCGAAGTTTCGAACAACATCATCGACCAGTGTGTAGCTCAGGGCGTTCCTTTCGCACGCGAATACGGAGGTACACTGGCTAACCGTTCGTTTGGTGGCGCGCAGGTATCACGTACGTTCTACGCTAAGGGACAGACCGGTCAGCAGCTCTTGTTGGGCGCTTATTCGGCTTTGAGCCGTCAGGTAGGCGCAGGCACTGTGAAGCTGTACACCCGTTACGAAATGGAAGAAGTTGTACTGATTGACGGACGTGCCCGCGGTATCATCGCCAAGAACCTGGTAACAGGTAAATTGGAACGTTTCGCCGCTCACGCTGTAGTAATCGCTACCGGTGGTTACGGTAACACTTACTTCCTTTCTACCAACGCTATGGCTTGCAACTGCTCGGCTGCAATGGCTTGCTACCGCAAGGGAGCTTATTTCGCAAACCCTGCTTACGTGCAGATTCACCCCACCTGTATCCCCGTACACGGCGACAAGCAGTCTAAGCTGACTCTGATGTCGGAATCTCTGCGTAACGACGGCCGTATCTGGGTTCCGAAGAACATCGAAGACGCTAAGGCGCTGCAGGCTGGTACTAAGAAGGGTAGCGACATCCCCGAAGAAGACCGCGACTACTACTTGGAACGCCGCTATCCGGCATTCGGTAACTTGGTACCGCGCGACGTGGCTTCACGTGCCGCTAAGGAACGCTGCGACAAGGGCTACGGCGTAAACAACACCGGTTTGGCCGTATTCTTGGACTTCTCTGAAAGTATCGAACGTCTGGGTCTTGACACTGTACGTCAGCGTTACGGTAACCTCTTCGATATGTACGAAGAAATCACCGACGTAAATCCGGGCGAACTTGCCAACGAAATCAATGGCGTGAAATATTATAATCCGATGATGATTTATCCGGCTATCCACTACACCATGGGTGGTATCTGGGTAGACTACGAACTGATGACTTCCGTTAAGGGTCTGTTCGCTATCGGTGAATGTAACTTCTCCGACCACGGAGCTAACCGCTTGGGTGCTTCCGCGCTGATGCAGGGCTTGGCCGACGGTTATTTCGTATTGCCTTACACCATCCAGAACTATCTGGCTGACCAAATCACTGTACCTCGCTTCTCTACCGAACTTCCTGAGTTCGCCGAAGCTGAAAAGGCCGTTCAGGACAAGATTGACCACCTGATGAGCATTCAGGGTAAGAAGTCGGTTGATTCTATCCACAAGGAATTGGGCCGCGTAATGTGGGAATACGTCGGAATGGGACGTACCGCAGAAGGTTTGAAGACCGGTCTTGCCAAACTGAAGGAAATCCGCAAGGAATTCGAAACCGAACTCTTCATCCCGGGTACCAAGGAAGGCATGAACGTAGAGCTGGATAAGGCTATCCGTCTGCAAGACTTTATCACCATGGGCGAACTGATTGCCTACGACGCGTTGAACCGTAACGAATCTTGCGGTGGTCACTTCCGTGAAGAATACCAGACCGAAGAGGGCGAAGCTAAGCGTGATGACGAGAACTGCTTCTACGTAGCTTGCTGGGAATACCAGGGAAGCGACGAAAAAGCTCCAGAACTCATCAAGGAACCGCTGGTATACGAAGCCATCAAGGTTCAAACACGTAACTACAAGAGCTAATAGGGTGAAGTTAAACAATTAATGATTCTAAGCAAAATGGATAAAAATATATCATTCACGCTGAAAGTTTGGCGTCAGAACGGACCTAAGGAAAAAGGTCATTTCGATACTTTCCAAATGAAAGATATCTCGGGAGATACTTCTTTCTTGGAAATGATGGATATCTTGAACGAGCAGTTGATTAGCGAAGGCAAAGAGCCTATCGTATTCGACCACGACTGCCGCGAAGGTATCTGCGGTATGTGTTCTCTGTACATTAACGGACATCCGCACGGACCTGCTACGGGTGCTACTACTTGCCAGATATACATGCGTCGTTTCAACGATGGCGATGTAATCACCGTTGAACCGTGGCGTTCGGCTGGTTTCCCGGTTATCAAAGACTTGATGGTAGACCGTTCGGCATACGACAAGATTATGCAGGCTGGTGGTTACATCAGCGTAAACACGGGCGCTCCTCAGGACGCGAACGGCGTTTTGATTCCGAAGACGGTAGCCGACGAAGCTATGGACTCTGCTACTTGTATCGGTTGCGGTGCCTGTGTAGCTGCCTGCAAGAACGGTTCGGCTATGTTGTTCGTTTCGGCTAAGGTAAGCCAGCTCAACTTGCTGCCTCAAGGTAAGCCCGAAGCTCTCCGCCGTGCCAAGGCGATGCTTTCGAAGATGGACGAACTGGGCTTCGGTAACTGTACGAACACTCGTGCTTGCGAAGCAGAATGTCCGAAGTGCGTTTCTATCAGCAACATCGCTCGCTTGAACCGCGACTTCATCAAGGCTAAACTGAAAGACTAATACTTCTTCAGCCGGTCTTCGGCTGAAAGTGTTATAAACTTAACAGAGGGGCTGTCCGTAACGGTGCGGTCTCTCTCGCTATTTTAAGCGGCTGTATGGCCGCTTTCCTTATTTACGGATATCCGCTCGGCGGCTGATGTGAAAGTCTCGTAACGAGGCCGGGAGCGGGCAAAAAAAAGAACCGGTCGCACCTCACGATGCGGCCGGTTTTCTTAGCAGTTATGTTATTTTTGTCTTTTCCTTATTTATTAAAATAGGCGCTTGATGTTTGTGGTTTCAGTTCTACATTGTCCGAGCGAGTGGCGGTAGACTGTTGGATGAGTTTCCAAGCGTTTTCACGTGTGATGCTACTGTTGGTATAAGAATGGATTTCGATGGTAGCTCCATCGCCATACTTAGTCATCAAATCGTTGATGTATTCGGGGGCATCGCAGTGAACCGAAATCTCTATCTTGTCGGTCTTGTGAGTAACAATCACCTTGATAGGATGCGTATTGCTAATATTGTCCTTTCCGGTGTAGAACGTATATTCGCGCAAGCAGAAGTCATCTGCTTCGGCTACGAAATCCTTTCCGATGGGGATAACTACGGTAAGATCTTGCACGAATTCACGGATGTGAATAGAAGTCTTAATCTCCTCCCAGGTAGTATGCTCCTGCTGGTGAATGTCTACTTCTACCTTGCCAGTAGTGTCTGGCTTGGGGTCTTCCGTATTTTCCTTCTTGTTGTCAAGATTCTCATCTTCATCAATGCCGGGTACTTCGGTCGCGTCTTTGGTGCTTTTTCCTGTCAGTACACCATCTACGTGCCACTTGCCTTCTTGAAGCTTAACAATGTACCACAACACTTTCAGAGTGTCGGTATTAATCTTGCTCAATTCATATTCGTAGTTCTTGTTGGCACTGATAATGTCCTTCAAGTCCGGTTTTTGGGTGACTGCTTGTTCAGTAACCTTTCCAGTGGTGTCATAAACATAAAACTTATAGCTATTGTTTGTGCTCCACGTTGGATAGTTCAAGTTGATAGTACCCTTGTTTAGGTTATCGAATACGGATTTCCCCATAGCGGTTTGCGGAAAATACTCTTTTGAAGAATAGTTTTCCGCTCCTGGGATGCGGTTGTCCAGGCGGATGAAAAAATGCGCTTCCTTCGGAGCGTCGATTGCATCGGTAGCGGTGTACGATTCCGACGCTTTGGTGCTGCTTCCGTTTGTGCTTAAATAAACTTCGGTTGTTGGAGTGGTTGTTGATTCGCTTCCACCGCCGTTTGCGGTAGGTTCATCGGTGTTCCCGCAAGCACTCAACAGGAACAGTGAGCTGAAAAATAACAAAACTTTTTTCATAACAGTATAATTTTAAGTTAGTTTACAATACAAAAACAGTAAAAGATTCAGCGTAGTATCTGACTTCTTTATAAAAAAACGTTAACGGGGGGGGTAAATTATCTCCTCCAAGGGTGTTTTTCTTGCGAACGACTGTCTTTTTCGGGGTCTACGTAGTATCCTTTCTCTGAGCTCTTTCCGTTTACGAGGTCTTCCAGGAGCTTGCCTTCTTTCTCTCTGACGTTGTGGTAGATTTCCTCGTAGTCGGGGTCGTAGTTGGCTGGGGGTACTACATTTACGTCGAACGTCAATACGGCCATGCCTTTAGGCAGGATATTTCCGAACAGGCGGATGCGATGCTCCACGTAGCCCACGTTCTTGTTGCTGTCGTAGGTAAACGCTAAGCGGATGGAGTCGTGTGGCGGTACAGCCTTTACTTTTACGTTTCCCACAATGCAGCCGCACGAAGGCTGTATATCTTTCAGAACCAGAATCTCGTCTCCCATGTTTTTGACCATAAAGACCATGTTCAGTTTCTCGCCGGCCACCAAGGGGTAGTAATGGCGGGTGGAGTCCGTCACTTCGATGGTAGTCATTCCCACTTTCTTCCTGAAGCAGGATGTGGTGAGAGTCATCGTCAAGACGGCCAGAAGCGGTAATATAAGGAACGGATATTTACGAATCATGTTTGCTTCTATTATTTTTCAGGTTGTTTCTTTATTGGCAAAAAGCTTCCAATTCATCGATGGCGAACTGCGCGCGCTTATCTCGGTTTTGGGCTTTGGTTATACGTATCTTCAGTGGGATGCCCGGCTTCAGGTGTGGAGCGTCGAACGTGATGCGGTGTCGTCCGGTCTCGGCATTCTCGCTGCTGACGGCTTTGCTCGTGCCCACGAGCTTATCTCCTTGCCATAACTCAATGGAGGAGGGCAGGTAGATGTGCCATTGCGGAGCCAGAAGTGCAGATACCTTTATAATCAGGTCTCCGTTCGCGTTTACGCCCGTAGTCAGAAACTCGGCGGTGTCCCGGTCGCTCACCAACCATTCGGTATGGTAGTCCGAGGGGAAACCTTGCTTGCCGTTAGTCAGCTTTTCGGTTCTTTCAAGGTCGGATTGAAGCGGTACGTTGGCCAGGATGTTTCCCCGGTGGGTTAGCCACGGGAAATTGCTGTACCAAAGGTCGATATATTCATCGATGTTTCCGTTGGCTTCGCGATAATATTTCATGTCTTTGAAAGCCTGATGTCCTTTCAGTAAGTCCTGCAGGTTTTCGGTAGTGGCTTGCGAGGGGGCTTCGGCTTGCAGACGCAGTGCTTCCAGTCGGGTAAAGCAGAGCGCCGTAAGCAGGCGGTTCAGTCGGGTACGTTCCTCTTCGTTGGTTACTTTCTTGGCTGCGCTGTCCAGTTTGTTCCAGAAAACTTCCAGCGATTGCGGCGTTAAGTAAGCGTTTGTTGCGTCGGCAATGCCCCAATAGGGTTCCAGCGTATGCTGGCGCGCCTTGTCTTCCATCTCTTTATAGAAAGCGGTGCAGAGCGAAGCCGTGGTGGGGTAGAACTTGCTGAAATACTTCTCAACCGAGTTGTCGACCGAGATATCCGGGTTGACGAGTAGTTGGGAGATGACGTATGTCTGCATATCATCGAACGAGGCGTAGTCGTAACCGCTGCCGTTCAGGAACACACCTTTTACGCCCATTTCACGGAAGTATTGCAGTCGGCTCTGTATGGCGTGCAGGCACGGATATGGCGTGAGGTAGTCGTCGAAGTTTCGCATATAATCCCATACGTAAATCCTTGGAACAACGTTTTTCCACGATTCCATCGTGTTTTTGAAGCCTCTTTTTGCGGCTTCGCCCTTGATGTTTGCGGTCATGGGCAAGTCCAACGTACTGATAAGTACTCCCACGTTTTTGGGTAACCGATGGGTGGGGGCGGCAGCCGTAGTCTGGTAAGCCGAGGTGAAGAACTGGTGCTTGGGAAAGCGTTTGGCCAGTCGCTCTATCATGCGAGTTACGGTCGGTGTGGCCGATTGTGCGGTATTGCCGGCCTTGCGGCACGCTTCACACAGACAAACCTGACTGTTGTCGTTGGGCAGAAGGGCGAAGCGGATGGTCTCGTTGTTGTTCCCGGGGCCGTAGTTGTCGATGACGAACGCTTCGTAAGCCTTGTACAGTTCTTCCGAAGAGAAACAGAACTGGTCTTCGCTTCTTTCGCCGTTTACCAGTGCTTTCGCTTCTGCGGGTATTCCGTCGGGGAATATTTTTCGGAGGTTATGTCCCCACAATCCCCAGTCGAAGTCCACGTTGTGTGTGCCCATGATGGGCATCAAGTCGGCATCGGTGTTCGAAGGCGAATAGACGCCCCGATACTCGAAAGCGAACTGTGCCGATACATCTTGATCGAACAGCAGGGAAGCCGGAGCGAGGTCGGGTGAGGAGAAGCGCGAGTCGTCATCCGATACGGCTGCGATAAGTTGGTATTGCAGCCAGAGCATGGACTGTTCGTTGCGTGCCGTGAGGTATAGATTGTTCTCGTTGCGCTTTACCCGGTAGTCATCGCTCATGTCGGGATTGTAGTCTACGATAATTTGCAGTTGCTTGGGGCTGTTGACCTTCCCCTCAGTTACGCAACTCTTGTCGGCAGTGCGTTTCTGCCAATGGTTGAGCAAGTAAGTAGACCATTTCAAGTCTTTCTTGTCAATATCGTCGGCAGGCATCACGTGAAAACTCTCGTAGTAAGAGAAAGGCATAGCGCCGCCTCCCCGACAACTCAGCAATGACAGCAGCCCGAACAGTAGGAGAGGTGTCAGCAGGTTGGTATGGCGTTTCTTCGTCTTAGAACGATATGAGTACTTGGAAGTCAACATTGAACAGATTCTTATATGTAGAATTGATAAAATCGGTATAATTGGTTTGCGTTCCTGTACGTGAATTGGTTTGCGAGTAGAACGTATGCCATTCGCCCTGTACGCCCAGTGTGACGTGCGGATGGATTTGGTATTGCGCTCCCAAGCCAACCATGGTGTTCATGTGTTCGAACGAGTTGGGCATCGCGTAGTCCAATACGGCAGCTTCAGGAGCCGTACCTATACCGGCGATAGCCTGAATGCACGTTCTGCCATCGCTCAGCGGGAAGTACTTGCCTTGTGCGCTTGCGTTGAAGTAAAGCTTCTTGTTCAGCCAGTAACCGTCCACTTTGGCGTTTACCCAGAAGTTGTTCAGGGTTTTGGCTGCTCCCACTCCAGCGTTGAGCAGGTTTTGATTCTGCTTGTCCCAGCTATCGAACGTCCACTCGTTTGTCGAACTGTCGAAAGCGAAATTCTTCTTATACATATTGATACGGCGGTAGCCTGCGTGTCCTTCCAGTTCCCACTCGTTCTTGAACGTGCGCGTCAGCTTGACGTTGGCCATCAATTCGGGGAGGTATTTGTTGGCCCAAGCGGCGTTAATCATTCCCGTCCATTTCTGGTTGAATTGGTGTTCCCATTCTCCTTGAATTTGGAAGCCCGTACCGCCCGGCACTTGCGTGGTGGCATACGAACCGTTTATGTCGCCGTCACGTCCGGCGTAGTTCACGCGTCCGGTGATGGTGTTCTTCTGGTCTTTCAGCTTGCGGCTATATTCTATCGTAGCCACAGAGGTCAGCACGTCTTCGTCACCGTAGCGGCTCTGCAGATACTCTACCCGGATGGTGTTCGGGTAGCTTCTGCTCAGCAAACTGTTCAGGTGCTGTTTGTATTCGGACGCTTCCAGGAACGACGGTTTGTAGTACCGTTGGTACACATAGGCCGAGTCGAACTGGTGGAGAGCTTCGTATGCCAGTCCTTTGGTGTAGAGCAGGTCCCAGTTTTCGGGATTGAATACCAGTGCCGAGTCTACGACTACGAGCGCCGAGTCGGGTTCATGCTTCTTAATCAGTGCGTTGGCCCATTCGCAGCTACTTTCGCTGAACGCGTTTACCAGCAGCGTATCGCCCATGTATTCGTCCAGTTCGGGGCGCAGCAGTTGCAGTGCGCCGGTATAGTCTTTCTGACGTTGGTAGATGGAAGCCTGCTTAATGAGGTAGAAGTGGCTGTCGGGATAATACTTGCGTCCGGCAGCTACGTGGTTGTCGAACTCATCCCAATGGCGTAGCTTGGCTGAAGTGTTGACGGCATAGTGCAGTCCCAGTTCCGATGATGGAACGAGTTGCAGCAGACGTTCGCTTTCGCTATAGGCTTTTGCCGTTGCTCCCAACTCTGTCAGCGATTTGATGTAAGGCACCGCTATTTCCTCGTAAGCACTGATAACGGTCAGTCGGTCCAGCTCGTCAGTCGTGTTTTGAGCGGTATCATACAAGAAGTCGAGCGCGTCTTTCTTGTGATTGCGCAACTGCATCAGATTGGCTTTCTTTTCCACATAGTTGGAGCGGTCGGGGAATCGGTTATGCAGTGCTTCCAGCGTTTCATCGGCTTCGGAATAGCGGTGCATGCCAATGTAGCAAGTCACCATCCGGCTGTATGCCGTTTCTATCAGTTCAGGGTCGACGGCGTGGTCGGCTGCGAATTGCAGATAACCCAAGGCTTCGGTAAACGAGTCGTCTTCCATATAGCGTGTGCCTTGTTCCAAACGTAGACGAGCCAGTTCATCGGCCACATCGGTGTTGTTGGGAGTACGTTCGTACAGTCGGCTCAGCAGATTGTTGGCCGCGCGTTCGTTGCCCATACGCTTATTGACGATGTATGATTTATAGAGCAGGGCAGGGGTTTCCCCCTCGCGCTTGCGCGCTTCGTCGATATAGAACAAGGCGTCTTCGTAATATCCGCGCGTGATGGAAGTAGAGAGCAGATAGTCGAGAGCTTCTTGGCTCTTCTGCGTTTCGTACACTTTGCCGTACAGTACGTACGGGTCGCGCTTGGCTTCCGCACGGGCGGCTTCCAGGCTTAGTTGGTTATAGAAAGTCGACAGTCGGCCGTTTCGGTTCTTCTTCATGCACGCTTCGATGAATGTCAGCGCTTCGGGGTAGCGTGCCTGGCCGGCCAGAATGCTGGCTTTCTTGATGGCTAAAGCGGTGCTTTGCGGGAGGTTCGAAACGCCCCGTTCGGCTACTTCGATGGCTTCGCTTTCCTTGCCTTCCTGCAGGAGCTGGTTGCTCAGTGCCAGATAATACTCTTCGTTGTCGGTGTTAAACCGAACCAGTTCGGTCAAGGTGTTGATTATTTCTCTCTTGTCGCCCTTGTTCTTGGCTTGCAGGTAGTCTTCTTCCAAGTAACCGCCTTGGTCTCGGCGCATGGTCGAGTCGTTCGGATAGATTTTACAGAAACGGTGCAGCAGGCGGTCGGCTTCTTCTATGTTCCCCTGTTTGCGGAAAAGCTGTATCTTTTTGCGCCAGAGTCCTTTCCAGTAAGGATTAAGCTCCAGCAGCTCGTTTACGTAGCAGATGGCGCTCGAGTAGTTATGGGTAGAATCCTCCACGTTTACCAGCAGTTGCTTGGCTTCCACGTTTTCCTGATCGGCGCGCACCGACCGTACCAGGTAGTAGCGTGAGTCGTCGTAGCTTCTCTTGTGATAGAAGTACGAGCCGGCCAACATGTTCAGATTCGATTCATTGGGATACTTTTCCAGTCCCACATCCAGCAGACGCTTCCCGTCTTCCCAGTGCCCCTGCTTGAATGCCATACGCACGTTTTGCGCGTAGTAGTCAGGGGTATGGATACCGTCATTTTCCGACTGGTTGTCGTCAAGGTTGGCAGCCCAAAGTCCAATCGCGAAGAACAGGATAAGGAATCCGAGTATGAAGTGTGTGATGCGCATGTCTCTGAATGTTTTGAGTGGTTAATATTGTTGTCCGTTCTCTTCTCCATCTGGATTACTGTTGGGCTCTCCGCCGTTCTTTTCGCTGCCAAGGATGACATCCGGCGTTGAGTCTGCGGTATCCGCAGATGAGGTTTGTTCGGTATTATTCTCGTTTTCTTTGTTTTTATATCCCTTACGTTCCATTTCGCCCCATGTAACCTTTCTACGGAACAGGTAGCGCAGATACCCTTTCAGCGCGAAGAACACAACGAAAGGGTGGTATAATATCGGTTCCATCATGGCGGCTGCTACCAAGCGGAAGTAGGGGAAAATCTTGCCTCTGTTCTGTAAATAGTCGTAATAGATAACAACGATGGAGAGCAGCAGGCAGAACAGATAAATCAGCGCGAAGAAGACCACTGATGACTCCCAGTTCACCTTGCCGGTTACGGCGAGGTAGATGAACACAAAGAAACCCACGGCTTCGATAATCGGCGCAAGAAACTCGAATATCAGCATATAGGGCATGGTGACGAGTCCCAGCATCTTGTATTTGCGTGAGAAAATCATCTTTTGGTATCGGCTGAATGTCTGTGCAAGTCCGTGTCCCCAGCGGGTACGCTGACGATTGAAAAGCGACATGTTGGACGGAACTTCGGTCCAACAGCACGAGTCGGGAATCTGTACGACCCGGTATTTCAGGTTGAAGTCGCAGCAGTATCCTATCATTCGTATCAGGATATCCATATCCTCAGCCAAGGAGTCGGAGCTGTAACCGCCGGCCGCAATGGCTATTTGAGTATCAAACATACCGTAACCTCCCGAAACGTTCGGCATGGCGTTTAGGGCAGACCATCCCATCTTTCCGATGAGGAACGAACGCAAGTACTCCAGCGTTTGGAACAGGGCTGCCGGACTCTTGGGGATGCGGTATTTCTTCATGACACCGTTCTCTACGTCGCAGGCGTTGGCGATACCCATTACACTCGACACGGCGATGATGTGGTTTTGCTCAATCATCGGGCGAATACACCGATAGATGGCGTCTTTCGAAAGGATACAGTCCACATCGGTATTGATGAAGTAAGGATAGCGCACGATGTTCAGTCCGCCGTTTACGGCATCGGCCTTTGTTCCTCCGTTTTCCTTGTCCACCACGCGGAGCTGCTCGTATTTCGGGTTTTTCGAGATGAACAGCCGTTTGAACGGCTTCGATGCGATACGTGCCTGATATACGAAAGGCATCTCTACGAGTTCGAAGTACTCAATCATCTTTTCCAGTGTAGAGTCAGTACTACCGTCGTTTACGATAATTACCTCGAACAAGGGGTAATCCTGCTGCAGCAGCGAGAGCACGTTGTGGATGATGGTCTTTTCCTCGTTGTATGCCGGCGCTACGATGGAAACGCCCGGAGTGTACGGGCTGTAGCGGAATATTTGCTTCACGTAGTTGTCCGATAAGGGATTTTTGTTTCGTCTCAGACTGCGGTACGAAAGAATCATCAGCGTCACGTATGAAAGCATCAGAGCCATCGAGTAGAAAAAAATCAGATAGCCGTAGAAGTAAAGGAATATGTCTTTCATGCTGCGTTCCTCCTTTTAGCTAATTCGATGTATGCGCGTACCTGATTGAAGAGCAAGCGGTCCTTTTCATCGGCTTCCTGCTCAAGCTTGTTGAACAAGATACGCGATTCTATGTTATACATGTACATGAAGTAAAGCGCGACGTACCTGGTGCTCGTCGTTACGGTCTGTTGGTAGGCCGATACCAAGAAGTCGGCAGCCTCTCCCGAACGTATCAGGTATATGGTTCGGATGATTTCTTGGCGCAAGTCTTCGGGTTGTACCGAGTAGCTGGCCATCAGGTCTTTTTCGCACGCCTTGTTCTTGCTGTAGCTCATGCACTGTATGGCGGCGCGACGGAAAGCAAGCTCTTTTCCGGTGAAGTATTTCTCCATTCGGTGTATGTCTTTCTGGTTGCCCCAGAAAGCGACTTCGCGTATCAGACACGACTTGAGCTTCACGTCGTCGGTCTGCAAAATTAGCGGAACCAACGATGGAATGGGCTTTTTCATGTGTTTTCGGGAGCGAAGCAGGTGATGGATTTCCAAGTCGTCCCACTTGCGGTACTCGTAGTCTACGTTCGCTTCCTCGAAGAAGCGGAAGGGGTTGTACTCGTCTATCATCATGTGATACATACGCGTTTCCTTGCGCAGGTTCATGTCTTTCGAGTTCAGCAGGCGAGCCAAACTACTTTCGGGCACCTTTATAATAAGGAACTGTGCCATCTGGAGAGCCTTAATGGGGTCAGTCTTGACGGAATAGGCCAACTGCTTGTCGACAAATACGTCCATGCCGAACATCTTCACTAGCGTGATGAGGTTGGCTACGTTGTAGTTATCGCAAAAACTCTTGGCGGTCATCAGCAGTTTTCCTATTTGCCAGAACTGCCAGTTCTTCCAGTGCTCTTTTCTTTGCTTGTTCTTGCTTTCGTTGTACCGGGTGCGTTCTTCTACGTCATCCATGTCGAGTGCCTGTTTGCAAGACATCACTTCGCATATCGGGTCGAAGTAGTAATCGTGTATCTTTTGGTAAAAGGCATCGTTTCGGCGGCGTTTATACCAGATGCGGTAAAGCAGAACAATGAAAACTATCATGGTAACGGCGCATGCCAGCAAGCCTAAATAGGAGATGCGCACCACCCACGGAAATCCTTTGAAAGCTGATATAACAAGTGTAGAGTAATAAGGAATATAGTCGGTAAAGGAAAAACGAAGATCCATCATCTGCCGACTTACATCGCTGGCAAATGATTCTCCGCACACGGCCAAGGCCGTGATGATGCTCAAGCACCGTTTTCTATATCGTACCGTCGTTTCCTTCATAATACTTTAGCAGACATGCTCCGCCGTTTGTACGAACGGGAGCGTTAGCACTGCTTCTCTTTTTTGAATGGTTAGTTACTGGAGCACCACTGCGGCTTTATTCCTCAGGAAAGGCCACCGTCGCAGGGTGCTCGTTCTTTAGTTTTAGTTTTTTATTCGTGCTCTTCGGCTACGCAGGCTTTCGTCTGTTTGACCAATTCGCGGGTTGTTTAGTAATACGTCTTTTTGTTTAAAGTTTTTGCTACCCGTGTCCCTCGCTCGGGGGGGGGTAATTTTTACATTACAAAATTGCGGAATTCATAACTTTCCCAGCCGATGATTTTCTGTTAAAATTGTCGGATGGAAAAAATCTGATGGGTTTTTGGTAAAAGTAGGAAGGTAAAAATACGTTAGGACGGCAAATTGTCCGAATTGTTCGGTTACGCCTCCGTGCCCTCGTTGTTTAGTGCCGTTTTGTACGCGGAAGGTGATATTCCTGTCTGTTTCTTGAAATTTCGGGAGAACGTGTTCGCGTCAGAGAACCCCGAGGCGTACGCTACGTCTACAATGGTCATTTGCGGGTTCTGGCGGAGCAGCCATTTGGCCTCTTCGATGCGCAGCCGGTTTATCCACGAGCTGAAGTTTTGGTGCAGCGAGTGATTCAGCACGAACGACAGTTGTACCTCGGCGATGCCCAACTGATTGGCTACGTCGGCCACGGCGATACCTTCCTTTAAATAAGGCTTTTCGGGGCGTTTCTCCCAGAGGAGGATGGCCTTGGTGATGTTGTGCTCGGAAAACTCTTCCTTGTCCTCTTCTTGGTTCTCAGGGTGTTCTAACGAATTTTTTTGGGGGGGGGTAGACTCTATGGGACGTACCACGATGAAATTCTCCCGGCTTTGGTCAATGGCTATCGTGCCCCAATGCAAGAAGATGGCCGTACCTATCAGCGAAGCGAGAAGCGGGTAAGTGGGATGTGTCTGCGCGCCCCAGAAGACGAACGTCAAGCCGAAGTAGCAGATGTATTCCAACCCGATGATAAATACTTCTCTTCGGCACGCGGTGTCTTCCTTGTCTTTCTTTCTTTTCCCGATGAAATGGTAGGATTTTAGCGCTAGAACGGCGCAATGCACCATAAAGGACAAGGCGTAAACGCCGTACAGAATGGGGGAAACCAGTCGTTTGTCCAGCAGTCCTTGCTCGGCGGAGAAGTACAGGCCTGCGGCCAGCGGCAGGGGAAGCAGCGACAGGGCTTTCTGCCGGAATAACCACGAGCGAGCGTGCGTCCGCTCCAGAATGCTGTACCCGATGAGCTGGAGTTGCGTCAAGGCTGCAGCAGGAATAACCACGCTGGGCACCACATCCGTGGGGAGTCCGTACAAATTGAGCGCTACGGCCAGCGCAGTTGTCAGTACGCAGACGAGGGAGGCGATAATCAGATACCTCTTGCTGTGAATGCCTGCCCGTACGTTCTCTGAAGAATCCTTGGTGGAAAGCAAGAGGATGGCGATGGCCAGGCAGATGCTTCCGTTTATCAGATAGATGTATTCTCCAAGTTGCATTCCGGATGTCGTTTTGTGGTGATATTAGGCACTTAGTTTTATCTCTCTATGCAAAAGTAGACAGTTTTTTTGAGGATTGCAAATGCAGATGTCTATAATGTTGAAAATCATGCTTCTCGGCGCAAAGTTATCGTATCGCAGTTGTGGTACAACTATCACCGCAGTTGTGATACGACTATCACCGCAACTGTGGTACGACTTTCACCACAGTTGTGATACGGAGACTTCGTCGGGACAAATCATCTATTATCTCAATACGCGATGTCTATCTTTTCGCTATCTTTGCCTTCAAAAACAGACCAAAACATGAAAATAGGAATTATCACGGCCATGACCTCCGAACAGAAGCAACTGGCTGCCCAAATGGAGAACAAGACAGAACAGACGGTAGGCCCTTACACCTATACCGAGGGAGCTATCGGCCGAAACAGTGTGGTGCTGATGCAGTGTGGCATCGGAAAGGTAAACGCTGCGGCAGGCACGGTGGAACTGATAAGGAACTTTGCTCCCGATTGTATCATCAGCACCGGTGTAGCCGGCGGGATAGATACCTGTCTGGGCGTAATGGACGTGGTGGTGAGCCGCCAGATAGTGTATCACGACGTGTGGTGCGGCGAGGGCAACGCCTACGGACAGATACAAGGCATGCCGCTGATGTTTGAAGGAAACGAAACGCTGTTCCGTTGCGCCATGCAGCTCGATACCGAAACCGCCATACACGGAGGCCTGATATGCAGCGGAGACAAGTTCGTGACCGACCGTAGCGAACTGGACGAAATCAAAGGGAAGTTCCCCGAAGGATTGGCGGTAGATATGGAGTCTGGCTCCATCGCTCAGATATGCTATCTCTATCACGTTCCGTTTATTAGCTTCCGCATCATCAGCGATACCCCGGGGGCGGACAAGCATCTGGAACAGTACCAGAACTTCTGGGGCGAGATGGCCGACCGCTCGTTCCATGTCACTGAAACATTCTTACGTTCATTACCCAACAAACTATAAACTACAATGAAAAAGATTCCGAGTTTTACCATTGATCATATCCGCCTGAAGCGAGGCATTTACGTGTCTCGCCAGGATAGGGTGGGCGAAGAGACGGTCACCACTTTCGACGTTCGCATGAAAGAACCCAACCGCGAGCCGTGTCTCAGCCCGTCGGCCATCCATACCATCGAGCACCTGGCCGCTACTTTCCTGCGGAATCATCCGGTGTGGGCGGATAAAGTAATTTATTGGGGGCCAATGGGTTGCCTTACTGGCAACTACTTGGTGATGAAAGGCGACCTGCGCTCGGCTGATGTGCTGGAGCTGATGAAAGAAACCTTTCGTTTCGTGGCCGAATACGAGGGCGATGTGCCCGGCGCTACCGCCAAGGACTGTGGAAATTATCTGCTGATGAACCTGCCAATGGCTCGCTGGGAAGCCCGCAAATACCTTACCGAAGTGCTGGAATGCGCTACGGATGAGAATTTGAACTATCCGGCATAAGTTTTTCGGATTTAAATCTTTATTTTTGCGGCGGTAAAATAAAGATTTAAATCCGTATGGTTCTGAATTACATTTGGGTGGCATTCTTTGTGGCCGCCTTTGCGGCTGCGGTGGTCCGCTTAATCTTCTTTGGCGACACCGACGTGTTTCCCGCTATCGTCAATTCCACTTTTAGCTCATCGAAGACGGCCTTTGAGATATCTCTGGGGCTGACGGGTGTGCTTGCCTTGTGGATGGGAATCATGCGAATCGGGGAGAAAGGCGGTGTCATCGGCCTGTTATCCAAGGCTTTAAGCCCGCTCTTCTGTAAACTTTTCCCCGAAATACCTAAGGGACATCCCGTTACGGGAAGCATCTTTATGAACCTGGCAGCCAATATGTTGGGGCTGGACAACGCGGCTACGCCTCTGGGGCTGAAAGCTATGGAGGGGCTGCAGGAACTGAATCCGCGGAAAGACACTGCCAGCAATCCGATGATTATGTTTTTGGTACTCAACACTTCGGGTTTGACCCTTATCCCCATCAGTATTATGGTTTATCGTGCCCAGATGGGAGCGGCGCAACCTACCGATGTGTTTGTACCCATCTTGTTGGCTACGTTCTTTTCCACGTTGGCCGGTATCGTTACCGTAAGTATTTATCAGCGCATTAACTTGTTGAACAAGACGATACTGCTCTTTCTGGGCGGTGCGAGTCTGCTGATAGCGGCGGTCATCTTCTTCTTTCAGAGCCTTGACAAACAGCAGATAGATACCTGTTCCACTACCGTGGCCAACGTGCTTCTGTTTCTGATTATCGTAGGGTTTATTCTGGCGGGAGTACGTCGCCGTGTGAACGTGTACGACGCGTTTATCGAGGGCGCAAAGGAAGGCTTCAGTACCGCCGTGCGTATCATACCTTATCTGGTGGCCATACTGGTGGCCATCGGCGTGTTTCGTGCCTCAGGCTGCATGGATTATCTGATACAAGGCGTGGCCTGGTTGGTCGATCGCTGCGGCCTGAACAGCGACTTTGTGGGCGCGCTTCCCACGGCTCTGATGAAACCTCTGAGCGGAAGCGGTGCGCGCGGACTGATGGTGGACGCCATGAATACCTACGGTGCCGACTCGTTTGTGGGGCGTTTGGCTTGCATTTTCCAAGGCTCTACCGATACCACCTTTTACATCCTGGCCGTTTACTTCGGTAGTGTAGGCGTGGTGCGTACCCGTCACGCCGTGCCCTGTGGCTTGCTGGCCGACTTGGCCGGAGTGCTGGCCGCCATATTTATTTGCTATTTGTTCTTTTAGATAAATTACTGTCTGAATAATGATTACTTATCAAACCGAAGGGGTGGAAATGCCCCACATCAAGAAGAGAGAAACCACGGCGTGGATAAAGGCTGTGGCTGAAAGCTACGGGAAAAAGGTGGGTGAGATAGCCTACATTTTCTGCTCGGACGAGAAGATATTGGAGGTAAACCGCCAGTATTTGCAACACGACTATTACACCGACATCATTACGTTTGACTATTGTGAGGGGAATCGTTTGTCGGGCGACCTGTTCATCAGTCTGGATACTGTAAGGACCAATGCCGAACAGTTCGGCGCGCCGTACGAAACTGAGTTGCACCGCGTCATCATTCACGGCATCCTGCACCTGTGCGGCATTAATGACAAGGGGCCGGGTGAGCGCGAAATCATGGAAGCTGCCGAGGATAAGGCGTTGGCTTTGCTGCCGCAGTTTACAGAAGAGTAAGGAGAAGTCCTATCTTTTTCGTATTTTTGTACTGAATTTAAAACATAACTCATGGAATTTACGTACGACGTTCTTGTAATTGGAGCCGGACACGCCGGCTGCGAGGCTGCGGCTGCCGCTGCAAACCTCGGCTCGAAGACCTGTCTGATTACGATGGATATGAACAAAATAGGGCAGATGAGCTGTAATCCTGCCGTAGGCGGAATAGCGAAAGGCCAAATCGTTCGCGAAATAGACGCTTTGGGTGGCTACATGGGGTTGGTGACCGACCGCACAGCCATTCAGTTCCGTATGTTGAACCGCTCGAAAGGTCCCGCCATGTGGAGTCCGCGCGCGCAGTGTGACCGCGGGAAATTCATCTGGGCGTGGCGCGAAGTGTTGGACAGCATTCCCAATCTGCATATCTGGCAAGACACCGTAGAAGAACTGCTGGTGGAAAACGGCGAAGTAATCGGCGTACAGACTTGTTGGGGCGTGACGTTTCGCGCCAAGTGCGTGGTGCTTACCGCTGGTACATTCCTGAACGGATTGATGCACATCGGCCGGAAGATGCTGGCCGGAGGCCGCTGCGCAGAACCTGCATCCTATCATCTGACTGAATCCATTACCCGACACGGCATCACTTCCGGCCGTATGAAAACCGGAACGCCTGTCCGTATCGACGCGAAAAGCGTAGACTTCGGGCTGATGGATACGCAAGACGGCGAAAACGATTTCCACCGATTCTCTTTCATCAGCGAGCCGCGCCGATTGAAACAACTGCAGTGCTGGACGTGCTATACAAACGAAGCGGTACACGATACCTTGCGTAGCGGATTGGCCGATTCGCCCCTTTATAACGGGCAAATACAGAGCGTCGGTCCGCGTTACTGTCCCAGCATTGAGACTAAACTTGTAACATTCCCCGATAAACCGCAACACCAGCTTTTCTTGGAACCTGAAGGTGAAAACACGAGCGAGTTATATCTGAATGGCTTTTCATCGTCGCTCCCTATGGACGTGCAGTTGGCGGCTCTGAAGAAGATTCCTTGCTTTCGGGATGTTGTAATCTATCGCCCCGGTTATGCCATCGAATACGATTACTTCGATCCTACGCAACTGAGGCATACGCTTGAGTCGAAGATAGTGAAAAACCTGTTCTTCGCCGGACAGGTAAACGGAACAACCGGATACGAAGAAGCCGGCGGACAGGGGATTATTGCCGGAATAAACGCCCATGTCAACTGCCACGGAGGCGAACCGTTTGTGTTAGGCCGTGATGAGGCGTATATCGGCGTTCTGATAGACGACTTGGTAACGAAAGGAGTAGACGAACCTTATCGCATGTTTACCTCGCGTGCCGAATATCGCATTCTGCTTCGCCAAGACGATGCAGACGTGCGCCTGACCGAAAAATCCTATCGCTTGGGATTGGCTAAACGCGACCGTTACGACATGCTCTGCCGCAAGAAAGAAGAAGTGCAGCGCATTGTGGATTTCGCAAAAGACTATTCCATCAAGGCCGACCTGATAAACGATTCGCTGGAAACTCTGGGCACGACCCGTCTGTCTCACGGCTGCAAACTAATCGACCTGTTGGGGCGTCCGCAGATTACGTTGGAAAACCTGGCGCCTTATGTTCCGGCTTTGGATGAAGTGCTTGCGGCAATACCCGACCGCAAAGGCGAGATTATGGAAGCTGCCGAAGTACAGATTAAGTATCGTGGGTATATCGACCGCGAACGCATGATAGCCGATAAAATTCATCGGTTGGAGACTATCCGCATTCAAGGCAAGTTCGATTACGCCAATCTGCAGTCACTCTCTACCGAGGCGCGTCAGAAGCTCGTTAAGATAGACCCCGAGACACTGGCGCAGGCCAGCCGGATTCCCGGTGTGTCGCCTAGCGATATCAATGTGCTCTTGGTCTTATTGGGTAGGTGATGCGACGGTGTTTCACGTGAAACAAGTAATTTAAGAAACTAATATAACAATTTGAATATGAACAAAGAAACATTAAAGAAGAACCTTCGGGAAATCCCCGATTTCCCAACGCCGGGAATCTTGTTCTACGATGTGACTACCCTGTTCAAAAACAGCGAATGTTTGCAGGGACTCATTGACGAACTGAGTGAAATGTATAAGGACAAAGGCATCACCAAGGTAGTGGGCGTAGAATCGCGCGGCTTTATTTTGGGCGCGGCTGTAGCGGCTCGTCTGGGCGCTGGATTCGTGTTGGCGCGCAAGCCGGGTAAATTGCCTGCCGAAGTGGTAGAGGAGTCTTACCAGAAGGAATACGGAACAGATACCATCCAAATCCATAAGGACGCAATCGGTCCGGATGATGTTGTTTTGTTGCACGACGATTTGCTGGCCACTGGTGGAACGATGTCGGCAGCGTACCGACTGGTAAAGAAACTCGGTGCAAAAGCTGTTTATGTGAACTTTGTCATCGAACTTCGGGCCTTGGAAGGCCGTAAGGCTTTCGATGGAGATGTAGAAATAGCCTCTTTACTCGAACTGTAATCAGGGGAGGCGGTATCACCGTCTGCTGAATAATCTTGCGGATTGAATGAGCGCACCTGCGGAGTTGTGGTGAGCCTTGTTCAGTCCGCTTCTTTTCATTTCAACGTTTTCTGCTATGGAAGAACTGAACACAAACGAATATTTGCGCGGTATCGTGCTTAACTTACCTACAGGGCCTGGCATCTATCAGTACCTGAACCGTGAGGGTACGATTATCTACGTGGGCAAGGCGAAGAATCTGAAACGACGTGTGTATTCGTATTTCTCAAAGGAACATCAATCGGCCAAAACACGGGTGTTGGTCAGTAAAATTGCGGATATCCGCTATATCGTGGTCAATTCGGAGGAAGACGCCCTGTTGCTGGAAAATAACCTAATTAAGAAATACAAGCCTCGTTACAACGTACTGCTGAAGGACGACAAGAGTTATCCTTCCATCTGCGTGACCAACGAATATTTCCCTCGGGTATTTAAGACTCGCAAGATAGTCCGTAACGGATCGGTCTACTACGGACCTTATAGCCATACGCCATCCATGATGGCCGTTCTGGAGCTGATAAAGCGGGTTTATCCGTTGCGTACGTGCCATTTGGCGTTGACGCCCGAAAATATACGCGCCGGGAAGTTCCAGGTGTGTCTGGAATACCATATCAAGAATTGCAAGGGCCCTTGTGTAGCGCTGCAGTCGCACGATGAATACATGCAGAGCATCGCTCAAGTGAAAGAAATCTTGCGCGGAAATACGCAGGTTATCAGCCAGGCGCTGATGGACGAGATGATGCGTCTGGCCGCCGAAATGAAGTTTGAAGAGGCGCAGAAGTTGAAAGAGAAATACGACTTGATAGAGGCGTACCGCTCGAAGAGTGAAGTGGTGAGCGCCGTGCTGCATAACATCGATGTGTTCTCAATAGAAACCGATGAGGGGACAGCTTACATCAATTACCTGCACATCACCAACGGTTGCGTCAATCAGGCGTTCACGTTCGAATACAAGAAACGGTTGGATGAGACGAAAGAAGAACTGCTGCAACTGGGCATTGTGGAGATGAGAGAGCGTTACAAGAGTTTATCAAAAGAGATTATAGTGCCGTTCGAACTGGATATGGAGTTGGAGGGTGTAACGTTTACCATCCCTCAGCGAGGTGACAAGAAGCATCTGTTAGAACTTTCGGTGCTGAACGTAAAGCAATACAAGGTAGACCGCCTAAAACAGGCCGAAAAGCTCAATCCCGAGCAGCGCGACGTGCGCTTGCTGAAAGAAATTCAGGAGCAACTGCATCTGGAGAAGCTGCCTTTTCACATCGAGTGCTTCGATAACTCGAATATTCAGGGATCCGATGCGGTGGCTGCATGCGTGGTATTCAAGAAAGGAAAGCCCAGCAAGAAAGACTATCGCAAGTTCATCATCAAGACTGTGACGGGGCCAGACGATTACGCCTCAATGCAGGAGGTGGTGCGGCGCAGGTATTCACGCATTGTGGAAGAGCAGGGAGAGCTTCCTGACCTCATCTTGACCGATGGAGGAAAGGGGCAAATGGAAGTCGTGCGCGAAGTTATCGAAGACGAGTTACACCTGCGGATTCCCATTGCCGGATTGGCGAAGAACGACCGTCATCGTACCTCGGAGATTCTTTCGGGATTCCCGCCGAAGGCTGTAGGTATTAAGCAGGGTACGCCGTTGTTCCGTCTGTTGGAAAATATTCAGGACGAAGTACACCGCTTCGCAATCACATTCCACCGCGACAAGCGGAGCAAATCGCAAATAGCGTCTGCCCTTGACGAAATAAAGGGCGTGGGCGAGAAACGAAAGACGGCGCTGCTGACTGCATTTAAAAGCGTGGCGCGCATTCGTAAGGCCAGTCTGGAGGAAGTGTCTTCAGTGGTGGGTGAAAGTGCCGCAAAGGCCGTAAAAGAGGCTTTACACGAATAGGATTTCGAAAATAATCCCTATCTTTGTGAAAACAGAAAACGATGAGAGTAGTTATACAACGCGTAAAACATGCTTCGGTTACGATAGACGGCTATTGCAAGTCGGCTATCAAGCAAGGCTTTTTGGTCTTGGTGGGCGTTGAAGAAGCCGATACGGAGGAAGATGCCGACTGGCTGTGCCGGAAGATTTCCGGCCTTCGGGTCTTCGATGATGCCGATGGCGTGATGAACAAATCGGTAATGGACATTGACGGCGAGATATTGGTGGTTAGCCAATTCACGCTGATGGCATCTACCAAGAAGGGAAACAGACCATCGTATATCCGTGCGGCCGGACATGAGCACGCCATCCCTTTATACGAATATTTCTGCCGTGGACTAAGCAATGCAATCGGCAAACCGGTGGGGACGGGCGAATTTGGAGCCGACATGAAAGTGGAGCTACTGAACGATGGGCCGGTAACCATCTGGATGGATACGAAAAACAAAGAATAAAGATGACGATAGATGAAGCGCAGCATGCGGTAGATGACTGGATAAAGCGTTACGGCGTGCGGTATTTCAGTGAGCTGACAAACATGGCCGTCTTGACAGAGGAAGTCGGAGAGTTGGCTCGTGTGATGGCTCGCAAGTACGGTGACCAGTCATTTAAGGCCGGCGAGAAGGACAACTTGGCCGACGAGATGTCCGATGTGTTGTGGGTACTGCTCTGTTTGGCCAACCAAACGGGTGTGAACCTTACCGAGGCGTTTGCGCAAAACCTGCGGAAGAAGACTGAAAGAGATAAGGAAAGACATAAAAACAATCCAAAACTATCATGAATATGGAAGAGAATTACGACCTCGAAATGGAATCAGTAGACCGGGAGAACCTGAACGGACCGAGTAAATACGAGGAAGCACTGAACAAATACAATACGGAGCTGGACGATGTGAAAGTGGCTTCGGAAGTGGCACGGCTCATTGAGCGCAATGTGGAAGAGAACAATACGATGGAAGTGAAGAAACTGCTATTTCACTGCATTGACCTTACCACGCTGAAATGTACCGACAGCGATTTGAGTGTGATGAAGTTCACGCAGCATGTCAACGATTTCGTAGACGCTTATCCCGACCTAGACAATGTGGCTGCCATTTGTGTTTATCCCAATATGGCCGAAGTGGTTAATGATACGCTGGAAGCCGATCACGTGAATATCGCTTGCGTTTCGGGTGGATTCCCATCTTCGCAGACATTTACCGAGGTGAAGGTAGCCGAAACGGCAATGGCTCTGCACGATGGCGCAGATGAAATAGACATTGTGATTCCCGTGGGCAAGTTCTTGAGCCGCGATTACGAAGCGATGTGCGACGAGATACAAGAACTGAAGGAAGTGTGTGGAGAAAAACACTTGAAGGTAATCCTTGAAACGGGGGTGTTGGAAACCGCTTCCAATATCAAGAAAGCATCTCTTCTTGCCATGTATTCAGGTGCTGATTTTATCAAGACATCTACTGGAAAAGAGAAGGTCTCGGCTACTCCCGAAGCTGCCTATGTGATGTGTCAGGCCATTAAAGAATACTTCCGTGAAACCGGACGTAAGGTCGGTTTTAAACCTGCCGGAGGAATCAATACAGTACACGATGCATTGGTTTATTATACCATTGTGAAGGAAGTATTGGGCAAAGACTGGCTGACCAACGAATTGTTCCGTCTCGGAACGAGTCGCTTGGCCAACGTGCTGCTTTCCGATATCGTGGGCAAGGAGACTAAGTTCTTCTAACGGATTCTTTGAGAATAACACGAATAACGCCTTCTTCTGTGACTGCGACAAGAGTTGCTCATGGAAGAAGGCGTTTCTTTTTTGTTGGATGGATGGAAGTTACTTGTTGCGCTCCACTACATAGTCAATATAAGCGGTAAGGGCTTTCGTTATCTCCGAGTCTGCCTGAGGAAGTAGATTAACGGCTTTGTTGCGGTACTGGCGCATGACCTCTTGGGCGTATTCGATGCCTCCTTCACGCTTTACGTAGTCTACAAACTGAGCAATTTCTTCTTTTGTTGCCGACAGGGCGCGGATGCGCAGAGCCAAGCTGCGCATATCATCATCGGCGCAAGTGTTCAGCACATGGATAGCCGGAAGTGTAAGCTTTCCTTCCAGCATATCGTTGCCCGATGGCTTTCCTACTTCGGGGCTGTCAAAATAATCGAAGATGTCGTCCTTTATTTGGAAAGCGATGCCCACTAGTTCGCCGAAGTTTGCGGCAAGTTCTGTTTCTGTTTCCGAAGCTCCCACCGAGATTGCTCCACTTTCGGCGCTGGCCGAGAATAAGGCTGCTGTTTTCTTCTTGATAACCTCGAAATAGACGTCTTCCGAAAAGTCTTGGTTGGCAGTGTTGGCCAGTTGGATGATTTCGCCCTCTGACAAGTTCTGTCCCAATCGGGCTACCAGTTCTACCAAGTCGAGATGCTGGGTAAGGGCTGCGTGCTTAAGACTGGTGGCCAGCATATAGTCGCCGACTAAAATCGAAACTTTGTTGTCGTATATGGCGTTAACCGAAGACTGTCCGCGGCGCTTGTCGCTATCGTCTACCACGTCGTCGTGTACGAGGCTTGCGGTATGCAGTAGTTCCAAAGACAAGGCTGCATGTAAAGAAGCTAGGCTAACTGCTCCTTTGAATAGTTTGGCCATCAGCATCACCAGAATGGGACGCATCATCTTTCCGTTGCGTTTTCTCACGTATCCCAACACTTCATTCAGTAAGGGAGTTGTGCTTTGTAGCGAAGAATCAAATAGCTTTTGAAACTCGTCCAGTTCTTTTTTTACCGGTGATTTGATTGCGTCTAACTTGTCCATGGAGATTAATTTGTGCGCAAAAGTAATAATAAAACGCCTAACACTGCATTTTTTTGTACTTTTGTAAGGACAAAAAAGCAACTTTGGTAGAAACCTAATATCATTTAACACGAATGGATAAACTGTTCCTACTTGATGCGTATGCGCTAATATACAGAGCGTACTACGCTTTTATCAAGAATCCCCGAATAAATTCAAAAGGCTTTAATACTTCGGCCATTATGGGCTTCGTCAATACATTGGAAGACGTACTGAAAAAAGAGTCGCCTACGCATATCGGTATTGCGTTCGACCCGTCAGGACCTACTTTCCGGCATGAAGCGTATGCCCAGTATAAAGCGCAACGCGAAGAAACTCCCGAGGCAATCCGTCTTTCAGTGCCTATTATAAAGGATATTATTTGTGCTTATCACATTCCGATTCTTGAGGTTTCTGGATTTGAGGCCGATGATGTGATTGGTACGTTGGCTACTGAGGCAGGGAAGCGTGGCATTACCACTTACATGATGACTCCCGACAAGGATTATGGTCAGTTGGTATCAGACTGTGTATTCATGTATCGTCCCAAGTTCGGCGATAAAGAGTTTGAGGTGATGGGTGTAAACGAAGTGAAAGCAAAATTCGGAATTCAGACTCCAGCTCAGGTGATAGATATGCTCGGACTGATGGGCGATACAGCCGACAATATACCCGGATGTCCAGGTGTAGGCGAAAAAACAGCGCAGAAGTTAGTGGCTCAGTTTGGAAGCATTGAAAACTTGTTGGCTCGCACCGATGAGTTGAAAGGAGCCATAAAGACAAAGGTCGAGACGAATAAGGAACAGATTTCCTTCTCGAAGTTCTTGGCCACTATCAAGACGGATGTTCCCATTCAGCTCGATATGGAAGCGCTTCGTAGGAAAGAACCCGATGAGGCGGAGTTGCGTAGACTCTTCGAAGACCTTGAGTTTCGTTCGCTTATTGATAGGGTTTTGAAAAATTCCAAACCTTCGGTTACCGCTTCTCCTTCGCAAGCCGTTTCCCAACCCGATCTCTTTGGCTTTTTTATGGACGGGGAAGCGAAAGATTCCAAAAATTCAAATCTCACGAGGCTTCAAGACCTAAATATAGATTATCAATTAGTTGATAATGAAAAGAAAGAAGACGAATTGATTCAAATATTACTTACATCCTCTTCGCTCGCTTTAGATACGGAAACCACCGGAACAGACCCAATGACCGCCGAATTGGTGGGAATGAGCTTTAGCGTGGTCGAAAATCGGGCTTTTTACGTACCCGTTTCGTCCAATCGTGCCGAAGCGCAACGAACGGTGGATAAGTTCAAGCCTGTGTTCGAAAATGAACGTTCGTTGAAAATTGGACAGAACATCAAGTACGACATGATGGTGCTTGGCAATTACGGAGTCGAAATCAAAGGTAAGATGTTCGACACGATGGTGGCTCACTATGTTCTCCAACCGGAGCTTCATCACGGCATGGATTATCTGGCTGAAATTTACTTGAAGTACGAGACCATTCACATCGAAGAACTCATCGGCCCCAAAGGCAGAGGGCAGAAGAACATGCGTGACCTTCTTCCGGCGGATGTGTACCGATACGCATGTGAGGATGCGGACGTTACTCTGAAGTTGAAGCATGTGTTGGAGAAAGAACTGGCGGCAAGTGAAGCCGAGCCGTTGTTCCGTGAAATTGAGATGCCTCTTGTACCCGTGCTTGCTTACATGGAGCGTAACGGTGTGCGCATTGATACTGAAGCTTTGAAAGAGACCTCTCGTTTGTTTACCGCACGCATGCGTCAGATAGAAGACGATGTACACCGATTGGCCGGAGTGGAGTTCAACATCGCTTCGCCCAAACAAGTGGGCGAGGTGCTTTTCGACCGTCTGAAGATTGTAGAGAAACCCAAAAAGACCAAGACTGGACAGTATGTTACTTCGGAAGAGGTACTGGAAAGTCTGCGCGGCAAGCACGAAGTGGTGGGGAAGATATTGGAACATCGCGGGTTAAAGAAGCTGTTGGGTACTTATGTAGATGCGTTGCCGCAACTGATTAATCCCACCACGGGGCGCATACACACATCTTTCAACCAAACCGTGACGGCAACGGGGCGCTTGAGTTCAAGCAATCCCAATTTGCAGAACATTCCGGTGCGAAATGAAGACGGCAAGGAAATACGGAAAGCATTTATACCCGATGACGGGTGCGAGTTCTTCTCGGCCGACTATTCCCAAATAGAGCTGCGCATCATGGCGCACTTGAGCGAAGACCCTCATATGATAGAAGCTTTCCGTAAAGGAGAGGATATCCATGCGGCCACGGCTGCCAAGATTTACAAGAAAGACATATCGGAGGTTACTTCCGACCAACGGCGCAAGGCGAAAACGGCCAACTTCGGTATCATTTACGGTATCTCGGTTTTCGGCTTGGCCGAACGGCTTGGCGTAGACCGAAAAGAAGCCAAAGAACTTATCGACGGGTATTTCGAGAATTATCCTCATGTAAAAGAATATATGGACCGAAGCATCCGTGTTGCACGCGAACAAGGATATATCGAAACCGTATTCAAGCGCCGACGTTACTTGCCCGATATCAATTCGCACAACGCTGTGGTTCGCGGTTACGCCGAACGAAACGCCATCAACGCACCCATTCAGGGTAGTGCGGCTGATATCATAAAGATAGCCATGATTCGTATCTACGAGCGTTTCCGAGAGGAGGGTCTCCGTTCGAAGATGATTCTGCAGGTACACGATGAATTGAACTTTAGCGTGCTGCCCGAGGAACGTCAGCAGGTCGAGCAGATTGTGCTGGCCGAAATGGAGCATGCTTACCAGATGAGAGTGCCTCTGCACGCCGATTGCGGATGGGGAAAGAATTGGCTGGAAGCGCATTAACAAGCGAATAACTTTAAATCAAAAAGAATCAAAAAGGATAGACTATGTATGTACGCATCTTGTTGATTGTTCTGGCCGTGTTTGTCGGGACAGTAAGAGCCGACGGAAAGTCGGGAAGTGTCGAATCGTTGGCTCAGCGCGTAACGCTGGGCACAGCGAAAGGGAATATTGTATTCCGTTTGCAACCGAATGACGGAGACAAGGACTTCTTCGATATCGAAGCTAGCGACGGCAAGGTGCAGATAACGGGAAATTCCGAACTCTCATTATCGACCGGTCTGAATTGGTATCTGAAATATGTAGCTGGCGTTCACCTGACATGGAACAACCTGTCGCAGGCACTGCCACAACCTTTGCCTTTGCCTGCCGAACGCATCCATCAGGAAACGGCGATGAAGGACCGTTATTATTTGAATTACTGTACCTTTTCTTATTCCATGGCGTTTTGGGACTGGAAGCGTTGGGAGCAAGAACTCGACTGGATGGCGCTTCACGGCATAAACCGGGTGCTTAACCTTACCGGAATGGAAACGGTTTGGCGCAATTTGCTGATGCGTGTAGGTTATTCGTCCGACGAGGTAAATCAGTTCATTGCCGGGCCGGCCTATATGGCGTGGTGGAACATGAACAATCTGGAAGGTTGGGGAGGTCCCAATCCGGAGCGTTGGTATTCCCAGCGGGAAAAATTACAGAAAAAGATTGTGGCTCGCATGCGTCAGTTGGGCATCGAACCCGTCTTCCCCGGGTATGCAGGCATGGTGCCCCGTAACATCGGGCAGAAGCTCGGCTTCCAGATCTCCGACCCCGGGAAGTGGTGCGGTTTCCCGCGCCCGGCTTTCCTTTCGCCCGAGGACGAACATTTCCAGTCGTTTGCGGCCATGTATTACGAAGAGTTGGAAAAGCTCTACGGCAAAGCCCGATACTATGCGATGGATCCTTTCCACGAGGGTGGAAGCTCCAAGGGGGTAGACTTGGCCAAGGCCGGTTTGGCTTTGCGGGATGCTATGAAGAAAGCGAATCCCGAAGCCGTGTGGGTCATACAGGCTTGGCAGGCCAATCCGCGTGAAAAGATGATTTCCCCGTTACCGGCCGGCGATATGTTGGTGTTGGATTTATATAGCGATAAGCTTCCGCAGTGGGGCGACAAGGATTCCGACTGGTGTCGTACCAACGGGTTCGGCCAGCATCGTTGGCTCTACTGCATGTTGCTCAATTTTGGCGGAAACGTGGGTTTGCACGGCCGCATGAATCAGTTGATTGACGGTTATTACCGTGCCTGTGCCCATCCCAACGGCAAGGCGTTGGGCGGCGTAGGAGCTACACCCGAGGGCATAGAGAACAATCCCGTCATGTTCGAGTTGGTTTACGAGCTTCCGTGGCGTGCGAAACATTTCTGCGCCGATGGATGGTTGCAGGGCTATTTGAAAGCGCGTTATGGGGGCGAAACCGTACCCGAGGTCGCCGAGGCGTGGCGTGCGCTGGAACATACCGTTTACAACGCTCCCGTAAAATATCCCGGCGAGGGGACTGTCGAGTCTTTACTCTGCGCCCGTCCGGGACTTCATCTGCAGCGAACATCCACATGGGGTTGCTCGCAACTGTTCTATTCGCCCGATTCAACGGCTAAGGCCGCACGCTTGTTGCTGTCGGTGGCCGAACGTTATCGGGGAAACAATAACTACGAATACGATTTGGTGGACATCGTTCGCCAGAGCTTAGCCGATAGAGGTAATACGTTGCTCCAGTCTGTTTCGCAATGCTACGACCGGAAAGACAGCGAAGGTTTCCGTCGACAGAGCCAACGCTTCCTGCAACTGATATTGCTTCAGGATGAGTTGCTTTCTACCCGAAAGGAGTTTTCGGTAAGCACATGGCTGAATGCAGCCCACTCTTTGGGAAAGACTGAAACCGAAAAGGCACTTTACGAAAAGAACGCCTCCATGCTCATTACTGTATGGGGCGACAGCATCGCTGCCAACGAAGGCGGTTTGCACGACTATTCGCACCGCGAATGGAGCGGCTTACTGAAAGATTTGTACTATCCGCGCTGGGAAGCGTTCTTTGCCCAAAAGCAACGTGAGCTGGACGGCATCGAAGCCCAAGCGGAGGACGTGGACTTTTACGGCATGGAGAAGGCGTGGGCCGAGAAGCGCAAGGCTATGCCTACCACGGTGAAACATCCTTCGGTGATAGAAACGGCAAAGCGTGTATTTATGGCCGCTTTTGAGTAAGTGTTCAAAACCTTTTATTATTTTTGCACAGATAACTTAATTCTTGATAATATGAATTCCAAACTGTTCACGCCTGTTTCTTTTGGCCCGTTGACCTTGCGAAACCGTACGATACGTTCGGCGGCGTTCGAAAGCATGTGTCCGGGCAATGAGCCGTCTCAGATGTTGTTGGACTACCATCGCTCTGTGGCAGCTGGCGGCGTGGGAATGACTACCGTGGCGTATGCGGCGGTTACCCGTAGCGGACTTTCGTTCGACCGTCAGTTGTGGATGCGCCCGGAGATAGTACCCGGTTTGCGCCGCCTGACCGATGCCGTACACGCCGAAGGGGCTGCTGCAGGCATTCAGTTGGGACACTGCGGGAATATGTCGCACAAGAAGATTTGTGGCGAAACGCCCATTTCGGCTTCAGGCGGATTCAATCTGTATTCTCCTACGTTTGTGCGCGGAATGCGCAAGGACGAGTTGCCCGCTATGGCCAAGGCTTACGGTAAGGCCGTCTGCTTGGCGCGCGAATCCGGATTCGATTCGGTGGAGATTCACGCCGGTCACGGCTATCTGATTAGCCAGTTCCTTTCCCCTTACACCAACCGTCGCAAAGACGAATACGGAGGCTCGCTGGAGAACCGCATGAAGTTTATGGACATGGTGATGGACGAGGTGATGAAAGCGGCCGGTTCGGATATGGCCGTATTGGTAAAGATGAATATGCGCGACGGTTTCAAAGGAGGAATGGAGCTGGACGAGACCCTGCAGGTGGCTCGCCGACTGGTGGACGACGGCGCCCACGGCTTGGTGCTGAGCGGCGGATTCGTAAGCAAAGCCCCCATGTATGTGATGCGCGGAGCCATGCCCATCCATTCCATGACACATTATATGGACTGTTGGTGGCTGAAGTACGGCGTGCGGATGGTGGGCAAATGGATGATACCTACCGTGCCGTTTAGTGAGGCTTATTTCCTGGAAGACGCGTTGAAATTCCGCGAGGCTTTGCCCGACGCGCATTTGGTTTATGTGGGCGGCTTGGTGTCGCGCGCGAAGATAGACGAAGTGCTTGGCCACGGCTTCGAGGCAGTTCAGATGGGAAGAGCGTTGCTCAATGAGCCCGACTTTGTGAACCGGATGAAGCGGGAAGAAGACGCCCGTTGTTCGTGCGGACACAGCAACTATTGCATCGCCCGTATGTACACCATCGAGATGGCTTGTCATCAGCGGCTAAACGAGGAGTTGCCTTGCGGGGTACGAAAAGAAATTAAAAAGCTGGAGAACCAATGAATACCGATAAGTGGGCCGTTATAACGGGAGCCGATGGAGGCATGGGCACGGAGATTACTTGCGAAGTGGCGCGGGCAGGTTTTCGTGTGATTATGGCTTGCTATGATCCCGAAAAGGGGAATGGCGTATGCGAAAGGCTGAAAGCCGAAACGGGGAACCCGAATCTGGAGGTGTGGCAGTTGGATTTGGCTTCGCTTCAGAACGTGTCGGACTTTGCCGACAAGGTGAAAGAAAAGGGCATTGCCGTAACGTTGCTGATGAACAACGCCGGCACGTTGGAAACCGGATTCCACACCACGGTCGATGGGCTGGAGCGTACGGTGAGCGTAAACTACGTCGGACCTTACCTGCTCACCCGTAAGTTAGTGCCGCTGATGGAGAAGGGAAGCCGTATAGTAAGCATGGTGTCGTGTACGTATGCCGTTGGGCGTTTAGACTTCCCCCGCTTCTTTACGCATGGGCGTAAAGGAGTTTTTTGGCGTATACCGATATATAGCAACACCAAGTTGGCGTTGCTGCTGTTCGCCTTGCGGCTGGCCGATGAGGTACGAGACAAGGGCATCACCGTTAATGCGGCCGATCCGGGTGTCGTATCGACCAACATGATTACCATGCACGCATGGTTCGACCCCCTTACCGATGTACTTTTCCGACCCTTTATCCGAACGCCCCGTCAGGGAGCCGATACGGCCATCCGCCTGTTGCTTTCGGATGAGACTGCGCTGGAAACCGGAGGACTGTACTTGAGCGGAAAACGGAAGACTTTATCCGACAAGTATCTGCGCCACCCTCAGGCCGACGAGCTGTGGAGGCTTACCGAAGAAAGAGTAAAGAAATATATTTTATAACTATAACCATTTATATCACATGCTGAAAAGATTATTATTTTGCCTCATGCTTTTAGGGGCATTGCCTTTGGGAACGTATGCCGCTCCCAAGAAGACAACGTTTGAAATAAAGGACGGGCATTTCTACCGCAACGGAAAGGTGACTCGCATCCTTTCGGGTGAGATGCACTATGCGCGCATCCCGCACGAGTACTGGCGTCACCGCTTGCAAATGATGAAGGCCATGGGTCTGAACACCGTGGCTACGTATGTTTTCTGGAACTTCCACGAAACAGAACCCGGCAAGTGGGATTTTACTGGAGACCGCAACTTGGCCGAATACATCCGCATTGCCGGTGAAGAAGGTATGATGGTAATTCTTCGTCCGGGTCCGTACGTTTGTGCCGAATGGGAATACGGAGGTTATCCCTGGTGGCTGCAGAACATCGAAGGTATGGAAATACGTCGCGACAACGAGGCGTTCCTGAAATGTACAAAAGCCTACATCGAACGCTTGTATAAGGAGGTAGGTTCGCTTCAGTGTACCAAGGGAGGTCCGATTATCATGGTACAGTGCGAAAACGAATTCGGTTCGTATGTAGCGCAGCGCAAAGACATTCCGTTGGCCGAACACCGCGCTTACAACGCAAAGATTAAGCAGCAGTTGGCCGATGCCGGCTTCGATGTGCCTCTGTTCACGTCGGATGGTAGCTGGTTGTTCGAGGGAGGTTCTACTCCGGGTGCACTGCCTACTGCCAACGGCGAATCGAACGTAGAAAACCTGAAGAAGGTTGTAAACGAATACCACGACGGCAAAGGCCCGTATATGGTAGCTGAGTTCTATCCCGGTTGGTTGATTCACTGGGCTGAACCGTTCCCGCAGGTTTCGGCTTCAGCTATCGCGAGAGAAACCGAGACGTTCTTGAAGAACGATGTGTCGTTCAACTATTATATGGTACACGGCGGTACGAACTTCGGATTCACTTCGGGCGCCAACTACGACAAGAAGCGCGATATCCAGCCCGATATGACCAGTTACGACTACGATGCGCCTATCAGCGAAGCCGGATGGGAAACTCCTAAGTACGACTCTTTGCGCGCCGTTATCCAGAAGTATGTAAAGACTAAGCTTCCGGCAGTTCCGGCTCCGATATCTACCATCGAAATCCCCTCAATCAAGCTGAACCGTGTGGCCGACCTCTTGGGTTATGCCGAAACGCTTACTCCGGTTACTTCGGACAAACCGATGACCTTCGAGCAGCTGAACCAGGGATACGGTTACGTGTTGTACACCCGTCACTTCAACCAGCCTATCAGCGGTACGCTGCAGCTGGAAGGTTTGCGCGACTTTGCCGTAGTATATGTAAACGGCGAAAAGGTGGGCGAACTGAACCGCAATACGCAGACTTACGAAATGGAAATCGATATCCCGTTCAACGCTACACTGCAGATATTGGTTGAGAACATGGGCCGTATCAACTACGGCGCGCGCATCGTGGAAAACAACAAGGGTATTATCAGCCCCGTTATCATAGACGGCAAAGAGATTACCGGCGAATGGAACATGTATAAGTTGCCGATGAGCTCGGCTCCCGAACTGGGCAAGATGGGACGTTACGCTTCGTCGAACACCGCTTCGAAGGGCGATAAGCTGAAAGGTACTCCCGTGGTGTACGAAGGTACGTTTAGTCTGACCGACACCGGCGATACATTCATCGACATGGAGAACTGGGGCAAGGGTATCATCTTCATCAATGGCAAGAACATCGGCCGCTACTGGAAGGTAGGACCTCAGCAAACGCTCTACATACCTGGCGTATGGTTGAAGAAAGGCGAAAACAAGATTGTCATCTTCGAACAGCTGAACGACGCTCCTAAGACCGAAGTAAGCACCGTTACGGTTCCCAAACTTCAGATACTGAAGAAGTAAGTATTTGCCGTCGTAGGTATAAAAACTTTACACCGCAAGGCGGCGGAATCCGCTCCGAAGCGTGAACGAATGATTCGGATGTGAAAAAAGCGAGCCTATAACGGGTTGTAAACAAGCTTGTTAGGCGGGCGAAAAATTTGTCGCCGGAAAATAAAAAAACGTCCCGAGAGATTAGTCAGTCTCTCGGGACGTTTTTTTATTTTCTCGGGACGTTTTTAAAATCTCTCGCCGGAG
>CAVBJM010000014.1:0-59540 GCA_963595925.1 bacterium
ATGATGAACTTCCTAAATGGAACTATCTCATCAAATGCTCTTGATCGCAGTTTTTCTGCGGAAGTTATTTTTTGAACATTACTTATTTTCCGAAGAATCTCTTGTACAAGCCTTCGAAACCTTTACCGTGACGAGCTTCGTCCTTAGCCATTTCGTGAACGGTGTCGTGAATAGCATCCAGATTCAGTTCTTTAGCACGGGTTGCGATGCGCTTCTTGTCTTCGCAAGCTCCGCTTTCAGCGTTCATGCGCTTTTCTAGGTTGGTTTTGGTATCCCATACGCAGTCGCCCAACAGTTCGGCGAACTTAGCGGCATGTTCTGCTTCTTCCCAAGCATAACGCTTGAAAGCATCGGCCACTTCGGGATAGCCTTCACGGTCGGCCTGACGGCTCATAGCCAAATACATTCCCACTTCGGTACACTCGCCCATGAAATGGTTGTTCAGGTCTTTCATCATCTCTTCGTCGCAACCTTTGGCTACGCCGATAACGTGTTCAGTTACAAACTGCAAACCGCCTTCTGCAGGTTCTTCCATTTCTTTGAACTTCGATGCCGGAGCTTTACAGAGCGGACACTTTTCGGGAGCAGTTTCACCTTCGTAGATATAGCCACAAACAGAGCAGATAAATTTCTTCATAATTCTAAAAGTTTAAGTTAGTTATTAGTCGTATAAAATCAGTTATTTCCTTGGCAGGTGGGGCAAAGCCCCTTGTAATAAAGTTGAGTCTCGTCTACGCAAAAGCCCTTTTCCTGTAGCGATTGGCTCTCTTTTTCGTCCAAAAGCGGCATGGGAAAGTCGAATATCTTTCCGCACTTGCGGCATTGGAAGTGGGCGTGCATCTTGATATCCCCATCGAAACAAGCATTGCGTTCATCGATGGTGAGCATTTGCGCCGCACCCTGTTCGGTAAACAAGCGAAGCGTGTTGTACACCGTGGTTTTAGACAATGTAGGAATCGATTTACACAGCGCCAAATAAATCTCATCAATGCACGGATGTGTCTTATGAGTCAGTAAATACTCCATAATGGCAATTCGCTGTACCGAAGGCTTTATGTTATAGCTGCGTAAGTAATCGTAGATGTTCATTGTTTCTATATTTGTAATCGTTACAACTTTATTACGTCAGCAAAGGTAAAAACATTATTCTTATACTGAAAATAATCTGCCGATTTATTTCGTTAAATTTCCTGAAAGGGGCTATCGAAAATCTCTCGCCGCAGAATAAAAAAACGCTAACGGAGATTTTTAATCTCTCGGGACGAATTTTTAATCTCTCGGGACGAATTTTTATCCTCCGTTAGCGTTTTTGCGCAAGGGGTTTAATGGATGAAATACAGTAGCAAATAGGCCGGAAGATAGTCTTTGAGGACGGATTTCAAGCTGGAGGTAGCTTTGGAAAGATGAAACTCCACTCCTTTCACCGTGATGCCGAAAGAGTCGGCCACCTCCTTGTGCGACTTGTTTTCGTATCTGCACCGGATGAAGATTTCACGGGTGCGCTCGGGAAGTGAGGCAAGAGCCGCTTCGGCCATCTCAACGATTTCGTTCGAAAACACTTCGTGCGGATTCAAACTGTCTAAGCAGGATAGGCGGACGGATAAGTCCCACGCGGACAAATGCGTAATATGGTCTTCTATATCTTGACGGCACTGCTTACGGCGAAGGTAATCCACGCACCCGTGTTTCACCGCCGTCATGACATAAGCCGGCACATTGGCTTCTTGAGGCAAACGCCTCCGATTTTCCCAATAATACGCCATCGCATCGGCTACAATGTCTTCGGCCGCCCGCTCATCGCACACATACGAACAGGCAAAGCGTACAAATCGACGTTGCCAATCGGTATAAAACCGGGTGAATGCCTGTTCATCGAAAACCATTATCGTATCATTATTTAAAAAGCCCGTCATCGGCATAGAAACGCCGATGCGGGCTATATAAGTTTACAAATACCGTGTGTGGGGTAATTACTCCTTGGTTGTAGCGCTTCCTTCGGCATTCTGATTCGAAGCGTTAGCGTTCTGGTCAGAAGCGGCGGGAGCTTTTTCCGGAGCCGTAGGAGCTACGTTTCCTGCAGGAGCGTTATACGGGTTTGTCTTCTGGTCTTTGATAGCCTGTTCTTCCATCACCGATTTTTGTGTAGCAGCAGTAGGGATAACATAAGCAGTGGCTACGCTCATCACTACCATGAAAATAGCCAATCCCCAAGTGAGCTTTTCGATGAAATCGGTGGTCTTACGTACTCCCATAATCTGATTGGAAGAAGCGAAGCTAGAAGAAAGACCTCCGCCTTTGGAATTCTGTATCAGCACCACAAAGCACATCAGCACCGAAGCCAACACCATTAATCCCACAAACAACAGATAAAATGTATTCATTTCCTTTTATTTTGAATTTACGTTAATAATAAGTTTTTCCAAGAACCTTATTTGGTCTGCAAAGTAAGCGTTTTTTTTGGGATATTTCAAATTTAATTTCCGAATTATTTCAAGAGCTTTGTCGTAACGCTTTTGCTTGACATATATTTTGGCTAGCGTTTCGGTAAAAAAGCTTTCTTCGTCTACCTCTTCCACGGGTTCGGACGCTGTTTTCCCTTCGGACTTTTCACTTGTAGCCTCTTCCGGTTTTTCGGGCTTTTCCGGGGTTTCATCTTCCGGCAAAAGCTTTTCGGTAACCGATTCTGACTTTTCTATAAAACTGTCTATCAGTTCTTGACCTTTCAGTGGGACGGATGGGGTATCTTCCGCCGGAGTTTCCTTTTCCAATATCGAGGTATAGTCCACGCTTGCCTCTACGGTAGGCAGCAGGTTCTCGTCTTCGGGAGCCGGCACGTCCGAAAGGAAACGGTCTATCAGGTCCAGTGTACGGTCTGCCGAGGGGCTTTCAGTGGATCCTTCGCTCTGTTTCTGTCGGATGGTGAACTGTTCGCCCTCGATGTAATAGAACAATACGCTCAGGTCGGCAATGAAGAGGGCGCTCTTGCGCAGCTCATCCCGAAAAGACGCGTCGTGCAGCAGATACAGATTCTTCAGATAAAGCAACCGCGCCACCTGAAAATACGGATAGCGCGCCAACAGCTTGCGCAGTTCATACAGGCTTTCCTGATTCAGCAGTTCGGGGCTTTGAATCCATTCTTGCAATTGTTGCTGCATCATCTCCTTACCAATTAGCCACGGTGGCGTTGAATATCTGGTCTACGATTTCGTCTATCATCTGGTCTACCAATTCTTCCTGAACCGAAGCCAGCTGCTGGCTAGCGTTGTACTCGCGGCTTGAAGAGAACTGCTTCTCGAAGTCTTCGGCATGATTCGTATTGTTCACGAAGCGCACGTTTACCGTCATGCGTAACTCGGCCATGGTAGAATAACCGTCCGAGCCAACGCCTTTGTTATACGCATCGTAATTGGTTATCTCGCCCGACAGTTCCAAATCGCCTCCTTGCTTGGTCATCTTCAGTCGTGTCTGACGCAAGAAGATATCCTGCAACGCCGTATTAAACATCGATTCCATCGGTCCCCAGACAAAGGCGGCTGAACGGTTGGGGAAGTTCTCAAACGAAATGGTCTTTACCTTATCGTAATTGATAGACGCTCCGTTAAATTTATATGAGATGGAACACGCCGCCAGCAAACACACAGCCAACGACAACATCCCTATCCGTTTCCAACCTTTCTTAATCCAGTCCATATTCCTTTATTTTTCGATAGAGCGTCCGCTCCGATATTTTCAAATCATTGGCGGCTCCTTTACGCTTTCCGTGATGGCGTTCGAGAGCCTTCTTTATCATTTCTTTCTCTACCTCGTCCAGCGAGAGGTTTTCTTCGATGTATTCTTCCGTTTCCTGCACATCGCGCATTTCTTCGGGGGTCACCTCCTTTACCCTTGGCGTAGGCGAAGCCACTACTTGCGACACGGGTGTACGTTCCACTATCGGCGTATCGGTCACCATATTGGAGGCCGACTGCAGGTAGTGCACCGGAGTATTATCCGAATGCGTCATCGGCGTAGTAACCTTTCCGGTCATGATTTCATGAACCAGCTTTTTCAGTTCGGTCACATCGCGGCGCATATCGAACAGCACCTGATACAATATCTCACGCTCGTTTTCAAAGCCTTTGCCTCCGCTCTGACGGTTGTTTCCGAATAGGGCGGGAAGCGGAGATACGTTTTGAGAAGGCAGATACGTGCGCAATATGTCGGGAGTGATGTCCCGATTGGTTTCTATAATGGATATTTGTTCGGTAATGTTCTTCAGCTGACGGATATTCCCTGGCCAGTCATACGCTGCAAGAACTTTCTTTGCTTCCTCGGAGAGTTGCACGGAAGGCATGCGGTACTTCTCCGCAAAATCGGAAGCAAACTTACGAAACAAGAGAACGATGTCGTCCGGACGCTCGCGCAAGGGCGGCACTTTTATGGGCACCGTATTCAAGCGGTAATACAAGTCTTCACGGAAACGGCCGTTGGCAATGGCTTCGGAGAAGTTCACGTTGGTGGCGGCCACGATGCGCACATCGGTTTTCTGCACCTTGGACGAGCCGACCTTAATGTATTCGCCCGATTCCAATACACGCAACAGACGCGCCTGAGTAGACAGCGGAAGCTCGCCCACCTCGTCCAGAAAGATTGTGCCTCCGTTCGCTTCGGCAAAGTATCCGTTTCGGTCGCTGATAGCTCCCGTAAAAGAGCCTTTCTCATGACCGAACAGTTCCGAATCGATAGTCCCCTCGGGAATAGCTCCGCAGTTTACCGCAATATACGGTCCGTGCTTGCGCCGACTGAACTGGTGGATGATTTGCGGAAAGCTCTCCTTACCCACTCCGCTCTCGCCGGTAACCAGTACCGAAAGGTCGGTAGGCGCCACTTGCATGGCGATATCAATGGCGCGGTTCAGGCTTTCGGTCGTTCCGATAATGCCAAACCGAAGTTTTACTTTCTGGATTTCTGACTTGTCCATTTCCTTATTTTATCTCTCTGACAAAAGTACAAAAAACTTTGGTTAGAACGCCTTTTCGGCAGACAAAGTTAGAATACGGTACGAATCATAAAGCGCAAGCCCCACTTGTTGGCCGTAGGCAGTTCGTTATAAGTCAGACGGCGTACGTATTCTACATGAAGCAGTTTGAAGATGTTATGAATGCCCGCAGTTATTTCTACGTAGGGTTTCTTCTTGTCCATCACATAGCTGGAATAGTCGTAAGTACCGTCGGCCGCGTAGTGTCCGGGGAATTTCATCAGCACATCGTCGTTCTTATTCTGCTCCAGGAACGGATTGTTCTTGTCGGTAAGGGTTCCCCACAAGCATTTCACGCCGATAAATTCGCGCCACTTCAGTTTCTTCAGCAATGGGATGCGGTTGAACAACTTGCCCTGCAAGTTCCACGACACGTCGAGCGAAGCGTAGCGGTCGTTCAGGAACTCCATGTTGTTTATCAAGCTAAACGTTCCTTCGTCCAAGATGTACGACAGGTTTGCCGCAGGCATAATCAGCAATGGGAACGGCACCTTGTTCCACTGTATGCCGGCGTTTATACGCGCGTCAATGTTTCCCCATGAAGACAACCAGAAGCGTTTGTAACAGCTCGCATCGGTTACGTTATAAGTATAATCACTACCCAAAACGCCTTTTACGGCCAGTGTATGCTGGAGGGTAAACACCGGCGCGTCGAGGTTGATGGGCAAGCGGCGTTGCTTAGTGTTTACGAAGGTTTCGCCCGGCGCGTACCGGAAGCCCACAGAGGCTTCCACTACAGTCATGTCGTGCGTGTTGAACGGCGAGCGCACCCATTTGTTTCCCGCCATCTGTCCGCTGGCTATGGCCGACTGCAGTTGACTTTCGCCGCTCATGGTTCGGTAGAACAGTTCGCCGCACGGCTCGTAATTGGCGTAGCGCAAGGTGGCGGTCGTCTTAAATCCGAATTCGCGCTCGCGCTCGTATTTCAGCGTCGCCTTCCGCTCGTAGTTGTATTGGTCCACCTTACAGAACTTCAAGGCCGTAAAGACGTTGTCTTTGTCGGTCTGGATAAACTTGTCGGACGGAAGCATGTTATCGTACTGGTAAGAGGCCGTCAGCGAGTGCTTGGGGAACTCACGCGGCAAGTACTGTTTCTTATCGAACGAGTACTCTACTTCGCCCATGTACTTGGAGCGTCTGTCTTTGAATCCGTAGGCGTAATATCCCTTAAAGAACCAGTTTGGATTCAGGTTGGCGGTGGTTTGCGCAGAGGCGCGCAGACGAAGTCCGTCGATGTAGTTCGACGAAATCATCGTGTTGATAGGACCGATATCCACCTTACTGTTCGGTACACGGGTCTCTACAAAGTTTTCGATGAAAGCCTTGGCCACGAACATGATGTATTTGAATCCCTTTATCTTAGTCAGGTCGTTCACGAAATTTCCCATTCGGCTTTCCGACTTGGTCAGGTCCTCTTGTCGGAACTCCGCCCAATAGCTGTCGTCACGCATCATGGCGTTCACGTCTTTTATCTCGGAGCCTTTCCGCTTGAATATCTTCTCGGGTATCGGTTCGAAGCTGAAGTCGAAATAGCGGGTGGTGCGCCTCACCATATACGAGCCGAGCAGTTTCTTCGCGAATGACAATTCGCAAAGCATATCGTCTTCCATCAACGCCCATCCTTCGCCCGACGGCAATTCGCCGAAGCGTTGGTCGATAATCATATTATCCACGAAGTTGATGTCTGTCTTCTTCGGCAAATTCAACTTACATTCCTTGACACGGTAGGTCGAGTCGGCCAACACGTACAGATGTCCCGTAAAGCCGAAGTCCTGCGAGTTGTTGGGCACGAAAGTCAAGTGGAAGCATTTGTCTTTCTCCACGTATATCGTGTCCATGATGTAATACTTATAAAAGGATATGCCGGCCGTCGATACGGGGCTGTCGAACGGATATTGCAAAAAGCGGAAACGGTCTTCGTAAATGTCAATATCCTGAAAGACGTCTTTCAAGACCGTACTCAGCATATCGCCCGTATTGAACAGTTCGTTTACGCCGGAGTTATTCACGCCCTGTATGATGTTTTTTTCCGAATGCGGGTCTTTACGGTATACTTTTTCCGAAACCGTTTCGTCGACCGAGAGGGGAAGTACGCGCTTTCCGGTCACGTCGCAGGTTTCCACTTGGTCGCGGAAGAAGGGATATTTACGGAACACCCACGATTCGCGCAGCGAGTCGGGCGTGATGTTATTGGCCGCAAACGTTATCTTCTGATATTTGTTGTAGTGATAATAGTCGTGCTGATCCAGATTTACCTTTTTCTTGGCGGCTACCACCTTCTTCATCAATTCTACCGCCGGATTGTTTTTCCGCGAATACTTTTCCTTGCGCGGACGGATAACCACTTCCTGCAGCATTTGGTCGGACGACGACATGCTGACATTCAGCAGTGTGGTCTTGGCCGACACCGTAATTTCCTGCGTAGCGAAGCCTACCATCGAAAACGTCAGTTTGTTCCAACCCGGATGATACTTTATAGAGTACTTCCCGTCCATGTCGGTAACTGTTCCCACGCCTTTCCCGTCGTAATATACGTTCAGGTACGGCACGGGTTCACCCGTTTCCGCATCGATTACCACGCCATGAATTTGAGCGGCGAGCCGGCAGACAAACAAGCAGAGGGTCAGTATCAGGAATATTCTCTTTACCATAATTTCTTACATCAACACATATTGAAAACGGGGCGAAATTACCCAAAAAAAACGTTCCATAAAAACAGAGCCGCCCAATTACCAACAATTAGACCATCTTTTATGCAGTATTAACCCTTATTAAATCTGTTTTCCAGTAACGCAATTCCACAGAAAAAGTGCATCTTTGCAAGCTATTTGCTATCGAGGCGTTTATATGACACACTTTTCTTTTACCCAAGTTTTCCCCACGTGCATCCGCAAACGGGAGGGGCTTTTTCTGTTCGTCAGGGCACAGCTTTCCGGACAGGTAGCCACCCTTGTGGATTTCTTCCTTAGCATCGCGCTGAACCAGTGGTACGGAGTGTATTACGTGTACGCCACACTAATCGGCTCCGTGAGCGGAGGGCTGATAAACTGCGCCATCAACTACAAGTGGACGTTCCGCACCACCGACTGCAGTCCCTCACACGTGTTGTTCAAGTATGTGTTGGTGTGGATGGGAAGCATCGGCCTTAATCTGTGGGGCACGTTCCTGCTGACCGAGTTTCTGAAGGCACAGACGGGATACTATCACCTGAACCCCTCGTCGGCTTTCATAGCCTCGAAAGTAGCCGTTTCGGCTATGGTTACCGTGCTCTGGAGTTACAACCTGCACCGGAAGTTCGTGTTCCGAAATTCGCACCTGAAAAGCACGTTAAAAAGAAAACTGATAAAGAGGTCATAATCAGCGCGAAACGACATATTCACCCGAGCAAGTTGTCTTACTTCGGTCGAAGTAAGCATTTACTTCGGTCGTTCAACGTGCTTACTTCGGTCGAAGTAAGCATTCACCTCGGTCGAAGTAAGACAACTTTCCGGCGAAAAGCTACAGACTTTCCGGCAACTGATACAAGTGCGTGCTGTTCGAGCCTTTTATCAGGATGTAATAGCCTTGCGGACGCTCGGCTTCCAGCATTTTCTTCACTTCGTCTACGTTGGCGTAAACCTCGCCGGGATGACGGGTCTTTCCGAACTCGGAACCTACCAGCACGATGCGTTGGAACGAACTCCGCGCCAGGTAGTCGGCCACCTTCTGGTGCTCTTCCTCGCTAGCTTCGCCCAACTCTTTCATATCGCCCAATATCACCATCTTGCGGTCTGCCTTCACACGGCTGAAATTCTCGAGCGCGGCCATCATACTGGTGGGGTTGGCGTTGTAGGCGTCCACTATCAGTTCGTTGCGTCCCGTATCTTTCATCATCGAACGGTTGTTGGTAGGCACATACGAAGCTAAGGCGTCGCAAATATCCTCGTCCGACACGCCGAAATAATGTCCAATGGCAGCGGCAGCCAACGCGTTGTCCAGGTTATACGCCCCTATCAGATGGGTCTGTACCGAATGCGAGACGCCATCGGCCGTCCACGAGAACGCCAAGAAAGGCGAACAGTCGGTCACCGTTCCGCTAACGTACAGTCCCGGAGTCTGGCCGTAACGTACACACGTCAGCCCTTGGGTCATGGCGTTCAGATAAGGATTTTCGTTTTGTATAAAGACGGTAGAGTCACCTTTGGCGCGCAGGAAATCGTAAAGTTCGCCCTTGGTGCGGATTACACCCTCGAAAGAGCCGAATCCCAATAAATGGGCTTTCCCTACATTGGTTATGATACCGTAATCGGGCTCGGCTATGTCTACCAGTTCTTTGATGTCGCCCGGATGACTGGCTCCCATCTCAATCACGGCCAATTGGTGCTCCGGCGTGAGACGCAGCAACGTGAGTGGCACACCGATGTGGTTGTTCAGGTTGCCCTGCGTATAGAGCAAACGGAACTTACGGCTCAGCACGGCCGAAGTCAGCTCTTTGGTGGTGGTCTTTCCGTTGGTTCCCGTTATTCCTATCACGGGAGTGCCCAACTGCTTGCGGTGGTAGTTGGCCAACCGCTGCAAGGCTTTCAGACAATCGTCTACCAGAATGGTTCCCTCGGTTTGGTACTCCGGCTCATCTATCACGGCATAACGACACCCCGAAGCCAACGCCTTTGCAGCAAAAGCGTTACCGTTGAACGTTTCACCCTTTAGCGCTACAAACATCGATCCCGGCACACACTTGCGGCTATCGGTTGTCACCTCGCCACACTCCAGGAAGCGGCTATATAATTCTTCTATTTCCATTTTATATGCTTTTCGTTTGACTACGGACAAAGATAAGGCAAATATCAATACGCTTTCACGCGCCTTTTCCAAAAGACAACGCCCTTGGTTTAATTTCTGCAAAAATCGGGAGATACTCCCTACCGCAACATTCGGTTTATCGGCGGAAAACATTAACTTTGCGCACATTTAGTTTGATAAACAGACAAGATATGCCATTAAACTTACCCGATAAATTACCAGCCATCAGCCTGCTGGAGAAAGAAAACATTTTCGTCATCGACACATCGCGCGCAAGCAAGCAAGACATTCGCCCGTTGAAGATTGTCATTCTGAACCTGATGCCCATAAAAATCACTACGGAGACCGACTTGATACGCTTACTCTCGAACTCGCCGCTGCAAATAGAAATCAGTTTTATGAAGCTGAAGAGCCATACATCGAAGAACACGCCGGTGGAACACATGAAGGCTTTTTACCGCGATTTCGAACTGATGCGAAACGAGAAATTCGACGGAATGATTATTACGGGCGCGCCGGTAGAACACCTCGACTTCGAAGACGTGAACTACTGGAGCGAGATATCGGACATCTTCCGCTGGACACGCACGCACGTCACCTCCACCTTATATATATGTTGGGCGGCTCAAGCCGGACTGTACTTCCACTACGGCATTCCCAAATACCAGCTGGATAAAAAGATGTTTGGCATATTCAAGCATCACATCATCGACGGTTCCCAGCAACTCCCCATCTTCCGTGGGTTCGATGACGAGTTTTATGTGCCCCACAGCCGTCACACCGAGGTGCGCCGCAGCGATATCGAAAAAAATCCTGAACTGCAAATCGTATCGGAGTCGGACGACTCGGGCGTACACATGGTGATAGCACGCGGTGGACGTGAAATCTTCGTGACCGGACACTCCGAGTACTCGCCGCTTACACTCGACACCGAGTACCGACGCGACTTAGGGAAAGGGTTGCCCATTGATATGCCGCAAAATTACTACCGCGACAATGACCCGGGAAAGGGCCCATTAGTGAAATGGAGAAGCACGGCCAATCTGCTTTTCTCCAACTGGCTGAACTATTACGTTTACCAAGAAACTCCATACGACATCAACCAGATAAAATAACATGATTCGCCAACGTCCCATCGAACTCCTCGCCCCTGCCAAAAATCTGGCTTGCGGACTGGAAGCCGTCCGCCACGGAGCGGATGCCGTGTACATCGGCGCCCCACGGTTCGGCGCAAGAGCCGCCGCCGGGAACTCGCTGGATGACATTGTCCAGCTGGTAGAATATGCGCACACGTACCGCGCGCGCGTTTACGTAACCGTAAACACCATTTTGCGCAACGACGAACTGCCCGAAACCGAACAGATGATATGGGATTTGTACCGAATAGGAGTCGATGCGCTCATCATTCAGGACATGGGAATCACACAGCTTCATCTGCCTCCCATACCGCTGCACGCCAGCACGCAAATGGATAATCGCGACGCACGCAAAGTGCAATTCCTGCACGAGGCCGGATTCCGACAAGTGGTATTGGCGCGCGAGCTGTCGCTGGAAGAGATTTCACACATACATCAAGCCTGTCCCGACACTCCCCTTGAAGTGTTTATCCACGGCGCCCTGTGCGTAAGCTACAGCGGCCAGTGCTACGCCAGTCAAGCTTGCTTCGGCCGTAGTGCCAACCGTGGCGAATGCGCACAGTTCTGCCGTCTGCAGTTCGACCTAATCGACGCCGACGGGAAAAACATCGAACAAGGCAAGCATCTCCTTTCGCTGAAAGACATGAATCAAAGCGGAAATCTGGAAGCCTTGCTGGATGCAGGTGTTTCATCGCTTAAAATAGAAGGACGACTGAAAGACGTGGCCTACGTAAAGAACGTTACGGCTTTTTACCGACAGAAGTTGGACGCCATCTTCAAGCGCCGCAAAGAATACATACGGGCCTCATCGGGCACCACACGTTTCTTATTCCGTCCGCAACTGGACAAAAGCTTCAGCCGCGGCTTCACCGATTACTTTGCACACGGGCGTAATCCCGGTATTTTCTCGTTCCACACACCGAAATCGTTGGGCGAAGAGATGGGAACAGTCAAGGAAATTCGCGGAAACCACTTCACGGTGGCTGGCGTAAAACCGTTCGCCAACGGTGACGGACTGTGTTATCTGGACGAACGCGGCACATTACACGGATTCCGTGTGAACCGGGTAGAAAACAACAAGCTCTTCCCGCAAGAGATGCCCAAGTTCAAGCCCAAGACCGTGTTGTACCGAAACTTCGACCAAGAGTTCGACCGCATGATGCAACGCAAATCGGCCGAACGAAAAATAGGCGTAGAGATTCTGCTGGAAGAAAACGCCACAGGATTCACCTTGACGTTGACGGATGAAGACGAAAACCGCGTCAGCGTAACGTGCACCCGCGACAAGGAGCTGGCACGCACCCCACAACAGGAAAACCAGCGCACCCAACTGAGCAAACTGGGCGATACGCCTTTCGAAGCCACCGCCATCGAAATCCAACTATCCGACAACTGGTTTATTCCCTCGTCTGAGCTTTCGGAGTTGCGCCGTAAGGGCATCGAAGCCTTGACTTCGGCAAGGCGCATCACCTATCCGCAGGAGAGGTTCGTCATGCCGCAAACCACCCATCCGTATCCCGTCAAGGAACTTACCTATCTGGGCAACGTGATGAACGAATCGGCACGCCGTTTCTACCAGCAGCACCAGGTGACCGCTATCGCCCCAGCCTACGAGCAAACACCGCCTGCCGAAACGGAAAGTACACCCCTTATGTTCTGCAAGCATTGCCTGAGATATAGCTTAGGTTGGTGTCCCACCCACCAGAAGAAACGTTCGCCCTACCGCGAACCTTATTATATCGTAAGCAAGGACGGACGGAAGTTCCGCCTGTCGTTCGATTGCAAGCAGTGTCAAATGAAAGTTTACGCACAGAGTTAAACCATGAAAAGGCTAAGGGTATTCATCGCAATAGGAGTTGTGCTGGCCGTAATCTGTATCACGGCCTGTCACTACCACACGCCAACGACCGCCGCCGACCATCTGCAAGACACAGTTATAGACGGCGACACGGTACGCCTGGCCGTGAGCGAAGCCGACTCCACCCGCGACCCCGTCCGCCCCTATCCGCTAAATAGCAACTTCGAAGTCTGCACCGACACGCTATGGCTGCACCTTTTGCCGTTTACCGACAGTATTCCTGTAACAAGAGGCAATGGGCTGGTGGTTGCCGAAATAGACATACATCCTCAAGACTCGGTAGACTCTGTATGGGTAAAAGTGGCGCGCGACCAGGAAACCATCGGATGGATTCAGGAGCATCGCTTGCTGAAACATACCCTTCCCGTAGACCCCATATCAAGGTGCATACACATGTTCAGTAACCAACATGCGCTGCCGTTCTTTCTGATTTTGGGAGTTTTCTTCCTTACGTTCATCTATCAAGCCATACGTAAGAAACAAATCAAGCTCATCTGGCTGAACGACATCGACAGCGTCTTCCCCATGACCCTGTCTCTGCTAATGGCGGCATCGGCCACCATTTACAACAGCATCCAACACTTCGTGCCCGAAACGTGGCAACACTATTACTACGACCCTACACTCGACCCGTTTGACGTGCCGTTCATCCTGGGACTGTTTATTATCAGTGTAGGACTGATACTGCTGGTGGGACTGGCCATGCTGGACGACTTGTATCACCAGACCTCGTTTCAAGTAGCGTTCTTCTATTTGGTAGGTGTTGCATCGGCCTGCATCTTTATCTACATCTTCTTTACGTACGTATGGGTGTACATCGCCTATCTCTGTTTGATACTCTATGCCGTGTGGTGCATCCGATGGATGCGAAAGACCAACGATTACCCTTACGCCTGCGGAGCTTGTGGAGCGAAAATGCGGACAAAAGGCGTCTGCCCGCACTGCGGCACGCTGAACGAGTAACGCCGACTCAGAAACGGCAACGGATATCCACCCCGGCTTGTATGGGACGGCCGCTCTGCGCAAAACCACGTCCCATTGTCTCGAAATAAAACGACTGGTAATCTTTGTTCAAGGCATTGTTGACCCACAGGGCAATCTGTCCGTTTCCCTTGTTTAGGCTCACGCGTCCGTTCAAGGTTCCGTACAAGGCCTGGCTTGCATTGTTCTTTTCCGTCCAATAGATACGTCCGGCAGCCTTATATCCAGCATTCAGCACCACACTGTCGAACCACTTCCGCTGAAGACGAAGTACGTATTGCGCTCCTACGTGAAACGTATGCTTCGGTACGAACGGCACATAACAGCCCTCATAATCGCCACTTGAGAAAGTAGCATACGTATAACCGTAGTTGCCGTCCAAGCTAAACGCATCGGTAACCAACGCCTTCAGAGAGACTTCCGCTCCCCAACTACGCCCTTTCCCCACGTTTACGGTTTCGCGTCCCAACCCGTTGGCGGAGAAACGCGATATCTGCTGGTTGCGAGTATCCATAAAGAAAGCGGCCACATCGGACTGCAATCGTCCATCGAATAACGTGAGATGAGATCCGACTTCGTAGTTCCACGAATATTCAGGTTTATATAAAGTCGCTGCTTTCACATCAAGATCCTGTCGTGCGTTCTTGAGACGGTTCATCACATCCAGTACCGTAGTCTTGGCGACAGATGGAATAGACGGTGTATTCTCAATAACAGGGATGGTGGTTTCGGCCACACCTTGCATCATGGCCTTTTGCATATCACCGCTCAGCAAGTCGGAGAAGTTTTGGATATTGAATCCTCCCGAACGGTATCCTTTCGTTACGCTGGCGTACACGTTGCCACATTTACTGAAACTATACTGTAACGCAAACTTGGGCAGAAGCTGCAGGTAGTCGTGTGTCAAGTCTCCAGAGAAATGCGCCGCAGCGGCAAGTTCGGTAGGAGCAATCATCTGAATAATTCGCCCGGCCGGAGAGAGAACTCCATCCAGCGAATAGGTATGGCTGAATGAATATCCGGCGTCGTAACCTAACTTCAACTTCTCGTAATCCAAACGAAGCCCTACGGTCAGACTCAATCCCCCGACTCCAAACAAACGGGTAAACGTAGACTGGTGAAAAATCGCCCCGTTCAGAATAGGCGTCTTAAACTGTCCGCCTACGGGAAGCGAAGTCCCGTTTATCACATCGTTCATTTGGAACTTCATGGTCATCGCTCCCATACTTATATCAGGCATATTAGCTCCGGCGTTTTGCCCTATCACACCGTTTAGCCAGTTCAGCCCATCCTCGTGAAAGGTCACGGGGGCGTTTGTTCCTGCCCACTGGTAAAAGCCACTGAGTCCATTTATCCATTGCCAACGGGAACCCGGCTTCGACTTCATTATCAGCTCTTCCGAAATGGTTTTCGTGTTCTGCTTTTGCATCAGCGAATAAATGTCTTGGCTGGTAAAGTCCTGGTCGTATTCCAAATGGTCGCACAGGAACTGAAATCCTGTCACGCTATTCAAAACGAAACGCCGGGCGTTATGCTCAATGTTCAACCCGGTATTCAGCAGGTTGCGCTTGTAGCGGCAATCCCGGTTATATGAAATGCTGCCGATATACTCAGCACGGTCTTCGGTTGCGGCATTAACCTTTCCGGTATAAGAGTAAGGATAACCTCCCTGGTTCGTATATTCGTAATTCAGCGTAAAGTCGAGTTTTGTCTCGGCCGTAGGCTGATAGATGGCACGCACCCGCCCGCCAAACTCATCGCCGCCGTCAATGCGATTCCCGTTGTACTGATTACGGAAGAATCCGCCTTGATGCCCGTAAAAGAATCCGCTGGAAAACGCAAACCTATCGCTCATGCGGTGATAATGCGTAAGCGAAGCCTTGTACTCGTTCCGAGTAGCGGCACTGAGCCGTATATCCGTTCCCTGATAGTGAAAAGGCGATTTGGTAAACACCCTTATCAGGCCACCCATCGTATTCCGACCGTATAGCAAGCCTTGAGGCCCTCGCAACACGTCAATGCGTTCAATATCGGAATAGTTGAAATCGAAAGCCGACTTTTCTATATAAGGAATATTGTCTACGTACATTCCTACGGCCGGCGTATTGGTACGCGAACCAATGCCTCGCATATAAACCGAAGTGGTGAGTTTGGAACCGTAATCGGGAATAAACAGATTAGGAACAAGTCCGGTAAGCGACTTTACTGATGTAACCGACTGGCTTCGCATATCCGTTTGTGAAAACGAAGTAGAAGAAAGAGACTGCTGACGCAAGCGGCTATTCTCTTTTGGAGTGGCAATGACCACGACCTCTTCAATGTCGACTACTTTCAATGAATCTTTCGGTGAAACGCTTTCAGCGCAAACCGGACATACAAAAAAGCTAACTGCCGCGGCAAACGCCAACGGCAGTATTGCTGAAATTCTTTTCATTCCTTTTCTTGTGGTTTGTAATTCGGCTGCAAAGAAAAGGCGAAATCACCATACGCACAATCCTAATAAATGAGGATATTGCACGAGAAAATACCGACAGCCTTTCCTACTTATGCGGAGCAACCTCGAAAGGAACTCTTACCGATACCCCCTTACGCATCATGTCCGTCAGGTTCGGATACATACGTTGACGGAACGACTCCCAATCACGATTAGCCATCTGAGTCCATCCTGCCTCGGCCAAAGCCAAACCTCGCGGATAAGTCATATAGGTGGCACGATGAATAGTTTGGATAGCTTCGCCCCACAACGTTCCCATCACACCCAAAATATGCGCCTGCTGCTCTGCCGGTAAATTATAACCGGGATCGAACTGATAGACTTTCTCCAGCGATGTTGTAGGCATTCCCCAATTATTGAATTCGGGGAAGTCGCCTTTCCATTGTGGATAATCGAAATACGCATATTCACCGGGAGCCATAATCAACGGATTCCTATGCAGAGCTGTCAGTTCAATACATTTAGGTGTCAGTCCGTTTCGCCAAGTAACAAGGGTGGCATCTTTCGGATAATCGAACAAATACTCATGAGCCGGCATACGGATATTGTCCAACTCGCACCACAACACGGGTTGTTTTCCACACTCCCGCACCGAAGCGAGTATCTTCCCGAAAAAGTAGTTCATCAGTTGCGCAGGCTTTTCGTAGCCCAACGTCTTCATCAACTCTTGACATCGTTCACATTTCTCCCAATTACGGCTTATGGCAGCCTCATCGCCACCTAAATGAATTCGTGACGAAGGGAACACGGCAGCCACTTCGCCCAATATGCGACGATAGACCTCGTATACCTTTTCGCGAGCCGCACAAATCATCAGATTATCGGTCTTCCCCAAGACTATCTTCAACGTGTCGGTAGGTGTGCATCCCAGTTCGGGAAAAACATCCAGCACGGCAGCGGTATGCCCGGGTATATCCAATTCGGGAACAATCTCAACGTTACGCAATGAGGCATATTGAACCAATTCTTTCAGTTGCTCTTGAGTATAATACCCATTATCTGGCCCTTCGGCTCCACCTCTAGGATTGCGGAAAGCGGCTTTCGCAACCAACTGCGGGTAAGACTTGATTTCCATACGCCACCCTTGATCGTCGGTGAGATGCAGTTGAAGCACGTTATACTTAAAGTGAGCCATCCAGTCGATGTAATGCTTTACATCGGACAACGGCAAGAAATGTCTAGCAGGGTCAAGCATCAATGCACGATAGCCGTAACGTGGTTCATCGTCTATTCGAATAGATCCGATACGACACGCTTGGGTCTGGCAGACATCTCCCATCAAGATTTGGTCGAGTGTTTGGAGCGCATAAAACACAGCCGCATCTGTAGAGCCTTCCAGTAAAACGCCTCTCTTGTCGACCGTCAACCGATAATGCTCTTTTCCTTTCAAATCCGAGGTTACACGCAATTCAAAACAGGCTTTTCGAGCGTCATCTACTGAAACGCCCATCCGTTCCTTCAATATATCCTTTAATACGGACAAGCAAATGCTATTGTCCGCCAAGTTGGACTTAACTCCTATCTCAGCCGGGACTTGAAAGAATCCTTTTCCTACCTCGACTACATTCGGCATAGGTAATAGTGCCGAAATGGCCTGCTGCCCCATCGCCAACAACGGCATAAGGAGAGCCAGCACGCACATAAATGATTTACACATGTTATTCATAATTGATTTGAAGTATTTCAGGAGTACGGACACTCGGCTTTAACTCACCTCCGATATAGAAGCATTTGTTTCCTACCCGCACCAACTGGGCACCAGCCCGAGCCAACCGAGCATCGGAAACTTTCACCTGTTCCCATTCTCCTTTCTTAATATTATACAATAATAGGTCACCATTGAACTGATACCACGATACCGGCTTCTTCAAGTAATCTTCACGGCTTACCTTCTGATAGCTTCCGCTGATGGCATCCCAAAAGATATCCTTGTTTACACCTCCCAAACACATGAAATATCCCACATCGGAAAGGCAAACACCAATGCCGCCAGACAACGTCAATTCCTGTCCTTGACGATTTCGAGGTGCATGGAGCAAACTCCATTTATCCTCACTCACGTCATAACAGTATCCCGATGTAGCGACATCACTTTGCAAGCCATCGGAAAAGAATCCTCCCCAAACCAATACCTTTCCGTCTGCCGCCAAACAAACCGGTTGCACACGTGGATTACCCGGAGTAACTGACAGTTTTTGCCAGATATCTTCTTTCCCGATATCATGCGCCCACAAAGCAGAAGAAGGCTTACCGTCTTGATTTCCGCCATATACATACACACGAGAACCATCGGATGCCACTGCCACATTATCTACAGAGAAAGGCAACTGTTCCAAGCTGTCTAACCAAACAGAATCCTTGCTTTCGTTTAGCCGAATGCGCCAAACATTTCTTAAACTCCGGTCTCGGTTACAACCGCCAATCAACCACAATGCATCCTCCACCACAACAGTGCCGCCATAAGCCGCAGGTTCAGGCAAATGCCCTACCAATTTCCAGTCAAGACCATCACCATCAGCCTTTGCTGCGTAAATGCCAGAATAATATTTCTTATTGCCCGGTTCAGGGAAGTTGCATCCACCGGCCATTATCAACCAATCGCCCAAAACGCCCGCATAACAAGCAGAAACGCCAAGTCCGTATCCGGCTTCCCCCGAAGGGAAACCTGATACAGCCTTGGTGCTTATCCTTTCTGGAAACGTCTGCGATTTACGGAATGTAGCACAAGAGAGAAATACCAGTGCACACACCGTAGCCCAAAAGACGGGTTTCAATTTTAGCATTACTTATACTGATTATTGGTGATTTCCGCCAACGTCAGTTTTCTGAACGTTATGTCATAATGGTCATCCTGTGCATTTTCTTCCAACAAGAAGAGGATATCTCCTTTCTTACTCTGAATCATCGTGGAATAAGCCGATGTTGTATCTGTCACTAGATAACATCCCCCCCAGTTCTTCGCTACCGCTTCAGGAGTAGACCAGTCGCTGGCCGCATTTAACTCTTTATAGTAAATAGCAACATGGGTACGTTCCGGTCCGAGAGGTACACTTTGCAAAAGAAGATTTGTCTTCTTTCCATTCTTCTTAGCCTTGACCAAAAGCAATTCACCGTTGCAGGCATTCTTACTGGCCGCTACACCCTTGTTTTCAGAAGAAGATAATACAGACTCAGACCATTTTCCTGCGGCTGTTTCCTCGTTGTCGTAAGAGAAGACATTAAATAACCGCCCACTAGAAATGCGACTACTCAGCACAACTTTTCCATCGGGCATTTCTTCTACCTTGGCTTCATCTCCTTTAGGAGCTGCCGCCGAAGCATTGTCACCCAACAACTTCCAATTCCGGCCGAAATCATCGCTATACAAAGCACGGTTCCCAGCACGAGTTGCCAATACCGCATAGACACGATAATGAGTACCGACCTTAATTCTGCGGCTCTGGCAGATGCGTCCACTCGTAAAGAAAGCCGCAGGCACATCAGGCATCAAGCCGTATACCGCTTCGGTAACTTCTTCGCCTTGCCAAGTCTTGCCTTCGTCTTTGCTATAATAACGTCCCATCTTTAACGGGTCTTCACGCTTGGAATGCCAATAGCTTACACCACCAGAGGCGCACATAAGCAATATTTCACCCGTTTCACGGTCTACACACACAGCGGCATCGCCATGAGCACAATCGAAATTGTTCGCATCACCTCCACCCTGTGCTACCATTTGCTCGGGTGAAGACCATGTCTTACCACCATTCTTACTTGCCTTCATCACGATGTCAAGGCGGTTTCCCCATCCGACATCGCTACCTTGATAACGATGGTCAGTAAACGCTATCACTTTGCCCGACTTACACTGTACAATGGCCGGGATGCGGTACTTGGCGTTACTGCCTTCGAAAAGCGTCTGCGATATCACTTGAGCGGACGCCAGCATACAAGCGGCCACAAAAGTGAAAGTTCTAAGTCCGAGACGCATATTAATCTTATTGATACTGTTCATAAGCCTACACTTTATTTATTCAGAATTTCCTGACAGAGAGAATAACTCTTTATCATCATGCGAGGTATATGGAACGGCCCCTTAAAGAGATTTCCCTTGGCTGGCTGAGCTACTGTTCCGTCACGATGAAGATAGCCATACCATTCACCGAAATCCAAGTCGGGGAAATGGGCATACGTCCATTCACTGATACGTTGATGCTTATATATATACTCATCATCTCCCGTTGCAAGGTAAGCATATAACGTGGCGATAATAGTTTCACACTGAGGCCACCAGAACTTCATATCCTGAGAATAATCCTGAGGAGGCAAATTGCGGCAGTCTTTGAAATTGATGATTCCTCCATACTGCTTGTCCCAGCCCCAGTCCCACGACCAGTCAAGAATTTGCAACGAAAGATTAAGCAAATCTTTGTCCCAACCACGAAGTTTCGACTCTTCCATGATGAACCAAGAAGTCTCAATACAATGTCCTGGGTTAATCGTTCTACCGATATTCGTGTCAATAAACTCACCATTCATGCCTACCGTTTCCAACAGACATTTGAATTCCGGGTGGATAAAATAGGTTTTCAGTTTCTTTATTGACTCGTCTATCTGCTCCGTCAGTTTAGGATCCTTTATTACCTTTCGTATGCAAGAGCCTACGTTAATAAGAATCATAATGATGCTATGACTCTGTAACTTGACGCTCTCTTCAAACTTTGGTTGTAAGAATCCAGGAGTTGACAAAAAGCGTTGCGTATCATTGAAGATTTGCAAAGCGCGTTCCGCATATTTTTGGTCTCCTGTGGCCAACGCATATTCAGACATGGCAATCGCAGCAAATGTTTCCGAAAAAACATAACGACGCTTGCGGATGGGTTGTCCCTCCGCCGTAACGGAGAAATACATGTGTCCGTCTTCATCGAAACAATGACGTTCAATGAAATCAATCGTACTCTTTGCAGCTTCCAACCACTGGAAATTTTTCTCCACATGATTATAGGCAAAAGCACACACAAAAGCAAAACGTCCCTGAAACCAAACAGACTTAGTGGTATCCATCAGGGAACCGTCTCTATCCAAACAGGTGTATACACCTCCATTCACCTTGTCCCACCCATATTTCATCCAAAAAGGCATGATATTCTCTGTCAAATCAGATTTATAGGAGGCGGCACATTGGCTCACATACTTTTTTACATCCATAACTTCTCCTTGTTTTTATTGTTTAGAACTGGTTACATCGGTCGAAGAAATGGATTTCGTCCAATTCCTTCTTCATGGCAAGTTCTTCCTCGTCTGTCATATTGCGGAACGGAACTCGGTTTGGGCCAAGGTCAAAACCCAGAAGTTTCATGATACGCTTACCGCCTACGATATTTCCACGATAATGACAGATTACATTGATGACCAATTGTGCAAAGTTCTGCTTTTCACGAGCTGTTTCCAAATCACCCTTGTTCCATGCATCGATAATGCCTACAAGCTCACGGCCGTTGTAATTAGTGGTACCACCTATACCGCCTTTGGCACCACCCTGAGCCAAACTAGGAAGAATGGTTTCATCCTGTCCGTGAAGCATATCATACTTTCCATCCTTGTAAAGTCTGCACTGGTTGTACTCATACAGGCTTTCAAACGTATACTTGATACCAGCAAAGTTCGGGATACGGCCATCTACCGCTTTCAATAAGTCAAGCATTGGCAAGAAAGCACCGTTGAATGCAGGAATGTGATAATAATAGAACGGAAGTTCAGGGGCGGCAGAAGCAATTTCTTCGCAATACTTTACCAATTCTTCAATTCGACCAATATGTGGAAACGGAGGAGCCATGGAGCCAATACCCCAAACGCCCAACTTCTGAGCATGTTCAGCCAAACGACGACTTTCGCGAAGACAACAACTTCCTACATGTACTATTATCTTAAAGCCTTCGGGAGCAACCTCTACCCAACGTTCTGCCAACTGCATACGTTCTTCCGTTGTAAGCATATAACCTTCGCCCGATGAACCGTTTATGAAAACGCCTTTCAAGCCGTTTTTCTGCAACATCTTAGCATACGTTTCTATAGGTTCCAAGTTTACATCGCCATTTGCATGAAAGGGAGTAAACGGAGCGTTAATCAATCCAATAATCTTTTCCATATTCACTTAATTTTAATATTATGTTATTTGAGTCTATAATAATTATTCTACATTGTCTTGAGTCGGCTTCAAGAATATCAATTGTAAAGCCAATGCCACCACAACGATAAACCCAAGCATAGCAAATCCTTGTCCTAAATTACCTTTGTCAGTCCATGTACCCAATACTTGGGTAACCAAGGCTCCTGCAAAGACACCAACCATATTCATTATACCATATGCTGTAGCTCGATACTTGGCCGAAATAATCTGACACAAAATTGGCATATTGTTAGCATCAAACATTCCATATCCTACACCAAATAGCAAGCCTGCACCTACGACTGCTACCAAACTATGTCCAAAACCCAACAGGAACAAGGCTGGAATGGTCAATCCTAAACCTATCGCACTGGTATAGATACGACCTCTTATATTACGCAACACCCATCTATCAGATAAGATTCCACCAAAAATTACTCCAATAAACGAAGACACAGCAATCGTAATGGTAGATATCGGACCGGCTTCAGACATCGGTATGCCTAAATTTTCGGCAAAAAGTGTCGGCAGCCAATTTTTAGTAGCCCATCCCGGCAGACTAGGAGCGGCAAAATAAATCAAAATAATCCAAAAAGCCCAAGTAGACAATACGACAGACAATCCTTTAAATATATTTTCCCTCTTCGACCCTGTTCTTTCCTGAGGAATTTCTATTCTCATCACCTTTTCTTTATCCTGAAGCAAAACAGACAAGACAACCGAATACACAATACCAATCACACCAAACCAATGGAAAGTGGCATTCCATGAGAACATTGCCGCAACAGTAGCTCCAAAGCCACCGATAGCTTGTCCCACATAAAGCCCTGTCATGTGAATACCTATTGCCAAAGAGCGTGATTTCCCATCGTGCCAGTCGGCAATCAGAGCCAATGCCGATGGTATATAAAGAGCTTCACTGATACCCATCAGAGCACGCAAGCAATACAGTTGATTAAAACTTGTTGTGTATCCCATCAAGAAAGTTACAGTAGACCAAACGAACAGACTTCCTACAATCAGCCACTTACGGCTTACCTTATCGGCCACCACACCGGCAAACGGACTTACGATTCCATAAATCCATAGGAACACAGCCATCAAGGCACCAAAAGCTTCCGCTTGATTAAGTTCTACTATATCGACTTTCATGGCTTCCTGCATCGTAGAAAGCATTTGGCGATCCATATAGTTAAGTAAAGCTACCAACCACAGTAGGATAACTACTAACCAAGGATAAAATTTAGAGTTTTTCATTTGTTTTCCAATTACGATTATTGTTTAAGGTTTTGTTTTTATTCTATTTCTGTTCTGAAGGTAGAAGCGGGTAGTCCATCCTCATTCTCCAAATTAGCTCGGGTAAACGGTTGCCAAGCGTATCTTACATACCGAGGATGGGCCACTTGGGAAGAACGAAGCACAACTTTATCATTTACTATTTCAGCTTGAGCCGGATAGAATAGCCCATCGTATTCCGCCAGTTCAAAGCACGAAGGATTTTTCCCGTCCGATGTACGTAAACCTTTCGAATAGTCGAAAGATATAACTACCGTACCGCTCTCTTTCTTTACATTACGAAACAATGGACCTGAAGGCGTTACCCGATGGTCATATGTCTTACACAAAGCCCAACGCCCCAAACGCTCACCGATTTGCCTTTTTTCCCGAGGATGCACATCCAACGAGTCTCCCAAATCAGAAGAAACGGCCATTCCTACGTTTGGAATCTCCTTCATCAGACGGAATTGGCTATCTCTGAACCAAGTCCATGACGGTCGGTTCAAGCTGGACAACTGCACATAATAAAACGGCATCTGCGAGTTGTTCCAATTCCGTCTCCAGCTATCAACTAAAAGGCGGAACAAATCTTCATGAGCTTCGAAATTATGTGCATTCGATTCCCCTTGATACCAGATTATCCCCTTTACCGGGTATCTGTCTAAAGGTAATATTCCACTCTCGAAAAGATAACACGGCTGATAAGGATGACGGGAGCAAAGCGTAGAATCAAAGTTGATATTCTTGGCAGCTCTCTCACGTACCCAAGGCTGGATAAAGTCATTATGCAACCAATCCTTCAATATAGCAGGGTAATGTGTTTCCAATGTATTACGATCTATCCAAGCCTCTATCGGTGAACCGCCTACCGCATTACAGATTAAACCGACTGGTACTTTCAAACTATCTCTCAGCATCTTGCCGAAATGATAAGCAATAGCCGAAAAGCGACTGGCATTCTCCGGACGAGACGGTTCCCACTCCGCATTTCTATAATATTGCAAATGATTCAGAGAGTCTAATGCCGATTGCGGCCAAGAGAAATCATACGTTTCCCAATTCGGTTTCATGTCATAAAGCCGCAGACCGTCATCCGCTGCCGAAGCAATGTCTTCTTTTGCTGTTACTGCCTGCGACAACCGAAATGCCATGTTGGACTGACCAGAGCAAAGCCACACTTCGCCTACCGCTACATGACGAAACTCTTTTTTCTGCTTTCCGGCTTCCACTGTCAACGTATAGTCTGTACCCACCAATAAGGGGGACAATGTCACACTCCACTCACCACGATTGTTAGCCACGGACGAAACCTTCTGCCCAGCGATACCGACTTTCACCGTAACGCCCGCATCGGCTATGCCATGAATATCCAAAGGTTTGTTGCGCTGCAACACCATATAATCTGAATAAAGACAGGAAAGGCGCAAGCCTCCGTAATCACCAGTAATGCCGCTATACACAGTTTTAGCAAGGACGCCCGCTCCCTCTACATTGGGATGGACGGCATCGGGAAATAGATTGGGAAAAGGATAAAGTGGAGCATGAAAATCAATCAATTCCGCTCCTCCCTTCTTCGCTACGACTTCTATTGCATTTTGGATTTCATCGTGCCACAGTTTTGTGCCTGAGATAAAACGATGATGGCGGTCGGCTATCGGAGTCAGTCGAGCAATAAGAATGCGCACCTTAGGGTTAGCCAAACGCAATGAATCCAACAATGCCAGATAATCGCCAACGAACTCATCCCGATAGTTTGGCCAGTTCCGAGGGTCGGTATCGTTAATGCCTAAGTGTACTATCGCTATATCGCCCCCGAAAGCTATTGCCTCCCGAAATTCCTTTTGTTCAAAATAAGGGCGGTGTCCGTGACGTAAAAGAGTAGCACCTGGTTTCCCGAAATTTCCGACAAGATAGTTGTCTCCCAATAGTTTTTGCAGCTGAACAGGATAAGAGAAGTGTTCCCTATCCGCTATTCCTGTACCATATGTAATGCTATTCCCCACACAAGCTACCTTGACTGGAGTTTTTTTCCCCATAGCCAACAAAGGAAGAGCAAGCATTGTCAGTACCGCTCCAAACCAAATAGTCAACAAGTTACGCAAGCTACGGCAATTAACATTCACGTTCATATCCACCTCTCTTTCTTTTATACAAAGAAACAAAAATTTTTATCTTATATCGACGTTTCTACACAAAAAAGCCCCGAAAATATTTAAACTGGGTGAAACGTTAATTCAACAAAGAGATAAAACCGCCGTGTATTAACTAAAGTTTTTCGAAATATATAAGAGGAAAATCGACCGTCCCTACTATTTTTCAGAACAAGTAGAGAAGCATAAAGAAGGAGACGGAAAGCAGATAGAAAATTCGTCCCGACGTTTTTTAAACGCGCGGCGAGAGATTTTTATTTCCTCGGGACGTTTTTTTATTCTCTCGGGACGAATTTTTTTCTCTCGCCGGAGATTTTTATTCTCTCGGGACGTTTTTTACTCACTAAACGCTCCCGGCCTCTACGTAACCGTGCATCACGGCATATATCGCCAAACCGGAAACCGACTTGATGCCCAGCTTTTCGGTAATGTTCTTACGATGTGAAATAACGGTGGTAAGACTGATGTTCAAGCGGTCGGCTATTTCTTTGTTGATAAGCCCTTTGGTGAGCAAAATCAGGACTTCGATTTCGCGGGGCGAGAGGTCGTGAGCAGAATCGTCGGAGCCTTCGGGCTGCACTCCACCCGAAAGGTGTTTATGTCCATAGGAGCGCAAAGACATGATGCTCTTAACCAACATGTTTTGCGGCAAACACACATTGAGCGAGGGGATGCCGGCCAACGAAGGCTGGTCGCCTACCGAGAGGACTATCGTCTTCGGCTTCCGCTCTAAGAAGAAGGCCGTGTGCTGAAAGTAAATCTGAGCCGACACGAAGTAATGGGCATACATGTCGGGCGTGTCGTCTATCAACTGAGCGAACGAGGCAAACGAACGGATGGTTGCCTCGGGTATCAGCTCCTCCAGTATGGCACGCAGTCCAAGAGCCGTCAGCGTGTTTGGTTCGAGTATGGCTATTTCGGGGATAAACTGCATCGGGATTCTTATAAGATGTCCAAGTATCGGGCCGCAGCCTCGGCACAACGTTCTCCGTCTATTCCGGCCGAAACGATACCTCCGGCATATCCTGCCCCTTCACCGCAAGGGAACAGCCCCTTAATCCGTACATGTTGCAGCGTTTCACCGTCGCGCACAATGCGCACGGGCGAAGAGGTTCTCGTTTCTACGGCTATCATGACCGCATCGTTTGTTAGGAATCCGTGCGAACTGCGCCCGAAAGCCTGAAAACCTTTGCTTAGACGCTCTGTAACAAACGCCGGCATCCAGAAATGGAGTGGCGAAGAAACCAATCCAGGACTATAGGAAACGGGGGGCAAATCGTAGCTCAGTTTTTTGCGAGTGAAGTCCACCATTCGTTGCGCCGGCGCCGTCTGCCGCATATTCCCTTGCACCCAACACAGTTGCTCCAACTTCTCCTGAAAGCGCATCACCGCCAGCGTGTGTACCTGTCCGTCGGGCACACGGGTCTGCGCGATAAGCTTTTCGGTTTCTTCTTCCGCCGAATCGGAAAGAGGGTCGCAATGCACGCTCAGTGACTCGTCGAGCAAATCTTCCGGACGCAGTTCCACCACCATGCCCGAATTGCTCCATTTCGTACCGCGGTTGCTGGGACTCATTCCGTTTACCACAATCTGATGAGGGCCGCTTGCCGCAGGCACTACAAATCCGCCGGGGCACATACAGAAGCTATACACGCCACGGCCGTCTACCTGCTGAACGAAGCTATACTCGGCGGCCGGCAGATATTTGCCTCGCCCGGCCTTATTGTGATACTGAATCTGGTCAATCAACATGGAGGGATGCTCCAAACGTACGCCTACGGCAATACCTTTCGCTTCAAGCTCCACGCCGTTGGCATATAACCAGCGGTAAACATCGCGCGCCGAGTGTCCCGTAGCCAAGATAACGGGGCCGCGAAATTCTTTCCCATCGTGTGTCTGAACGCCTACCACTTCATCGGCCTCTATCAAGAGAGCGTCCATGCGGGTTTCGAAGTGCACCTCACCTCCGCACTGCAGAATGGTATTTCGCATATTCTCAATCACACGCGGCAGTTTATCGGTTCCGATATGCGGATGGGCGTCTATCAAAATCGACGGGCTGGCTCCGTGTTGGCAGAACACGTTTAATATTTTGTCCACGTTTCCGCGTTTTTTGCTGCGTGTGTACAGTTTCCCGTCGGAATACGCGCCGGCACCTCCCTCGCCGAAGCTATAGTTCGACTCAGCATCGACCTTATGCTCGCGGCTGATTCGCGCCAAGTCTTCCTTGCGCCGCCGCACATCTTTTCCGCGCTCTATCACGATGGGCCTTAGTCCCAGTTCTATCAGCTTCAGGGCGGCAAAGAGTCCGCCCGGACCCGCTCCCACCACCACTACGGGCTTAGCCTGCTCCACGTTGCGGTAAGTTACCCGTTCGAAGGGCTCTCCTTCGGGCAGTTCGTTCACAAAGACCCTCACCTTTACGTTTACATATATCGTACGTTGGCGGGCGTCGATACTCCGTTTCAAGACCTGAACGGCCTGAATAGTGCGTTCGTCCATTCCCTTCTCACGACTGATATACTGCTTGAGCGACTGCTCGCTGGCTGCCTGTTCGGGCAGAATCCGAAGTTGGTATTCGCTTATCATATATATAATGTGTTATCCGAACAGTTGGCGGAAGGCTTCTTCCACTTTCCGAACGGGAATTAACTGTATGTTTATCTTTTTAGGGTCAAGCCCCTGCATGTTGTGCTTGGGTATTAGCATCTGTGTAAATCCCAACTTCTCGGCCTCGCTGATACGCTGCTCTATACGATTTACCGGACGTATTTCTCCACTCAGTCCCACCTCGCCGGCCATGCAGACCCCGGTATCGATTTCCGCATCCATATTGCTGGAAAGAATGGCGCTGATTACGGCTAAGTCAATGGCCGGGTCGTTTACCTTCAGTCCGCCGGCTATGTTCAGAAACACGTCTTTCTGCGCCAGCTTAAATCCTACGCGTTTTTCCAGCACGGCCAGAAGCATGTTCATCCGTCGGATATCAAAGCCTGTGGCAGAACGCTGCGGCGTGCCGTATGCGGCCGTGCTGACCAAAGCCTGCACTTCAATGAGAAACGGACGGATGCCCTCTACCGCACAAGCGATGGAGATGCCGCTCATACCCTCGTGGTCTTGTGTAAGAAGCAGTTCCGAAGGATTGCTCACTTGTCGCAGTCCGTCTTGGCGCATCTCGTAGATTCCCAACTCGGCGGTGCTGCCGAATCGGTTCTTGATGCTACGCAAGATGCGATACATATAGTGTTGGTCGCCCTCGAACTGCAACACCGTATCGACGATGTGCTCCAACACTTTGGGACCCGCTATACTTCCTTCCTTATTGATATGCCCGATGAGGATTACCGGCGTGCCGGTCTCCTTGGCAAACTTCAGGATGGCAGCCGAGCACTCCCGCACCTGCACAATGCTACCCGGCGATGATTCGATGCCCTCTGTCGAAATGGTCTGGATTGAGTCTATAACCACCACATCGGGGGCGGTATTCTTTATGTGAGTGAATATTTGCTCCAATGATGTTTCGCAAGCCACCAACACATCGGCGTCGGCGGGATGCGGGATGCGTTCGGCACGGAGTTTGAGCTGACGTGCGCTCTCTTCGCCCGACACGTAAAGCACCTTCTTGTTCTTTAGGCGCAATACGGTCTGCATCACCAGGGTCGATTTTCCGATGCCCGGCTCACCGCCTATCAAGGTGAGCGAACCTTCCACCAGTCCGCCGCCCAGTACGCGATTCAGCTCGTCATCGCACATATCAATGCGTTGCTCGTCACCAGACTCTATCTCCTTGAAATATCGCGGTTTGGAGCGAACGGACTCAATGCCGTGCGCCACGTGTTTCGCCACCGTCGGCTCTTTTCGCACTACCTCTTCTACAAAAGTGTTCCATTCGCCGCACGAAGGGCACTTCCCTGCCCACTTAGGCAGTTCGTATCCGCAATGGGTACATACGTATACGGTTTTCTCTTTCGCCATCTTATTGTTATTGCAAATTCCTATCGGGTCAAAGATTTGAGTACTACACAAGCAAAGCGCCTTACGGCATAGAAAGGTAGAACACTACGCCAGTGGCTACCATCAGCAGGCCGACAAAAGCGTAAAACAATCGGGCGCGAGTACGCCCCATATTCCGAACCACAAACTGGGTGTTATAGGCCGTGAAGAACCAGTTCCAGTTGAAAAGAGCCGCCATTACGGAAAGCCCTCCTACCAGGACGAACAAGGATTGCAGGATGTAGTGGAATATCATAAGCTTACCTTACGGCTTCCGTCTTCCTCCTCGCTGATATGTACATTCACCGCATCGCCGGGCAAAAGTTCTTCCACCAGTTCGGGCCATTCGATGAAGCAAAGAGCTCCACTGTAAAAGTAGTCTTCGTAACCCATGTCGTACACTTCGTCCAACTTCTTGATGCGGTAAAAGTCAAAGTGGTAAATCAGTTCGCCCGTTGTATCGGAACGATATTCGTTTACGATGGCGAATGTGGGCGAGTTTATCACATCGGTTACTCCCAGTTCTTCGCACACAGCCTTTATGAATGTAGTCTTTCCAGCTCCCATCTTTCCGTAGAAAGCAAACACCGTGTTGTCGCCCATTTGAGCCACGAACTGACGGGCGGCATCGCGTATACCGTCCAATGAAGTTATCTGAATATCCATCTTTACTTTTATTAGAGTTGTTAGAATCTAAGCTACCGCAAATATAGGGGAAATAGCCGGAATAACCTCCATGCTGACGCACAATAATGACGATTACCTGCCCCACTTACGGCTGACGAGCTTAGCCACTATATATATAAGTATAGACACAAAGATAATGGCCGCGCCCGACGGTATCTGACACGTATAGGCGAAAAACAAGCCGCCCAAGCATCCGGCATAGCCTATCAGGATGGAGAGCCAGATAATGTTCCGGAAACGGAAGGTAAAGAGGTTGGCCGTCATCTGGGGAATGGTAAGCAACGAAATAGCCAGCACGATGCCCACCATACGCAGACAAGACACGATGGTCAAGGCGATAAACATCATCAGTACATACTCGAAGAGAGTTACCGGCAAACGTTGCGAGCGGGCGAACTCACGGTCGAACGCAATGGCGATGATGGGGTGCAGGAAGATGGCGAAGAAGGCAACCAACGCTACACACAGGATACCCAAAAACCAGAGGTCTGACCGGGTGATGGTAAGGATATTGCCAAAGAGATAAGACGATAGGTCGGGCGTAAAGCCCGGCGCCAAGAAACTGAAGATGATGCCCACCGCCATGCCGAATGTCCAGAATACGGCGATAGCCGAATCTTCGCGCATATCGCTGCGCTTGCTGAGCCACTCTACGCCGAAAGCCGAAAGCACGGAAAATACGGCCGCTCCCAAGATGGGCGAAATGCCGGCATACAGTCCGATGCCAATGCCGCCGAACGAGGCGTGAGTGATGCCGCCACTGATAAACACCAGCCGCCGGGTGACGATGTACGTACCAATAATGCCACACACCACGCTGGCCAGCAGACTACCGATGAGCGCATGGCGAAAGAACGTGTATTGCAATAATTCTATCAGACTGTCCATTTCCGTAATTTCTTCTGTTTTATTGATGTTTTTCCGAAGCGGCTACTACAGAGCGGCTTTACGGGAAGCTGCCTCGCGGCGCTCTTCCACTATCAGTATCACTTCGTCGCGCACATCGTCTGGCAGAGCCACGCCACGCAACTGTAGGCTTCGGCTCCATCCGGCCACCTCGTCTTCGCGCATGGTATAAAGCACATCGCGAAACTCTTCCGTTTCTGTTTCTGTATAGCTGCCGGACGAGCGGCCTTTGAAGCGGTCTAATTCCTCGTCGTCGTAATACTCTATCTGCTTGCTCACGGCGGCCAACAGGCTTTCTTTCTCACATACTTGATGTTGTCCGCAGCATTCCGCATCGACGGTCTGCACCGGTGGCACTTCGGTCAGTTCCCCCCGTTCCACTTTGCGCTCCATGCGTTTGTTGTACACATAGCCGGCCGCCAAGCCGAACAGTACCACTCCGATTAATATGACCAACAGGGCTATCATACGCGCGCGTTTATACTTTCTCTACGCCGAATCCGGCAGCCAAAAGGTTCTCCCAATAATGCGGATACGACTTGCTCACCACTTGCGGATTGTTTATCAGCAAATGGGAAAGCTTCAGACAGGCTGGAGCAAACGCCAAGGCCATGCGATGGTCTTCGTAGGTATCGATGCCGACTTCGGCCGAGGGGGTGCAACGCTCGCCGTTCCACGACAATACCGACTGGTCGGACTCCGTGATGACATATCCCAGCTTTTTCATCTCGGCTATAAGAGCCGCAATGCGGTCAGTTTCCTTTATCTTCAGGCTCTGCAGTCCGCTGAAACGGAAGTGTACGCCCAGCAAGGCACAGGTCACCACAAATGTCTGAGCCAAATCGGGCTGGTTCACGAAGTCGTATTCCAGGAAGTCCGTGCGCGTCCCGGCATTTTTCAGATACGCCGTACCTTCGGTATATCGGGTTTCAACGCCCAGACGGGAGAAGAGTTCCGCCACTTTGCGATCGCCCTGCATGCTGTCGGGGAACAGACCGGGCAGTTCTATATCGGCTTGAGGAGAGGCCAAGGCGCATATCTCGTACCAATAAGACGCGGCGCTCCAGTCGCTTTCCACGTAATAGGGACGTTCCTTATAGGGCACAGGCAACACTTCCAGCTGGTTCTCGGCTACCCAGTGCGCTTCCGCCCCGAAGTCGGCCATCAGCCTCAGCGTGAGGTCGATGTACGGGCGAGACACGACTTCGCCCGTCAGCGTAAGCCGAAGTCCATTCTTTAGCGCAGGACCTATCATGAGTAGGGCTGAGATGTATTGCGAACTGACGTTTCCCGGAAGCGATACCGATGAGTTGATGAGTTCGCGCCCGGTGACGCGTAACGGCGGAAAGCCTTCCGCACCGGCGTATTCCACATCGGCGCCCAGTGAGCGCAGGGCGTTTACCAAGATACCGATAGGGCGTTGCTGCATGCGCTGCGTTCCGGTGATGACGTGTGTGCCGGGTGTAACGGACAGGTAGGCGGTAAGAAAACGCATGGCTGTTCCGGCGGCCATGATATCTATGACCTGAGGCATATCTTTCAGCGCACTGACCATGACGCGCGTGTCATCGCAGTCGGAAAGATTTTCGAGCGGCTGCACTCCGTGCGCCAAGGCGTGGATGATGAGCGCCCGATTGCACACGCTCTTCGACGAAGGAAGCTGGATGCGTGCACGCACATCGGTGTGGGGAGCCGTAACTTTCAGTTGTATCATAATACTGTTTGTGTATCTGTTTGGGGAGGCAAAGGTACGGAAAAGATTCGTTAAAACAGTTTAATAAGTAGGCTCTATCTTTTAACGGGCACAAACAAAAACATAAATTTGCGCCAACAGAAGTAAACGCTCCATGTCGAGAAGTAAAAGAACAAGAGTCATATCCTACGTGCTGTTCGTCATTTGCATCTTCATGCAGGTGGCCATGGCTTATCCGCACCACCATCACGCCGAATCTCTATGCGTGAGCGCTGATATGCAGCAGCATCACGATGATGACGCCGACAACCATTCGTGTACTTCCGACTGCGTTACCAAGTTTCAGTGCGGCACGCCTCATCAAGCGCCGCATCTCATCCCCATCTATTCGTTCTACACACTGGTTTACGAGCCCAGGATTCCCGCTGCCGCAGTGAGCGGCTTTTTCCTGCCCGAAGCCGTGTTTACCGAGAAACTGCACGCACGAGCCGTAGGACAAACGGCCAACCGGCGCGCTCCACCCGTATCTTGCTGACGGACAAAGCCCAAACTATGCATCTTTCGCAAGGGATTTCTCTATCCTTTGCCTGAACGTTGTCTTACTTCGGTCGAAGTAAGCATTTACTTCGGTCGTTCAACGTGCTTACTTCGGTCGAAGTAAGCATTCACCTCGGTCGAAGTAAGACAACTTTCCGGCGAGAGAGGCCATACTTTGCGAGCGGTTTTGCCCCACTTTTTCTTTGCAACCGGATTGTATTCCGCTTGCTCTAACTTTGCCCCCGAACAAGAGGAGGGCACACAGTATTAACTCTCGAAAAGAAACAGCTCATGAAGATACATTTCTACTTAAGCGCACTGGCCGTCTGCCTGACGGCGGCTTGTGGAAACGGCGGACACAACGACCACCATCACGAAGAGGAAAGCGCACACGAGGCGCATTCCGACGAAATAGTCCTGACTCCCGAAAAGGCGAAAGCCGCAGGAGTGGAAACCGAGACCGTAGCGCCGGCTCTGTTCCGATACGTAATCCCTGCCGGAGGCCAACTGCTGACCGCCCAGGGCGAAGAGACTACCGTAGTGGCCTCAACCGCCGGCGTAGTTTCGTTCACCCGTCCGCTCACCGATGGAACGGCGGTACAGAAAGGCGCCGCACTGCTTTCGGTCTCGGCGCAAAACATTCAGGACGGCGACCCGGTGGGGCGCGCACGAATCGCCTACCTCACCGCTAAAGACGAATACGAACGTGCGGCACGCCTGGCCGAAAAACAAATCGTGACCAAGAAAGAACTGAACCGGCTCAAAGAGGAGTTCGAAAACGCCCGCATCGCCTACGAGGCTCTCCGCCCCAACCGCTCGGGGAATGGGGTACAGATACAGTCGCCCATAACCGGCTTCGTAAAATCGTGTTTAGTCAAAGAGGGCGACTTCGTCACTGTGGGACAAGCGCTGCTATCAGTCACTCAAACCAAACGGTTGACGTTGCGCGCCGAGGTATCGGAACGTTACTACGCCCAGCTGAGCGGCATCACATCGACCAACTTTCGCACGCCGTACGACGGGCAGACTTATAGCCTCGACAAACTGAAAGGTCGTCTGCTTTCAAGAGGAAAAGCGGCCGGCGAGGGTTCGTATTACATCCCCGTCAGCTTCGAGTTCGACAACTGCGGACAGATGATACCGGGCTCTTACGTGGAGTGCTTCCTGCTCTCGGCCGAGAAGCCGAACGTAATAAGCATCCCCAATTCGGCCTTGACCGAAGAACAAGGCGTGTACTTCGTGTATCTGCAAATAGACGAAGAGGGATACCGCAAACAAGAAGTGAAACTGGGAATGACCGACGGGGAACGTACCGAAATAACCGCAGGACTGAATCCGGGCGACAAGGTAGTGACCCAAGGCGCCATACATGTAAAATTGGCATCGGCCAGCGCAGCCATCCCCGCCCATACACACAACCACTAAAACGCCCCTTAGCTTATGCTCGACAAGATTATACATTTTTCGCTGCACAACAGGTTGCTGATACTGGTAGCCTCGGTGCTATTGTTGATAGGCGGCACATACACGGCTTTCCATACCGAAGTGGATGTATTTCCCGACCTGAACGCCCCTACGGTAACGGTTATGACCGAAGCCGGCGGCATGGCGGCCGAAGAGGTGGAACAGTTGGTGACGTTCCCCATAGAGACTGCCGTAAACGGAGCGACGGGCGTACGCCGCGTGCGTTCATCGTCCACCACTGGGTTCTCGGTAGTATGGGTAGAGTTCGACTGGGACACCGACATCTATCTGGCCCGGCAAATCGTCTCTGAGAAGCTTTCGGCCGCCGCCGAAGGACTGCCCGAAAACGTGGGGAAGCCCACCTTAGGACCACAGTCGTCCATCTTGGGTGAACTGTTAATCGTAGGACTCACCGCCGACAGCACCTCGATGCTCGACCTCCGAACCTTGGCCGACTGGACAATACGTCCTCGTCTGCTCTCTACGGGCGGCGTGGCTCAGGTAGCGGTACTGGGCGGCGACATCAAGGAATATCAAATATTGCTGCACCCCGAGCGGATGCGCCACTACGGAGTTACGCTGTCAGAGGTGATGGAATTTACACGCGGGATGAACCAAAACACCAACGGTGGGGTGATTTACGAATACGGCAACGAGTACATTGTGCGCGGCGTTCTGTCGACTACCGACATTGAGAAGATGGGACGCTCCGTGCTAAAGACCGCCGGAGGAGCGCCGGTGATGCTTTCGGATGTGGCCGACGTGAGAATCGGCGCCCAACAACCTAAACTGGGTCTGGCCTCGGAAAAAGGGAAGCCGGCCGTGCTGGTAACCGTCACCAAACAGCCCAACACGGGCACCATCGAACTGACGGAAAAGCTGGAAACAGCGCTGAAAGACTTGCAAAAAAACTTGCCGCCCGACGTAAAGGTCAGCACCGATACGTTCCGTCAGTCGCGCTTCATCGAAAGCTCCATCAGCAACGTGAAAAGTTCGCTGTACGAGGGAGCCGTATTTGTGGTTATCGTGTTGTTCCTCTTTCTGGCCAACGCCCGCACCACGGTTATCTCGCTCGTTACACTCCCGCTATCGTTGGTGGTAACTCTGTTGGTATTGCATTACATGGGGCTTAGCATAAACACCATGAGTCTGGGAGGTATGGCCATCGCCATCGGCTCGTTGGTAGACGACGCTATAGTGGATGTGGAAAACGTGTGGAAGCATCTGCGAGCCAACGCTTCGCTGCCACCGGAAGAACGGCGACCGGTCATCGAAGTAGTGTTCCACGCTTCGCGCGAAGTGCGTATGCCCATACTGAACTCCACGCTTATCATTGTGGTAAGTTTCATACCGCTATTCTTCTTGAGCGGCATGGAAGGCCGTATGCTGGTTCCGCTCGGAGTTTCGTTTATCGTATCCCTGTTCGCCTCCACCGTAGTGGCCCTTACGCTCACGCCTGTATTGTGTAGCTACCTGCTGGGCATCGACATTCGGAAAAGCGGAGTACCCAAGGACGCTTTCGTGGCACGCTGGCTCCGCAAACATTACGAGAAGGCACTGAACTGGTCGCTGTCGCACAAGAAAACGGTGCTGGGCGGCACCATCGGTCTGTTCATCGTAGCGTTGGCTTGCTTCTTCACGTTGGGAAACAGCTTCCTGCCAGCATTCAATGAGGGTTCTTTCACCATCAACGTTAGCTCCATGCCCGGCATCTCGCTGGAAGAATCGGACAAGATAGGCCGTCAGGCGGAAGAATTGCTGCTTTCGGTGCCCGAGATACAGACGGTAGCCCGCAAGACCGGACGCGCCGAGCTGGACGAACACGCCTTGGGCGTGAACGTTTCGGAGATAGAAGCCCCGTTCGAACTGAAAGGCCGCTCGCACAAGGAAGTACTGAACGAGATACGACAAAAGCTCTCGGTCATCTCGGGAGCGAACATTGAGATAGGACAACCCATCAGCCACCGCATCGACGCCATGCTGAGCGGAACTCAGGCCAGCATCGCCATCAAGCTCTTCGGCGATGACCTGAACAAGATGTTCGCCCTGGGAAATCGGATTAAGAGCGTGATATCGGAAGTGGAAGGCGTGGCCGACCTGAATGTAGAACAACAAGTGGAACGTCCGGAGCTGAAAATAGTCCCTCGACGCGAGATGTTGGCGCGTTACGGCATCTCCCTACCCCAATTCAACGAATTTGTAACGGTGAACATGGCAGGCGAAACGGTATCGCAAGTGTACGAGAACGGGCGTTCGTTCAACCTCATTGTCCGTGCCGACGAAGATAGCCGAGGCTCGATGGAACGCATCAAGAACCTGATGATAGACGATGCCGAGGGACGGAAAATACCACTCTCGTACGTTGCCGATGTGGTTTCGGCCATGGGGCCAAACACCATCAATCGCGAAAATGTGCAGCGCAAGATTGTGGTTTCAGCCAACACCAACGGCAGAGACCTGCGCAGCGTGGTAAACGACATCCGGCAGAAGATAGACTCCGAGATAAAACTGCCCGAAGGCTACCGGGTGGAATATGGCGGACAATTCGAAAGCGAACAGGCAGCCAGTCGCACGCTACTGCTCACCTCGCTAATGAGCATAGCCGTTATCTTCTTGTTGCTCTATATGCAATTTCGCAACGCTTCGCAAAGCGGAATTATCCTGATAAACCTGCCGTTGGCCCTGATTGGCGGCGTGTTCGCACTGCTCCTGACCACGGGCGAAGTGAGCATTCCGGCCATCATTGGCTTTATCTCCCTCTTCGGAATAGCCACCCGAAACGGCATGCTGCTCATCAGCCATTACAACACCCTGCGTGAAGAGACGAATCTGGACGTACGGCAAAGCATCGTACAAGGCTCGTTAGACAGACTGAATCCCATCCTGATGACGGCCTTGTCATCGGCCTTGGCTCTCATACCGCTTGCCTTACGAGGCGACCTGCCAGGCAACGAAATACAAAGTCCGATGGCTAAAGTGATATTGGGCGGACTGCTTACATCCACCTTCCTAAACGCTTTCATCATACCGATAGTGTACGACATCATGAACAAACAATCTTCTAAATCCTCCGAGAGATGAACAAACAATGGTTATGGATTACGGTATGGGCGGTGTTGACCGCCGCTCCAGCCGGAGCACAAGATATAAACGAGGTGCTGCACCTTGTGGAACAAAACAACAAGGAACTGCAAGCCGCCCGACAAACGGCCGATGCCGATAAACTGGAATTTCAAACACGAAACAATCTGGAAGACCCATCGGTGGAATACAGTCCGTTCTATCGCAAAGGGGTGAGCGGCATGGCCAGCTCAGAACTTGTAATCACCCAAGGATTCGACTTCCCCACCCTGTACGGCGCACGCCGCCAAGCTAACAAGCTGCAAAGCGAAGCCATCGACCTGCGTAGCAACGCGCTGCGGCAGCAAATTCTGCTGTCGGCCAAGGAAACGTGTCTGGACTTAATCCGCCTGAATCAGCGACAAGCCCTATTGGAAGAGCGACGGAAGAATGCCGATGAGTTATTGGCCATCTTCGAAAAACGCCTGACCGAAGGCGACGCCGGCATACTGGACGTAAACAAGATTAAGATGGAACGAATGACTGTGCTGACGGAAGTGGCCAAAAACAACGCCGACCATCGCACGGCTCTCCAAAGCCTTTTGGCCATGAACGGCAACCAGCCCATCGAATTCTCGGCTTCAAGCTATCCGAACACGCCAACCCTACCCGGCTACGACGCATTGGCCGATGAAATTCTGTCGGCTGACGCGTCACTCCTATCGGCCGACGCTGAAGCACGTGCCGCACAAAAGGAAGTAAGTGTAACGAAGCAGAGCTGGCTACCCAAACTGGAAGTGGGATATCGGCGCAACACCGAACTGAACGAGAAAAGCAACGGATTTCTGGTGGGTGGAAGCCTGCCGATATTCTCCAACCGAAAAAAGAAACAAATCGTACGCGCACAGGCTCTCGGCGCACAATATCGGTTAGACGATGCCCGACTGAAAACCGAAGCCTCGCTGCAAAGCTTATACAACGAGGCTAAGCAGCTGGAAGAAGCCCTGAACGCCTACGACCTCAACCTAATGCGGCAAACCCTATCTACGCTGAAAGAAGCGGTGACAGAAGGCCAACTTTCCGTCATCGACTACTATACCGAAGCCGAAAACGTGTACCGCAACCTGGAAGCCTATCACGACATCGAAAACCGCTACCAAAAGGTTCTGACGGAAATCTATAAGTGTCGATTATAAACGTGTCCCTCTCTTTTACACTCGAATCCCATTGCTCAAGCCACAGGCCTGACAGTGGGATTCACTTTAAGAACGCTTTTTAATTCTTTCTCCAATAAAGCGAGTAACTTTGCACCATAAAAAAAGCATTTAAGCGAACAGCTCTCACGAAAAGGACACGACATGAACTTAAGAACAATTGGCCATAAGATAGTTGGCAACCCCACAATGACCGATGGAACGGTCTATTCGATACTCATCATCTGTAGCATTTCGCATTTCCTGAACGACATGATACAGTCTATTATCCCAGCCATCTATCCGATTGTGAAGGATAAGTTTGACTTTTCCTTCGCCCAAATAGGTCTTATTACCCTGGTCTTTCAGATGACTTCGTCCATCCTACAACCCCTTACCGGGTTGTATGCCGACAAGCATCCCCGCCCATACGCCCTATCCGTAGGCATGTGTTTCACCTTGGTGGGACTGCTGCTACTGGCTTTCGCCGGAAACTTCCTGCTGATACTTCTGGCGGTTTGTATCGTGGGGCTTGGTTCTTCGGTGTTTCACCCCACGACTTCGCGCGTAGCTCAAATGGCATCGGGAGGAAAGAAGAGTCTGGCGCAATCTATCTTCCAAGTAGGAGGGAACGGTGGTTCGGCAGTAGGGCCGCTATTGGCGGCCATTATCGTTTTACCTTTCGGACAACATGCCATTTCTTGGTTTGCATTGGCGGCGTTGGCGGCGGCACTCCTCATGGTTAGATTGGGCAAATGGTATAAACTAAGAATGAGATATGTGACTACGCACCCACAGCGCCAACCTCTTCTTAACGACAACATCTCCCGACGCTCCAAATATCTGGCACTGCTTATCCTTGTACTGTTGGTGTTCTCGAAGTACTTCTATACGGCCTGCATCACGAGTTATTTCACATTCTTCCTGATAGATAAATTCGGCCTAAGTGTACAGTCTTCGCAACTATGCCTGTTTATATTTCTTGCCGCCTTTGCCATTGGAACGGTAGCGGGAGGATTGTTCGGCGACCATTTCGGACGGAAGTATGTGATTTGGTTCTCCATTCTCGGAGCGGCACCGTTTGCCATACTGATGCCTTACATGAACTTGCCGCTCACCCTTATCTGCACATTCCTCTCGGGACTGATTATTGCATCGGCCTTCTCGTCTATCGTAGTATATGCTACCGACTTGATGCCCGACAAAACGGGGATGATAGCCGGAGTGTTCTTCGGACTGATGTTCGGTTTGGGAGGTTTAGGCTCTGCCTTCTTCGGATGGCTGGCCGATAAAACGAGCATTGAGTTCATCTTTCAGGTTAGTGCCTTTCTGCCGCTACTCGGCATCATAGCCGTGTTCTTACCTAACACACAGAAAAGGACGAAATAGACATCCACCTACATGAAACAATTCGTCAATATCCAATATTACAGCTCGCCGTGTGGAGAAATCGTGTTGGCCTCGGCTGGCGACAGGTTATGCCTCTGCGATTGGAACGGCATGCCATGTGCCGAGCGAAACAAACGCCGGATTCAGCGACTGCTCAATGCCGACTTTCGAGAAGAGCCTTCAGCTGTTTTGCTTCGAACGAGGAAGCAATTGGACGAATATTTCAACGGTACCCGAAAGTCGTTCGACATCCCCCTATTACCCGTTGGCACCGAATTCCAGAAAAGGGTTTGGCAAGCCTTGCTCGAAATACCATTCGGCCAAACACGTACTTATAAAGATATCGCCTTGAGGGTAGACAATCTTAAAGGCGTTCGGGCTGTGGCACAAGCCATTGGGGCAAACGGTATCAGCATCCTTATCCCGTGTCACCGCGTCGTCGGATCCAATCACTCGCTAACGGGCTTTGCCGGGGGACTAAACGCGAAAAGAATATTACTGGATACGGAAAGAGAAAGAGGGGGGTGGAAGAGTAGTTTTATAGCCGCTTCTTTCTCCCCCTAAGATATTCCCCAACAATAATAACGAGCGTAAGAAACTCCGCCGTAGGAATCGCCGTCCATAAACCGATGACGCCTATTAATCGGGGAAGTAGTACGAAGCCCAGCACGGCAAAGACAATGCCGCGCAATACGGTGTAAACCATGGCACGATTCGCTTTCGTAACGCTTTGGTAATAGCCCACGAACGCCACGTTGAGAGCAAAGAACAACGAGCAAGAAGCAAACCAAGGCATCCCGTTGAACGCCAACATGTAGGAAGGCTCTGACGGGCGCAAGAAAGCACTCACGATGAAGCGGTCGCCCAAGACCAGTACTGCCAGTACACCAATACCGCACAACAAGGCGGCATAAAGCGAAACCAGTAAGGTACGGTTTACACGAACCTCCTGACCTGCACCATAATTATAACTGATGATGGGTTGGGCGGATTGCGCCACGGCATTGTTTACAGAGAAGATAACGGGGAAGAGGTAACAAACAATGGCAAATGCCGCCACGCCGTCCTCATGAAGCATTGACATAAACATATAGTTGCCCGATATCATGGTGATACTCATGGCTATCTCGGTAAGGAACGTAGCCGAACCCAACTTCATCATGTAACCTGTATTGCGCAAGGTGAGCGCCAACGAGGTAACGCTCGCCTTCAGACGATAGAATTTCAGCGTATCGGAGAACCAAACGAAGTAGGCCACACTCATCAGTCCGCCCACACCGCACGCTATCGAGGTAGCTATCGCCGCACCTTTCACGGCCATTCCCATAGGGAAGATAAAGAGCCAGTCGAGCGTCAAGTTAACCACAGCGCCCACCACCTGCATCCACATCGCATAGCGTGGCGAACCGTCAAGCCTCACCATCATCATGCCCACGCATTGCCAAAGGAGGAACACCGTACCCGGCAAGAGCCATAGCAGATAGTCAAGAGCGTACTTTTCGAGTGCAACACTGCAGCCGAGCGCATAGATGACAGTCTTTGGCATCAGCAAACACAACAGAATAAGTACTGCGATAATGGCAAAGCCTACGCCGAAAGCTTGGGTGAGGATGATGCGTGCCGCCTTCTTGTTGTCGTTGGCGAGGTGCATGCTGGCGATAACCGAGGCGCCGATGCCGAACATTAGTCCGACCCCAGTCACCATGGTCCACAAGGGAGCCACAATGTTGACGGATGCGATTCCATCCGCCCCCACTCCCCTGCCCACAAGGATGCCGTCGATGATGGTCTGCGCCGACATGAATATCATGCCTACGAGCGTAGGAAAGAACATTTTTCGGAACAACGGCCCAATCTTTCCCGACCCGAAATCAATTTTGTCACGAGATGTGTCGATTTTCTTCTTCATATTCTTCTTCGTTATTACATTTAGTTTGCAGAGATGGAAGCACAAAGGTTATTCCGCAACGGAAGTCCTCCTTCTTACTTTACTCCAATGTATGCGATAAAGCACCAGCATCATGACGCCTGTAACCACCCACGATACAGGATATACGGCCATCAAATGGCGGAAGTCGTTGCAATGAGGCAGTACGGCGAAAACCCAAACCACACGCAACACGCACGTACCGAAGACCGTGATAAGCGTTGGAGTCATCGACTTGCCCATGCCACGCATGGCCGAAGCGGAGATTTCATAGCTGGCGGCCAAGAACTGAAGGACAAGCACGTCGTGCATTCTGATTTTACCAAACGCTACCACGTGCGCGTCGTTTGTAAAAAGACTTAAAAAGAAATCGTCTTGCCAGGTGAATCCCCAGTTGCAAAGAGCGCAAGTCAAGGCTCCCAGCCCCATGCATATCCAGAAGATGCGGTTCACGCGGTCTATCTTTCCGGCACCGTAATTCTGTCCGATGAAAGTGATGGCCGCACCATTGAAGGCACTGATAAAGAAATAGCTATAGAACTCGAAGTTGAGGGCTGCGGCCGAACCGGCTATCGCCCCATATCCATATCCGTTGATGGCGGTCTGCACCACTACATTGGAGAAAGAAAATACCACGCCCTGCAGTCCTGCCGGCACACCAATCTGCAGCATACGTTTCAGCTCTCTCCAGACTATGCGCATCTCCTTGGGATGTAAACGGATGGGCTCCTTTTCATGCAGCAAGATATAGACAATAAGAACGGCGCTGACCCCATTCGCAATGGAAGTCGCAATGGCCACACCCGCCACATTCATATGGAAAACAATAACGAATACCAAGTTGAGCACCGTATTCACAACGCCGGCCACTACCAAGATATAGAGCGGTCTGCGCGTATCACCCATGCTTCGGAGTATCGCCGCGCCGAAATCGAATATCATAAAGAAGGGAATTCCCAGAAAGTAAATGCGCAGATAAGTCACTGCCATATCCAGCACATCGTCGGGGGTATTCATCAATATCAGGATGGGTCTGGCCACGCATACGCCTACCACCATCAGAAACAGCCCGCTTATCAAAGCCATAATCCCTACGGTACCCACGGCATCGTGTATTCTTCGCTTGTCTCCTTGCCCGATGTGATTGGAGATAATGACGTTAGCCCCCATCGACACTCCCATAAAAAGATTGATAAGAAGGCTAATGACGGGTGTATTGCTTCCCACGGCAGCCAAGGCCTGACTGCTGGCAAAACGCCCCACGACCGCAACATCTACCGAGTTGAACAACTGCTGAAGAATGCTACTGGCCGCCAACGGCAAGGTGAAAACGATAATCTTCATGAGCAAAGGCCCGTGAAGCATATCTATTTGATTCTTTGAATTAACGTTATCCATGACTTACCTTTTCTTTTTAGGCCGCAAAGTTACCGTTCTTTTGCGAAAAGAGAACCTCATAGCATGAACAAACCTATAAAAATCGGTAATTCGGATAAGCAATTCTGTAATACGCAGCAATAAGATACAGCAATCCCACTGTTCAAGCCGCCGCCTGAAACAGTGGGATTCGCTTCTTTTTTTTAGATTTTAGCCAAGGCCTGGTCAAGGTCGGCTATTAAATCGTCGATATGTTCTGTTCCTATTGAGAGTCGGATAGTGCCCGGAGTAATTTCTTGTTCGGCCAACTCCTGTTCGTTCAACTGCGAGTGGGTTGTGCTGGCCGGATGGATTACCAGCGACTTCACGTCGGCCACGTTGGCCAACAAAGAGAATATTTGCAGACTGTCTATAAAGCGGAAAGCCTCTTCCTGACCGCCTTTGATTTCGAACGTAAAGATGGAACCGGCTCCATTCGGGAAATATTCCTGATAAAGGGCGTGGTCGGGATGGTCGGGCAGCGACGGATGGTTCACCTTGCTTACCTTCGGATGGTTTTTCAGATAGTCAACCACCTTCAACGCATTCTCAACGTGACGTTCCACACGGAGCGACAGAGTTTCCAATCCCTGCAACAGAATGAAAGCGTTGAGCGGACTGATGGCGGCTCCCGTATCACGCAACAGAATGGCACGGGCACGTACAGCGAATGCCGCAGGTCCGGCTGCTTCCACGAACTTTACTCCGTGATAGCTTGGGTCGGGTTCGGTAAGCTGAGGGAATTTGCCCGAAGCTACCCAGTCGAATTTACCGGAGTCTACGATAACACCACCCAATGACGAACCGTGTCCGCCAATAAACTTCGTAGCCGAATGAACCACGATGTCGGCTCCGTGTTCGATGGGGCGAATCAGATACGGTGTACCGAACGTATTGTCTATAATCAATGGGATGCGATGACGATGGGCTATCTCGGCTACTTTTTCGATGCTGATGATATTGGAGTTCGGATTACCCAGCGTTTCGATAAACACCGCTTTCGTATTCTCCTGAATGGCTTTCTCGAAATTAGAGAGGTCGGACGGATCGACAAACGTGGTGCTCACGCCATACGATGGCAACGTGTGTTCCAACAAGTTATAAGTTCCACCATAAATAGTCTTCGCTGCTACGATGTGGTCTCCCTGACGAGTGATATTCAGGAAAGCGTAAGTTACAGCAGCTGCGCCGGAAGCTACGGCCAAACCTGCCACACCACCTTCGAGGGCGGCTACACGGCGTTCGAAAACGTCCTGCGTAGAGTTAGTCAAACGTCCGTAAATGTTACCCGGATCCTGCAAGCCGAAACGGGCTGCGGCGTGAGCCGAGTTATGAAATACATACGATGTTGTCTGATAAATTGGCACCGCTCTAGAGTCGGTTGCGGGGTCAGCCTGTTCCTGTCCTACATGCAGTTGCAATGTCTCGAAATGTAATTTGTTCGTTGCCATAGTCGTATTGTTTTTTAGTTCTTAATTTTATTGTTTCAATCTCGTTTGATGTATTGTATCTTGATGCAGCTCGAAATGTTTCTTGCCTCATCATTTCGGTTACAAAGGTATGCTGCTTAGAAATTACATCCAACATTTCGTAAAAATAAAGACTAATTCACTACAGAAACCTTATCAAATAGAATAAAAGCTCAAAGCCGGCATATTAATTTACGCCTAAGTAGAATAATATTCTAAAACAGGATTTAGCCGGACGATAAGGCTCACAATAATCAATGAGCGCGTCACATTTGTCTTACTTCGACCGTTCAACGTGTTTACTTCGGTCGAAGTAAGCATTTACTTCGGTCGTTCAACGTGCTTACTACGGTCGAAGTAAGACGATTGTTTCCCTACAGACGCTAAATGGGCGCTATCAGATTTTGAATCTGCACGGGTAGACTTGCACATCTCAGGCTTTTTGACTTATTTTGTATGAGACTTGTGAACAAGATATTCAAACCTACATGATAGACCAAGCTACCATAGACCGCATACTCGACACCGCCCAAATAGTAGACGTGGTGTCAGAATTCGTCACGCTCCGCCGCCGTGGAGTGAACTACATCGGGCTTTGCCCTTTCCACAACGAGCGGACCCCATCGTTTAGCGTATCGCCCACCAAGGGGGTGTGCAAATGCTTCAGTTGCGGTGAAGGCGGAAACGTGGTACACTTTATCATGAAGCACGAGCAGCTAACCTATTACGAGGCGCTGAAGTGGCTGGCACGAAAATACCATATAGAGATTAAGGAACGCGAGCTGACCGACGAGGAGAAAAAAGGCCGGGATGTACGCGAAAGCATGTTCGCCGTAAACCAGTTTGCCGCCAACTATTTTCAGGACATCCTATACAATAACATCGACGGGCAACGCATCGGTATGAATTACCTACGTAACAGAGGGTTTCGCGATGACATCATCAAGAAGTTCCAGTTGGGATTCAGTACCGAAAGCCACGACGCGTTGGCGCGCGAGGCCATACAGAAATCGTATAACCCCGAATACCTTGTTAAAACGGGGCTCTGCTACCGCAAAGACGACGGCACGCTGCGCGACAGGTTTTGGGGACGTGTCATCTTTCCCGTACACAACCTTTCGGGGAAGGTTGTAGCCTTTGGCGGACGCGTTCTGAACGCCGCCACTAAAAACGTGGCAATGAAATATGTAAACTCGCCCGAAAGCGAGATTTACCACAAGAGCCGCGAACTGTACGGCATTTATCTGGCCAAGCAAGCCATCGCACGCCAAGACCGCTGCTTCCTGGTAGAAGGATACACCGACGTCATATCCATGCACCAAAGCGGCATAGAAAACGTAGTGGCCTCATCGGGTACGGCGCTTACCACCGACCAGATAAGACTTATCCACCGCTTTACGAACAACATCACCGTACTGTACGATGGCGACGGAGCCGGAATCAAGGCCAGCATCCGAGGCATTGACATGCTACTGGAAGAAGGCATGAACATCAAGGTATGCCTGTTGCCCGACGGGGACGACCCCGATAGCTTCGCCCGAAAGCACAACGCGACCGACTATCAGGCTTATATCAATAACCACGAGGTGGATTTCATCCGCTTCAAGACCGACCTGCTTATGGAAGCGGCCGGGAAAGACCCCATCAAGCGTGCCGAACTGATTCAAAGCATCGTAAAAAGCATTTCGGTTATCCCCGACGCAATTGTACGCAGCGTGTACATACACGAGTGCAGCCAAACCCTGGGGATGGAAGAAAAAATACTGGTTCAGGCCGTAGCCAAGCTGAAAGAACAGGCCGAAGAAAACCGGGTCAAGGAAGAAGCCCGCAAGCGGATGCGCGAACAGCAAGCCGCACAAGCTACCACCGCACAACCTGCTCCGCCGACAGATGAACCTCCGTTTCCATCCATCGACGACATGCCCGCACCGGCTCCGGCCGAGAGTGAAACGCCCGCGCCTCTGCCTACGGACATTCCGCCCCAAACGGAAACCGCTCCGTCTACCCCGAAGCCGGAAGAAGCCCCGATGCCCTACCTCCCGACAGACGAGCTGAAGCAGAAAGTATTTTATGCGCAAGAGACCGATTTGGTACGCATGATTGTACGCTACGGCGAAAAGACGATGTATCTTACGGAAGACGATGAAAACGGACAAAGGCCGGTCAGCGTCATCGAGTTCATAGCCGACGACCTGAGAAACGACGAACTTCAGTTTGCCGTTCCCCTGCATCGGCAAATCCTGCAGGAAGCGACCGAACACCTGAACGACAACGGATTCGTAGCCGAACGCTACTTCATGGCTCATCCCAATCCCGACATCAGCAAGTTGGCGGCCGACATGGCCAGTGACCAATACGTACTCAGCAAATATCACTCGAAAGCACAGAAAATCGCTACCGACGAAGAACGTCTGATAGAACTGGTACCACGGTTGCTCATCGACTTTAAGTTGTCCATAGCCAACGAAGAACTGAACCACCTGCTACGCCAGCTGGCAAACCCCGCAATAAGCAAAGACGAACAGCAAGTAAACGAAATATTGAACCGCTACCAATCGCTGAACCAGATAAGGAACAAGATGGCGCAATACGCCGGCGACCGCGTGGTTCTGAAAGTATGAAGGGGAATCAGTGTACGGTCAGGAGATGGCCGACCAATTGATGTTCTTTTTCCGAAGCTCGCCCAGTTGTCTCCAAACGATTTGGTTTTCCACACGCTCGGCGTTCGGATCTTCATCCAGCAGGCGCTCGGCAATGTCGCGTACGTATTGCAGCAACTGTCCGTCGCGCGCCAGATTGGCAATCTTCAGGTCGAACGCCACGCCACTCTGCTGGGTTCCTTCCAAATCGCCCGGTCCGCGTAACTTCAGGTCGGCTTCGGCTATCTCGAACCCGTCGTTGGTCTGCACCATGATGTCAATGCGTTTGCGCGTTTCTTCGGTCAGTTTAAACCCTGTTACCAATACACAATACGACTGGTCGGCACCGCGTCCCACCCGTCCCCTAAGCTGATGCAGCTGCGAGAGCCCGAAGCGTTCGGCATTCTCTATCACCATCACCGAAGCGTTCGGTACGTTCACTCCCACCTCTATAACCGTGGTAGCTACCATGATTTGCGTCTCATTCGACAGGAAGCGTTGCATTTCGGCATCCTTTTCGGCAGGCTTCATCTTGCCGTGTACCTTGCTCACCTTGTATTCGGGATAAATCTCGCAGATGTTGGCATAGCCCTCTTCCAAGTTCTTTAGGTCTATCTTCTCGCTCTCTTGTATCAATGGATAAACGATGTACACCTGTCGCCCCTCACGTATCTGGTTACGTATAAAAGCGTATAGCGCAGCCCGCTTGTTGTCGTACTGATGAATGGTTTGTATGGGTTTTCTTCCTGGCGGCAGTTCATCGATAATCGACACGTCGAGGTCGCCATACAACGTCATAGCCAAGGTACGCGGAATGGGGGTAGCCGTCATGACCAACACGTGCGGCGGCGTAACGTTCTTGGTCCATAGCTTGGCTCTTTGGGCTACGCCGAAACGGTGTTGCTCGTCAATCACCACCAAGCCTAGCGAAGCGAAGTTCACGGAATCTTCTATTACGGCATGCGTCCCGATAAGGATATTCACCTCGCCCGTAGCCAAGCCGCTCAAGATGGCTTCACGCCGTTTTCCCTTCACCGAGCCGGTAAGCAGTTCCACCCTTACGTTCATCCCTTCCAGGAAACGGGTGACGGTTTCGTAATGTTGGGTAGCAAGTATCTCCGTGGGAGCCATCATACAAGCCTGAAAGCCGTTATCAAGAGCCAATAGCATCACCATGAGCGCCACCAGCGTCTTTCCGCTTCCCACATCGCCTTGCAGCAAACGGTTCATCTGCTTTCCGCTCCCCAGGTCACGCCTCATCTCTTTGATAACTCGCTTCTGAGCCCCCGTCAGTTGGAACGGTAAGTTTTGGGTATAAAACGTATTGAACACCTCTCCTACCCGTCCGAATACCAATCCGCGGAATTTGTTGCGCCGCTCCTTGGTATAGCGCAGGATATTCAGTTGGATATAAAACAGTTCCTCGAACTTCAAACGATATTGCGCTTGTCGCAACAGTTCCGGATTCCGAGGGAAATGGATGTTGGCCAACGCTTCCTGAAGCGGCATCAAGTGATACGCCTCAACCATCCACGGACTTAACGTTTCCGCTATATCCTCCGGACGAATGGAAGCAAACAGATTGCCCATCAGCTTCCCCATCGCCTGCGAGGTAAGCTGCATGCGCTTCATCTTTTCGGTAGTGTTATAAAAAGGCTGAAGCCCCATTGACGTAAGCGAAACGTTCTGCACCTCATCGATGTCGGGATGCGCCACGTTTATCCGTCCGCCAAACACCGTAGGCTTCCCGAAAAGGATGTATTCCTTCTCCGTATTGAACTTTCCTTCTACGTATTTAATGCCTTGAAACCACACGGCATCTATCACTCCTCTGCCATCGGAGAAACGCCCCACAAAGCGGCGCTGCCGTCCCTCGCCCAAGACATCGAACGAAAGAAATCGTCCGCGCAACTGGATGTACGGCATATTCCCGTCTATCTCGGCGATGCTGTATATCCGGCTACGGTCTACGTACTTATACGGGAAATAACACAGCAAGTCCCGAAAGGAACGTATTTCCAGTTCCTTGTCGAGCACAGAAGCACGTTGCGGTCCTACTCCCGGCAGATACTTTATGTCGCGTGTGGATAAATCGAACATGTATGAGTCTTTTCGGTCTTTACAGTAAAGCCTCGGCTATCTTCAGGTCAAACGGCGTGGTAATCTTGATGTTCTCACGGTTTCCCTTTACCAAGAACACCTTGTGTCCCAAAGCTTCCACCACCGAAGCGTCATCGGTAAACATCGGCGTATAATCCTGACGATAAGCTTCCTTCAACAGCCTCACCGTGAAGACTTGCGGAGTCTGTACCAACTTATAGTCATCGCGCGACACCGTTTCGCTTTCTTCGGCCGAAGCCACGTGGCGAACCGTATCTATCACATCTATCACTGGAATCACGGCTTGTTTGCCAGCCGCGGCATCGTAGCAGGCCGCTATGACTTCTTTCGCCACAAACGGACGGACACCATCGTGTACTCCTACCACGCCTTCTTCACCCTCAATGCAGGCCAATCCATTCTTCACGGAGTGAAAACGGGTTTCTCCCCCATCAGCAATGCGATGCGGTATGCCGAACCCGTACTCCCGGCACAGATTACTCCAATATTCCTGCTGAGCGACAGGAAGCACCAGCACGATATCTATCTCCGGATTATAGGCATAAAAAGCTTCGAGAGTGCGCATCAACACCGGCTTGCCCTTTACAGGCAAGAACTGCTTGGGAATGTCGCCTCCCATACGCAGTCCCTTTCCGCCGGCCACTATCAGTACATATTCTTTCATCAGGCCATCAACATGCCTTTCTGTACTTCCAGTGCCTTTTCTGCTCCCGCATACTTGCGGAGGATAGTGAATCCAAATTCAGGAGCCGCACCGGGTCCCTTGCCCAAAATGAAGTTTTCAGATACTTCCACCATGTTTCCTGTATATTCGGCACCCGTCAGATACTTGTCGAAACCGGGATAGCAAGTGGCTTTCAAGCCGTTCAGCAAACCACGCTTTCCGTATACCAACGGAGCAGCGCAGATAGCGGCCAAAGGTTTGCGTTCTGCGGCAAAGTCCAAAATCAGACGACTCAGCCCTTCGTGAGCATCCAGATTGGTTGCCCCCGGCAGTCCGCCCGGCAATACAATCATCTCCACTTCTTCGGAGTTAAGCTCTTCGAAAAGCATATCGGCTACAACAGGCACGCCATGCGCCCCTACTACCGCTCTTTCGCCAGTCACCGAAACGGTTTTCACACTCAGTCCTCCCCTACGCATAATGTCTAAGGGAAACAACGCTTCCATTTCTTCGAAGCCTTCCGCCAAAAAGATACAAATAGATTTCATGATGATGATGTTATTTTATTGAGTCTTTTACTTCAGTTTAAAATAATAAGTAATGGTTCCGCTTTGGTTATCCACACCGCTCACTGTATTGAAACGGGCTTTCTTGGCAGCATCGAGCGCGGCTTTTCGCAACGAGGGATTAACGGTGTTGGTGCGTTTGTTTATGCTGGCACTTACCACCTGTCCCTGCGGATTCACCACGATTGTAACCACTACACGCCCTTCGTCTTGCACGTTGTACACAGGCGATGGCAGTCCGCCGGGTTCCAGCGAACGTCCGTTCAAGTCGAATGTTCCCACTCCGCCTACGCCCGTAGTCTTCCCGGTAGCTCCGTTGCCTGTAGGGCTTCCCTGAATACCCGTACCCGACTGTGCATCGCCCTTGCTTCCCATCTTCGAGCCCTTACCAAACGCTCCGGCTATCTTGCTGGCTGCAGCTTGGGCAGCGGCTTGTTCGGCCGCGGCACGTTTTTCGGCCTCGGTCTGTTCCTTGGTCTTCGTTTGGGCTTTTACTTGGGTTTTCGGAGTGTCTTTCGTCTTTTCGGTTTTCTTCACCTCCTTCTTAGCCTCCTCTTTCTTCTTGACCTTCTCTTCTTTAACCTTTATCGAAGGCTCATCGTGCTGCGTGATGAGAGGCTTTTCCGCTACAGGTGTAGGATCTGGCTGCGATTCTTGAGGCTGCGGTTCGGGTTGCGACTGGATATCCACCTCGGTGAGCGTATAAGGGTCGGCATCGCCTTGAGCCAGTTCGGTATTTCCCATAATGACAGGCACTCCGCTTTCCTCTTCCGCCTTCGGGACGGAAAGGGTATACAGCATCAGAAACAACACCAAAGCGGCGTGTACCAATATCGTAGCTACAATTCCCTCTATCTTACTTCGCTTCACTTTCGATAGTTTTTATTTGTCCGGACGGCGCGTAGCAAACACCATCTTATAATGATTTTCGTTCGCTATATTCAGTACCCTGACCACTTCCCCGTAAGGGATAGACTCATCGGCGTACAGCGCCACATACATTTCGGGTTCTTTCGCCGCACACTCCTGCAGGAATGCCGGTAGTTCGTCTACCGATATCGGCATTTCGTCTTCGTTTCCGAAAGCCCCATAGTAGCGCAAATCCTTGTCGATAATCACACGTACCATGGGTTTGGCCGATGTCTGAGCCGAACCTTGCGGCAACAACACCTTGATGGCGTTGGGCGACACCATGGTAGAGGTAATCATGAAGAATATCAGCAACAGGAAGATGAGGTCGGTCATAGACGACATGCTGAATCCGGGCGATATTTTCTGTCTTCTTTTCAGAGCCATAAGCAGCTTTATTTATCCTTTTCGGGCTCGTTTATCAAGTCCATGAAAGCCATCGTGCGAGCTTCCATCTGACTTACCACCTTGTCTACCCGATACACCAGATGGTTATAGGCGAACATCACGGCGATACCGACAACCAGTCCACCTACGGTCGTAATCATAGCTTCGTAGATACCGCTCGAAAGCAGGGTAATGTCGATGTTGTTTCCGGCATTCGCCATATTCCAGAACGCACGTACCATACCAGTCACTGTTCCCAGAAATCCCAGCATCGGCGCGCCGCTGGAAATGGTAGCCATAATAGACAAGCCGTTCTCCAGTTTCGCCACTTCGATGTTTCCGGTATTTTCTATCGCAGCCTGCACGTCGGCTACAGGACGGCCAATGCGGGTAATACCCTTTTCTATCATACGCGACGATGGCGTATTGGCTATGCGGCAGTAATTGATAGCGGCTTTTATCTCGCCTGTACGGATGTAGTCGCGGATGCGTTCCATAAAGAGAGGATCATCTTTTCCGGCCTTTCGGATAGCGATGGCACGTTCGAAGAAGATGTAGCAAGCAATGACCGACATAACGGCCAACACAATCATAATCCAGCCTCCCTTGCAGGCCATGTCCCAAAGATTCATCTCCTGTTCGCCCGATACGGCGGGCGTAAGTACCGGATTGGCTCCGGATGTCGTGTCGGCCAAAGTTTGTGCGGCGGCCAACAGGGTAGCAGTCAGTGTCATCATCAGCGCAAGCAGTTTTTATATTCTTCTATGGTTTTCTTCAGTCCCAAGTACAAGGCATCGCATATCAGCGCATGGCCGATGGAAACCTCGTCTACCCAAGGTATCCGTTGGTGGAAATACGCCAGGTTCTGCAGACTAAGGTCGTGTCCGGCATTCAGTCCCATTCCCAACGAGCGGGTTACTTCGGCCGCCTTGACAAACGGTTCGATGGCTTCCTCGCGATTTTTCGGATACAGTGTAGCATAAGGTTCGGTATAGAGTTCCACACGGTCCGCTCCTGCCTTTGCGGCATATTCAACCGATTCCGTATCCGCGTTTACGAAGATGGATGTACGGATTCCGGTGTGCCCGAACGTATCGGCCAGTTCCGAAAGGAAATCCAGATGAGTCTTGGTGTCCCAACCCGAATTGGAAGTTATCTGTCCCGGAGCATCGGGAACCAGTGTAACCTGATGGGGCTTGACTTTCAGCACCAAATCGATGAACTCCTTCGAGGGATATCCTTCGATGTTGAACTCAGTATGCAGAATGGGGCGCAAGGCCAACACGTCGGCATAACGAATATGTCGCTCATCGGGACGCGGATGTACCGTAATACCTTCGGCACCAAACGCCTCACAGTCCAGCGCCACTTTCTCCACGTCAGGGTTGTTTCCCCCACGGGCATTGCGCAAAGTGGCGACCTTATTTATGTTTACACTTAACTTGGTCATGGATGATATTTTGAGATTTAATTATAATTTCATGTGTACGAATTGCAAAGTTAATGGTTTTCGGACAAAATAGGTTATCTTTGCGGAACAAAGAACGATAAAAAGGCTACAACGATATGCAACCATCCCTCAAATTCGCCCTCTTCGGAAATACTTTTCAGGAGCATAAGTCGGCTCACGTTGCCCATTTGCTGCAAATCTTGCGGCAAAAGGAGGCGCAGATATGCATGAGCAGCGACTTCTACGACTTCCTGCGACAGCATACCCGCACCGACCTGACTGGAATTGAGGTATTTCAGGGATACGATTTCCGTGCCGACATGGTGTTGAGCATCGGCGGAGACGGTACGTTTCTGCGAGCCGCAAGCCGGGTGGGAAAGAAAGAGATTCCCATCTTAGGCATCAATACGGGACGGTTGGGATTCTTGGCCGATGTGTCACCCAACCAGATGGAGGAAGCTTTCGATGAGATTTACGCAGGAAAATACTTGGCCGAACCGCGCCGGGTACTTCACCTTACATCCGAAGGACATGTACTGAAGGGATACCCTTATGGACTGAACGAGATAGCTATCCTAAAGCGCGACAGTTCGTCAATGATTACCATCCGCGCGTACATCAACGGTGAGTTGCTCTGCGTTTACCAGGCCGATGGTCTAATCATAGCCACCCCTACTGGCTCTACGGGTTATTCGCTCAGCGTGGGAGGACCTATACTGGTACCGCAAAGCGGAACGGTGAGCCTGACGGCTGTAGCTCCGCATAGCCTCAACGTACGCCCCATCGTGATACGCGATGACTGGGAGATTACCCTCGATGTGGAAAGCCGCAGCCATAACTTTTTGGTCTCGGTAGACGGACGGAGCGAAACCTGCCGCGAGGGCGTACGCCTTACCATCCGCCGGGCAGACTACTTTGTGCGCATCGTGAAGCGTTGTCAGCATTCATTCTTCAACACCCTGCGCGAAAAGATGATGTGGGGTGCCGACGCCCGTCTATAAGCCATTGGAGACTTTTATGGCGTCTATATCCTTATCATAAGCTCTGCAGAGTGGCATCAAAAAGAATAGAAGTACATCAAGATAGAGTATTTTCAACAGATATCCAGATATCTTTTATTTTCGATGCCTCATATTCTCTTTCAAAGTCTCAAATGCGCAATAGAGAACTGGCAAGAAGAACAATATGGCTATTGTTCCAACAACCATTCCGCCAACAACACAAGTTCCGATAGCCGCACTACCTCTTGCTCCTGCCCCATGAGCCAACATCAACGGCAACATTCCTATTATCATGACACTTGCTGTCATAATGATAGGGCGCAGACGCACGGCTGCAGCAGAGAGTGTGGCACGAATAATTGATTCACCAGCTTTGCGCCGCTCCGTTGCGTATTCAGTCAAGAGTATGCCTGTCTTAACCAACATGCCGATGAGCATGACAAGCCCAATCTGCATATAGATACTATTGTCTATGCCAAACAGCGAGGACAGAAAGAAACTTCCGCACAAACCGAAAGGAACGACAAGGATAATGGCAAACGGAATGAGCAGACTTTCATAGAGGCAGCAAAGTATGATGTAGATGAACACAATGCTTATGGCCAATATTGCAGTGGTAGCATTGCCTTGCGACGATTCTTCACGTGACAATCCGCCCAACTCATAGCCGTAGCCTGGTGGCAGTGTCTGTGCAGCGACTTCGCTTATCGCTTGTATAGCCTGCCCTGAACTATAGCCTGTCGCTGCTATTCCGTTTATGCGGATAGAAGGGAAAAGGTTGAAGTGTGTCAGATATTCTGCGCCATTCACCTTCTTCAGCACCACATATTCACTTAATGGTGACATAGTTCCATCATCACTTCTCACAAACATAGTCCTCAACACCTCCTCATTGAGCCTACAGGCAGCTTCCGACTGTACCACCACACGATAGAGTTTTGTGTATTTGTTAATGTTTGAAGCATAATCTCCACCTATGTAGGCAGACATGGTACCGAGCACATCCTTGGGTGACACACCTTTTATCATACACCGAGCGGCATCCACTTCCACTGAATACTGCGGATAATCCATGTTGAATGTATAGTGTGCTTTACCAATCTCAGGACGCTTGTTCAAGGCTTCTGCGAATTTCTGCGTTGCGTCAGAAAGCGTCTTGAAATCTTCGCCCGAACGATTCTGCACATAGAGCTCAAAACCGCTTGCCGAACCATAACCACGTATGGTAGGCAGTGTGGCACAGTTTACATTGGCTTCTTTGATGAAAGTTGTGCGGCGGTAGATTTCGTTTACCACACTGTCTATGTCATCAGCACGACCTGTACGCTCCGACCAATTTTTCAAACGGACAGACAGAAATCCGGCAGAAGATGTTTGGTTTTGTTGTGCATCGCGTCCGTCTATTCGAGTATGTATCTTGATTTGTGGAATGTTCTTAACCACAGCTTCCACTTGATCCATCACCTTGCCTGTTTGTGCAAGACTATATCCAGGATGACACTGAACATTAACGTCAATAGTACCCATATCCTCTTGTGGCACAAGGGTTGTCTTGGTTGTGGCAATCATAATGGCTAATATGGCAATTGAAAGAAGCAAAGACCACATGACTATTTTTCGATGCTTTACAACCTTTAGTATTGAGCGCATATAGGCATTCCGCCATTTATTTTGTTTGTTTTCAACTGGCATAGTTTTTCTCTTCAGAACCAAGGTGCTAAGAGCAGGACAAAGCGTCAATGCATTGAACAAGGATATGGCTACGGCTGCAGCCATTGTCAGACCGAACTCTTTATAGAACACACCCGTTGTTCCGCTTGTAAAACTCACAGGTATAAACACCGCCATAAATACAACTGTGGTGGTGACGAGTGCCGACTTCAGGTCTTTCATGACTTCTACGATAGCACGATATACACTCTCACAGCCTTGGCTGAGTTTTGCTTGAACAGCCTCGACCACAACAATGGAGTCGTCAACCACGGTTCCGATAACAAGTACAAGAGCGAAAAGCGTGAGCAGATTCAGACTGAAGCCTACGGCATACATAAAGGCAAACGTACCGATGAGCGACACAAGAATAGCTATAATTGGTATGACCATCGACCGCCAGTCGCGTAGAAACACAAATACGACAAGCACCACAAGCACGAGTGCTATGACGAGCGTTTCAGTAACATTGCGCATGGAGGCATTCAAAAAGTCCATCACGCTTGTCTGGTCTTCCAACACCATTCCATCGGGAAGTGATTGGCGTACATCTTCTTCTACCTTATCTATATGCTTAATAATATCGTTGGCATTGGTACCAGCTGCTTGTGTAATGCTAGCCGATGCGCCAGGCTTGCCACTGGTTGTACTCTTCATGTTGTAGTCAACCGTTCCCAACTCCACTCGTGCCACATCGCCAAGACGCAACACACCGCCATAGGCAGAGGCTTTAATCACAATATTGCGAAACTCGCTTTCATCGCTGTAGCGTCCGCGATATTTCAGCACATACTGAAACGTATTGTCCGACTCAGCAGCCAAAGCTCCCATAGGCGATTCAAGGTTTTGTGCTGCTAAGGCATTGTTAATATCACTCGGTACAAGTCCATAGGCGTGCATTTTTGCAGGGTCGAGCCATATACGCAACGCATAGTCGGCGCCAAACACATTCACTTCGCCCACGCCAGCGATACGCGAGAGTTGCGGTTCGATATTTATTTTCATATAGTTGGTGAGTGTCTTAGAGTCGTAGCGACCGTCAGGACTGTATAAGGTAATGAACTTCAGATTGGAGTTTTGTGTCTTGCGCACACTAACTCCGCTCTTTGTCACTTCAGCTGGCAAAAGTCCCTGAGCCGCAGCCACACGGTTCTGCACATTTACCACAGCCATATTAGGGTCAGTCCCCTGCTTGAAATATATGGTTATGACACAAGTGCCGTTATTGGCGGCAGTGGAAGTCATGTACTGCATATTTTCGACACCATTAATTGAAGCCTCCAATGGCGTCACCACGCTTTTCATGACAGTTTCAGCATTGGCCCCGATGTATGTTGCATTCACTTTGACCGTTGGCGGAGCAATGTCGGGATATTGCTCTAACGGAATACTTAGAAGTCCGATGAAGCCTATTATAATAATGACAACCGAAAGCATGACCGACAGGATGGGGCGGTCTATAAATGTCTTGATGTTCATGTTTTGTATCTTTTATATTTTTCTGTTACGTCTTCACAAATTCATTCGCAAAAATATAAAGAGAGTCTGTTGACATTTTGTAGTTTTGTATTTCATAAGGAAGGGAACCGAAACTTAACAGTATTGTAACATGATTACGACAATATACTTTCTTGTTGCAGCATTTATGTAAATAGCAAATCATCACAACTATGTGGAAATATTACGCTTTGTTGTCAGCCTTCTTTGCTGCATTGACGGCAGTCTTCGCCAAAATAGGAGTGAAAGACATTGACTCTGATATAGCTACGGCTATCCGTACTACGGTCATTCTGTTCATAACATGGGGCATTGCCATATTGGGCAACCACACATGCGACTTTCGGTGTGTTCCTTCGCGCACATGGGTATTCCTCATTCTTTCAGGAGCAGCCACAGGTCTGTCATGGCTCTTTTATTTCAGAGCACTGCAGTTGGGCAACGTGTCGCGCGTTGCTCCCATAGATAAGCTCAGTGTAGTCATCACTATCTGCCTGTCGTTCATGTTCTTGAAAGAACCAATAAACGCCAAAGTCATCGTGGGGGCATTGCTGATAACAGCCGGCAGTATAGTCATGCTTTACAAATAGATATAAAACAATAAAAGGAATGAAAGTACTGATAATAGAAGACGAGCGCAAGCTATCCGACAGCATTGTTGATTATCTTAAAGGCGAGGAGTATCTGTGCGAACAGGCTTTCGACTACAATGATGCCATAATGAAGGTACGTATCTATGATTACGACTGCGTGTTGCTCGACCTGATGTTGCCTGGTGGCAATGGTCTTGACATTCTGTGCGACATTAAACGTCGCAACAATCCGGCTGGAGTGATTATCATTTCGGCCAAGAACTCTCTTGACGACAAACTGAAAGGATTGCAAATAGGGGCCGATGACTATCTGGCAAAGCCTTTCCACCTTGCCGAACTAAGTATGCGCATCTATGCTATAATACGCCGTAAGGAGTTTGGAGCAAACAATGTGTTGGAATGTGACGGCATTAGCATTAACTTGA
>CAVBJM010000015.1:0-58773 GCA_963595925.1 bacterium
AGCACAACCTTGCCAAGGTTGGGGTCGCGAGTTCGAGTCTCGTTTTCCGCTCCAAACAAAGAAGTTTGCGTAAGTAGCCCAGGTGGCGGAATGGTAGACGCGCACGTTTCAGGTGCGTGTGTCGAGAGGCATGCAGGTTCGAGTCCTGTTCTGGGCACTACTTATGGAGGGGTGGCGGAATTGGTAGACGCGCTACTTTGAGGTGGTAGTGGCAGAGATGTCGTGTGAGTTCGAGTCTCATCTCCTTCACTTCTTGTCTTTGCGGAAATAGCTCAGTTGGTAGAGCACAACCTTGCCAAGGTTGGGGTCGCGAGTTCGAGTCTCGTTTTCCGCTCATAAAGAGAGAGATTAGTTTCCATAAGCTGATTTCTCTCTTTCTTTTTTATTGCTTTTTATTCTTGTTTTTTCTTGCTTTTATTTGGGTGGTTTGATATATATTTGTGCGTCTTAAAATAGAAGTGTGATGAAAACGTACGATATTTGTTTCGCCGATAAAAATTCGAGCGACAACAAGGGATTCTCTATAAAAACAGAAGAAAAGGCCATCCACATGGCAGAAGACATGTTGGTTAAAAGAAACGGTTTGGTCGAAGAATATGCCGGAGGAGTGATTTCTGTGGTGGATTCGGAAGGTGAAACCGTTTGGAGCAAACCTATTCCCCAATAAACAAGGATGTATAACTTAAAAACGAATGATAAAATGTTCTCAGGAATAATAGAAGAATATGCCGAAGTGGTTCGCGTAGTGAAAGACCAGGAAAACCTGCATCTTACGCTGAAGTGTTCTTTCGTAGACGAACTGAAGATAGACCAAAGTGTATCGCACAATGGTGTATGCCTTACCGTAGTGAGCATACAGGATGGGACATACACGGTTACGGCCATGAAAGAAACGATAGACCGCTCGAATATCGGTCTGCTGAAAGCGGGTGACAAGGTTAACGTGGAACGAAGCATGATGATGAACGGACGTTTAGACGGGCATATCGTGCAGGGACATGTAGACCAAACCGCCGTTTGTGAAGCCGTAACCGATGCCGATGGTAGCTGGTACTTTACTTTCCGTTACAAATTCGACAAGGAGATGGCCAAACGCGGATATTTTACAGTAGACAAAGGTTCGGTAACGGTAAACGGTGTGAGCCTGACCGTCTGCAACCCAACCGAAGATACGTTTCAGGTGGCTATTATTCCTTATACATTCGAGCATACCAACTTTCACACCTTGAGTCCGGGAAGTGTGGTTAATATCGAATTCGATATCATTGGGAAATACTTGAGCCGGATGATGCAACTTACCGAAAAGTGATTGATACATTACATAACATAAACCTTAAAACCATGAAAAGAACCTTACTGTTAGGATTGGCTGGAGGTTTGTTCCTGTCGGCGAACGCACAAACGTTCACGGAGTGGCAAGACCCCAATGTCAACGCTGTTAACCGCGCTCCAATGCATACCCATTTTTTCGCCTACGAAAATACGGGTTTGGCGGAGAAAGGCGCCAAGGAGCAGTCGAAAAACTTTATGAGCATGAATGGACTCTGGAAATTCTTTTGGGTAGAGAACGCTGACCAGCGTCCAACCGATTTCTGGAAAACTGGCTTCAATGACAAAGGTTGGAACAATCTGCAAGTTCCTGCCGTGTGGGAATTGAACGGATACGGCGATCCGATTTATGTCAATATCGGTTACGCATGGCGTAATCAGTATCAGAATAATCCGCCGTACGTTCCTACGGAGAAGAACCACGTAGGGTCGTATCGCCGGGAGATTGTTGTGCCAGCCGATTGGAAGGGTAAAGATATCATTGCGCATTTCGGTGCGGTGAGTTCGAACATGTATCTGTGGGTAAACGGAAAGTACGTAGGATATAGCGAAGACAGTAAGCTGGAAGCCGAATTCGACTTGACTTCTTATCTGAAGCCCGGACAAAAGAACTTGATTGCATTTCAGGTATTCCGCTGGTGCGACGGCTCTTATTTCGAGGATCAGGACTTCTTCCGTTATACGGGTGTAGCGAGAGATTGCTATCTGTATGCCCGCAACAAGAAAAGAATAGACGATATCCGTGTAACTCCCGATTTGGACTCGGAATACAAGAACGGGACGTTGGCCGTTAATCTTTCGCTGAAAGGAAGCGCTGCGGTTACTCTCGAACTGCTCGATGCTTCGGGGAAGGTCGTGAAAACATCCGAAGTGAAAGGTTCTGGTAAGGTAACGACAAACATCAGCGTAGACGCTCCAAATAAATGGACTGCCGAAACTCCGTATTTGTACACGCTTCGTGCCAGCCTGAAAGACGGCGGTAAAGTAACCGAAGTTGTTCCCGTAAAAGTCGGTTTCCGAAAAGTGGAATTGAAGAATGCGCAGCTTTTGGTCAACGGGCAACCGGTATTGTTTAAAGGCGCAGACCGACATGAAATCGATCCGGATGGAGGTGCGGTGGTATCGCGCGAACGCATGATTCAGGATATTCAGATTATGAAGCGTTTCAATATGAACGCCGTTCGTACCTGTCATTATCCCGATGATAGCTATTGGTATGATTTGTGCGACCAATATGGACTTTATATGGTAGCCGAGGCAAACTTGGAATCGCATGGTATGGGTTACGAGGAAAAGACGTTGGCCAAAGTAGATAAGTTTAAGAAGACTCACTTGGAGCGCAATCAGCGCAACGTGCAGCGTAACTTTAATCATCCCAGTATTATATTCTGGTCGTTGGGTAATGAAGCCGGATATGGACCGAACTTCCAGGCCGCTTATAAGTGGGTGAAGGAAGAAGACGGAAGCCGTGCCGTACAATATGAGCGTGCTGGCTATGAAGGAGATACTGATATATTCTGTCCGATGTACTACACGTATAATCAATGTGCCAAATATTGCGAAGACAATAGCAAGACCAAACCGCTTATCCAGTGCGAGTACGCTCATGCGATGGGTAATTCGGAAGGCGGTTTCAAGGAATATTGGGATTTGATTCGTAAATATCCGAAGTATCAGGGTGGATTTATTTGGGATTTCGTAGACCAGTCGTGCCGTTGGAAAGGCAAAAACGGAAAGATGATTTATGCCTACGGAGGTGACTTCAACCGTTTTGATGCCAGCGATAAGAACTTTTGCGACAATGGTCTGATTAGTCCGGACCGTGTGCCTAATCCGCACGCTTATGAGGTGGGCTATTATTATCAGAATATTTGGACTACGGCAACGGACGTGAAAAACGGCGTGTTGAACGTGTTTAATGAGAACTTCTTCCGTGACCTTTCCGCTTACTCCATGGAGTGGCAGTTGCTAAAGAATGGAAAGGTAGTTCGTTCGGGTATTGTAGAGAACTTGAAGGTAGAACCTCGCCAAACGGCTCAGGTGAAACTGAACATCGGCGAAACCTGTACATGCGCCGAATGGTTACTGAATGTGAAGTACGTACAGAAAAACCGTGAGGGTGTGATTCCGGCAGGACATGTCGTTGCAAAGGAACAGTTTGTGGTGAATCCATACAAAGCTCCATCGATGGAGCTTAAGAATACAGAACTGACAAATGTTGAGACTGTAGTTCCGCAAATAGACGACAGCAATCAGAACTGCATTGAGGTAAAGGGTGAGCAGTTTAATATCCAGTTTGGTAAGACAAACGGATTTATGGATCGCTACGTGGTGAAGGGCGTAGAAATGATTAAGGAGGGCGAAGCCTTGACTCCTAACTTCTGGCGCGCTCCAACCGATAATGATTTTGGAGCAAATCTTCAGCAGAAATATGCTGTATGGAAGAATCCGGAGCTGAAGCTGACTTCGTTGAAAGCTGAGGTAAAAGAAGGATTGGTTATTGTGTCTGCACAATATGACATGCCGTCTGTTTCCGCAGGGACCAAGCTCAGCCTGACTTATACGATAAACAACGAAGGAGCGGTAAAAGTGACCCAGAAGATGACGGCAGATAAGGGAGCGAAAGTCTCGAACTTGTTCCGCTTCGGTATGCAACTGGTTATGCCGAAATCGTTTGAACAGATTTCTTTCTACGGCCGTGGACCGATAGAGAACTATATTGACCGTAACCATTGCACCGACTTGGGAATATATAACCAGGCTGTAACCAATCAGTTCTATCCGTATATCCGTCCGCAGGAAAACGGAAACAAGACCGATATCCGTTGGTGGCGTCAGGTGGACGCTTCAGGCAAGGGACTTCAGTTTACTTCCGAAGCTCCGTTCTCGGCTTCTGCTTTGCATTATACCATAGCATCGCTTGATTCTGGATGGGAAAAGGCGCAGTGTCACTCAAATGAGGTTGAACCGGCCGATTTGACCAATGTGCTGATAGATAAGGTACAGATGGGATTGGGTTGTGTAGACAGTTGGGGAGCGATTCCGCGCGAGGAGTATTTGCTTCCGTTCGGCGATTATGAATTTACATTCATCATGCAGCCTATTAGCAGCAGTATCGCTATCGACTGATTAAGCAGATAGAAAAAGGAAAGGCGCAAGGCTTGGAGATGTTCCAATGCTTTGCGCCTTTCTTTTTGTGTGAAAAAAACAGCCGGCCTATAAGCCGGGTTCTGTATCTTGTAAAAAGATGCTTGTCATTTATCTAAGCCAGGCGTTGCCGCAAGGCTTTAGCGGTCTACCCTCCGACGTGGGGCGAGCAACCCTCATTGATGCCGGTTTACATGACCTTACAACTCCTAAGATGCACAGCACACATATCACTATATGTCTGGTAGGCTCTTACCCTACCTTCTCACCCTTACTTCACCGGGTGGGCGAAGCGGTTATTTTCTTCTGCATTACTCCACCCTTGCGGATGGCTTTCTGTTAGGAAGTAGGACGCTCTGCGTTGCCCGGACTTTCCTCTCGTGTTTGCACACCAGCGACAAGCCGGCCGACTGTTTTCGCTGCAAAGGTACATAAATAAACCGGAATGTGTGTCTGCTGTATTGGAAATATCTTGAACTGTCATCGGAAGTCATTGGTAATGAATGCAAATTTGTCAGCTCGTGTCGTTAACTGCGGTTAATGCCTGTGCGCTCATTGTTAAAAGAGGGAAAAAAGGTATGACATGTAGTACAACCGTATGATATTTGTTCTACTTTAGCGATTGAAATGTTAAACGAATGATTGAATTAACAATTAAACAAGAATAAAGGTATGAAAACAACAAGTAAAATTGCTTTAAGCGCAGTGGCTACAATGGCTGTCAGCGCAGGTGTGGCAGGAGTTACTACGTATGCCTTGGTGAAACCGCAGCAAGATAAAACGGCTTCTTTCAGTAATGAGTTCCAAACGGCTGATGCCAGTTATGCGGCATTGGATGCTTCACGCATGCAGCCGGTGGATTTGACTACGGCTGCCGAGAGTTCGGTTAGTTCGGTCGTGCGAATCATGGCTGTTCAGCATAGCAAGATACAGACTATTCAGGGACAACCCGATATTTTTGACTTCTTTTTCGGAGATGGACGCGGACGCCAACAGCAGGTTCAGACTCCGGAACAAAAGGGAATGGGCTCTGGAGTAATCATCTCGAAAGACGGATATATCGTTACCAACAATCACGTGATAGACGGTGCGGATGAGATTTCTGTAAAACTGCACGATGGACGCGAACTGAAAGGACGTGTTATTGGAGCGGACGCTACAACCGATTTGGCGTTGGTCAAGATAGAAGGCGATGATTTCCCGGCCATACCGGTTGGAGATTCCGATAAGTTGAAGGTTGGCGAATGGGTTTTGGCTGTAGGTAACCCATTCAATTTAGGTTCTACCGTTACTGCCGGAATTGTCAGTGCAAAGGCTCGCGGACTGGGTGCCAATGGTGTGGAATCGTTTATTCAGACAGATGCCGCAATCAATAAAGGAAACAGTGGTGGAGCGTTGGTAAATGTAAAAGGTGAGTTGGTAGGAATCAACGCAATGCTTTACTCTCCTACAGGAGCGTATAGCGGCTATGGTTTTGCCATCCCTACCAGCATTATGACTAAGGTGGTGACCGACTTGAAGCAGTATGGAACAGTTCAGCGCGCTTTGCTTGGCATCTCCGGCCGTGACATGGGAAGCGACAATTATCCGGATGAAATACTGAAGGAACAGAAGGAGCTGGGCGTGAACGAAGGTGTTCAGATTGTAGAGGTTAGCGACGGCGGTTCTACGAGCGGCGTACTGAAGAAGAACGATGTGATTACGGAGCTGAACGGACACAAGGTGAAAACAATGGCTGAGCTGCAAGGATATTTGGCTAAGTTCCGTCCGGGTGACAAGGTGACTCTGAAAGTATGGCGCGAAAAGAAAGAAAAGAGCTTTACGATTACGCTGAAAAACGCTCAGGGTACTACCAAGATAGTTAAGAATGCCGATATGGAACTGTTGGGCGCTGCATTCCGGGCTGTTCCATCGGAGCTGAAGAAACAACTGAACTTGGGCTATGGCGTACAGGTAACAGGTGTTGGCGAAGGTAGAATGGCTGAAAGCGGAATACGCAAGGACTTCATTATCTTGAAAGCAAACAACAAGCAGTTGCAGACTGTTCAGGATTTGGAAAATGCGTTGAAGGCGGCATCTCAATCCCCCGATCAGGTATTGTTTATGACGGGTATTTATCCGTCGGGTAAACGAGCCAACTATGCAGTAGACCTTTCGCAGAACTGATAGATTGTAAAATAGGTAGATTGATAACAGCGAAGAGGCGTTTCTTTGGATTCGGTAACGGATTCGGAGAGATGCCTTTTCTTTCGTTATGCGGTGTCTGGATAAATTGTTAATTTTGCGGCAAAATAAATAAGGAAATGAATAAGGACGAAAAAATGGTCATATACCAAGTCTTTACCCGACTTTTCGGGAACGATGAGGTACAGAATAAGCACGATGGCACGATAGCCGAGAACGGTTGCGGAAAGATGGCCGGATTTACAAAGAAAGCGTTGCAGGAAATAAAGAAACTGGGAGCTACACATATTTGGTATACGGGTATCTTGTCGCATGCCACGCAAACCGATTATTCCAAATACGGAATGCCTGCCAATCATCCTTCGGTGGTGAAAGGTAAGGCTGGTTCGCCCTACGCTATCCGCGATTATTACGATGTCGATTCCGACTTGGCGGTTTCGGTACCCGACCGCATGCGGGAATTTCAGCATTTGGTAGAACGTACTCATGCGTGTGGGCTGAAAATGATTATCGACTTTGTGCCGAATCATGTGGCTCGGCAATATCGGTCTACAGCCAAGCCGGAAGGAGTGAAAGACTTGGGCGAGGGGGACGACCCCACCAAGGCGTTTGACGCCAACAACAACTTCTATTACATTCCCGGCGCAAAGTTGGGAGGTGATATCAACCTAAGCGATGCTGTAGCCGGTACGTACGAAGAATGTCCGGCCAAAGCTACGGGAAACAACCGCTTTGACGCTTGGCCTAACAAGAACGACTGGTATGAAACCGTGAAGTTGAACTATGGAGTAGACTACGTAGGGAATACAGGAACCCATTTTTCACCCGTTCCGGATACGTGGTTAAAGATGAAAGACATTCTGTTATTCTGGGCAGGAAAGGGTATAGACGGATTCCGTTGTGACATGGCCGAGATGGTACCTTGTGAGTTTTGGGGATGGGCTATACCGCAAGTAAAGGAGGCTTTCCCCGAGGTGGTTTTCATCGCTGAAGTGTACAATCCCAACGAATATCGTAACTATATCTACAACGGACACTTCGATTATCTGTATGACAAGGTGGGACTTTACGATACGCTTCGTGCGCTAACGTGCGGATACGCTTCGGCTACGGCGATAACGGGTTGCTGGCAGAGTGTAGACGATATACAGCCGCACATGCTGAATTTTCTGGAAAATCACGATGAGCAGCGCGTGGCTTCCGACTTCTTTGCGGGCAATGCGCACAAGGCATTCCCGGCCTTGGTGGTTTCGGCCTGCATGCGTTCCAATCCGATGATGGTGTATTTCGGACAGGAGTTGGGCGAGCCGGGCATGTATACCGAGGGATTCAGCGGAAGAGACGGACGTACCACCATCTTTGATTACTGGAGTGTGGACTCTATTCGCCGATGGAGCAATCATGGGCGGTATAACTTGCACTTGCTGGACGAACGGGAAAAGGAAACCCGAGCTTTCTATCAGAAAGTGCTGACGTTGTGCAACAAGGAGAAGGCCATTTCGCAAGGTGAATTTTTCGACCTGATGTATGTCAATCAAGACGGGTGGCGGATGAATCCGCATCGGCAGTTCGCTTTCTTGCGCAAGTACGGGAAAGACGTTTTACTGATTGTGGCCAATTTCGACGGAATGCCGGTTCAGGTGTCGGTAAATGTTCCGCAACACGCTTTCGACTATTGGCAGATGGATGCGCTGGGCGAAGTGAAGGCTCAGGAACTGTTGACCGATACCAGCGTGCAGTTGTCGTTCACTCCCGAAAAGCCGGCAACGGTAGACATTCCGGCATACGATGCCGTGATTCTAAAGATACGGCTTCCCCGATAAGCGGGATGCGGAAAACAGATGGCGGGGCGTTTCTTTCGGGTGAAAGAGAAACGCCCCGCCATCGTTATGGGGAGGAAGCGCGCGGCTTAAAGAATGCCGTGAGCGTTGGCTTCCTTGTTTATCTTCTTGATGAGTCCTTGCAGTACGGCGCCCGGACCGCATTCGGTAAATTCGGTCGCTCCGTCAGCTATCATCTGTTGTACGGTTTGTGTCCAGCGCACCGATGCGGTAAGCTGAGCCACCAGATTGTTCTTGATTTCGGTCGGGTCGGTATGCGGCTTTGCATCCACGTTTTGGTAAACGGGACATTTCGGCGTGTGGAACTCGGTGGCGTTTATAGCGGCTTCCAGTTCTACTTTGGCCGGGTTCATGAGCGGCGAGTGGAATGCGCCTCCCACTTTCAGCGGCAGCGCACGTTTCGCTCCGGCTGCCTTCATCAGTTCGCAAGCCTTGTTAATGCCTTCTATCGAACCCGATATGACGATTTGTCCGGGACAGTTATAGTTGGCTGCCACGCATATTTCGCCTTCAGCGCTTACCTGCGCACAGATTTCTTCTACCTTCTCATCGGGCAAGGCAATGATGGCCGCCATAGTAGACGGTTGCATTTCACAAGCCTTCTGCATGGCCATCGCACGTGCGTACACCAGTTTTAGTCCGTCTTCGAAGGTGAGGGCGCCGGCGGCTACCATGGCCGAGAACTCTCCCAAGGAGTGTCCGGCTGTCATTTCTGGCTTGAAGTCTTCGCCTGAACACAATGCCGAGATTACCGAGTGAAGGAATACGGCCGGCTGGGTGACTTTGGTTTGGCGCAAGTCTTCGTCCGTTCCGTTAAACATGATGTCTGTGATGCGGTATCCTAAAATGTCATTCGCTTTTTCGAACAGTTCTTTTGCCAAGGGAGAATTTTCGTAGAGGTCTTTGCCCATGCCTACAAACTGTGCTCCCTGGCCGGGGAATACAAATGCTTTCATAAATGTTATAGTTGTTTTTATACGGGCAAAGATAGCTAATTTTCCTTGTAGGCAAAATATTTAGGGTCTAAAGCGCATAAAAATCAGGGATATCGGCCGGCCGAAAATCTCTCGCCGGAGGAAAAAATTCTCTCGGGACGTTTTAAAAATCCCTCGCCGGAGATTTAAAATTCGTCCCGAGGAAATAAAAATCTCTCGCCGGAGATTTTTTCAGACGATTCGCATCGCTTCGGGACGGAAGAAATGGTTCATCGGACCATGTCCGTGCCCGATGCAAACATCTTTTCCGGCTTCTAAACAGTGATGCACGTATTCTTTCGATTTTCTGACGGCCTGTTCCATGCTTTCACCCAACGCCAGGTGCGTGGCGATGGCCGACGAAAGCGTACACCCCGTGCCGTGGGTATTGGGGCTGTTAATCATTGGGGCGCTGAATGCGTATGTTTCGGTCTTTCCGTCTTGCAGGATGTCGCTTGCCGTTTCTCCGCTTAAATGTCCGCCTTTTAGCAAAACCGCCTTGCTACCGTAGCGCAGTAAATCTCTGGCGGCAGTCTTCATGTCAGCGGTTGAGCGGATGTCCCGTTGCAGCAGGAAAGCGGCCTCGTCTATGTTCGGGGTGATGAGGCTACATAGGGGGAAAAGCTCCTTTTGGATGGCGTCGACGGCTTCGTCTTCCATGAGCTTCCGTCCACTGGATGATATCATGACGGGGTCGAACACGATGTGTGGTGGTCGGAATCGTCGCAGCGTTTCGGCAATGGCATGAACAGCTTCCGCATCGTTTATCATACCGATTTTTACGGCAGTGGGGCAGATGTCTTCCATGACGGCTTCAGCCTGTGCGGCGATTATTTCGGGGGGAATGCGGTGGATGCCGGTCACCCCACAGGTATTTTGCACCGTAACGGCCGTAATGACGCTTGCCGCATATGCGCCCAATGCCGAAATGGTTTTAATATCTGCCTGTATGCCAGCTCCTCCGCTGCAGTCGGATCCGGCTATAGTCAATACACAAGGATAATGTTTGGTGCTCATAAATAAAAAACGGCGAAAGATTTGCTCTCGGATGTGCAAAAGTAACGATGATTTCCCGACTGAGGAAATCTGTCGGGGGCTAATTCTTTCAGCCATTGTCCGGTATGCGGTAAATGTTTCGCATTATTGTATTTTATACGAAAACTATCGTTTTGTGAAATAGTGCTTTATAACATACTTCATTTTATATTATTTAATAATGAAGAATGGAAAAACTGTGTATATTTGTGGCGAGCAAAACAGTAAGGACTATGGATGGAGACATTGAAAGTGCACAGCGGATAGACGTTCACGTATCGGTAGACTGCGTGTTGGTCGGTTTCGATGGAGAACAACTCCGTATCTTGTTGGTGCGTCAGGTGGGAAAGCAAACCGACGGGCAGTTTAACGATATGAAGTTGCCGGGTAGCCTGATTTATGCCGATGAAGACCTGGACGATGCCGCCAAGCGTGTGCTTTTCGAACTGACCGGACTGAAGAACATCAAGATGACACAGTTCAAGGCTTACGGCTCTAAGTTTCGTACGTCCAATCCGAAAGATATACTATGGTTGGAGCGTTTTCATCGGCTTACGGAAAGCAAGGTGGGGCGTATCGTGACCATTGCCTATCTTTCGTTGCTGAAAATAGACCGGCACTGCAACTCGTTGACTTCAACCTACGACCCGTGTTGGATGGCCGTTTCCGAGATAGGAACGTTGGCTTTCGACCATGCCCAAATCTGTAAAGACGCGTTGGTGTATATCCGCCATTATGTCGAGAACAGCCCTTCCGTGATGTTCGACTTGCTCCCGCGCAAGTTCACCGTAGCGCAGCTGCATGCATTGTATCAGCTAATATATAATAAGGAATACGATATCCGTAACTTCCATAAAAAGATAGCGCAGATGCCTTATGTAGTACCCTTGGAGGAAAAAGAAACGGGCGTACGTCATCGGGCCGCTCGCTATTTTAAGTTTGACCGTAGCATATATAATAAACAAAAGAAATAGACAACGATGTATTTATTGGGAATAGACATAGGAAGCTCTTCGGTAAAAGCCAGTCTGGTGAACGCCGAAACCGGAAGATGTACCGCTTCTGCCTTTTATCCGAAGACGGAGGCCGAAATCATAGCCGTAAAACCCGGATGGGCGGAGCAACACCCCGAAAACTGGTGGAGTAATCTGAAACAGGCTGTTGCTGAGGCGATGAAACTTGGCGGAGTGCCTAAAGAGGGCGTTGCAGCCATCGGTATTTCATACCAGATGCACGGATTGGTGTGCGTAGACAAGAATCAACAAGTGTTGCGCCCTGCCATCATTTGGTGCGATTCACGGGCTGTGCCTTATGGAGAAAAAGCCTTTCAGGCGTTGGGCGCGGAACAGTGTTTGGGACATTTGCTCAATTCTCCGGGAAACTTCACCGCATCTAAGTTAGCTTGGGTGAAAGAGAATGAACCGGATATATACGAACGAATATACAAAATCATGCTGCCGGGCGACTATATAGCCATGCGGCTTACGGGTGAAATCTGTACCACGGCTTCCGGTTTGTCTGAGGGTATGTTCTGGGATTTCAAGCGGAAAGAAACGGCTCAGTTCTTGTTGGATTATTATGGCATCGACTCGGCCTTGATTCCAGACGTTCGTCCTACTTTCTCTGAGCAGGGACGGGTTACGGAAAAGGCCGCCGCCGAACTTGGCTTGCCTGAGGGAATACCCGTGACCTACCGTGCTGGTGACCAACCGAACAATGCCCTTTCGCTGAACGTTTTGCGCCCGGGCGAAATAGCCTCTACGGCCGGAACTTCGGGAGTTGTATATGGCGTAAGCGACAGTCTGGTTTACGACCCTAAATCGAGGGTGAACACCTTCGCTCATGTTAACTATACGCCGGAAGATTCGCGTGTAGGTGTTTTGTTGTGCATTAACGGAACGGGTATCCTGAACTCGTGGATTAAACGGACGGTGATGCCGGAAGGCATCTCATACGCCGATATGAATACATTGGCATCCGGTGTGTCTATTGGTTCGGATGGCCTGAGCATCTTGCCTTTCGGAAACGGAGCGGAACGAATGTTGTGTAATCAGGAGATTGGGTGTAGGATGTTCGGACTCGACTTTAACCGACATACGCGCGCGCACTTGGCTCGTGCCGCTCAAGAGGGTATTGTGTTTGCTTTTAAATACGGAATCGACTTGATGGAATCTATCGGAATGAAGATTCATAAGGTGCATGCCGGTCATGCGAATATGTTCCTTAGTCCTGTCTTTCAGCACGCATTGGCCGATGTGACAGGAGCTACTATCGAACTTTATGACACCGACGGATCGGTAGGCGCAGCCAAGGGAGCCGGAATAGGGGCAGGAATCTATAAAAATGCCGATGAGGCTTTCGCTATGCTCGACAAGATAGCGGTAATAGAACCCAATGCGACAAATTCGGATGCTTACAGTGAAGCGTACGGACATTGGGTCTCCGCTTTGGAAACTGGCAAATAAAATAAAACTATCATAAACTTAAAATCTAAAAGATATGGCAACAAAAGAGTATTTCCCCGGAATTGGAAAAATCAAATTCGAAGGTGTAGAGAGTAAGAACCCCATGGCGTTCCGTTATTATGACGCAGAACGCGTAGTAATGGGCAAGAAGATGAAGGACTGGTTGAAGTTTGCGATGGCTTGGTGGCATACATTGGGCGCTGAAGGCGGTGACCAGTTCGGTGGTGGAACGAAGAAGTTCCCATGGAAGACCAATCCCGATAAGATTCAGGCCGCAAAAGACAAGATGGATGCCGGTTTTGAATTCATGCAGAAGATGGGAATAGAATATTACTGTTTTCACGATGTGGATTTGGTAGACGAAGCGGAAACGATAGAGGAATACGAAGCGAACTTGAAAGAAATCGTAGCTTACGCCAAGCAGAAGCAAACCGAAACGGGCATAAAACTGTTGTGGGGTACGGCCAATGTATTCGGACATGCACGTTACATGAACGGAGCTGCCACAAATCCCGACTTCGATGTAGTGGCTCGTTCGGCAGTTCAAATAAAGAACGCCATCGATGCAACAATCGAATTGGGTGGAACGAACTATGTATTCTGGGGCGGTCGCGAAGGATACATGTCTTTGCTGAATACCGATCAGAAGCGTGAAAAGGAACACTTGGCGCAGATGCTGACTTTGGCTCGCGACTATGCGCGTGCAAAAGGTTTCACTGGAACATTTCTGGTAGAACCGAAGCCTATGGAACCCACCAAGCACCAGTATGATGTAGATACCGAAACGGTGGTAGGATTCCTGAAAGCACATGGATTGGATAAGGATTTCAAAGTTAATATCGAAGTGAACCATGCTACTTTGGCCGGACATACCTTCGAACACGAATTGTGTGTGGCGGTAGACAACGGCATGTTGGGTTCTATCGACGCTAACCGTGGTGACTCTCAGAACGGATGGGATACAGACCAATTCCCGATTGATAATTTTGAATTGACTCAAGCCATGATTCAGGTAATCCGTAATGGTGGACTTGGCAATGGCGGTATGAACTTCGACGCCAAGACCCGTCGTAACTCAACCGATTTGGAAGATATATTTATCGCTCATATCTCGGGTATGGATGTAATGGCTCACGCGTTGCTCAGCGCTGCCAGTCTGTTGGAAGAATCGCCTTACCTCAAAATGTTGTCCGACCGTTACGCTTCGTTCGACTCGGGTAAAGGTAAAGAGTTTGAAGAAGGAAAACTTACGCTGGAAGACGTTGTGGCATACGCGAAACAGCATGGCGAACCTAAGCAGACCAGTGGAAAACAAGAACTTTACGAGGCTCTTGTAAACATGTATTGCTGATAACACATAGATTAAATACGCTCTTTGTAAATGTGGGGAGGGGAGATGCGGAAGTCTTGAAAGGCTTTTGCATTTCCTTTCCTTACTTTTGGGGAATGTGAAAATAGAGTTGCGTTGTATTAAAAAGCAATAAGTACAGTTCTCTGGCGAAAAAATAGTACTATATTTGCTTCTCACAAAAGAATACTAATAAGAATAGAATATGAAATGTAAAGCATTAAAGAAGTTAGGTGGGTGTTTGATGATTACTTCCCTGTTGGCCGGATGCTCTGGCGAGAAAATGGTGGTAGTTGCGGTACATAATCCATCGGACTTGCAACGTGACGGAGAAATGGTGGAAGTCAACCTGAATGACCTGAAGAAAATCCAGTTGAAAGATGGTGAAAGCTATCTGGTTTTCAATCAGAAAAAAGAACAGTTGCCATGTCAGGTTACTTACGACAGCTTATTGATTTTCCCAGCAACGGTGGATAAATCGGGTACATCGGAATACATTATTCGGGCGGGTAAAGGCGAACCTACAGATACCATATCTTGTGGTCGGTTCTATCCTGAGCGTGCAGACGATATCGCTTGGGAGAACGACAAGGCGGCTTATCGCGCGTACGGTCCAGCCTTGCAGCAGAGCGGAGAAAAGGCGTATGGCTACGATGTCTTTACCAAGAGCGTTTCATACCCGGTAGTGGAAAAACGCTATGCGATGGAATTGGACGCAACCGTACGTGCTCAGATAAAGGAACTCCGTGAGAAAGGGAAAAAGGCTGAAGCCGATAGCTTGCAGCATATCATATCTTATCATGTAGACCATGGTAATGGAATGGATGTATATAATGTTGGCCCGACTTTAGGCGGTGGAACTGCCGCATTGATGGATGGCGACAACATTGTTTATCCGTATTGCTTTAAAGACTATACCATTTTGGATAATGGTCCTTTGCGCTTTACCGTGAAGTTGGTTTATAATCCATTGGTAGTGAAGAATGATTCGAATGTGATTGAAACCCGTGTGATTTCGCTTGACAAAGGTTCGTATTTGAACCGTACGGCCATTACTTACGATAATCTGTCTCAAGCAGCTTCTGTAGCAGCCGGATTGGTTATTCATCCCGAGAATCCGAAAGGTTACGAAGCCAGTGCTTCAGACCGTTTTATTGCTTATGCGGATTCTACAAACAGTCCGAAAAACGGAAACGGAATCATCTACGTAGGGGCTTCGTTCCCGAAAGCGTTGAGTAGCGCATCGGCTGTAATGTTCCCCAAAGAGGTGAGTGGTGCAATAGGCCATGTTTTGGCAGTTACTCCTTATCAGCCCGGTGAAACGTTTGTTTATTACTGGGGTAGTGGTTGGAGTAAAGGCGGTATGAAGGACATGGTTGAATGGACTTCTTATCTGAAAGACTTCTCGGCGAAGCTTTCCGCTCCTTTGGAAGTAAAGGTAAAGTAAGGTAAAACGATTACGGTTCCGAGCAAGACGGAATCGTATATGATAAGTATGGGATGGTGTAGCACAAGGTGATGTAATCCGAGTGCTACACCATCTTTTTATTCCTTTTTCTTTTCTGTGTATGTTATATTTATACGTTGTTTGGCTTATTTGTGACAAAATGTGTAAATTTACATACGTTTTATGACTCTTTAAACGCTCTTTTATATATCTTTGCGACAATTCAATTTAAAAGGTAATACGAATGGTTTACGATGTTGACATGCTTAGAGCGTTTTACGCTTCATACGCATCGAATGTAGATGCAGCCCGAAAGCGATTGGGGCGGCCGATGACACTGGCCGAAAAAATACTTTATGCACATTTATTTGATAAAAAAGATGCGCAGAATTACCGGCGAGGAGAAGATTATGTGAACTTCCGTCCGGATCGGGTGGCCATGCAGGACGCTACAGCCCAAATGGCGTTGCTACAGTTTATGAATGCGGGGAAATCGGCTGTTGCCGTTCCGGCAACTGTGCATTGTGACCATTTGATTCAGGCATACAAAGGGGCGGGAATTGATCTCCCCACAGCTTGTGAAACCAATAAGGAAGTGTACGACTTCCTGAAAAGTGTAGCAGCTAAATATGGAATAGGATTTTGGAAACCTGGAGCAGGTATTATCCATCAGGTAGTACTTGAGAACTATGCTTTCCCCGGTGGAATGATGGTGGGTACCGATTCGCATACTCCCAACGCTGGAGGCTTGGGCATGATAGCTATTGGTGTAGGAGGTGCCGATGCCGTAGATGTGATGACAGGTATGGAGTGGGAACTCAAGATGCCGAAACTGATAGGTGTCAGACTTACAGGAAAACTGAACGGTTGGGCTTCTCCCAAGGACGTTATTCTGAAGTTGGCTGGCATTCTCACGGTAAAGGGTGGAACGAATTGTATCATCGAATATTTTGGCGAAGGAACTCATTCGCTTTCTGCTACAGGAAAGGCTACTATTTGTAATATGGGAGCTGAGGTGGGTGCTACAACATCTGTTTTCCCGTATGATGAGGAAATGAAAAAATATTTGGCGGCTACAGGCCGTTCCGAAATAGCCGAATTGGCAGACCTAAATGCGGAAGCGTTGCAGGCCGATGCCGAAGTGGTTGCTTCTCCCGAAAGTTATTACGATAGAATTATAAATATAGACTTGTCGCAGCTGGAACCTTATATAAACGGACCGTTTACGCCGGATGCCGCCTGTACGATTTCCGAATTTGCCGCAAAGGTGAAATCCAACGGCTATCCACAGAAGATGGAAGTCGGGCTAATAGGTTCGTGTACCAACTCTTCTTATCAAGACTTGAGTCGGGCGGCCTCTTTGGCTCGTCAGGTGCGGAACAAAGGTTTGAAGATGGCTTCACAATTAATCATCAATCCGGGATCGGAACAGGTCTTTTGCACATCGAAGCGTGATGGCATGATTGCCGATTTCGAAGCGGTGGGCGGAATTCTCATGACAAACGCGTGTGGACCCTGTATCGGACAGTGGAAGCGTGTGACCGATGATAACACGCGCCCTAATTCCATCGTGACTTCTTTTAACCGCAACTTTGCGAAACGCGCTGACGGAAACCCAAATACCCATGCTTTTGTTGCTTCTCCTGAACTGGCAATGGCACTGACGATAGCTGGCGACCTTTGCTTTAATCCACTAACGGATACTTTAACCAATGAAAGAGGCGAACAGGTAAAACTTGACGCACCAATAGGTGATACTCTTCCACAGAAAGGTTTTACGGTAGACGATAATGGATACGTGGCTCCAGCGCTTGACGGGAAAGATATTCAGGTTACTGTAAATCCTGAATCGCAGCGTTTGCAACGTTTGACTCCGTTTGCAGCGTGGGATGGACGTGACCTGACGGATATGCCGCTACTTATAAAAACGCAAGGGAAATGTACAACCGACCATATTTCGATGGCTGGTCCGTGGTTGCGTTTCCGTGGTCATTTGGAAAACATTTCCGACAATATGCTGATGGGAGCCGTAAATGCGTTTAACGGAAAGACCAACAGTGTATGGAATAGGCTTACGGGTGACTATGAGGCTGTTTCGGCTGTGGCCAAACGTTACAAATCGGAATATATACCATCGATAGTGGTGGCTGAAGACAATTACGGAGAGGGCTCCAGTCGTGAGCATGCCGCTATGGAACCGCGCTTTCTTAACGTAAAAGTGATTTTAGCAAAGAGTTTCGCTCGTATTCACGAAACGAACTTGAAGAAGCAGGGCATGCTAGCTCTGACGTTTGTAAATAAGGATGATTACGACAAGATTCAGGAGCGAGACCGTATTTCAGTTCTTGGCTTAGACGTATTCGCTCCAGGGCGTTTATTGCAGATTGTTGTAGAGCATGAAGACGGTACACAGGATTCGTTTATGGCCGCACATACTTATAACGAGATGCAGATTGGTTGGTTTAAGGCCGGTTGCGCTTTGAATACATTCAGAAAACAATAAAATAAGAGATTATGGGTAAGGTATATATGCAAAATGGGCATCTGACGGTGCCCGATACGGTAACAGTTCCTTTTATTGAAGGCGATGGCGTGGGAGCGGAGATAACTCCCGTTTGCCAAAAGATAGTAGACGAAGCGGTTCGCTTGTCCTATGGTGGCAAGCGTTCTATCGAGTGGAAAGAAGTATTGGCAGGAGGTAAAGCTTTTCAACAGACGGGCGAATGGTTGCCACAAGTTACGATGGATACTTTTCGCGAATATCTGGTGGGCATCAAAGGACCGCTAACCACACCCGTAGGTGGAGGCATACGTTCGCTAAATGTAGCGTTGCGTCAGACGCTTGATCTTTATGTTTGTCTGCGACCGGTACGTTGGTTTAAGGGTGTTGTGTCGCCCGTGAAGGAACCCGATAAGGTGGATATGCATATTTTTCGTGAAAACACAGAAGATATTTATGCCGGAATCGAATGGGAACAGGGAACTGTAGAAGCTGAAAAGTTCTATGCTTTCTTGCGTGACGAGATGGGTGTGACAAAAGTGCGTTTCCCGGAAACGTCTTCATTTGGTGTAAAGCCAGTTTCCATCGAAGGTTCAAAGCGTTTGGTGCGTGCTGCAATCCTATATGCCATTCAGCATGGTTTGCCTTCTGTTACTTTGGTACACAAGGGAAACATCATGAAGTTTACCGAGGGAGGATTCAAGCGTTGGGGGTATGAATTGGCTGAGACTGAGTTTGCCGACCGTACGTTTACGATGAACCAATATGCACAGATAAAGAAAGAGCTGGGCGATGAGTCGGCAAAGGCGGCACTAGCCGATGCGATAAACAAGGGAAAGATTATCATAAAAGACTGTATTTGTGATGCCTTCCTTCAGAATACACTGCTCAAGCCGGAAGAATATTCAGTGATAGCTACCATGAATCTGAATGGCGATTACGTTTCTGATCAGCTGGCTGCCATGGTAGGTGGCATCGGAATAGCACCGGGAGCAAATATCAATTACCAAACGGGACACGCCATCTTCGAGGCTACTCATGGTACGGCGCCTGACATTGCGGGGCAGAACGTGGTGAATCCATGCTCAATGTTGCTTTCATCAGTGATGATGTTGGAGTTTTTGGGTTGGAACGAAGCGGCTGAATTGATAACCAAAGCGTTGGAACAGTTGTTCGGGAACGGAGAGGCTACTTACGATTTGGCGCGATTTATGCCAAACGGCAAAGCTTTGGGTACAGCTGAATTTGGAGAGCGTGTCATAGAGTCATTGTAACTAAGTAAAGGAAGAGGAATGAAGAAAGAATACATCGTATATAAGTTGTCGGAGTGCGCCAAGCAGGCGTGTCGTATAGACAACGAGCTTTTTACCAAATTCAATGTAAAGCGTGGCTTGCGCAACGAGGATGGCACGGGAGTGCTGGTGGGACTGACCAAGATAGGTAACGTAGTGGGGTATGAACGAACCGAAGAAGGGTTGCGTCCGATACCTGGAAAATTGTTCTATCGTGGTTTCGATTTGGACGATATCGCTCATGCTTTGCTTCGGGAGAAACGTTTCGGCTTTGAGGAAGTGGCTTATTTGCTGCTTTCTGGTGAACTGCCAGATAGTGAACAGCTGGCTGCTTTCAGAGAGTTGATAAACGACAATATGCCGCTTGACAAGAAGACTACCATGAACATTATCGATTTGGAAGGTCAGAACATTATGAACATCCTTGCACGCAGCGTGCTTGAGATGTATACGTTTGATCCGAATCCCGATGATATTTCGCGCGATAACCTGATGCGGCAGTCTATCGAATTGATATCGAAGTTTCCTACTATCATAGCGTACGCATATAATATTTACCGACATAGCATACACGGACGCTCGCTTCACATCCGCCATCCGCATGAAAATCTGTCTTTGGCTGAGAATTTCCTGTACATGATGAAGAAAGAGTACACTCCTCTTGAGGCGCGGATGCTGGATCTTTTGCTGGTTCTTCAGGCCGAACATGGAGGTGGTAACAACTCTACGTTTACTGTCCGTGTGACAAGTTCTACCCGAACGGACACATATTCCAGTATTGCAGCGGGAATTGGTTCATTGAAAGGTCCTCTGCACGGAGGTGCAAACATTCAAGTGGTGAAAATGTTTCATCACTTAAAGGAGGTGATTTCCGATTGGACAAACGTGGACGAGATAGATACTTATCTTACACGCATGTTGAATAAGGAAGCATACGATGGTAGCGGATTGATTTACGGTATAGGACATGCCGTTTATACTATTTCAGATCCACGTGCCGTGCTGCTGAAGGAATTGGCTCGCGAATTGGTGGCCGAGAAAGGGAGTGAAGAGGAATTTGCTTTCTTAGAACTTTTGGAACAGCGTGCCATTGAGTGTTTTAAGAAGGTGAAAGGATCGAAGAAACAAGTCTGCTCGAACGTCGATTTTTATTCTGGATTTGTGTACGAACTGATGGGGCTTCCGATGGAAATCTATACGCCCTTGTTTGCCATGGCTCGTATCGTAGGATGGACTGCACATCGCATCGAAGAACTGAACTTTGAGGGGCGGCGTATCATCCGTCCGGCGTACAAGAATGTGCTAGATGAAGTTTCTTATACTCCCATTACGGACAGGTAGTTTCCGTAGTGGGGTGTTCTTATTTAGTTGTGGCGATAGGTCTCGAAAAGGCCGCGACTCGTTGAAAATCTGTCAAGACAAATATTTAACGAGTCGCGGCCTTTTTTATTTCTGCTAACGGTTTTTCTTAGAGCGGCATATTACCGTGTTTCTTCGGTGGATTGCTTTGACTCTTGTTTTGGGTCATTTCCAGTGCCTGAATTAATTTGTAGCGTGTGTCTTTCGGCAAGATGATTTCATCAATGTAACCCTGTTCGGCAGCACGGTACGGATTAGAGAATTTCTCTTTGTATTCTTCTATCGCTTTGGCCTTTTCTTCGGGAGAAGCCTTACGGTAGAGGATATTTACGGCGCCATCAGCTCCCATAACTGCAATTTCTGCAGTAGGGTAAGCAAAGTTGATATCTGCTCCGATAGGCTTACTGTTCATTACGATGTAAGCGCCTCCGTATGCTTTGCGCGTGATGACCGTAATTTTGGGTACGGTAGCTTCAGAGTAGGCATAAACGATTTTCGCTCCGTGGCGGATAATTCCGTTGTGTTCTTGAGTACATCCGGGTAAGAATCCGGGCACGTCTTCGAATGTGATGAGCGGGATGTTGAAGCAGTCGCAGAAGCGGATGAATCGTGCGGCTTTGTCCGATGCGTCAATATCAAGCACTCCTGCCAAATAAGCAGGCTGATTGGCTACGATACCTACCGAACGTCCACCCATTCTAGCGAATCCCACTACGATGTTTCTTGCGAAGTGTGGCATAACCTCGAAGAAATAGTGGTTGTCTACTACCGGTTCGATGATGTTCTTGATGTCGTAAGGCATATTGGGGTCATCGGGTATGACACTGTTCAGTGTTTCCTCGGCACGACGTATGTCGTCAGTGCAAGTAATCATCGGGGCATCTTCCATATTGTTTTGCGGCAAGAAACTCAGCAACTCACGGATGCTCATCAGTGTTTCTTCTTCCGTATCGCACAAGAAATGTGTTACACCGCTCTTACTGCTATGGGTATATGCGCCACCAAGCTCTTCTTTGTCAACCTCTTCGTGGGTTACGGCTTTCACTACATCGGGACCTGTGATAAACATATGACTCTTATCTTTTACCATAAAGATAAAATCTGTAAGAGCAGGCGAGTAGCATGCACCTCCAGCGCATGGGCCTAAGATGGCCGAAATTTGTGGTATGACTCCCGATGAAATGGAGTTCTGATAGAAGATAGAAGCGTATCCCGAGATACTTCCCACACCTTCCTGAATGCGTGCTCCTCCAGAGTCGTTCAGAGCGATGACAGGTGCACCGTTTTTCAGTGCCAACTGCTGTACTTTTACTATCTTTTGTGCGCCGGTTACGCTGAGTGTTCCTCCGTATGCCGTGAAGTCGTAGGCGTAAACGTAAACGAGTCTTCCGTCTATCTTTCCGTATCCGCATACGATGCCATCGCCCGGAATGTGGTTCTTTTCCATACCGAAATCGGTGCAGTGGTGAATCACCAACTTATCTAGCTCATTAAACGTACCTTTGTCCAGTAACGTATCAATGCGTTCGCGTGCGGTCATGTGTCCATTGGCGTGCTGTCTTTCTATGCGCTCTACGCCTCCGCCTTGAGAAGCCTGCTTGTCCAGTTCCTCAAATTTCTTATATTGTCCTGCAGTAGTCATGGCTTATAAGTTTATTCTTCTGTCTTTATAATGTCAAGGGTCATGATGACTTGATTGCTGTTTACCGAATCTCCTTCATTGACCAGTATCTCTTTTACCGTACATGGGCTATTCACTTTGTAATTGCTTTGCATCTTCATGGCTTCAATTACCACTACGATATCGCCAGCTTCCAACTTGTCACCTACGGCAACTGGTATTTTTACTACTTTCCCGGGCATTGGCGAAATGATTTTGTCCCCCTGCTTCTCGTCTGCTCCCTTGCGCATACGCAGGTATTTAGCTTGCGAGTCGATGATATCGACATTATACGATTGGTAGTGGGCGTTTATGGTATAGTTTTTTCCGCCTTCGTTGCGAATAAGCTCCGTGTTGTACGATTTTCCATCGTGTAGGATAGAGCAGCTTCCGTTTTCTGCCATTACGATATCTACATCGTAAGGCACTCCGTCAATGGTGAGTTGTACCTTGTTACCCTCTTTGCTTACGAGGGTAACGTCGGCTACTCTGTCTCCGATATGTATTTCCATAAAATTCTCTTTTTGTTAAATTTAGATACGCAATACACCTTTTTTCAGTCCAAACTCACGCCAACGGCTGATGGGGCGGTTGTCGGTAGATGCAGATTTGTTTTCTTCCAAATTCATCAGGTAGTCAATATAGGCAGCTATCATGGCGATGTTTTCGGTCTCTTCTTCTTTCTTCTGAGCCCATTCGCGCAACATATCTTGATGTTTGGGAATAAACAAGGTGTTATAGTGTCCCTCTACGAAATCGTTTACGTTCATGATATGTCTCAGATAGCCGATGTTTGTTTTCAGACCGGTAATCTTGTATTCGTAGAGCACACGGCGCATACGCTCAATGGCGAATTCGCGTGTAGTGGCCCAAACGATAAGTTTTCCTATCATCGGGTCGTAATAGATGGGGATTTCGTAGCTTTCGTATACGTAGCTGTCAATGCGTACACCGATACCATTGGGTTCAATCAATTGGCGGATGACTCCAGGTGATGGCATGAAATTATTGTCGGTGTCCTCTGCACAGATTCGACATTCGATGGCGTGTCCGCGTTGCTTCAGGTCTTCTTGCTTGAAGTGAAGAGGGTCGTTGTTTGCGATGCGAAGTTGTTCTTTCACCAAATCTACGCCTACTACTTCTTCAGTGATGGGGTGTTCTACCTGAAGGCGAGTGTTCATTTCAAGGAAGTAGAAGTTGCGGTTCTTGTCTACCAAGAACTCGATGGTCCCTGCTCCTTTATAGTGTACAGCTTTTGCTGCAGCTACGGCAGCTTCTCCCATTTTCTGTCGGAGTTCTGGGGTAACGAACGGCGATGGCGTTTCTTCTACTATTTTCTGGTTGCGTCGCTGGATAGAGCATTCGCGCTCAAACAGATGGACTGCATTGCCGTAGTTGTCTCCTAATATTTGAAATTCAATATGGTGAGGTTCTTCAACGAACTTTTCAAGGTACACTGTATCATCGCCAAACGAGGACATTGATTCCGAGCGGGCGGTATTGTATGCTTCTTCCACTTCGTTTTCGTTGTGAATAAGACGCATGCCTTTTCCGCCGCCTCCCATTGACGCTTTCAGCATGACGGGATATCCTATCCGGTTGCAAATTTCTTTTGCTTCGTCTACGCTTTTCAAGGGTTGTTCTGTTCCCGGTACTACAGGAACACCGGCTGCTATCATGTGTTTGCGGGCGGAAATCTTATCTCCCATGGCATCCATTGTTTCAGGATCCGGTCCGATAAAGATGATACCTTCTTCTCTACAGCGGCGGGCAAATTCGGAATTTTCGGAAAGGAAACCATATCCAGGATGGATAGCATCCACTTCATGGCGTTTGGCTGCCATGATGATTTTGTCGATATTCAGATAACTTTCGCGCGAAGCTGCCGGACCTATCAGGCAGGCTTCATCTGCGTAAAACACATGGCGTGCCGTTCTGTCGGCCTCGGAAAAAACTGCCACGGTGCGAATTCCCATTTCTCTGCAGGAACGCATTACACGTACGGCAATTTCGCCACGGTTAGCGATTAACACTTTGTGTATCATGCCTATTTTTTTTGTTATTATTCCATTGCTAGAGCCGATACTGACTCATTCAGTATGGCTGATATGGCCTCTTGTACCTCTGTAAGTTTGGCACACAGAATCCAAAACTGTGCAAAAGTAACAAAAAAAGGGATAAGGTTTGCTTTTAAACTCCATTTTTTAGGTCATACAACATGTTTTACCTAAATATGGGGATAAAAGCAACCTTTGTTTCGCTGGGGTACGGGGAAAAGGCAAGTAGAGTTTGCAAAGCAGGCTAAATTATCTCATGCTTTCTATTGTCTGCAAGATTTGTACGGCTGAAGCTACGTCTTCTATGTGTGAAACCACCATGCTTCGCTTACCTTTTTGTTCACGCAGATTGCAGAAGCGTGGGTTCTGTGCCATATAACTAATGAATTTGCCAAAGGCTTCGCTTTGATAGTAGGGACTTTCCAAGTTCCCTACGAAGTAAAGTATCATCTTCCCTGTTTTCAGTACAATCTTTTCTATTCCCAACCGTTTGGCGATGCGGCGTAATGGTACAATCTTTATCAGTTCTTCTCCTTCGGGCGGGATTTTTCCGAAGCGGTCTATGAGGCCGTCTTTGAATTTCTTTACATCCTGGTCCTGTTCCAGTTTATCCAGTTCACGGTACAAGAGTATGCGTTCGCTGCTGCTGGGAATGTATTCGTTGGGGAATAATAATTCCAAATCGCTTTCCACATTACATTCGTCTACAAAACCTTCTCCGCTGATTTTCTCTTCTGTTGTCTTGTTTTCTTCGGGGTAAAGGTTGGCAAACTCTTCATTCTTTAATTCAGTGACAGCCTCATTCAGAATCTTCTGATAGGTTTCATATCCAAGGTCGGCAATGAATCCGCTTTGTTCAGCTCCCAACATGTTTCCAGCGCCACGGATATCTAAATCTTGCATGGCAATGTGTATGCCGCTACCCAAATCGCTGAAGTTTTCAATGGCCTGTAAGCGGCGTTTAGCTTCGGGGGTAAGTGTCGTCAATGGAGGCGCAAGTAGGTAGCAGAACGCTTTCTTGTTGCTTCGACCTACCCGTCCTCGCATTTGGTGCAAATCACTCAGGCCGAAATTTTGTGCCTGGTTGATGATAATGGTGTTGGCATTTGGTATGTCTATTCCGCTCTCGATGATTGTTGTGGCGAGCAGTACATCGTAGTCGTAGTTTACGAAGTCTAGAATGACCTTTTCTAATTCCTCAGGTTGCATTTGGCCGTGTCCAACGCAAACCCTACAGTCGGGGATGTTCCGTTCTATCATTGCTTTCAGTTCTCCTAAGTTCTGAATGCGATTGTTTACAAAGAACACTTGCCCATTCCGGCTCATCTCGAAATTGATGGCATCGGTAATGACTTCTTCGTTGAAAGTGTGTACTTCGGTCTGTATGGGGTAGCGGTTTGGTGGTGGAGTCTGAATGACGGAAAGGTCTCGTGCTCCCATTAGTGAGAACTGTAAGGTGCGTGGAATGGGAGTAGCTGTCATAGTCATGGTGTCTACGTTTACTTTTATTTGGCGTAACTTTTCTTTGACGCTTACACCAAACTTTTGCTCCTCATCAATGATGAGCAGTCCCAAGTCTTTAAATTTTACGCTTTTCCCGATAATCTTATGCGTTCCAATCAGTATGTTAATTTCTCCAGCCGACAGTTCTTTTAGTATTCTGCTTGTATCTTTGGCTGTGCGTGCCCGGCTTAGATATTCTACCTTGCACGGCATTCCTTCCAGTCTTTTCTTAAAGGTTTGGAAATGTTGGTAGGCTAATACGGTTGTAGGAACTAATACGGCTACTTGTTTGTTGTCGGTCACAGCCTTAAATGCAGCCCGGACGGCAACTTCGGTCTTTCCGAATCCTACATCGCCGCATACCAGTCTGTCCATCGGACGGTCGCTTTCCATATCAGCCTTTACGTCCTGAGTGGCTTTGAGTTGGTCGGGGGTATCTTCGTAGAGGAAGCTGGCCTCCAGTTCGTGCTGCAGAAAACTGTCAGGACTGTATTTGAATCCCTTTTCCTGTTTCCGTTGCGAATAGAGCTTAATCAAGTCTCGGGCAATATCCTTGATTTTCGATTTTGTACGTTCTTTTATTTTCTCCCATGCGCCAGTACCTAACTTACTGATACGGGGTTGGTTTCCTTCTTTCCCTTTATATTTTGAAATTTTGTGTAGCGAGTGAATGGAAACAAAAACCACATCGTCGTTTTGATAGATAAGTTTAATAACCTCTTGTGTGGTATTCCCGTTGGGGATGCGCACCAATCCGGCGAATTTTCCGATTCCGTGGTCTATGTGTACCACATAGTCGCCAGGCTCAAATTGGTTCAGTTCTTTGAGGGAAAGGGCTACTTTCCCACTTCGTGCTTTATCGCTGCGTAAGTTGTATTTGTGAAAGCGGTCGAATATTTGGTGGTCGGTAAAGATACAAAACTTCAGAGTGTGGTCTATAAACCCTTCGTGTAGCGTGTGGTCTACAGGCGTAAATTGGATATTGTCACCTCTTTCTTTGAAGATGTCAAACAGACGGTCGGTTTGTTTGATACTGTCAGAGCATATATATAAGGTGTATCCTCGTTGTAGGAAGTCGGTGAACGAAGATGATACTAAATCAAAGTTTTTGTGGTAGATTGGTTGGATGGAGGTATTGAAGTCTATTGTGACTTGTGGAGTATCTGTTGGTGTATTCCCGAACTCAATGCGTTTAAACTCTAATGTTTTGGCGGAAAATTCAGTTCTGTCTATCAGTCTGTTCTTTAGTTCGTGGAGCTCGGATAACTCTCCTTCGTATGCGTCTTGAGCTTGTGTTGTAAACTCTTCATCGTGTATAGCTTGTATTTTGTCGCAAGTCCAAAGTAAGTCCTTAAACCAAAGGGTTGCTGTCTTCGGGATAAAATCGAGGAAGTTGATAGTGGCTTCTGTGGAAAGCGAGACTTCAGGAACGATACTGATGCTGTTTATTTTGTCCTTTGAAAGCTGATTGTCGACTTCGAATGTGCGTATGCTGTCTATCTCGTTCCCGAAAAAGTCTATTCGGAACGGGTATTCTGACGAATAGGAATATATATCGAAAATACTACCTCGAGTAGCGAACTGTCCAGGCTCGTAGACATAGTCTACATGAGTAAAACCTAACAGAGTCAAAGGTTTTATTAAGTCTTCGGTCTCTATGGTTTGTCCCACTGAAAGTTGAATGGTTTTCTCGCTTAATTCTTTTTGGGAAACTACTTTTTCGGCTAAAGCTTCCGGATATGTAACAATGGAAACCTGATTTCCGGATTCGATACGGTTCAAGACTTCGGTACGCAAGATTTCGTTTGCGGCATCCTTCTGACCGTATTTGATGGCTCTTCGGTAAGATGAAGGGAAGAATAAGATGTCTGTTTCTCCATTGGCTTGAACCATGTCATGATAGAAATATCCCGCTTCTTCCAAGTCGTTCAGAACGAATACCTGAATATTTGATTGGCCTTTAACAAAGGCGGAAGCGAATAGGGATGCACACGACCCGTGTAATCCGTTAAGGAAAACGGTTTGTATGGTTAAATCTTTAGTTGCGGTGTTTAATCCGTTCAGAGCAGGATGCTTGGCATAAAGTTGTTGAAGTTCGATAAGTTTCATTGCTTTCTTTGAATGACACGGCAAAAATACGAAATTCATTTGAATCTGTCGCAGTCTTTAGTAGTGGAGGGTATAAAAACAAAAAGAGAGGAATTTATCCTCTCTTTAGTGACCCCGACAGGATTCAAACCTGTAACCTTCTGATCCGTAGTCAGATGCTCTATTCAGTTGAGCCACGGGGCCAATCTTTTTGTTTGACGGGTGCAAAGGTATGGAGTTTGATTCTAACAGCCAAATTTTTGAGGGACTTTTTTCTTTTTTTTATTCGATAAATCGGGAGCCAAAGAGCTGCCATCCCAAGGTAAGCCCTGCATTCCAGTTCTTTGCGGGTGAACTATAATAGTTTGTGTACAGGCTTATGGCGCCGAAAGGCAATTTTACGACCAGTGATATTTGACCCATAAATTCGTTTTTGCTGAACAGTTTCCCGTATGTAGCCTTTGACAGATTGTCTTTTCGGATGGGGAATATCGGGCAAAACCCATAGAATTCGGTTCTGGCTTGTAGTACGGAGTTGATGGTAAAAATAGGACGTATTCCAGCACCGATGAACTGATTGGCTCGGAATGCATCGTTGTAAGTTATTTGACTGTGTGGGGTAGGAGCGAATACTCCGGCTTGCATCATTGTTGCGGTGTAATTGTGGCTGAAGTTGCGTGAAGAATAGTATGCACGCAGGTAGCTGCCTAATACGAATTTCTTGGAGAGTGTGTGATATTTCTCAAATTCATAGGACAATTGTAGCCATGATTGGGTGTATTCGTATTGCCCGTTGTAAACATCGGGCGTTTCGGAGCCAGCTTTGTAATATTCTGTTCCGGTGTAGATATGCGCGGCAAGTCGTTCCCGCTTGCCGGATGTAGCAAACATTTTGCTGTTTAGTGTGTTACCTTCCAAGGCTACCGTTCCACCAAAGATTGTATAGGTGCTTTTGTCGGACTTGTCATTGTCGAAATCAATCACGTTTGTTTGGAAGTATTGGTCTTCTATTCGGCCAATTCCCAATCCGAATTCTGTCTTTTGTGAGGATAGAAACGGCATGGAGATTAGGATTTTGACAAATCTTTCGTTCTCCTGATTGAATATGGGACTGTTTCCGGTGGTGAAAAGTTTTTCTTGTTTGAAATAGTCGAATCTGGAAACAGAACCGATGATGCGGCATGAAGTAGGAATCTTTGTGGGAAAGTCTATTCGTCCTGCCATCTGTAAACTTTTGTATATCTGTCCTAATTGTCCGTCGATGGAGAATTCTTTTGAGTAGTTGTTCAGGTTGTGGTAAGTGGTTCCGATGTATATTTGGTTGGCTCCGTTTGAGCTGACGTTTCCACCTACGCGTAGCGAGAGATCTTCTTCCATTTTTACGTCCAGGTGTAGGTCGAACGATTGTTCTGTAGGATTGTACACGGCATGCGGTATGATTTCCGAAATCATATTGTCTTCCATGAGGCGGAAATATCCGCGTTTGTATTTTTCTAAATCGAATTGTTCTGTGTCGGATGAGTGGAACTCTTTCCGGATGTATTTTTTCTGCAAATCGTTAGCCCCGTTGATATAAATCTTCCTGAATTTGAGTTCCGGCAGTTGCTTTTTGTAGGCCGCTCTCTTTCGTTCCAATATTTTGTAATTACTTCGTCTGGAAATGCGCGTCTTGATAGAATCCATCAGTTCGATGGCTCGGTTATATCCGATGTCATGCAGTTCATCGTAGCGGTTAAAGTCCATTAGATTAACATCGGTATAGTTGAATTTCAGGAGTATGCCGGCCGATTCGGGGATGGTATAGTCCGTCTTTTGCATAATCATGTTTTCCAGTTGTCCCATGATGTCACCTTCTTTGGGCTTTCCGGGGTTGGAGCTGACTACGCTTCCGATAATGATGTCGGGGTGAAAGTCCTCGGTCATGATATTGACCGGAAAGTTGTTGTAGATGCCTCCGTCATAAGCTAATACGGAGTCTATTTCTATCGGCTTGAACATGGCCGGAAAACTCATGGATGCGCGGACGGCATCGCCCAAATCTCCTTTTCGGAAGATGATGGGGCGTTTGTTGTACACATCGGACGCTACACAACGGAACGGCACGAACAGCTTATTGAAGTCGTTGTGGCAAGCTGCGGTAGCCTGTCCGAACAGCTCTACGAAAACCATGTTCATCTGTATCGGGTTTACTACACTTGAGGGAAGAAATTTGGGCTTAACCTTGTGTAGGGGATCTTTCAGGGAAACGCGTATGTTGATAAATTCGGGGGTAGGAGGGTTCGTCTTGAAATAGTAGATGTATTTCTCTTCGATGCTCCCGCTATACCACCGCTTGAAGTCTTCCGATTTCAGTAGCTTTTCCATGTCATCGGGTGAATACCCCATGGCATAAAGAGACCCGATGATGGCTCCCATCGAAGTCCCGGTGATGTAATCTATCGGGATGTTGTTTTCTTCCAGAGCTCGTATAATGCCGATGTGCGTCAATCCTTTGGCGCCTCCTCCGCTCAGGACGAGTCCTACCTTTTGGGCCTGCATGGGTATAAGGCTCAGAATAAGGCAAACGAATGTAACAAGGAATTTCTTCATTTATACACAATCTCTGGATTATCGGGTGAAAGACATTGCGTCTTCAGAGCACAAATGTAGGCAAAAAACTGAGAGTAGCGGATGGGCGATGACAAAAAAAGTACGAATCACACCGTGGTGCAATCCGTACTTTCTTCTGTTTCTATTCGTAATAAGATGTATGTTAAATCAAGTCGATGCTTCTCTTTACGAACTTGTTCAGGGCTTCGCCTTTCAGCATGTTGTTTTGTAGCAAGGCCAAGTCAATGAGTTGATGTACTATCTTGTTTTCTGTAGCATACGTGTTCACTACATCTTTCTTTTGCTGTTTCTGTTCATCAATCTTCTTTTCGGTATCTTTCAGGGCTTCCTTGTCGGCGGTCGGAATCTCTTCGTCTTTCTTGCCTTCTTGAGCTTTCTTTTGCTCGTTGGCTTTCAAGGTAAGAGTCGCTATTTCCGCTTCTATAGGCACGAGTTTTTCAGAACATGCCGTTTCTACATCGTCCAGTACTTGCTTTATCAGCTTGTGGTCGCTATTCAGAACAACGTTGAACATGGTCGGCATTTCTCCGTAGAAGCTCATTCCGGGTTGGATGTTGGCCATGTCTTTCATTCTTCTCATATATTCGGCTTGTGTGATGATAACCGGGGCGGCGTTTTCTCCCATGGGTTGTATTTCCACGTAGAAGTCCGTCTTTTCCATTTTGGGGAACTGTCCGTTGAAAGCGGTCGATAGCAGTTCACGCTTGTCGGCTGACAGTTCATCGCCTTTCTGTTCTTCTTTTACGATGAGGCGGTCGATGATGTCGCTGTCTACACGTGTGAAGTGGCTCTTTTCGAACTTCTGTTCCAGCATGTTAATCATCGGGGTGTCCAGCTGACCGTCCATGAGGAGTACGCTGTAACCCTTGCTCTTGGCTGCGTCGATGTAAGTGTATTGTTCGTCGCAGTTGTTGGCGTACAGATATATCAGATTGCCGTCTTTGTCGGTTTGGTTATCTTTTATCAGCGTGCGATATTCTTCGTAGGTGTAGTGCTTGCCGTCCGTGTCTTTTAGTAGAGAGAACTTGTTGGCTTTCTCGTAGAAGTCTTCCTGGGTCAGCATTCCGTAGTTGATGAAGAGTTTTAGGTTGTCCCATTTTTCTTCGAATTCCTTACGGTCATTCTTGAAAATGCTTTGCAGTCTGTCGGCAACTTTCTTGGTGATATAGGTTGAAATCTTCTTTACATTCGAATCGCTTTGCAAGTAAGAACGCGATACGTTCAGTGGAATGTCGGGAGAGTCGATGACACCGTGAAGCAGAGTCAAGAAGTCGGGGACGATTCCTTCTACCGAGTCGGTTACGTATACCTGGTTGCAGTAAAGCTGAATCTTGTTTTTCTGCAGTTCGATGCTATTCTTGATTTTGGGGAAGTACAACACGCCGGTAAGGTTGAATGGGTAGTCCACGTTCAGGTGAATCCAGAATAGGGGCTCATCTGACATGGGATACAAGTCACGGTAAAATTTCTTGTAATCTTCGTCTTTCAGTTCGGTCGGCTTCTTTGTCCAGATGGGCACGGTGTTGTTGATAATGTTGTCTTCGTCTGTCTCTACCTGCTTACCGTCTTTCCATTCTTTCTTTTTACCGAAAGCTACGGGGATGGGGAGGAAGCGGCAGTATTTAGTCAGCAGTTCTTGGATGCGTGATTCTTCTAGGAATTCCAAACAGTCATCGTCTATGTGTAGTATGATGTCTGTACCACGGTCGGCTTTTTCTGTTTCATCCAAGGTGAATTCGGGACTTCCGTCGCATGTCCATCTTACGGCTTTTGCGCCTTCTTGATAAGAAAGGGTGTTTATTTCTACCTTTTTAGCCACCATAAAGGCTGAGTAGAATCCTAAGCCGAAATGTCCGATGATGGCGTTCGCGTCGTCTTTGTATTTTTCCAGGAAGTCGTTTGCGCCAGAGAATGCGATTTGGTTGATATATTTGTCTATTTCCTCGGCGGTCAATCCCAGTCCGCGGTCGGAGATGGTGATGGTTTTGTTTTCCTTGTCTGCGCTTACATGTACAGTCAGGTCTCCCAACTCTCCTTTGAAGTCGCCTGTGGCGGAGAGTGTTTTAATCTTTTGCGTGGCATCTACGGCATTCGAAACGATTTCGCGGAGGAAGATTTCATGGTCGCTATACAAGAACTTTTTTATGATGGGGAATATGTTCTCGGTCGTAACCCCGATATTACCTTTTTGCATGATATGTATGTTTTAATATTTCAAATTACATGAAGTGTAAAAGCAAAAAAAATGCCAGACATTGCTGTCTGACATTTTGTCTGAATGTATAGTTTTTGCTTATTCTGCGGTTATTTCTAACTTTTGTTTGTCTTCGCTTACGCTGATGTGGAACGTAGCTCCTTCGGCGGGCGATTCGTTTAGGATGAATTCGGCCAAAGCGTCTTCCAGATAGTTCTGGATAGCTCGCTTGAGCGGACGTGCGCCGAACTGTACGTCGTATCCTTTTTGGGCGACAAACCGTTTGGCTTCATCGCTCAAGAGGATGTGGTAGCCCAGCGTTTCCATTCGCTTGTATAGATAGTCGAGTTCCAAATCGATAATCTTAGTTAGAGACTCTTCGCTCAGTTGTTCGAAAGTGATGATTTCGTCCAAACGGTTCAGGAATTCGGGCGAGAACGACTTGTTTAGAGCCTTTTTGATTACGCTGTCCGCATGTTCCTTTTCGTTGCTTGCCGGGGTGGTGAATCCGATGCCTTTCCCGAATTCCTTCAGCTGTCGTGTGCCAACGTTGGAAGTCATGATGATAACCGTATTCTTGAAGTCTACGGTTCGACTGTTGCTGTCGGTCAGTCGGCCTTCGTCCATGACTTGCAGCAGAAGGTTGAATACGTCTGGATTGGCTTTCTCTATTTCATCCAGCAGGATGATGGAGTAGGGTTTCCGACGTACCTTCTCGGTGAGCTGGCCTCCCTCGTTATATCCCACATATCCCGGAGGTGCTCCTACGAGGCGTGAAACGGTGAATTTCTCCATGTATTCGCTCATGTCGATACGTATCAGCGCATCGGATGACCCGAACAGTTGGATAGCCAGTTGTTTGGCCAAATAAGTCTTTCCTACGCCAGTAGGGCCTAAAAACAGGAATGTACCAATCGGCTTGTTGGGGTCTTTTAGCCCGATACGGCTTCGCTGAATGGCTTTAACGGTGGTTGTTACGGCCTTGTCTTGTCCGATGACGGTAGATAACAGCTCGTCCTTCATCTGCTTGAGCTTGTCTGTTTCGGCCGTAGCCATTCGCTTGACGGGGATGCCTGTCATCATGGAGACGATGGCGGCTATTTGGTCTTTGTTTACCGTGATGTTGTTTAGCTTCTCTTTCTTTTCCCACTCGTCCTGAAGGAACGCGAGTTGTACTTCTATTTCCTTTTCCTGGTTGCGGAAGCTTCCTGCCAGTTCGAAGTCCTGTTTGCGTATCGCTTCGTGCTTCTTGGCGTTCAGCTCTTCCAGCTTCGCCTCTTTTTCTTCTAGTTCTTTGGGAACTTCTATGTTGGTGAGGTGCGCACGGGCTCCGGCCTCGTCTAAGGCATCGATGGCCTTGTCGGGGAAGAAGCGGTCGGTGATATATCGTTCTGTCAATTTGACACACGCTTCCAACGCTTCATCGGTGTAGCTTACGTGGTGATGTTCCTCGTATTTGCCCTTTATGTTGTGTAAAATCTGTAAGGTTTCTTCTTCCGAGGCCGGTTCTACCATGATTTTCTGGAAACGACGCTCCAAAGCACCGTCTTTTTCGATGTTTTCCCGATACTCGTTCAGGGTGGTTGCTCCGATGCACTGTATCTCGCCGCGAGCCAAGGCTGGTTTTAGGATGTTTGCGGCGTCCATGGTGCCGGTGGCCGACCCTGCGCCTACGATGGTATGTATTTCATCAATAAACAGGATGACTTCCGGGTGTTTCTTTACTTCGTTCAGTATGGCTTTGATGCGTTCTTCGAACTGTCCGCGATATTTCGTTCCGGCTACCACTAAGGTCATGTCGAGCGAGATGATGCGCTTGCCGAACAATACGTGCGAAACCTTTTTCTCAATGATGCGGGTAGCTAGTCCTTCTACGATGGCTGATTTGCCCACTCCGGGTTCTCCGATGAGGATGGGGTTGTTCTTTTTTCGTCGGCTCAGTATTTGGGCTATTCGTTCTATTTCTTTCTCGCGTCCTACTACGGGGTCTAGCTTGCCCTCTTTGGCGGCACGTGTCATGTCAGTTCCGAATGTGTTCAGAACAGGGGTGTCGTTGTCGTTGGAAGCCTGCGTCTTGGTTCTTGTGGCTTGCTGTTTGGATGCCTGTTCGTTTTGCGAAGCGGAGCGCTGGCTGGGAATGGTTCCGCAGTCCTCATCTTCCTCGTCTTCGTCAAAATCCAGTCCGCTTTGGGGAGTAGATTGGGAACTTTGTTGTTTGAAAGGGTTTCCCCAGATATCGTTTCTCGGGGTCGATTTCGGGCGTAGCTTCTCGAATATCTTCTCGTAGCTGACTTCGTTGTCTTCCAGTATGGTGGCTGCCTGTGTTTTATGGTCTCTCATGATGGCCAGCAGTAGGTGTTCCGAGTCGGCGGCTTCGCATTTTAGAATGTTAGCTTCCAGTAGGCTTAGCTTTAGGATACGCGATGTTTTCTCGCTTAGCTCTATCTGCTCGGAGTATGCGGTTTCGTTTACCGATGTCTTTCTCAGTTCGCTGATGACCTCCGCCTTCACTTTGATGACGTCTACATACAAACTTTCAAGGATTTGAATGGCTTTTCCTTCTCCTTCCCGAATCATCCCAAGTAAGAGATGCTCAGGAGTGATGCTATCGTTTCGTAGTCGGTTGGCCTCCTCTTTGCTATATTGGATAATGTCGGTTACTCTTTTTGTGAATTGGTTTGTCATGTTGTCTTGTCTCCTCTACTTGTTGGATATGATAATTTCACGTTGCAAAGATACGCTGAATATTTTGCTTTTCGGATATAGATAACAAATTCCATGCCATGATTTATGGTTTCTTAAGGCGTTCATTCTGAGGGTATTCCTCATAAGGCGGGAAAGGGTGGTTCATGGTGTGCCACATGTCGTGCCATATCTATTTGCTTCGTTTTTAGATTGTTAACTATCAAAGTGGTTCATGCCGTGCCTCATGGTGTGCCACATCTTGGCGTTTTCTTACCTATTATATATATAAATAAAAGGATAAAAGTAAGGCGGATGTTTTTTCTGAGTGCAAAAATCACCCGCATCCTTTTCTGTTTTTAAGAGATAGTTTACTTAGTAAATCCCCGGCGAGAGATTTAAAATCCGTCCCGAACGATTTGAAAAACGTCTCGAGAGATTTAAAATTCCTCGCCGGAGAATCTAGCTGAGGCGCTGTGGTTGCCCAGTGTCCCGCTCTTGGTTCGTTCGTGGAGCGGCTGGCTGAAAACTTGTTAAATAAGTTTGGAGAATCCAATAAAATGTAGTACTTTAGCGTGGTTTTTTATCGAACCAAAAGACTACTAACAAATTAAATTGTTTCAATGCAAGAACAAGACAAAATTATTAAAATCAACATCGAGGAAGAGATGAAAAAGTCGTACATCGACTACTCCATGTCTGTAATCGTGGCGCGTGCCCTTCCTGATGTAAGAGATGGCTTTAAGCCGGTTCACCGCCGAATTTTGTTCGGTATGATGGAACTGGGGAATACGTCAGATAAACCATATAAGAAAGCAGCGAGAATAGTGGGTGAAGTTTTGGGTAAATACCACCCGCACGGTGACTCTTCGGTTTACGGAGCGTTGGTACGTATGGCTCAGGATTGGGCGATGCGCTATCCGCTAGTAGACGGACAGGGAAACTTCGGATCGGTAGACGGTGACTCTCCTGCTGCAATGCGTTATACCGAAGCCCGTCTGAAAAAGATAGGCGAGGACATGATGCAGGATTTGTACAAAGAAACGGTTGACTTCCAGAATAACTTCGATGATACACTGCAGGAACCTACGGTGATGCCTACCCGCATACCGAACCTTTTGGTGAACGGAGCTTCGGGTATTGCGGTAGGTATGGCTACCAATATGCCTACACACAATCTGGCCGAGGTAATTGACGCTTGCGTAGCGTATATCGACAATAATGACATCGATATAGAAGGCCTGATGCACTTTGTCAAGGCGCCTGATTTCCCTACCGGAGGTTACATCTACGGCATAAGCGGTGTAAAGGAAGCCTACGAAACCGGACGCGGACGCGTAGTAATGCGCGCCAAGACCGAAATAGAATCGCATCCTACACACGATAAGATTATCGTGAACGAAATACCTTACAACGTCAACAAGAAGGAACTGATAGAAAGCATCGCCGACTTGGTGAAAGAAAAGAAAATAGACGGTATTTCGTACGTAAACGATGAGTCTGACCGTGAAGGTATGCGCATCGTTATCGATGTGAAACGTGATGCGAACGCCAGCGTGGTTCTGAACAAGCTGCTGAAGATGACGGCTCTGCAGACCTCGTTCAGCGTAAATAACATTGCGCTGGTACACGGCCGTCCGCGCTTGCTGAATCTGAAAGATTTGATTCGTCTGTTCGTGGAACACCGTCACGAGGTGGTTATCCGCCGAACTCAGTACGACTTGCGCAAGGCAAAGGAAAGAGCGCACATCTTGGAAGGTCTGATTATCGCTTCGGACAATATCGACGAGGTGGTACACATCATCCGAGCTGCCAAATCGCCCAGCGAAGCCATTGTGAACTTGATGTCACGCTTCCAACTGTCGGAAGTACAGGCCAAGGCGATTGTAGAAATGCGTTTGCGTCAGCTCACCGGATTGGCTCAAGACCAGTTGCACGCTGAATACGAAGACCTGATGAAGCAAATCGCTTATTTCGAACAAATCTTGAGCGATGACGAACTTTGCAAGAAAGTAATCAAGGACGAACTTATCGAAGTAAAGGAAAAGTACGGCGACAAGCGTCGTTCTGAAATAGTATATTCTTCGGAAGAATTCAATCCGGAAGACTTCTATGCCGATGACGAAATGGTGATTACTATCTCGCATCTGGGATACATCAAGCGTACTCCGCTTACTGAATTCCGTGCGCAGAACCGCGGTGGAGTAGGGTCGAAGGGTAGCGAAACCCGAGAAGAAGATTTCATAGAGCACATCTATCCCGCCACCATGCACAACACCATGATGTTCTTTACGCAGAAAGGCAGATGCTACTGGCTGAAGGTTTACGAGATACCCGAAGGAAACAAGACTTCGAAGGGACGCGCCATCCAGAACTTGCTGAATATCGAAAAAGACGATGTGGTAACGGCTTACCTTCGTGTGAAGAATCTGGGCGATACGGAATTCATCAACAGTCACTACGTGTTGTTCTGCACCAAGAATGGCGTGATAAAGAAAACGTTGCTCGAGCAGTATTCACGTCCGCGCCAGAACGGAGTAAATGCCATCACCATACGTGAAGACGACCGCGTGATAGAGGTACGCATGACGAATGGCAACAACGAAATAGTGATAGCCAACAAGAATGGACGTGCCATCCGCTTCCACGAAAGTACGGTTCGCGAAATGGGACGTACGGCTACGGGTGTAAGAGGCATCCTCTTGGACGAAGACGGTCAAGACGAAGTAATCGGCATGATTTGCGTGAAAGACCCGCAGACGGAAACCATCATGGTGATTTCGGAAAACGGATACGGCAAACGTTCGGATATAGAAGACTATCGCAAGACGAACCGTGGTGGTAAGGGTGTGAAGACCCTGAACATTACCGACAAGACAGGTAAACTGGTTGCCATAAAGTCTGTAACCGATGAAAACGACTTGATGATTATCAATAAGTCGGGAGTAACAATCCGTTTGCGTGTGGCCGATGTCCGCATTATGGGACGTGCTACTCAAGGTGTGAAGCTGATAGACCTTGAGAAGAGAAACGACCATATCGGTTCGGTTTGCAAGGTAACGACAGAGACCGAAGAAGCGGAAGATGCTGTATTGGCGGAAGACGCTGAGGGTGTAAATCCGGAAAACAACACGGAGAGCGACAACAGCGCTTCGGGTAATGCGGAACCTACACTGTTCTCGGATGAGGAATTTGCCGATGACCAACAATAAGGAAATTGATTAAATAGAATAATTGTATCATTAAAACTAAAAGAAACGTTATGAGAAAAGTATTACTGACCTCGGTACTGTTCTTTACCGCTTATTCCGCTTTTGCACAGGTAGACGTGGTGAAGAAAGCAAAGTCGGAAAGTGATCCGGAAAAAGCTGCGAAAATCTTGGAACCGGCGCTGAACGACCCTACAACAGCCGCTGACCCCAACACTTGGAAGATGGCTGGTGACTATCAGAAGGCTATCTACGATGCAGAAAACATGAAACTGTATCTGCCGGGTGGCAAAGCTGACACAACCAAACTCTACAACAGCTTGTCGAAGTTGTTCGAGTATTACATGAAATGCGACAAGGTAGAAGACGCTCAGGTAAAGAGCGGCGCCTTGAAGAAAGCTAAATTGCGCAAGAAACTGGCCAAAACATTGGCTACTGTTCGTCCGAACTTGACCAACGGTGGTTCTGATTCTTACAACAGCGGTAAGTATGCTGACGCGTTGAAGTACTTCGGTCTCTATGTAGACGCTGCTTCTGACCCGATGTTCGAAGAAGAAGTATCTGTAAAGAACGATACTTTGGTTCCGTTGATTTCATGTTATGCAGCTCTGGCCGCAAACTCTATCAGCGACAAACCGGCTATCATCAAGTACGCTACTTTGGGTAAGGCGCACAAGGAAGAAGGTTACAGAGCCTTGATGTGTTTGGCTGAGGCTTACGGAAAAGGCGAACAGACCGACTCTGTAAAATGGTTGGAAGCTATCAAGGAAGGTAGCGAACGCTTCCCGACTCAGGAATACTTCATCGGAAACTTGATGGACTATTACATCCAGAAGGGAAAGATTGACGAAGGTTTGGCTGAAATCAATCAGGTTCTTGCTAAGCACGAAACTCCGTATTTCTTGTATGTAAAGGGTGTACTTCAGTACGAAAAGAAGCAGTATAACGAAGCTATTGAAACATTCAATAGAATTATTACGCTGAACAAGGATTTCGTAGCGGAGGCATACTCAAAGATTGGTGACTGCTATTTCTTCCCGGCACAGTCATTGGTAGAAGACAATGGCAAGTTGTCAATGGATGATCCTAAATTCACTGCAAACGAAAAGGAAATTAAGAGCTTGTACGAAAAGGCTCGTCCTAACTACGAAAAGGCAAAAGAATTGGCTCCTGCGAAGAAGAACTTGTGGGGACAGTTCCTGTTGAACATCTATTGGAAGTTGAACAAGGCTGAATACGAAGCTTTGGAAAAAGAAATGGCTCAGTAAGACCACCTTTCGCATAATATTATATAATAAAGAGAGACCTCAGGTTTACGCAATGGTAGACTTGAGGTCTCTCTTTTTATGCTGCATGCTGCTTGAAACGGATGGTTTCCCTGGCGTTAAGCTACCGAGGTTTTCTCGGTAGTTGCTTCCTCTTACCTGAGAAGCGTTTGCAAAGAGGATGTAGTAATAAAGGGATGTGTAGGTGGCTGTAAAAAGAAAAAGACACTCCGAAAAATCGGAATGTCTTTTCTTTATAAATGCCCGTTAGGGATTATTTCTTGTTTTTCTTAGCGGCTTTAGCTTCTTGCTTTGCAACCTTTTCCCACTGCTTAGCGCCTTCGGCTTTCAGATTGGCTGTGTAAGCTTTTGAAGCTTTAGCTGTTGCTGTTTCTTCCGCTTCCGAAGCGAATGCGTGATGGAATCCCTTAACTTCGTTCCAGTGTCCGCGAGTAAAGTCGGGGAAAGCTACCGGAGCGCATCCGTTGTCCATCGAGATTGCTCCCAGCTCGGCCAATGAACACCATTCAGCCAAGTCGTAAACATCCATATCCAAAGGAAGTCCATGTTGCAGACAGTAAACCAAGCGGCTATCCATGATGAAGTCCATACCTCCGTGTCCGCCTACTTCTTTGGCTTCGTCACCGTATTTCTTCAAGATAGGATGTTCGAATTTGGCAACCAATGCATCCATTTCGGCTTTAGGCATGAAAGAGTGAGAGCTTAAGTTGTCAACTTTAGGCTGTACACCCGAAGCAACCATTTGTGAAGCCTCTACTGCGTATCCTTCTACCGGATATTTGTTGGCAAAACCTTTGGTACCGGTCAACTGATACAAGCGGTTGTAAGGTTGCGGAGTCAGAACGTCGTGCTGAATTTCAATAACTTTTCCGTTTGCGGTACGAATCAGGGTGGTAGTGTGGTCACCGTTTAAGAATTCGTTGCAAGTTTCGCCGGTTGCTTTTTCTACGTGAGCTTTACCGTTAACCGATTTGGTGTCCATAGCCACGAGAGTAGCCATGCGGTCGCCACGATGGATATCCAGTGCTTGAGCTACAGGGCCAAGGCCGTGAGTAGCGTAAACGTCTCCACGGTTCTCTTTGTTGTAGCGGAGTCTCCATCCCAACTTGTCTTCTTTGCCGTTTTTCCAGTAATAATCCCAGAACTGGTCAAGGTTGTGGATGTAAGCGCCTTGTGCGCGGAGAACTTCACCGAAAACACCGTGCTGAGCCATGTTCAAGGTGTTCATTTCGAACCAGTCGTAGCAGCAGTTTTCCAAAATCATGCAGTGATGACGGGTAGTCTCGCTCAAGTTAATGAGTTCCCAGCATTCTTCCAGATTCATGGCCGACGGAACTTCGATAGCTACATGCTTTCCGTGTTCCAGAGCGTATTTGGCTACAGGGAAGTGGTGCATCCAGTCGGTTGCTACATATACGAGGTCGATATCATTGCGTTCGCACAGTTGTTTGTAGCCTTCTTCTCCCGAGTAGATGGCAGCTTGCGGCAAGCTGGCTTTACGCAGGATATTCTGACATTTCTCTGCCCGTTCTTTTTCGTAATCGCAGAGGGCAACGATTTTAGTTCCCTGAATATGGGTGAAGCGTTCTACTGCACCTGGGCCTCTCATACCCAGTCCTACGAAACCTACACGAACAACATTCAGTTTCGGTGCGGTAAGACCGATGGCAGACTGTTGTCCGGCTGGTCTTTCGGGTGTGTCGATAACGATTGTTCCTTTTTCCCAATGCCATTTGGTTGATGGCGACAATGATTGTGCATTAGTAGGGAGGGACGTTCCAAACGCCAATGTCAGCGTAAGAAGAAGACCTCCGAATAATCCATTCAGTGTTTTCATACTTAATTTATATTTGTGATAGTTTATTACAGGCGACAAAGATATGAATTTATCTCGTTTCAGAAAAAATTAAACGGTTTTCTGTGGCATTTATATCTTCAAGAACACGCGTTGTTTGTACATGAGGCGCAGGATGAGGAAAACAATCAAGAAATTGCAGAAGCTCAGCCATACGGGGTAATAATTGCCCAAGTATTGTTCCGTGCCATAGAAAACGGAAGCCGCTACACTTCTGAAATTGACGCATTCGCCCAGCATGTAAGCTGTAATGGAGTTCATGCCGTATATCTTTAGCCAGTTCCATCCGTGGCTGTATCCCTTGCAATCGATGACATAATAGAAAGCTCCCATCAGCAAGAAGCAATATCCTCCCGACAATAAGGTCATGCTGGATGTCCATATTCGCTTAATGACAGGTATCTGGAAGCTGCAAAGCCATCCCAAAATAACCAGTACGATACCTGTGCCCAATAATATAGCGGCGGTACGGCAGCGATTGTCTTTCCCTTTTTTCATCAACTCTCCGGCCAATGCGCCCAACAATACGGTTACAATGAAAGTCAGACTGCTCCAAATCCACGTATAAGTATAGCCGGGGGCGAAATGCCATGCTCCGTTTTCGTCCCAATACACGCCATCGCGGAAGCGTCCTAAAACCAGGCGGTCTACTTTCTCGGCGAAATTGCCGTCGGGCGTGAAATCGCCTAGCAACATCATGGGCACAGAATAGATTATCAGTAAGAAGGCGGCTGCTCCTATTTGTTGCTTAAAGGAGAGATGCAGAACCAGAAGTGCCGTTACTATATATCCCGTAGCAATGGCTTGAAGCGTATTTGAATACAGATATATGTGGTTTAAATCCAGTCCCAGTAAGTTCCCTTGAACCACCATGCCCAGGATGAACAGAATGACGAACCGTTTGATAATCTTTTTGTAGATGAATCCCTTCTCGGTAGTTCCCTTGTACTTTTCGAGGGAGAAGGGGAGTGATACGCCAGACATGAACAAGAATAGAGGCATTATCAAATCCCAAAAACGAAATCCTTCCCATACTTCATGGTCCAGTTGATATAAGACGCCGCTCATCCACGGAATGTTAAGACGTGTCAGCAAGCTAACGACTACAGGCTGAAAGAATACTAAAAGAAATAAGTCGAATCCCCTCAAGATGTCGAGCGAGGCCAATCGTTGTGTAGGTGTTTGGTTCATAGTAAAAGTGTTTATTGTATTTGCATGGTTTGATTCTCTTGTACAGAAAGCACACCTTTTGTTTTCTTTAATGCGGTGCGCAGTTGGGCGTTTGGTAGTTTCAAGGCATATCCTTTGATATTCGTGTATCGGTAAAGCACTTCGATGTTGTTCTTCCGGATGAATGCCTCTATGGCGTCCGTTCCTACAGACTCATCGTAATATACAATGTATGTATTCCCATCGGCTTTGCTTTCCGATGTAGTCTCTGCCTGAGTGATGGGCATCACGGAATGACAGGAAGTCAAACACAATACTCCCGAAATGATAATTGATATAATTGTCTTCATTCAGTTGTATAGCCTACTTTGTCCTCTGGAGTTATCGTTCTCAGTACTCGGCACGGATTACCTGCGGCAATGACGCCCGAAGGAATGTTGTGTGTCACTACGCTTCCCGCTCCGATGATGGTATCGTCTCCGATGGTGACACCCGGCACTACCGTTACATTGCCGCAGAGCCATACCCTGTTGCCTATGGTGATAGGTTTGGGAATTAATCCTCCTGCGGCACGCTCTTCGGCGTCGGTGGTATGATTGCCGGAAAAGAGCCCAACGTTTGGTCCAATCAGTGTACTGTTACCAATGCGTACCTGTCCACAGTCAAGTATGACACAGCCGAAGTTAATATACACATCGTTTCCGATGGTAATGTTCTTGCCGAACTCGCAACGGAAATCAGGCTCAATCCATACGTTTTTTCCAACCGACTTAAACAGTTTCTGCATAATTTCGTTACGCTTCTCTACTTCATCGTCTTCTAAGCGGTTGTAGGCACGGAAGAGCTTCTTCGCTTCTACTCTTCGGTTGAATAAATCCAAATCGAAATCGTTGTAGATTTCCCCCGCTTGCATTTTCTCCCAATCAGTCATAGGCCTTGTCTTTTGTTGTTAATGCTATATGAGCTTCACTTGGATGTGTGTTTCGTTACAAAACGATTGACTTAATCTGCATGAAAGCGGTGCTAAAGTAATAAAAAGATTGTTTATCGGACAACAATCTTTTTATTGTTTTAAACGCGTGCGGATTTTCTTGTCATTACCCAGCAAATAACGAAAGCTACAAGCAGCATCAGAGCAAGTAAGATGAATGCGTGCTGAGTCCCTATAGCGGTTGATTCTGCAAACTGGCTGGCAGGGGCGGAAAGCTGTTGGGAAGCGACGATTGTGGATACAACAGCTGTACCCATGGCGCCGGCTAACTGCTGGAAGCTGTTCATTAAGGCATTTCCGTCGGCCGATAAGTCCTTTGGTAACTGTGATAGGCAAAAGGTGATAGATGTAGGGCATCCCAATCCCTGTCCGATAGTAAACACGATATAAAAGGAGTAGAACATCATGGTGCTCATGGCGTTTCCGTACCAGGCGAAGAGCAGGAGCGAGAGAAGCATGAAACCATAGCCGACAACGATAGGAATGCGTGCTCCGACCTTGTCAAGCAGTCTGCCGCTGAGTAGAGAGAGGATGGCTCCCACTACGCAACCGGGTACTAACAGTCCGCCAGCCGTAAAGGCGCCTGTATGATTGGTTATCTGCGAATAGTTGGGGATGGCGTAACCTAATGCTAGCACGGAGAACTGTACGATGAGGATGGCGGTCAAGGCAAGCATGAAGTTACAATGCCCAAGCACTTCAACCCGCAGAAGGGGGTGAGGTTCGCGACGCGACTGTCTGACAAACCATGCCAACGAAATAGCAGCCAAAGCCAAAAGCGAGATGACTACAGTGCTTACCCATCCAGCAGAAGACGCTTGAACCAATGCGAGTATAAAAGTAGTGTATCCCACAACGATTAGGGTATAGTCGAAGAGGTGGAAGCGGGAACGCTCTGTAGGAGCGGAACGCTTGAAGAGGCGGCAACCGATGAAGAGCGATAAGAGTAGCAATGGCATGAGCGAAAGGAAGATGTATCGCCATCCGAACATGTCTACGATGAATCCGCCCAATACGGGACCTACGGCTGGCGCTACGGCTGTAACGAGTGTACCAATCCCCATAAATGTTCCTAACTGTTCCTTTGGCGCTTCGCCCAATATGATATTGTACATTAACGGTAGGGCTATGCCCGTTCCTAAACCTTGTACCATGCGGCCTATCATTAATACGGTAAACGATGGGGCTATAAAGCAAGCCATCGTGGCGCAGATAAAACTACAGATGGCAATGAGGAATAGGGTGCGTTGCGAACAGTTGCGCTTCAGGTAGGAAGACATGGTAATGACTAACGAGAGGATGAGCAGATAACCTGTCGTAATCCATTGTACGGTGCTCGTGCCAATACCAAATTCACTCATTAGAGTGGGAAACGTGACATTCATCGCTGTTTCGCTCACTACTCCGCAAAACGACATGATGCCTGTGGCGAAGATTTTCCCTACAAGTTGGGTGTTGTTTGTATGTTCCATTTTCTTTGTCTTGTTATTTGTTTTTTGATTACAGAGTAATGCAACGGACGCAATGAAAGCCCGTAGGCTAAAAACGCCGATGCAATTTCTCTGCGCAAAGTTACAAACAATGCGATATACGAGGTAGGAAAAACGGACCTTGTTCTTTTCAAAAAGAGAAGTATCGTTTTAATCAAGAACGATTGTTTCCAAATCATCGGGAACAAAGACGTTGCCGGAGAATGCGGACTGCGCTTCGTGGGTATAGTTCTCTTTTCTGTTTTCTGTCTTGTCTTCTGTATGGTACATCACGAGGTTTTGTACAGATAGAGACGTGGCCAGTTTGGCTCCGTCCAAAGCGGTGCTGTGATGTTTCTCGTAGGGATGGAAACGGTCGGCGTCAGCGTTGAGACAGAAGGCTTCGCAAAGAAGCCAGTCGGCGTGATTTACCCATTCCCGGTTCTTTTCGTTGTAAGGCTCGTCTCCCAAGCAAACAAGGTTTTTCCCATCGGCAAACTCTACTTTGAAACCGAATTGGGGCTCTTTGGTGGAATGGATGTCGAAAGCGTGCAGATGCCAGTCGCCTATTTGGAACGCGTCACCATCGTTGAGCGTATGGAGGATAACGCGATTGCCGATAAGTGCATGCAGTTTTGCGGGCAAGGTGTTCCGGCAAATCCAATCCAATACACCGATTACCTTGCTGTTTCCATAAACATGGAGGTTGTCATCGTAATTTCCGCTTTTGATTTTTTGCATAATCATTCTTACCAACCATACCGCTCCGAGTACATGATCGGTGTGGGCGTGGGTTAAAAATAACTGGTGGATGGAAGTGGGCGAAACACCGGCTCTTTCCAGTTGGTTGAATATCTGGTTGCCTCCTCCGGCGTCGACCATCAGCGTGGTGGTGTCGTCTTTAAGTAGAAAACAAGTGTTGTAATATTGGGTGGCAAGGGCGTAGCCCGTTCCTAACATGATTAATTCTTTCATTTTGTTTTGGGGTTATAGTGTTTTTGTCTTATTCTTTTCCTTTTAGCGTTTCTTCCAGCCGAAGCAACTCGTCTCTGTACTGGGCGGCTTCTATGAAATCCAATTTCTTTGCGGCCTCTTGCATCAGTTTTCGGGTTCGTTCCATACTCTTCTGCAGTTGCTCTTTCGACATGTATTGTACGATGGGGTCGGCGGCGGAAGTCATTGCCTGTGGCGTGTCCAAGTCGTACGGCTTACGGGTAGGAGCGGCTTGTTCCGTTTCCGAAGCGTTGCTCAGCAATACGTTGTTGCGCGCTTTCTTTATCTGTTGCGGTGTGATGCCGTGGGCTTCGTTGTAGGCCAATTGCTTTTCGCGTCGTCGGTTGGTTTCGTCGATGGTTTGTTTCATGCTGTCGGTTATCTTGTCGGCATACATAATCACCTTCCCATTTACGTTACGGGCGGCGCGCCCGGCTGTTTGGGTCAGGGAGCGGTGTGAACGCAGGAAGCCTTCTTTGTCGGCGTCGAGTATAGCCACAAGTGATACTTCGGGCAGGTCGAGTCCCTCTCTCAGTAGGTTTACGCCTACCAAAACGTCGTAGATTCCTTGTCGCAGGTCGTCCATGATTTTTACGCGCTCCAGGGTGTCTACATCGCTGTGTATGTAGTTGCACCGGATATTGTTGCGCAATAAGTATTCGGTCAGCTCTTCAGCCATACGTTTGGTTAGGGTGGTTACCAGCACGCGCTCTTCTTTTTCGATGCGTTGCTGGATTTCTTCCATCAAGTCGTCTACCTGATTCAGGCTTGGGCGCACTTCGATGATGGGATCCAGCAGGCCGGTGGGGCGGATAACCTGTTCTACCACGATGCCTTCGCTTTCTTGCAGTTCATACTCGGCCGGTGTGGCGCTCACGTAGATGGTCTGCTTGGCCAATTCCTGGAATTCCTCGAATTTCAGCGGGCGGTTGTCTAAGGCTGCCGGCAGACGGAAACCGTATTGTACGAGGTTTTCTTTGCGTGCCCGGTCTCCTCCGTACATGGCTCTAATCTGAGGAACACTTACGTGACTTTCGTCTATCACGATGAGGAAGTCATCGGGGAAGAAGTCCAACAGGCAGTAGGGGCGGGTTCCGGCTTCGCGTCCGTCGAAGTAGCGCGAATAGTTCTCGATGCCCGAACAGTGTCCCAGTTCCCGAATCATTTCCATGTCGTACGTAACGCGTTCGTGCAGCCGTTTGGCTTCGTAAAATTTTCCTTCTTCCTCAAACAAGGCCACCTGTTTGGTCAAGTCGTCCTCTATCTGGTGTATGGCTCGCAGGGTGCTCTCTTTGGTTGTCATGAACAGATTGGCGGGATATACTTTGTATTCCTCGAATTGCGCCAGCGAATAACCCGAAACAGGGCCTACCTCTTCTATCGAATCGATTTCGTCTCCCCAAAAGATAACCCGAAGCAGATTGTCGGTATATGCCAGATAGACATCTACCGTATCTCCTTTTACACGGAAATTTCCTCTGTTCAGTTCGATGTCGTTCCGTACGTAGAGCGAATCTACCAGATGGCGTAGGAAAACGTTTCGGTCTAACAGTTTGCCCTTCTTTAGTTCGATGACATTGTTGTAGAAATCGGACGGATTTCCCATACCGTATATGCACGAAACCGATGACACTACGATGACATCCTTCCGTCCCGACAGCAGCGATGAGGTGGCGGCCAGTCGCAGCTTGTCTATCTCTTCGTTGATGGCCAAATCCTTTTCGATGTAGGTGTCGGTCGATGGCAGATAAGCCTCAGGCTGATAATAGTCGTAATACGAAACGTAGTATTCCACCGCGTTGTTCGGGAAGAAACTTTTGAACTCTCCGTAAAGCTGGGCGGCAAGCGTCTTGTTGTGGCTTAGGATAAGAGTCGGCTTGTTTACGTTCTTTATTACATTGGCGATGGTAAACGTCTTGCCCGATCCTGTCACTCCCAGCAAGGTTTGCGCTCTTGCCCCTTCGTTTATTCCGGCGGTCAGTTGGGCGATAGCTTCAGGCTGGTCGCCAGTCGGTTGATAATCAGATACAAGTTCGAATTTCATGTCTGCGTCATTAAAAGGGATGTAAAAGTACGAAATATTTTTCTCTGCCATCCCTAAAACGGTCGTTTTTTACGGGATGTGTAAAACGCGGCGAGGGATTAAAAAAACGTCTCGAGAGATTTTTAAAACGTCCCGAGAGAATAAAAATCTCCGGCGAGAGATTTTTATTCTCTGGCGAGGAATTTTTCGCTCCAGCCAATCGGGCATCAAGAGCCCTTTTACGGAGGCGAAATAGGGTGTAGCTGCGTAAAATAATCGTGTAATGGGTTAAAAAGCATTTAGATGTTGTATTATTCACTGGAAAAGAGTAATTTTGCGCAACTAATTTACGAAAATGAAAAAGTGTATCGTTGTAGCTCTTCTTTCCGCTGGGGTCTTGACTTCGTGCGGAGAGTATAACAAGGTGCTGAAAAGCACGGACTACGAATTTAAATACGAAGCTGCGAAAAGTTATTTCGGTAAGGGGCAAAATAGCCGTGCCGCAACTTTGTTGGAAGAACTGATTCCAATCATGAAGGGTACAACCAACGGAGAAGAATCTCTGTATATGTTGGGAATGACCTATTTCAATCAGGGAGATTACGTCAGCGCTTCCCATTATTTCAATACCTATTATACGACTTATCCCCACGGAACATATACCGAACTGGCTCGTTTCTTTAGCGGACGTGCGTTGTACTTAGATACCCCCGAGCCTCGATTGGATCAGAGTAGCACGTTTAAGGCGATTCAAGAACTGCAAATGTATATGGAATACTTCCCGGGGAGCCAACGTCGGGAACAGGCTCAGAACATGATATTTGAGTTGCAGGATAAGCTGGTAGACAAGGAATACATGTCGGCCAAGTTGTATTACGATTTGGGCTCCTATACCGGAAACACCGTATATAGCAGTACGGGTAACAATTATCAGGCAGCCGTGGTGACCGCGGAAAACGTATTGCGCGAATACCCTTACACCAAGCGTCGCGAAGACCTTTCGCTGTTGGTGCTGCGTGCCAAGTACGACATGGCTAAAGCCAGTATAGACGAGAAGAAAGAAGAACGCATGCGCGAAACGATAGACGAGTACTACGCGTTTAAGAACGAGTTCCCGGAAAGCAAACATCTGAAAGAGGTGGAAGGCATCTTTAAAGATGCGAGCAAGTATGTAAAAGACCAAGAAGATTAATTGAAATTATATAATAAAAGATTATGGATTACAAAAAAACAAACGCTCCTACCAATACCGTTACCCGTAACATGATGGAATTGTGCGAGGATACCGGCAATATCTATGAAACGGTTAGCATTATCGGAAAACGTTCCAATCAGATTGCGGTAGAAATGAAAAATGACTTGTCGAAGAAGTTGCAGGAATTCGCTTCGTATACCGACAACTTGGAGGAAGTGTTCGAAAATAGAGAGCAGATTGAGATTTCGCGTTACTACGAAAAGTTGCCGAAACCGACCTTGATTGCTACTCAAGAGTACATCGAAGGCAAGGTTTATTATAGAAATCCGGCTAAGGAAAAAGAAAAACTACAGTAATGATACAGCGCATACAGTCGGTTTACTTACTGATAGTCGCCGTTTTCGCAGTCCTGACCATGTCGTTTCCCGTAGGGCATTTCTATACGGAGAATGCGGTATGGGAGATGGGCAGTCTGACATTGGTTTCGCCGGGTGGTGTCATAGACCACACTCCGTGGCCTTTGTTTCTTGTGCTGCAGTTGGTTGCCGCTTTGGCATTGATAACCATCTTCCTGTATAAGAAACGTATGGTGCAGATTCGGATTACGAAACTTTGTATGGTTTTGCTCATCGGCTACTATGTATTGTTTCCGTCTTACGTGTGGGGAGCGTTCCGCTCGTTGGGCTCGTTTGTTCCTACCTGGACAATTTGCCTTCCGTTTGTGGCTCTTGTGCTCGCTTATTTGGCCGTACATGCCATAACTAAAGACGAGAATCTGGTTAAGTCGTACGATAGATTGAGATAAGAGTTATTACATTCTTCATAAAAAAGAAGTCCCGCATATCGGTATTCGGTATGCGGGACTTTTTATATAAAGAATCGTTGAGGCTATTTCCTTAGCATAATTCCTTTGAACTGGCCGGGGTAGGGGGTTTCAAACTCCATGCGTTCTCCGGTCACCGGATGCTGGAAGCAGAGCTTAAAGGCGTGCAGAGCCAAACGGTTAAGCGGGTTTTGTTCACATCCGTAACGTTCGTCTCCCAGAACTGGATGTCCCAACGATTGCATGTGTACGCGAATCTGGTTTTTGCGTCCAGTCTCCAGTTGAAGTTCTACGAGGGAATATCCGTTTGCTCGTTTGATAGTGCGATAGTGCGTAACGGAATATTTGCCTCCATCGTCCGTAGGAGACGAACTGACGTACAGCTTACGGTCGGTAAGCCAAGAAGCGACAGTTCCCTGATCCTTTTCCATTTCTCCGTTTACAATGGCTACGTATCTGCGGTCGTACACGATGTCGTGCCAATAGTTGCGCAATGTGTGTTGGGTCTTCTCGTCTTTTGCGTACATCATAATGCCCGATGTCTCGCGGTCTAACCGGTGTACCACGAATATGCGGTTGTTCCGGTGTTCCCTCTTTACATATTCGTTTAGTATATGCTGAGCCGTACGCTCTTTCTGCTTGTCGGTTGCTACGGAGAGCAGTCCTTCTTTCTTCTCTACGACAATCAGGTAAGCGTCTTCGTATAGTATTTTCAGCATCGGGTTTTGAAACTCATGCTTGTGCTTGTCTTTGCTTATCTGTATGCGCATACCCGGAGTGAGCGGATAATTGTATTTGGTCTGGATACTATTGTTGACCAATACCACTCTGTTGGAAAGTAAGGCTTTTACTCGTGTACGACTGATACCGCTCATTTGTTTCATCAGAAAAGCCATGAGCTCATCCGGTTCGTTTACCTGGAACTCGGTGTATTTGGGTGCAGCGTGCGCTATGCGTGGTTTGTTGGGCGTTTTCCCGTTTTTATTCATTGCTTGTTTCTTTCTTTTCTAATAATACTACATTTTCCACGTGATGTGTATGGGGGAACATGTCGACAGGTTGCACGGCCGTTACCTTGTATTTCACATCCAGTAACTGCAAGTCGCGCGCCTGTGTAGCCGGATTGCAGCTGACATATACAATCCGTTTGGGTTCAGCCGCCAGAATGACGTTGATGACATCGGTGTGCATACCTGCCCGTGGGGGGTCTGTAATGATAACATCCGGGCGTCCGTGCTCAGCGATGAAGTCTTGTGTAAGAATGTCCTTCATGTCACCGGCATAAAACAGTGTGTTATTTATGTCGTTTATTTCGGAGTTTACTTTTGCGTCTTCTATCGCTTCGGGTACATATTCTATACCGATAACTTTCCGTGCCTGACGCGACACGAAGTTAGCTATCGTTCCTGTTCCGGTGTAAAGGTCGTAAACCAGTTCGTTTCCTGTCAATCCTGCAAAGTTACGAGCCACTTTATATAGGTTATAAGCCTGCTCTGAGTTGGTTTGGTAGAACGATTTCGGCCCGACTTTGAAGCGCAAGCCTTCCATTTCCTCAAAGATATGGTCTTTCCCCTTAAAGGTTTCTACATCCAGGTCACCAATGGTGTCGTTGCACTTGTTGTTTATCACATACATCAACGAAGTAATCTGTGGAAATTTATCAGCAACGAATTGCAATAAGTCCATCATATCTTTTCGGTTGTCTTCTGTCTCTACTTTACATTGTAAGAGAACCATCAGTTCGCCTGTTGACGATGTGCGAACCATCATGTTGCGTAGCAGTCCTTCTTGCGTACGTAAGTTGAAGAACGAATAATTGTGTTCATACGCATAATCGCGTATGGCATTTCGTATCTGATTGGAAATATCGTCTTGCAGCCAGCATTTCTCAATGGCAAGGACTTTGTCGAAAGCTCCGGGTATGTGAAATCCTACAGCGCTCATCTGGTCGTATTTTACGTCTTGTTTTACCTCGTCTTCCGTAAGCCATCTTTTGTTGGAGAAAGTATATTCCAATTTGTTCCGGTAGAATTGTGCCTTTTCCGAGCCCAAAATGGGAGTAAATTCGGGCAATTCTACTTTACCTATCCGGGTCAGATTGTCGAATACTTGCTTTTGCTTATATTTAATTTGGTCTTCGTACTTCAAGCATTGCCATTTACATCCTCCGCAAACGCCGTAATGCTGGCAGAACGGTTCTGCTCTCATGGGAGACTTTTGGTGGAAATTTACGGCTACGGCTTCTGCGTAATGGTTCTTTTTACGTTTGATTTGTAAATCCACTACATCGCCAGGCACCACATAAGGGACGAATATCACTAAGTCGTTGACTTTTGCTATTGCCTTTCCTTCGGCAGCAACATCGGTTATCGTTACGTTTTCCAGTAAAGGAAGTTCTTTTTTCTTTCTTGCCACGTTCGTTTTTTATAAATCCAATTTGGGACGAAATTACAAATAAAATTTGATACTCTGCCAAGATTTCCCGAAAACCTCGTATTGTAAACTCAAGGTTGCAATTTCGGTGTAAAAAAGTCCGCTTTTATTTGCGGATTTATTTTATATGTATAGTTTTGCATTTCGTAACCTGTGCCTTAAAGCGGCTTAATGCTAAAAGGAACATAGTATTAACCTTAAATATTTAATCTAAATGGAAAAGAAAAGAGTGTATACCTTTGGTAACGGACAGGCCGAAGGTAAAGCTGACATGAGAAACCTATTGGGAGGAAAGGGTGCGAACCTTGCCGAAATGAATTTGATAGGTGTTCCGGTTCCTCCCGGTTTTACCATAACCACTGACGTTTGCAACGAGTATTTCGAAAAAGGAAAGGATGCAGTAGTGGCATTGCTCAAAGAAGACGTGGAGCGTTCTATAAAAGGAGTGGAGACGTTAATGAAATCTAAGTTTGGAGACGTAGAGAATCCTTTGCTTGTTTCTGTTCGTTCCGGGGCGCGTGCATCGATGCCTGGCATGATGGATACAATCTTGAACTTGGGTTTGAATGATGAAGTAGTTGCCGGATTGGCACGTAAGACTGGAAATGAACGTTTCGCCTGGGACTCTTATCGCCGTTTTGTTCAGATGTATGGCGATGTGGTGTTGGGTATGAAACCTACTAACAAAGAAGATATAGATCCGTTTGAAGCTATTATAGAAGACGTGAAGAAAGCTAAGGGTGTTCGTTTGGACAACGAATTGGAGGTGCCCGACTTGAAAGAATTGGTTGTCCGTTTCAAGGCAGCGGTCAAGGCTCAAACAGGATTCGATTTTCCGAACTGCGCATACGAACAGTTATGGGGAGCCATTTGTGCGGTCTTCGATTCGTGGATGAACGAGCGTGCCATCTTGTATCGTAAAATGGAAGGAATACCGGCAGAGTGGGGTACAGCAGTAAACGTTCAGGCGATGGTATTTGGCAATATGGGAGAAACTTCGGCTACCGGCGTTTGCTTCTCTCGCGACGCTGCTACAGGTGAAGACCTGTTCAATGGCGAATACTTGATTAATGCACAGGGTGAAGATGTGGTGGCCGGTATTCGTACACCACAGCAAATTACAAAAATAGGTTCACAGCGTTGGGCAAAGTTACAGGGTATTTCCGAAGAAGAACGTTTCAGTAAATACCCATCGATGGAAGAGGCAATGCCTGAAATTTACAAGGAGTTGGATGAACTGCAGACCAAACTTGAAAACCACTATCACGATATGCAAGATATGGAATTCACTGTGCAGGAAGGTAAACTGTGGTTCTTGCAGACACGAAACGGAAAGCGTACAGGAGCAGCTATGGTTCGCATTGCGATGGAAATGCTTCAGCAAGGCTTGATAGACGAGAAAACAGCATTGCTTCGTTGTGAACCAAACAAGTTGGACGAACTATTGCATCCGGTATTTGACAAGGAGGCATTGCGTAAGGTGAAAGTTCTTACCCGCGGACTTCCTGCATCTCCGGGGGCCGCTTGTGGACAGATTGTATTTTTTGCGGAGGATGCAGCTCAATGGCGTGCTGACGGACACCGGGTGGTTTTGGTGCGTATTGAAACATCTCCCGAAGACTTGGCCGGTATGACTGCTGCCGAAGGTATCTTGACGGCGCGAGGTGGCATGACATCTCATGCGGCAGTAGTTGCCAGGGGCATGGGTAAGTGTTGCGTTTCGGGTGCTGGTGCAATAAATGTAGATTATAAAGCGCGCACGGTAGAAATAGACGGCGTATTGCTGAAAGAAGGCGACTTCATTTCGCTGAACGGAAGTACGGGAGAGGTTTATCAAGGCGAAGTGCCGACCCGTGCAGCCGAATTGTCGGGCGACTTTGCCAAACTAATGGTGATTTGCAACAAATATACCCGTTTGAGCGTACGTACCAATGCTGATACGCCTCACGATGCGGAAATCGCCCGTAGTTTTGGTGCTGTTGGTATCGGCCTCTGCCGTACAGAACACATGTTCTTCGACAATCAGAAGATTGTGGCAATGCGTGAGATGATTCTTGCACCAGATGTAGAGGGGCGTAAGAAAGCATTGGATAAGTTGCTTCCGTATCAGAAAACCGACTTTATTGGAATATTCAAAGCTATGGATGGATGTCCGGTAAACGTACGCTTGCTTGATCCGCCGTTGCATGAATTTGTGCCCCACGATTTGAAAGGTCAGGAAGAAATGGCCGAGGCGATGGGGGTTACGGTAGAGTATATTCGCCAACGCGTGGAAAGTCTTTGCGAACATAATCCGATGTTGGGACATCGCGGTTGCCGTTTGGGGAATACTTATCCGGAGATTACAGAAATGCAAACGCGTGCTATATTGGGAGCAGCAGTTGACTTGAAGAAAGAAGGATACGACCCACATCCGGAGATAATGGTTCCGTTGACGGGTATCTTATACGAATTTGAGGCTCAGGAAAAGGTTATCCGGGAAACCGCAGCCAAGCTATTCAAGGAGGAAGGAGTAGAAGTTGCATTCAAGGTCGGAACGATGATTGAGATTCCGCGTGCAGCTTTGACTGCAGATAAGATTGCTTCGCGTGCCGAGTACTTCTCTTTCGGAACCAATGACTTAACTCAGATGACCTTTGGCTATTCTCGTGATGACATTGCATCTTTCTTGCCAGTATATCTTGAAAAGAAGATTTTGACCGTTGACCCGTTCCAAGTTCTTGATCAGAATGGGGTCGGACAGTTGGTGGAAATGGCTGTAAACAAGGGACGTTCTGTTCGTCCGGAACTGAAGTGCGGTATTTGCGGCGAGCATGGAGGTGAACCGTCCTCGGTGAAATTCTGTCATCGTGTAGGACTGAATTATGTAAGTTGTTCACCTTTCCGTGTACCTATCGCTCGCTTAGCAGCGGCGCAGGCTGCGGTTGAGGAATAACGCGAAAGTCCTCTAAATCCAAGGAGTTAGGCTGTAAGCCCCGATATATAAAGGGGTTTACAGCCTAAGTTATTTTTAGGCGGTCTGCACATTCTGCACGATAATCATGCAGAATGTGTAGGGTAAACTTACAAAAACTTACACAAGAAACCGGGCGACCACTTACAAGAACTTACAAACGAATTTTGAAAGATAGAAATATGGCAACATTCAAACCTGTAGTGAGAACACCGCGCAAGGACGGCTTCTACAAAGTCTATATCCGCGTGGTTCACAAAATCAAGCCCGGCTACATCAGCACGGACAAGTTAGTAACGAAGCAGTACATCGACAAGGACGGCAACATCACCGACCCTTTCGTGAACGAGTACTGCGCAAGACGCATATTGCGGTTTACCCAACTGCTCAACCGCGTGGAATACGCAAACTGGAACGTGAAGCAGATAATCGAGTATGTGACTAAGGAGGACGAGGACTTGTGTTTCTCGGACTACGCACACCTGCACATAAACCGAATGATTGACAACGGCCAGTTGAGGAACGCGAAGAACTACAAACTGGCTCTCCAGCACATGGAGCGGTTTGCAGGGACGACGAGGGTGATGTTCGGACAACTCACCTCCACGTTCATGAACAAGTGGGTGCAGTCGCTGGAGCAGACGCACAGGGCAAAGGAGATGTACCCGGTCTGCATGAGGCAGGTGTTCCGCGCAGCCGTGGCTGAATACAACGACTACGACAACGGCATCATACGCATCAAGACGAACCCTTGGGGCAAGGTGAAGATACCGCAAGCCGACCGCACGGCCAAGATTGCCATCAGCCCAGAGGAGTGCCGTATGTTCTTTGCGGCTCCATTGCCCGAAACGAAAATGATAGACCCACTGCCCGAGATTGGTCGGGACGTGTCAAAGATGATACTCTGTCTTGCTGGCATCAACACGGTTGACCTTTTCGAGATGCGGAAAGAGAACTACCGAAACGGCTGCTTGTGCTACAACAGGGCGAAGACGAAGAAGGCACGCACGGATGACGCTTACATCGAGATGAGGGTTGAGCCGGTGATACAGCCGTTGGTGGAGAAATACTTGGCAGAGCCTAACGACCCTTACCTGTTCCGTTTCCACAAGCGGTTTTGCGACAGCGACTCGTTCAATGCAGGGGTGAATGGCGGCATAAAGCAGATATGCAGGAGTCTGGGCATACCCAAGGAGAAGCAATACAGGGCGTACACGTTCCGCCACACTTGGGGTACAGTGGCGCAGAATGACTGCGGTGCGACCATTGACGAGGTGGCCTTTGCCATGAACCACTCGCACGGACGCACCATCACGCGCGGTTACATCAAGCTGGACTTTTCCCCTGCATGGGAACTGAACGCAAAGGTGATTGACTTCATCTTCTTCAGCACGGCAAAGAGCAAGCAGGGATTGGCGCGTGATGTGGAGGAGCGCAAGGACAACATGTTCCGCATTGCTCCCAAGTACATGATTTATGCGAGGGCGTACTTCCGTGGCGAGGTGCTGGCCGAGGTGAGTGACATCGGTTTCAGCAACATTGACGAGGTGATAGCTCGACTTGCAGCGAAACTGCCCGACACTATCCCGGACAGGTGTGCCGTGCAGTTTCGCATCAGGAACGTGGACACCGACAGAGAGGCGGTTTACGAGAGGACGAAGGGCAAGGGATTTTAATCTTTTCTGAAATCGAAAACAAGACTTTTGCCACCCTCTTGCGCAATAACAAGGATTTCTTCAGCAGTGAAGAACTTATCGGCATAGCGGATTAAAAGAACGCCACCCGACTTTCTTGTGCTGCGTGCCATCTGACGAACTTCCGCAAATGTGAACTTACTTACGTCAATGTTCAAACCGCATCCGTATTCGGTTAGTGAAATGATTTCAGACTTCTTCATGGCTGTTGTTGTTTGAATAGTTGGGGACGGTTGGCGCAAACTTGATGTCGAAGTGGTCGCCACTTGCGTCAATGAGCTGCTCTACTTGCAGGTTGCTGAGATTGTCGCCCACGACAAGCGTCATGGTTCTGTTCTTTCGCTTGAGTTCCTTGGCGATGTTCCAAAGTGCATCGTAAGACAAGTCCATCGAGTGGACTTCAATCTGCCGCTTAGTTTGGGCAAGCAGATTGAGAATTGATTGAAGATTTCTGTTCATGAACGTTAAATTTTGAATTCGCTGCAAAGGTAGCGCACAGCTCCCTCACGCGGTCTTTATCTTTTGCGACACGCCCGGCTCTGCAACTCCGCAAGGTCGGGCTTTCTTTTCGCTTGACTTTTCTTCTCTACTTTTCTTCAAAACAAAAAAGAAAATCAAAATCCGAAGTCGTTTTTGTCGTTGTCGTCGTCTTATATTATACGACGTTAGGAGTATAATATATATATATTCCTTATTCCTATTCTTATATAAACTATCGTTTATATCTACGCGCGTGCGCGAGAAACGAACGGTAGCCTTTTGAGTTTTCTGTGTTTTTGAAAAGGCTACCCTTTTTGAAATAAAAACCCTACCGTTTTTTATTCGTTGCAAATGCTTGAATTTCAACGATAATCGTAAACGCGCATTTTTCATGTTTATATATGCCTTTTCACATGTAAAATCACGAAGTTTTCAACGAGTTTTCTAAAAAGTTCAAGAAAATCAAGCACATAAAAGGGTTACT
>CAVBJM010000016.1:0-54555 GCA_963595925.1 bacterium
ACTTAGGTTACAAAGATTTCTATCTGAACATCTTCATGCAAGGTGTAGGCAAACGTGATTTCTGGCCCAGCGATGAAGCGTTCTGGCCTGCAGCAACCCAATATTACAATGCCCAAAAGTGGTTCATTTCAGACTCTTGGACACCAGAAAACCCGAATGCCTATTTCCCCATAGTCCGTGCCGTTGATACGCGTAACCGTTCTGTAGCAACAGACCGCTACTTACAAAACGCATCTTATCTACGCTGTAAGAACATTACGTTTGGATGGAACTTGCCTAAATCATGGATTGCCAAAATCGGTTTGACCAATGCATCCGTTTATGTAAGCGGTGAAAACCTTTTCGAATTTACCAAAATAAAAGGTGCTTACGACCCGGAAGCCGCATCGGGTGCAGGCAGCATGGTATATCCATTCATGAGAACTTACTCTTTTGGTGTAAACTTAACCTTTTAAATAGCCGAGACAATGAAAAAACAATTATTTAAATATATGATAGTAGGAGCTGCTGCGCTGACAACAGTATCTTGCAACGACTCTTTCTTGGAACGCACTCCTACTCATGACTTAAACGACGAGTCGTTCTGGAATACGGCAGAAGACCTACAGTCTTATTGCAATGGCATTTACAATCAAGCGTCAGAAAATGGCACCTATAAGTTCTTGATAGGTTTCAATAGCGATGCTTGGTCAGTAAAAGTATCTGGCCCGTATACATTCGAAGCGATGTCGGACAACTTCGCTACAATGGACGCAAGCCAAACTTGGGCAGCCGCTGTTGCCGCAGGCATAGAAACGGTACCAAGCGGCAGCACCAAATACATTAGTTGGGATTTCCAACTTCTCCGTCGCATCAACGTATTTTTGGCCAATTACGAAAAAGCCACTTCCGTGGCAGAGGAAACTCGAAACCGTTATGCAGGTGAAGCGCTATTCTTCCGCGCCTGGTTTTATTTCTACATGGTTCAAAATTATGGAGACGTACCTTTGATTACACAACCCGTTGAGACATCCGATTCTGATATTCTATACGGCAAGCGTACTCCACGCAAAACCGTCATGGCGCAAGTATTGGATGATATCAATAAGGCTTGCGAATATCTGCCATCATCCAATTGGGGAGATAACCGCTTAACCAAGGGAGCCGCTTTGGCGCTGAAATCGCGCATCGGTCTGTATGAAGGCACTTATCGTAAATATCATGCATTGGGAGACGAATCCGAATTTCTGAATGCTTGCATTACCGCCTGCGAACAATTAATGACATTAGGATACGAGATTTACAATACAGGAAATCCTGACAGCGACTATATGACACTGTTTACAACCGATGACCTGTCGTCCAATAAAGAAGTAATCTTCTTCCGTAAATATGCAGAAGGACTGAAACGTCATAGAATGTGTGGATATACCGTAAATCTTCGCAACGGAGGTACAAAGGATTTAATAGACGACTATCTATGCATTGATGCAGATGGGCAAGCTCGTCCTGTAGCCTTAAGCACTGGATACAGCAATGATACTCCTGAAGATGAATTTACCAATCGCGACCCACGCTTAAGCCAAACCTTTCTGGCTCCTGCGTATGTACCGAATGAAACCAGTTTGACGGATGCGGAAGTAGCAGCGCTGAATACTCCGGCCAAGAAACTATTCCAAGATGCCGCTAACGGGAAACGATCTTTCCCACGTCTTGGCAATATGCAAGGATGGCCTACTCTGACCGGATACCATCCCATCAAGTATTACATCCGCGAACAAGACAAAAAAGGATTCAATCAGGAAACACACGACTATCCGTTATTCCGTTATGCCGAAGTCTTGTTGAACTATGCAGAAGCGAAAGCAGAACTGGGTGAATGTGACCAAACAGTGTTGGATAAAACCATCAATGTACTGCGCGACCGTGTAGGACTTTCTCATCTTACTGTTAATCCCACAATGGATCCCAAGTATGCAGACTACGGCCTTTCTTCTTTAATCATTGAAATCCGCCGCGAACGCCGCGTAGAACTGACCTTCGAATATTTACGCTATCAAGACTTGATGCGTTGGGCATGGGGTGATAAACTGAAAGAGCGTGTATTAGGCATGCGTTTGGAAGATGCAGACTTCAGCGATCCGCGCTATGCCGGAGCCTTAACTAAAGGTGGAACCTCTTCCGCTGGCAACAATCCGGTATATGTATATACGGCATCCGATGGCAAACAATACATAGACGCTTACGCAGGCACCAATTACGCAACAGAACGACGAAGCTTCGATCCCAACAAGGATTATCTTCGTCCGATACCAACAACCGCTATTTCCAAAAATGAGAATATAGAACAGAATCCCAACTGGAAATAATTTGATTTGACGCAAAAGGAATCCTGTCTGATTTACATATCACAGGATTCCTTTTATTTTTCCATTTTAAATACCTACTTTAGCGACAATAACCGAGTACAGAATACCCCCAAAACTAATCCATACAAAGAAACATGAACCATTACTTACATGCCGCTGCAACACTATCGCTTTTGGCTATAGGGCAAAATACCTTCGCACAAAAGGCACAACCCAATATCATCCTTATCATGTCTGACCAGCATCGTGGCGATGCTCTAAATTGCATGGGGAACGCCGCCGTTATATCTCCTCACATCGATGCCTTAGCTGCCGACGGTACACTATTTATGAACGCATACAGTTCAACTCCTAGCAGCACACCTGCACGTGCAGGATTGCTGACAGGCATGTCTCCTTGGCATCATGGTATGTTGGGATATGGACGAATGGGAACCCAATATCGCTACGAAATGCCACAAATGCTTCGCGACTTAGGATTCTTCACTTTCGGTATCGGGAAAATGCACTGGTATCCACAGAAATCTCTCCACGGCTTTCATGGCACATTATTAGACGAAAGCGGACGCATTGACACCAAGGATTTTGTAAGCGACTATCGCTTATGGTTCAATACCCAAATGCCCGGACGTAATCCGGACTCTACCGGCATCGGATGGAACGAACATCGTGGCGGAATATATCAACTGCCCGAAGAAGTGCACCCAACACGTTGGACTTCGGAAACGGCTATAAATATGATTCATCATTATAAAAAAGGGAATGGGAGTCCGCTCTTCCTGAAAATTTCCTTTGCGAGACCACATAGTCCGTACGATCCTCCCCAACGTTTCTTTGACATGTATGAGAATAGAAATATACCGACACCATTTGTTGGCGAATGGTGCAAGGACAAAACCTATGCAAAACCACAAAACCCAAAAGAAGCAGACAAAAATGCCGCTTTCGGAAACTTTGGTGAAACCTACGCCGAGAACTCACGGCGCTATTACTATGCGAATGTTTCGTTTATTGATGAAGAAATAGGAAAAATCGTACAAGCTCTGAAAGAAGAAGGCATTTATGACAATACATTAATTTGCTATGTATCTGACCACGGCGATATGTTGGGCGACCATTATCACTGGCGAAAGACATATCCTTACGAAGGTTCCGCACATATACCGTTGGTTATAAAATGGCCAAAGAATTGCCATTTCCCTAAAGGAGGAAAAGTAAACGCTCCCGTAGAATTACGTGATATCCTTCCTACTTTTATTGAAGCAGCAAATGGAAAGGTACCAGACGATATGGACGGAAAATCTCTATTCGCCTTAATGGACGAACGTGCAAGGCTATGGCGCAAATACATTGACTTGGAACATGCTACTTGCTATAGTGAGGACAATTACTGGTGTGCATTGACCGATGGGAATATCAAATACGTGTGGAGGTTACATTCTGGAACAGAAGAACTGTTCGACCTAAAAAACGATCCACACGAATTATATAATGTAGCTTCTAATAAGAAATACCAAAAAATTCTGATAGAGATGCGCCAATGTATGGCGGAACACTTAAAAGAACGGGGTGATGAATTTGTAAAAGACGGCAAACTGCAAGTACTGAAACGAACGGTTCTCTACAGTCCGCTTTTCCCTGACCCAAATCCTGTGTCTCCCGAACTATAACCCACTGAATAAACCTGAAAGAATAAGATATCATGACGAGAAAAACTATCGGATTATGGCAAAGCCTTATAATCCTTTTGTGCTGGGCGATGAGCGGTGTACTGAACGCCCAGACAACCAATGACACCGATGACTTTGAAATGTTTATGGAAAAGATACGGGAGGACTTTAAGCACAATCCCGACATTAACGGATATTTAAGTTTGTTTCAGAACGACGGGAGCTTCAGCGATGTGGACTATGCCCGCACTGACCGCACTAACTGGATGCCTATTATCCATGTAGAACGACTGAGTGATTTTGCTTTCGCATACACCACTCCCGAAAACGCTTGCTATGCCAATGATGCCTTGTACGAAAAAATAGTAAAGGGACTGGAGTTTTGGCAAAAGCGGAATCCGAATTGCTCTAACTGGTGGTATAATCAAATAGACGAACCACAACGACTGGGCGTGCTGCTCATACAAATGAGACTCGGAAAGAAACAAGTTCCTCAGGAATTGGAAACACAAATACTGCAACGCATGCGAAAAGACGGGGGCGATCCAGCCAAATGGACGGGAGCCAACCGCACCGATATAGCCTTGCACTGGATTTATCGCTCTTGTCTACAGAAGAACGAGACAGATTTAAGCCGAGCAATAAATTTGGTATACAGTCCTATATCCTATACCACAAAAGAAGGATTCCAACACGACAACAGTTACTTTCAGCACGGCGTACAGCTATACATTGGCGGATATGGTGATGAAATTCTGAAAGGCATCACACAAGTGGCACTTTACGCACAAAACACCAAGTTTGCCATAAACGAAGAGAAAATACAACTTGTGAGCCGCTTCATGCGCGATACTTATTATCAGACCATGCGTGGAAAATATATGATGTTTGACGTGTTGGGACGAGGCATGAGCCGAAAAGATATCCTCGACAAGAGCGAAAAGAAACTTTTCGCACAACGGATGTTGAAGCTTGACCCGAAGCATGCTTCCGAATTCAGTAAAATTATCGCGCGGTTGGAAGAAAAACAACCGGTTTCGTATGGCATCACGCCCCGACATACTCATTATTTCCGGGCCGACTATACGCTGCATGTACGTCCTGGTTATATGTTCGATGTACGCATGGCATCTAACCGAACCGTACGTTGTGAATACGGAAATGGAGAGAACCTGAAAACTTATTTCCTGTCAGACGGATGTACAGACATCACCAAACGAGGCGATGAGTACTTCAATATCTTCCCCACATGGGATTGGGCGCGCATTCCCGGTGTTACCGCCCCACAAATGAACCCAATACCAATGGCTGAAAACGACTGGCAGCAGATGGGAACTTCTACTTTCGCCGGAGGTGTTTCGGATAGCTTGTATGGTGCTTCCGCCTACGTGTACAACGACCCTTACGCCGGCATCAATACCCGAGCAAAGAAAGCATGGTTCTTCTTCGACGATGAAGTGGTGTGTTTGGGCGCAGGCATTTCATCGGAGGCTGAGCAAGAAGTCATGACCACCGTAAACCAATGCCTTTCGTTCGGTAAAGAAGCCCGTATATCTACCGAAAAAAAACAGACGGAAACATTAACCGATGGTTGTGTCACAAAGCGGAATGTTCGATGGGTGACACAAAATGGTATAGGGTACGTCTTTCCAGAAAAGAACGAAGTGCTCATAGCTAACCAAAAGCAAACAGGCACTTGGTACGACATCAACCATACCGAAGGCAAAGACATGCAAACCAGAGACGTATTTACCCTTGCATTCCAACACGGAACGCGCCCGAAAGAAACTACCTACGCCTACATCGTAGTGCCCGAAGTTTCCAATGAGGCACAACTAAATCGTTATACAAAAGGACGGTTGGAGATTCTGAAAAACACACCGTCCGTTCAAGCCGTTTACCAAAAGCGATTAGGCATTTGGCAGATGATATTTCATGAAGCGGGAACCTATACAGACAAGCACATATCGGTAAAGGTAGACAAGCCTTGTGCCTTGATGGTAAAACTCGCCACGAACGGGAAAGTAACGCTTCACATAGCCGACCCGGCTCAACGCCAAGAAGTAATCAAAACATCCGTTAAAGTAACGGGAGCGATGAAACAACCTGTAGAAACAACTTGCGATTTTACGAACACAGGCATTTACGCCGGAGCGACAAAAGCCTATACCATTCGGTAAAAGCATATCATTACTACACAGAATAGCATACGGAAAGGGTGCATTCACCATTCCGTATGCTATTTTTTTCTTTCAAAAAGATTTGAACGTTTATTCTATTTAAGTACATTTGCCAAGCTTAAAAACAAATATCTATGAATTGGTTACAAGATTTACTTACTAATCCCAATTCCATTGCGCACATCGTTGCGCTCTACGCCTTTGTGATTGCCATTGGAGTGCTATTGGGAAAAATCAAAATCTTCGGCATCTCGCTGGGGGTTACATTCGTCTTGTTTGTGGGAATTTTGGCCGGTCACTGTGAATTCACAGGAAATACGTCTATACTTTCCTTCATTCAGGACTTCGGATTGATACTGTTCGTGTTCTGTATCGGTCTGCAGGTAGGTCCTTCGTTCTTCTCCTCGTTTAAAAAAGGGGGAATTCGGATGAACCTATTGGCGGTAGGAATTGTTGCGTTGAACATCGCCGTAGCATTGGTTATCTACTACTCGCTGCAAGGACGCATTGACATCTCGATGATGGTGGGCATCCTCTGCGGAGCGGTAACAAACACCCCAGGCTTGGGTGCGGCCAACGAAGCCCTGCAGCAGTTGCACTACTCAGGTCCAGAAATTGCCATGGGTTACGCGTGCGCTTATCCGCTCGGTGTGATGGGTATCATCCTTTCACTGATTTTTATCCGCTACGTTTATCGGGTTGATTTGGAAGCCGAGCAAAAAGAAATCATGTGCGAAGAAGAGGCCAATCCGCACCTGAAGCCTTACAACGTATCGCTGAGAGTACAAAACGAAGCCTTGATTGGAAAGAAACTTTCGCAGGTACAGCGCTTCTTGGCGCGCGACTTTGTATGCTCACGCATCCTTCAGGACGGGCATGTATATATCCCCACTTCGGAAACGGTACTCCGACTGGGTGATGAGATGAGTATCGTTTGTGCAGCTGACGATTCGGAAGCCATAGCCGCTTTCATTGGCCCGATAATAGAAGACATCGACTGGGACAACGAAGGCAAGTTAGACAAACCGATGGTTTCACGACGCATTTTGGTTACTCAACCGGCCATTAACGGAAAGACCTTGGGCGAGTTGCATTTCAGCAGCATGTATGGAGTAAACGTTACGCGTATCAACCGATCGGGTATGGACCTGTTCGCAGCACGCCAGCTGACTCTTCAGGTGGGCGACCGCGTAATGGTAGTCGGAACCCAAGAGGCCATTGACCGTGTAGCCGACTTGCTCGGAAACCAGTTGAAGCGTCTTGACCATCCCAATATCGTAACTATTTTTATCGGTATATTCGTGGGTATACTCTTCGGAAGCCTGCCCATCGCCATACCGGGAATGCCTACTCCCGTCAAGTTAGGTTTGGCTGGAGGACCGCTTATCATCGCTATCCTTATCGGGCGATTCGGACACAAGTTTAAGTTGATAACTTACACCACCATGAGCGCAAACCTAATGTTACGTGAAGTGGGATTGGTACTTTTCTTAGCCAGCGTGGGCATCAAAGCCGGAGGTAATTTCTGGAAAACTGTTGTAGAAGGCGACGGACTGCTTTACGTGGGTGTAGGATTCCTTATCACAGTTATTCCGTTGCTCATTATCGGCGCAATAGCCCGTTGGCATCACAAAGTAAACTACTGTACACTGATGGGACTGATTGCCGGTAGCAACACAGACCCCCCTGCACTGGCTTACGCTAACCAAACGGCAGGAAATGACGCTCCGGCGGTAGGTTATTCTACAGTTTACCCGTTGGCCATGTTCTTGCGTATCCTGACAGCACAGTTGCTGATTCTACTGTTGGCAAGCTAAAAGAAGAGCCTTTCGGATGGCTCCGCCAATATAAAAAAACATCTCCGCCGACTTCCTTTTTCAGGGAATTCGGCGGAGTTTTTTTTCTCCGTTATCAGATTAAAAAAACGTCGCCGGAGAAAAAAATTTCGTCCCGAGAGAAAAAAAATCTCCGGCGAGAGATTTTAAAAACGTCCCGAGAGATTTTTATTCTCCGGCGACGTTTTTCTGAAGTTGCAATCGTATGGCGTTCAGCACCGCAAGCAGCGTAACGCCCACATCGGCAAAGACGGCCTCCCACAATGTGGCAACACCCAGTACACCAAGCAGTAAGACCAACAGTTTTATCCCGAAAGCCAGACACACGTTCTGCCAAACAATCCGTTTGGTTCGCCGACCTATCTCTATCGCTTCGGCCACTTTCGAGGGTTGGTCGGTTTGTATCACCACGTCGGCCGTTTCGATAGCGACATCGCTACCCAAGCCACCCATGGCGATTCCCACATGACTCAGAGCCAAAACGGGAGCGTCGTTCATGCCATCGCCCACAAAAGCGATACGCCGCTTACCGTCCTTCAGCAAAGCCTCTAAGTGCGCAACTTTTCCGTCGGGAAGCAAGTCGCCATAAGCATGGTCAAGGTTCAGTTCGCTGGCCAAACGTTCTACAATAGACTGTTTGTCGCCCGAAAGCATCTCTATATCCTTCATGCGCAGCCGCTTCAAGCGGTCGATAGCCAATCGGGAATCAGGTTTCAGCACATCGGAGAGCGTAACAAATCCTATTAACACCCCATTCGAGGCACACGCTACGATGGTATCGGTTTCGCCTTCCAGTTCCTTCGGATAGTCTACCCCGCATTGTTTCAGCATACGCACACTTCCTACCACGAGCCTTTCGGAAGCGCATTCGGCCGTTAGTCCAAGGCCGGTAACCTCCGACAAGTTTTCTACGGAACAAAGACTCACCTTCCGCTGCTCGGCGTAACGCACCACAGCTTTGGCGATGGGATGCGTACTCCCCTTCTCTACCGAAGCGATTCGGCTCAGCAATTCCGTTTCCGGCAACGAGTTGTACGCCACGCATCGACGCACTTCGAAATCGCCCTTTGTCAGCGTTCCGGTTTTGTCGAACACCACAGTGTCAATGTCGGTAATGGCATTCAGGTAGTTTCCCCCTTTGAATAGTATTCCCCTCCGGGATGCCGCGCCTATTCCTCCGAAGTAACTCAACGGAACGCTCACCACCAGCGCACACGGACAGGAGATAACCAAGAAAATGAGCGAACGGTACAGCCACTGACTGAACACGTATTGGAAGGATGCGTTTATCGCCGCATATCCCCACGGGGCAACCAGTATCAATACGGCAAGACCGATGACCACGGGCGTGTAGACACGCGCGAACCGCCGGATAAACAATTCGGCTGGAGCCTTACGCTCGGACGCGTCTTGCACCATGTGGATGATGCGCGAAAGCGCACTGAGATGAAACGGACGACTCACCTTTACCTCTACGGCCGCCCCATCGGGAATCATGCCGGCCAGCACTTCTCCGCCCTTCCCTATCTCACGAGGCAGACTCTCGCCTGTCAGGGCTGCCGTATTGAAAGCAGCCCGAGCGGTAAGCAACGTTCCGTCCAGCGGCACACGCTCGCCGGGTTTCACCCGAACGATGTCGCCCACCTGCACCTCCTGGGGAGCGACGCAGACTGTCCGGTCGCCCTTCACCACCTCAGCCTCTTGGGGCTTGGCTTTCAACAAGGCAGAGATATCCCCCTTCGCCTTTTCTACAGCCTTATCCTGCAACAGTTCTCCCACACAATAGAAAAGCATCACGGCCACCGCCTCGGGATATTCGCCAATTGCGAACGCCCCCAGTGTAGCAATGCCCATCAGTGTAAACTCGCTGAAGTAGTCTTTTCCCCGAAAGCTCCCGACCGCCTCCTTCAAGACTGGAAGCCCTACCGGCAAATAAGCAACCAAATACCACGCCAACCGCAACCACGGTTTCGAAAACAGCCCCACTCCGCAGTGCGACAGTAACAGCCCGCCACCCAACAGGACGGCGGAAACAATTATACGAATGTATTCGCCCGGCGAATCCTCTTCGTGCTCATGCGAATGGCAATGCCCCTCTTCGCAATGACAATGTCTGTGATTTCCCATTCTGTTATATCTATAATTCGTTTTCGGCAACAAAAGTAAGAATACATCTCTGCAACCGAGTTGCAAACGTTTCCATTCCCCCGAGTTGTACATTTGAAAGTTAAATGCTACTTTTGCCTTCCGATAACTAAAAACTAACCACAATGTTTACAATCATAAAGAAACTGGAGATATCAGCGGCACACAGACTGAACCTTCCCTACGAAAGCAAATGCACCGACCTGCACGGACACAACTGGATGATAAAGATTTATTGCCGTTCCAACGAACTGAACGACGAAGGCATGGTGATAGACTTCAACCTGATTAAACGTCTGGTAACGGACAAGCTGGATCATAAAGTACTGAACGATGTGATTCCGGGCAATCCCACTTCGGAAAACATCGCACGCTGGATTTGCTCCCAAGTACCTCTTTGCTTTAAAGTAGAAGTACAGGAAACGGAAGGAAGCATGGTGGTCTATGAGAAAGATTAACGAACTATTCTACAGCTTGCAGGGCGAAGGTTATCACACCGGCACGCCCGCCTTCTTCATCCGTTTTTCCGGTTGCAACCTGAAATGCAGCTTCTGCGACACCAAGCATGAAACCGGCACACCGATGTCTGACTCCGACATCATGGCCGAAGTGGCGAAATGCCCGGCTCGTATGGTGGTGCTTACGGGAGGAGAACCTTCACTCGCCATCGACGAGTCGTTCGTCAACCTCCTGCACGACTTAGGCAAGTACGTCTGCATCGAAACCAACGGCACACATCCTGTACCAGCTAACATCGACTGGATAACATGTTCGCCCAAAGGCGCACCTGTGGTGCTGAATCGCATAGACGAAGTGAAGGTAGTTTTTACCGAGGGAGCCGATGTGGAACGCTACGCCTCAATACCGGCAAAAGCCCACTTTCTGCAACCCTGCTCTTGCCTCAACACCACCGAAGTGATAGCCTACATCCAGAAGCACCCTCACTGGCGGCTCAGCCTCCAAACCCATAAGCTAACGGGGATACTTTAAACCACAAAGGCTTTCTCCTGCTACGAAAATGTTTTGGGTTTTGCCCGTTTCATGCGCTTAAAGCTTCCTTTATATTACGCTGGGAAATATCGGAATAAAATAAATATGAAACATAATCGAAATGTGATGATAAATGCGTATATTTGCATCCCGAATAACAACGTAACCCATGCGTAAATTCGTGAAGCAAACCCATAAAACAGGTGTGGATTCTTATTCGGCATCCTTGCAAACACCTTACTATACGATGGAGAATGAAACCTTAAAAGAACATTCGTTCCCGTCGAATGGGGCTTTTTTCGAAGGATTGCGTTATTGCGTTTTTTTAGATTATTTGCGATGCCTGAAATTGCCGTTGGCAAGTTCAGGTATTTTTATATACATACGTCAAAGCCTGTAAAAACGAATAGTTACTACGATATATGGAACCACTAAAGCATGAATGCGGAGTAGCAATGATACGGTTGCTGAAGCCGCTGGAATACTATCAAGAGAAATACGGCACGTGGATGTACGGCCTAAACAAATTGTACCTGCTGATGGAGAAGCAGCACAACCGCGGACAAGAAGGTGCGGGACTGGCTTGCGTAAAGCTACAGGCCGACCCGGGCGAAGAATATATGTTCCGTGAACGCGCATTGGGTTCGGGAGCTATCACCGAAATCTTCAGCTCGGTACACAGTCAGTTTAAAGACCTCACCCAAGACCAACTACATGATGCCGACTATGCAAAGAAACGCCTCCCCTTCGCCGGCGAACTTTACATGGGACACCTCCGATATTCCACCACGGGCAAAAGCGGTATCTCGTATGTGCATCCATTCATGCGACGAAACAACTGGCGTGCAAAGAACTTGGCCTTGTGCGGTAACTTCAACCTAACAAATGTAGACGAAATCTTTGACAACATCACGGCCGACGGCCAACATCCACGCAAATACGCTGACACGTACATCATGCTGGAACAAGTAGGACACCGTCTCGACCGCGAAGTGGAACGGTTATACCAACAATGCAAAGCCGAAGGGCTGCAAGGTATGGACATTACCCACGCCATCGAAGACCGAATAGACCTTACCAACGTGCTGAAAACATCCAGCCCGGGATGGGACGGCGGTTATGTAATTTGCGGCCTGACAGGTAGTGGAGAATCTTTCTCCGTACGTGACCCATGGGGCATCCGCCCGGCTTTTTGGTACATGGACGAAGAAATCATGATTCTGGCATCAGAACGTCCGGTAATACAAACCGCATTAAATGTGCCGGCCGATAGCATCAACGAACTGCAGCCAGGACAAGCCATTCTGGTAAACAAAAAAGGCGAAATGCGACTTAGCCAGATTTTAGAGCCCAAGGTAAAAAAAGCCTGCTCGTTCGAACGTATATACTTCAGCCGAGGCAGCGACAGAGACATCTACCGCGAACGAAAACTGTTGGGCGAGAAACTGGTAGACCCGATATTGAAAGCCATCGACAACGATGTGGTACATACCGTATTCTCCTTTATCCCAAATACAGCAGAGGTCGCATTCTACGGTCTGTTGGAGGGCTTCGACAATTACTTGAACGAACTGAAAGTAAAACGCATAGAAGCATTGGGGCACAAGCCCAGCCATGCGGAACTGGAAGCCATCTTGTCACAACGCATCCGCAGCGAGAAAGTTGCCATAAAAGACATTAAGCTACGTACATTCATTGCGGAAGGAAATACACGAAACGACCTTGCCGCACACGTTTACGACATCACATATGGCAGTTTGGTTCCCTATCAAGACAACTTGGTGATTATAGATGACAGTATCGTCCGAGGAACGACACTGAAGCAAAGCATTATCGGTATTCTAGACCGCTTGCATCCTAAGAAGATAGTTATTGTATCGTCTTCTCCTCAAGTACGTTATCCCGACTATTACGGTATCGACATGGCCAGCATGGAACAGTTTATTGCATTCAAAGCGGCCATTGCTCTACTGGAAGAAAGAGGAATGCAGTCTGTAATAGAACAGGCTTACCGTAAATCGAAAGCCCAAATCGGCTTACCCAAAGAAGAAATGAAGAATTACGTAAAAGATATCTACGCTCCATTTACCGATGAAGAGATTTCCGAAAAGATGGTGCAACTGCTTACTCCTGCTGGTACGCAAGCCAAGGTGGAAATCGTTTATCAAACGCTGGATGGCTTGCACGAAGCTTGCCCACAACATGCCGGCGACTGGTACTTCAGCGGTGACTACCCAACACCAGGTGGTGTAAAGCTTGTAAACAAAGCGTTTATTGATTACGTAGAGCAGATTTATCAATTCTAAAAACAGATATACAATATAATAAGGTAATGAGAAATGTAACATTAATCCTCGACGACGGGAGCCGCTTTCATGGCAAGTCGTTCGGTTACGAAAAACCGGTAGCGGGCGAAGTAGTGTTCAATACAGCCATGACCGGTTATCCCGAAAGCTTGACCGACCCCTCTTATGCTGGTCAGCTGATGACCTTGACTTATCCATTGGTAGGCAACTACGGTGTACCTCCGTTCACTATCGAATCGAATGGTATCCCAACATTCATGGAAAGTGAACGAATACATGCCGAGGCTATTATTGTAAGTGATTATAGCGAACAGTACAGCCACTGGAACGCCGTGGAAAGTCTGGCCGACTGGCTGAAACGCGAACAGATACCCGGCATTACAGGAATTGACACGCGCGAACTGACCAAAGTACTTCGCGAACACGGAGTAATGATGGGAAAAATCATTTTCGATGACGAACCAGAAAACATCCCCGAAGCTTCTTATGCCGGAGTAAACTACGTGGATAAGGTTTCGTGCAAAGAGGTTATCCGTTACAACGAAGGCAAAGACAAGAAAAAAGTGGTACTGGTAGACTGCGGCGTTAAGGCAAACATTATCCGTTGTCTGCTGAAGCGTGATGTAGAAGTAATCCGTGTACCTTGGGACTACGACTTCAACAATTTGGAATTCGATGGGTTGTTTATTTCCAACGGCCCCGGAGACCCTGACACTTGCGACGCTGCAGTGCAAAACATACGCAAGGCTATGCAAAACGAAAAATTACCTATTTTCGGTATCTGTATGGGAAACCAACTGCTATCCAAAGCAGGAGGAGCTAAAATATATAAGTTAAAATACGGGCATCGCAGCCATAACCAACCGGTTCGCCAAGTAGGTACGGAACGCTGCTTCATCACCAGTCAAAACCACGGCTACGCTGTAGACAACAACACACTGGGTAGCGACTGGGAACCTTTATTCATCAACATGAATGACGGATCGAATGAAGGCATCCGCCATAAAAAGAATCCGTGGTTCTCGGCACAGTTCCATCCGGAAGCGGCCAGTGGTCCGCTTGACACGGAGTTCCTTTTCGATGAGTTCGTAAAACTGCTTTAATCTTATTAAACTGCTTGAAGATAGAATATATGAAAAATAATATAAAGAAAGTATTGTTGCTTGGGTCGGGTGCCCTCAAGATAGGTGAAGCCGGCGAATTCGACTATTCGGGTTCACAAGCGTTGAAAGCACTGAAAGAAGAAGGGATTGAAACGATTCTCATAAACCCAAACATCGCCACCGTGCAAACATCGGAAGGCGTAGCCGACAAGATTTATTTCCTCCCCGTCACCCCGTATTTCGTTGAAAAGGTCATAGACAAAGAACGCCCGGATGGCGTACTGCTCTCGTTCGGTGGACAAACGGCACTGAACTGTGGCGTAGCTCTGTACCAACAGGGAGTGTTCGAAAAATATAATGCACAGGTTTTGGGTACTCCGGTTCAAGCTATTATGGACACGGAAGACCGCGAACTCTTCGTCAAGAAACTAGACGAAATTCAGGTTAAGACCATCAAGAGCGAAGCGGTAGAAAATATAGAAGATGCACGCAAAGCTGCTCGCGAATTGGGATATCCAGTCATTATCCGTGCAGCCTACGCTTTGGGCGGTTTGGGCTCCGGCTTCTGCGACAACGAAGATGAGTTGAACGTCTTGGCCGAAAAAGCATTCTCTTTTTCTCCTCAAGTTTTGGTAGAAAAGAGTTTGAAAGGTTGGAAAGAAGTTGAATACGAAGTGGTTCGTGATCGCTTCGACAACTGTATCACAGTTTGTAACATGGAGAACTTCGACCCGTTGGGTATCCATACCGGCGAATCTATCGTAATAGCTCCTTCGCAAACACTAACTAATAGCGAATACCATAAACTGCGCGAATTGGCCATCCGTATCATCCGCCATGTGGGCATCATCGGTGAATGTAATGTACAGTACGCTTTCGACCCCGAATCGGAAGACTATCGTGTCATCGAAGTAAACGCTCGTCTAAGCCGCTCTTCTGCATTGGCTTCGAAAGCTACCGGATACCCGTTGGCCTTTGTTGCCGCTAAGTTAGGATTGGGCTACGGTCTGTTCGATTTGAAAAACTCGGTAACAAAAACCACTTCAGCCTTCTTCGAACCGGCACTAGACTATGTAGTCTGTAAGATTCCCCGATGGGATCTCGGAAAGTTCCATGGTGTAGACCGCGAGTTGGGTTCTTCAATGAAATCGGTAGGAGAAGTCATGGCCATTGGTCGCACCTTTGAAGAAGCTATACAGAAAGGCCTCCGCATGATAGGTCAAGGCATGCATGGATTCGTTGAAAATAAGGAATTGGTCATAAACGATATAGATAAAGCTTTACACGAACCAACAGACAAGCGTATGTTTGTCATCTCGAAAGCAATGCGTGCCGGATACACAGTTGACCAGATACACGAACTGACAAAAATAGACAAATGGTTTCTGCATAAATTGGAAAACATCATGCAGACATCTAAAGAACTGCACGAATGGGGAAATAACCACAAGCAGATTTCCGATTTACCTACAGACTTACTGCAAAAAGCCAAGCGTCAAGGTTTTTCCGATTTTCAAGTAGCACGAGCTATCGGTTACGATGGTGACATGGAAGACGGAATATTAGCAGTGCGCAACTACCGCAAACAGATAGGCATTGTTCCTGTAGTAAAACAAATAGATACCTTGGCAGCCGAATACCCGGCACAAACCAACTATTTGTATCTAACCTATAGTGGTGTAGCCAATGACGTGAAGTATCTTGGCGACCACAAGTCCATCGTAGTACTTGGTTCTGGAGCTTATCGTATCGGATCGTCTGTAGAATTCGACTGGTGCGGTGTACAGGCTCTGAACACTATTCGCAAAGAAGGATATCGAAGCGTGATGATTAACTATAATCCCGAAACAGTTTCTACCGACTACGATATGTGTGACCGTCTGTACTTCGATGAACTGACTTTCGAACGCGTAATGGATATCTTAGACTTGGAGAACCCACATGGAGTAATCGTTTCTACCGGCGGTCAAATTCCAAACAATTTGGCCATGCGCTTGGATGCACAGCAAATACATATCCTCGGCACCTCAGCAAAGAGCATTGACAATGCAGAAGACCGTGACAAATTCTCTGCCATGCTAGATCGTATTGGTGTAGATCAGCCGGAATGGAGTGCATTAACCTCAATGGAAGACATTAATGCTTTCATCGAAAAAGTCGGCTTCCCGGTTTTAGTTCGTCCTTCATACGTACTTTCCGGAGCTGCCATGAATGTATGTTCCAACCAAGAAGAATTGGAACGCTTTCTGCAATTGGCCGCCAATGTGTCGAAGAAGCATCCGGTTGTAGTCAGCCAGTTTATCGAACACGCAAAAGAAGTGGAAATGGATGCAGTAGCCCAAAACGGAGACATCGTAGCCTATGCCATTTCTGAACACATTGAGTTTGCCGGAGTACATTCGGGAGATGCCACCATCCAGTTTCCACCTCAGAAACTTTATGTGGAAACCGTACGAAGAATCAAAAAGATTTCTCGCCAAATAGCCAAGGAATTGAATATTTCCGGCCCGTTCAACATCCAGTTCCTTGCTCGTGAAAACGATATCAAGGTAATTGAATGTAACCTCCGTGCATCACGTTCATTCCCATTTGTCAGCAAGGTTCTGAAAATAAACTTTATCGAACTAGCCACACGTGTTATGCTGGGACTCCCTGTAGAAAAGCCAGAGAAAAACCTCTTCGAACTGGACTACGTAGGAATCAAAGCAAGCCAGTTCTCATTCAACCGTCTGCAGAAAGCCGACCCTGTGTTGGGAGTAGACATGGCTTCGACTGGCGAAGTAGGATGTATCGGAGAAGACACTTCATGCGCCGTGCTTAAATCGATGTTGTCTGTAGGTTACCGCATTCCTGAAAAGAACATTTTGATGTCTACTGGAACTCCGAAACAGAAAGTAGACATGCTTTCTGCCGCACGCGAACTGAAGAAAAAAGGATACAACATTTTCGCAACAGGTGGAACCTCGAAATTTCTGACAGAGAATGGCGTTGAAAATACGCGCGTATTTTGGCCAAGCGAAGACGGAAAGCCACAGGCTCTGCAAATGTTACACAACAAAGAGATTGATATGGTAGTCAATATCCCGCGCGACCTGTCAGCCGGTGAACTAGATAATGGTTACAAGATTCGTCGTGCCTCTATTGATTTGAACATTCCACTTATTACCAATGCTCGTTTGGCCAGTGCATTCATCCATGCATTCTGTACAATGGACATAAACGACATCGACATCAAGAGTTGGGATGAATATAAATAAATTCCACCTCTAATACAATAAACCTGCAAGGAGGTAAGCCCCAATTATTGGACGTTTACCTCCTTGTTTGTCTTTTTTGCACAGAAATCAAATCGCATCCATATTTGAAACAAACAACAAATGAAACAAACATCCTCGGCTGCATTTTCAGACACAAAACCACACTATGAACTTTTAGACGGACTGAGAGGCGTTGCGGCTCTACTGGTGGTATGGTATCATATGTTCGAAGGTTACTCCTTCGCAGGCGGCACTCCCATAGAAAACATGAATCATGGTTTCTTGGCTGTTGACTTTTTCTTCATCCTCTCGGGATTCGTTATAGGATACGCCTACGATGACCGTTGGAACAAGACGATGACTCTAAAGAACTTTTTTTGTCGACGACTTATCCGTCTCCATCCAATGGTTATTTTAGGTGCCGCTATCGGAACGGTGACATTCTGCATACAAGGAAGTGTGCAGTGGGATGGAACGCACATTGCCGCCTCGGCTATAATACTAGCGCTACTTTGTGCCATATTTTTTGTACCAGCCGCTCCGGGTTGCCCACACGAGATAAGAGGAAATGGCGAAATGTTTCCGCTAAATGGCCCCAGTTGGTCACTTTTCTTCGAATACATAGGCAATCTCATATATGCACTCCTACTACACAAGCTCTCCACCAAAGCGCTCACTGCATGGACGTGCTTAATAGGACTTGGCCTACTGTTTTTTGCACTGACCGATGCAGCTGGCTATGGCAATATCGGTGTAGGTTGGACACTGGATAGCGCAAATTTCACAGGCGGAGCACTTAGAATGTTGTTCCCCTTCTCCATGGGACTACTACTTTCCCGCCACTTTAAGCCCGTACGGATAAAGGGCGCGTTTTGGATTTGTTCAAGTATATTACTCGTCCTCTTTCTAGTCCCTTACATTCCCAGCACTACCCCCATATGCATAGACGGACTTTATGAGTGGATATGTATCGCCGTTGTTTTTCCATGCCTGGTTTGGATTGGAGCTTCGGGTGCAACAACCAATATTAACTCTACACGTATATGTCGGTTCTTGGGTGACATATCGTTTCCCCTGTACATCACACACTACCCTTTCATGTATCTGTTCTACGCTTGGCTCATTCGACACTCTTTGTTTAGCTTTACCGAGACCTGGGCAGTAACCCTATGCGTGTACCTATGGAATATCGCGATAGCATATACTTGCTTAAAACTGTACGATGAGCCGGTACGCAAGTGGCTTGTCAAACGTTTCTCACGGCGCTAAGACATTGCGCAAAAATATACTCTTTGTGCATTTTTTCATATTTAAGTGTGGTCAAAACGAATGGTTTGATTAAATTTGCCAACAATAATTATTAAAACCAAAATATTAATCTAATGAGCTTGAAAATTGTAGTATTGGCAAAGCAAGTACCAGACACTCGTTGTGTTGGGAAAGATGCCATGAATGCCGACGGAACAATAAACCGTGCGGCTCTTCCGGCCATATTCAATCCGGAAGACTTAAATGCCCTTGAACAGGCGCTCAGACTGAAAGATACACATCCAGAATCTACCGTTACTATCCTTACCATGGGACCAGGCCGTGCTGCGGAAATCATCCGCGAAGGATTATATAGAGGTGCAGACAACGGCTACCTGCTTACCGACCGTGCTTTTGCTGGAGCTGATACTTTAGCCACTTCATATGCGCTAGCTACAGCCATTCGCAAAATAGGAGAATATGATATCATTGTAGGCGGACGTCAAGCCATTGATGGAGATACCGCACAGGTTGGCCCACAAGTAGCTGAGAAACTGGGATTGCCACAAGTGACATACGTAGAAGAAATCGAAGAAGTAAAAGACGGGAAAATACGCGTAAAGCGACATATTGACGGCGGTGTAGAAACCGTAGAAGGCCCATTACCCATCGTTCTGACGGTAAATGGAAGTGCCGCACCATGCCGTCCGCGCAATGCGAAACTGGTTCAGAAATACAAGCGTGCATTAGGCGGACAGGAAAAAGCAGCCATTACGAAAGATGGAAGTCCGCTTCCATATGCCGACTTGTATGAAAAGCGTCCCTACCTGAACATTACTGAATGGACGGTAGCCGACGTAAACGGTGATACCAAACAATGCGGTCTCTCAGGCTCGCCCACTAAGGTAAAGAAGATTGAGAACATTATCTTCCAAGCTAAAGAAAGCAAGAACATTTCGGGAAGTGACACTGATGTAGAAAACTTGATTGTAGAACTTCTGGCCAACCATACTATCGGATAAGATTATGAATAACGTATTTGTATATTGTGAGATGGAAGGCAAGCACGTTGCCGATGTCAGTCTCGAACTATTAACAAAAGGCCGTAAGTTGGCCAACGAACTGGATTGCCAGTTAGAAGCGATTTGTGCAGGTACCGACCTTGCAGATGTAGACAAACAAGTTCTCCCATTTGGAGTAGACCGTGTTCATGTATTTGATGCTCCGGGCTTGTTCCCTTATACTTCTCTTCCACACACTTCAATTCTTGTAAACTTGTTCAAAGCTGAGAAACCGCAAGTATGCCTCATGGGAGCTACTGTCATCGGCCGCGACTTAGGTCCGCGCGTTTCATCATCACTCACAAGCGGGCTGACTGCCGACTGTACCCAGCTAGAAATAGGTAATTACGAAGACAAAAAGAACGGAATAACTTACGAAAATTTGCTGTATCAAATCCGACCCGCATTTGGCGGAAATATCGTGGCAACTATTGTAAATCCCGATCATCGTCCACAAATGGCCACGGTTCGTGAAGGTGTAATGAAGAAAGAAATACTCGATGCCAACTATCAGGGTGAAGTTATCCGTCACGATGTAGCCAAATTCGTTCCCGAAACAGACTATGTAGTAAAGGTTATCGACCGTCACGTAGAAAAAGCAAAACATAACCTGAAAGGTGCCCCCATTGTTGTGGCTGGAGGTTATGGTATGGGAAGCAAGGAAGGATTCGACATGTTGTTCGAATTAGCCAAGGAGCTACATGCCGAAGTAGGTGCAAGCCGTGCTGCTGTAGATGCCGGCTATTGTGACCACGACAGACAAATCGGTCAGACAGGAGTTACCGTTCATCCTAAACTGTATATCGCCTGTGGCATCTCCGGACAGATTCAACACATTGCCGGTATGCAAGATGCAGGTATTATCATCTCCGTAAACAATGACCCGAACGCCCCTATCAATGCAATAGCCGATTATGTCATCAATGGTACAGTAGAAGAAGTGATTCCGAAAATGATTAAGTATTACAAAAAGAACAGTAAGTAATGGCAAACAATTATACAGAACATCCAGAGCTCAAGTTCCACTTGAACAATGCGATGATGGAGCGCATCTGTCAATTGAAAGAGCGCGACTATAAAGACAAAGACGAGTTCGATTATGCACCGCAAGATTACGCCGATGCTTTGGATTCTTACAACAGAGTATTGGAAATCACAGGCGAACTGACAGGAGAAATAATCGCACCTAACGCTGAAGGTGTAGATCAGGAAGGTCCACACTGCGCAAATGGACGCGTAGAATACGCTTCGGGTACCAAACAGAATCTAGAAGCGATGGTTAAAGCCGGACTGAATGGTATGACAATGCCCCGTCGCTTTGGCGGACTCAATTTCCCCATCACCCCGTATACCATGTGTGCAGAAATCGTGGCACAGGCCGATGCCGGATTCGGAAACATTTGGTCGTTGCAAGATTGTATTGAAACGCTTTACGAATTCGGTAACGAAGACCAACATAGCCGCTTCATTCCACGAATTTGTGCAGGCGAAACCATGTCTATGGACTTAACGGAACCCGATGCAGGTTCCGACCTTCAAAGCGTTATGCTTAAAGCCACATACGATGAAGCCAATAACTGTTGGCGTCTAAATGGCGTAAAACGCTTCATCACCAACGGCGATGCAGACTTGCACTTGGTGTTGGCTCGTTCAGAAGAAGGCACACACGATGGGCGTGGTTTGTCCATGTTTATCTACGATAAGAATGACGGAGGAGTAGACGTTCGCCGCATTGAAAACAAATTAGGTATTCACGGTTCTCCCACTTGCGAATTGGTTTACAAGAATGCCAAGGCAGAACTATGCGGCGACCGAAAACTGGGACTTATTAAATACGTAATGGCGCTGATGAACGGTGCTCGCTTGGGTATTGCTGCACAATCAGTAGGTTTGAGCCAAGCCGCTTACGATGAAGCATTGGCATACGCCAAAGACCGGAAGCAATTCGGCAAAGCTATCATTGAGTTTCCAGCCGTTTATGATATGATTTCCACCATCAAGGCAAAACTGGATGCTGGACGCGCACTGCTCTACCAGACATCACGTTACGTGGATATCTATAAAGCATTGGATGATATTTCACGCGAACGTAAGCTTACTCCCGAAGAGCGACAGGAACAGAAGCGCTATGCTAAACTGGCCGATAGCTTCACTCCGCTTGCCAAGGGTATGAACTCGGAATACGCCAACCAAAATGCATACGACTGCATCCAAGTACATGGTGGTTCCGGCTTCATGTTGGAATACGCTTGCCAACGCATTTACCGCGATGCACGTATCACCAGCATTTATGAAGGAACTACCCAACTACAGACGGTAGCTGCCATCCGTTACGTGACAAACGGTTCGTACGCCGCAACACTGCATGAGTTTGAAGCTGTACCTTGCGCAGTAGAATACGAAGACTACAAAAACCGCTTGAAAGACATGACCCGCAAACTGGAAGCTTGCACCAATGCTGTAAAAGAAGCACAAAATCAGGAATTGCTCGACTTCGTTGCACGCCGTCTCTACGAAATGGCTGCCGTTTGTGTTATGGGTCATCTGTTGCTGCAAGATGCAACGAAAGCCCCCGAACTATTCGCCAAGTCGCTTGATGTTTACGTAAACTATGCCGAATCGGAAGTAGAAAAGCATTTCAACTTTATCCGAAAATTCAAAGCTGAAGAATTGGACAACTATCGCAAGTAAGATTCCAGACTTCAGACAATCATAAGGCCATCTCCACGCTTTTTATCAAGGCGGAGATGGCCTTTTTTCATGCGCGTAATGATTCGCCAAGGAAACACGCATACAACAGATTTCAGTGCGGTCAAGAATAGATTATTCACACACTGAAATCCACTGATTAACAAGAAAACATTATCAAACGCATACACTGACCGGGATTTTGCTTAGGGAGTACTTCAAATAGAAAAGGGAAGCATCTATCAGCCTTTACAGTGAAAGATGCTTCCCTTTATTGATAGGAAATGTTCCCGTTTTATTTCTTTTTCATCAGCGAACGGTCATCTGGTCCCGTGGGATGAATAACTTTCTCCACACGAACATCGAAGACCAAAGCGGAATATCCGGGAATAGAACTTCCGCTACCGCTTGTTTTATAAGCCAAGGTATAAGGAATATACACCTTAACCCGACGATAAGCTTTCATATACTCTAACACAGTAGTCCAACCCGTAATTACAGCCCCTACGCAAAACGATGTAGGTGTACTATAACGCGAATCCCAGTCGTCCGTATAACTTTGGTCGAAAACCGTACCGTTTATCAATTCACCACGATAATGAACAGACACTGTATCTGTATCGTTAATCCCATCCGTTCCCTCAGTCACAGAACCATCTTCGTCATACTCCAACATCTGCATGTACACGTAATCCGTATTGGTGTGAGGAGTCACTTCATCATTCAGCAACTTACACGAAAGGAGCTTCTTCCACTTTCCGATTTCCCACTCGGCAGTCGAAAGGTTCGCAGCGCACACGTTGGCAATAGAGTCAATGAAAGCACTGTTTCGCGCTTCCCAGTTTTCGTAAGGATCGGCTTCCGGCGTATCTTTGCTGCACGAAGCAAATGCTACGGCACAACACAAGGCTGCGACAAGGCCGAAAACGATATTTTTACTTTTTCGCATATCTTACTTATTGTTATTGCAATGTTTTCAGCAAGCTGGTAATGCTTACCTTATCGGCTATAATGCCGTTCAGCGCCGAAATAGCCACACGTTCCTGTTGCATCGTGTCGCGGTTACGCAACGTTACGCATCCGTCTTCCAAAGTCTGGTGATCTACGGTAATGCAGTACGGAGTACCGATGGCATCCTGACGGCGATAACGTTTTCCGATGGAGTCTTTTTCATCGTACTGACAATGGAAATGGAACTTCAGGTCGTCCATTATCTCGCGTGCCTTTTCAGGCAGTCCGTCTTTCTTCACCAACGGAAGAATAGCCAACTTCACCGGAGCCAAAGCTGCGGGCAGTTTCAGAACTACGCGGCTTTCACCATTTTCCAACTGCTCTTCGCAATATGCAGCGCTCATTACGCTGAGGAACATACGGTCTACACCGATAGAGGTTTCGATAACGTACGGAGTATAAGACTCGTTTATCTCTGGATCGAAATACTTAATGCTCTTTCCTGAGAACTTTTCATGCTGACTCAAGTCGAAGTTAGTACGCGAGTGGATACCTTCCACTTCCTTGAATCCGAACGGCATCAAGAATTCAATATCTGTTGCAGCGTTAGCGTAGTGAGCCAGCTTTTCGTGATCGTGATAGCGATAGTGGTCATCACCAAAGCCCAAAGCCTTGTGCCATTTCAAACGAGTTTCTTTCCACTTCTTGAACCATTCCAGTTCAGTTCCCGGTTTTACGAAGAACTGCATTTCCATCTGTTCGAACTCGCGCATACGGAAGATAAACTGACGGGCTACGATTTCGTTACGGAATGCCTTACCAATCTGAGCTATACCAAAAGGCACTTTCATACGACCGGTTTTCTGTACGTTCAGATAGTTAACGAAGATACCCTGTGCCGTTTCGGGACGCAGATAAACCTTCATCGCTCCGTCGGCCGTAGAGCCCATCTCGGTAGAGAACATCAGGTTGAACTGACGTACTTCCGTCCAGTTGCGTGTACCCGATATCGGGCAAACGATTTCTTCATCAAGGATAATCTGTCGAAGTTCGTTCAGGTCGGTAGCGTTCATCGCCTTAGAATAACGTTCGTGCAAAGCATCGCGTTTTGCCTGGTTTTCCAACACGCGAGGATTTGTACTGCGGAATTCAGCCTCGTTGAATGAATCTCCATATTTCTTTGCGGCCTTGGCCACTTCCTTGTTTATCTTTTCTTCGTACTTGGCTATCTGGTCTTCTATCAAGACATCAGCGCGGTAACGTTTTTTCGAATCACGGTTATCAATCAATGGGTCATTGAATGCATCAACGTGGCCCGAAGCTTTCCATATAGTGGGATGCATAAAGATAGCCGAGTCGATACCTACGATATTATCGTGCAGAAGCACCATGCTCTGCCACCAATATTGCTTGATATTGTTCTTCAGTTCCACACCGTTCTGGCCGTAGTCGTACACCGCGCCCAAGCCGTCGTAAATTTCACTCGACGGGAATACAAAACCATACTCCTTACAGTGTGAAACAAGTTTCTTGAAAACATCTTCCTGTGCCATTTTACTTTATTTTTGTTGTTCTTGTTCGTTTTTTCGATTGGCCACAAAGATACGTATTTTTCCCATTTACACACAACATTCACGCAATAAATGAGGGTGTAATTCAGCGGAAAAGCCTAACATATCTACCAACGGGTCAGAACAGGTTCAGCTTGTTTTTCCGAGCCTCTTCCAGCGATACCGTCTGTACCTTCTTTTCTTTATTCTGCAAGCGCAACTCCTGATATTCGTTCTCCAACTCTTCGGCAAAAGCCGACCGAAGGTCAGGATTCATCAGCCGTGCAGCTATTGGCGCGTTTAGCGAAGCGTCTTTCATATACACTACCGGAGCGTGGTATACCGGAGCTATCTTCAGTGCGGTATGCAGCTTGGATGTAGTAGCACCGCCTATAAGCACTGGAATATTCAGCCCGGCACGTTCCATTTCGCCCACCACGTGTACCATTTCTTCCAACGACGGAGTTATCAATCCGCTCAGACCTACAATGTCTACCTTCTCACGGATAGCGGTTTCCACGATTGTTTCGGCAGGAACCATTACGCCCAAATCGATAATCTCGTAGTTGTTACAAGCCATCACCACCGACACGATGTTCTTTCCGATATCGTGAACATCACCTTTCACCGTAGCGAGCAACACCTTACCGGCACTGCGAGCACCGTCTTTCTTCTCAGCTTCGATATAAGGTTGGAGCACAGCCACCGCCTTCTTCATTGTGCGGGCGGTTTTCACGACTTGAGGCAGAAACATCTTTCCGGCACCAAACAGGTCACCCACGTGGTTCATGCCCGCCATCAGCGGACCTTCGATTATACCTACGGCATTGGGATATTTCGTAAGAGCTTCGTGCAAATCGTCTTCCAGATAATCTCCGATACCTTTTACCAAGGCATGCTGCAACCGCTCCTCGACGGTTGTTCCTTCGCGCCATGCCAAATGATTGGTTGCGCTTTGCCCGGCAGCTGCACCATCTTTGGCCGCTTTCAGCTTTTCGGCCGTTTCTATCAGCCGTTCCGCCGCATCGGGACGCCGGTTCAGCACGACGTCTTCTATACGTTCCAGCACATCAGCCGGGATATCGGTATACAGCACCGAGGTGCTCGGATTAACAATTCCCATATCCATTCCCTGCGAAATGGCATGATAGAGGAAGACTGCATGCATCGCCTCGCGGATGTAGTTGTTTCCACGGAAAGAGAAAGACAGATTGCTCACACCGCCACTGATGTGTGCGCCGGGCAGGTTACGCCGAATCCATCCGGCCGCCTGAATAAAGTCGACCGCATAATTGTTATGCTCCTCTATACCTGTAGCAACCGCCAATACGTTCGGGTCGAAGATGATGTCTTGCGGATTGAAATGTACCTGCTCGGTAAGGATTCGGTAGGCACGTTCACAGACTTCTATCTTGCGGGCGTAGGTATCGGCCTGCCCTTTTTCATCGAAAGCCATTACGATAACCGCGGCTCCGTATTCCTTTACGATACGGGCTCGGCTAATGAACTTCTCCTCCCCTTCCTTCAGCGAAATGGAGTTTACAATGCACTTTCCCTGTACGCACTTCAGGCCAGCCAATATTACCTCCCATTTCGATGAGTCTATCATAATGGGAACTCGAGCGATTTCCGGTTCCGACGCCACTAGATTCAGGAATGTGGTCATCTCGGCGGCTGCATCCAGCAGACCGTCGTCCATATTTACGTCGATGACCAAAGCCCCGTCGTCTACTTGCTTACGGGCTATACTGAGAGCCTCGTCATATTGTTTTTCGTTTATCAAACGGAGAAATTTGCGCGACCCGGCCACGTTGCATCGCTCACCGATGTTTATGAAACGGATTTCGGGAGTCTGTTCGAGCAGTTCGAGTCCGGACAGCCAAAGGTGTTCCGAGGGAGCGGCCGGCACGTGCAGCTGTTTGCCTCTCACCAAGTCTTGATAGCGGGCTATGTACGCTTCGGTAGTACCGCAACAACCGCCGATGATATTCACCAAGCCTTCGTCTATGTATTCCTTTACTTCGGAAGCCATTTCGTCGGGGGTCTGGTCGTATTGTCCCAAGCTGTTCGGCAATCCGGCATTCGGATAGGCGCTGATGTAGTAAGGCGCCCGATTAGCAAGCGCCTCCAGATAAGGTTTCAGCTGCTTAGCGCCGAACGAGCAGTTTAAGCCAACGGAGAAGATGTCTTCACGGGCTACCGAGGCGAGGAACGCGTCCAGCGTCTGCCCTGACAACGTACGGCCGGATATGTCGGCCACTGTGACCGAAAGCATAATAGGCAATTGGCGGTTCTGCGCTTTCATGCTTTGCTGAGCGGCCATGATGGCGGCTTTCGCATTCAATGTATCGAATATGGTTTCTATCAGGATGGCATCTACACCGCCTTCTATCAACGCGTCCATCTGCTCGCGATAGGCTTGCAACAACTCATCGAACGAGAGCGCCCGATAAGCGGGATTGTTCACATCGGGGCTCATGGAGCAGGTCTTGTTGGTAGGTCCTACCGAACCGGCCACAAAACGCGGCTTCTCCGGGGTAAGCTCCGTAAACTCATCGGCAACCTTGCGGGCTATGCGTACCGCAGCCCGGTTCATCTCCTCGCAATAAGGTTGGAAATGGTAATCGGCCATCGATACCGTAGTAGAGTTAAATGTATTGGTCTCTATGATGTCGGCTCCAGCCTCGAGATATTTCCGATGGATATCTTCTATCACATCCGGGCGGGTAAGGCACAACATGTCGTTGTTCCCTTTCAGTTGTCCTTTCCAGTCCTTAAACCGTTCTCCGCGGAAGTCTGCTTCGGTCAAGTTATAACGCTGAATCATGGTACCCATTGCTCCATCGAGTACCAGAATCCGTTCCTTGATGATTTGTTGTATAGTCTTTGCAGGCATGTAGTTAGATAAACTTTATCGTTTGAACATTCTGTCCATCATGCGACGGTCTTCTTTTTCCTTGAGCGTTTGGCGCTTGTCATATTCCTTTTTACCTTTAGCCAAGGCTATGACCACTTTTGCCAATCCTTTTTCATTGATAAACATACGCGTCGGCACGATGGTAAACCCGGGTTCGTCCGAGGTGCGTTCCAGCTTGCGGAGTTCTTTCCGGGTAAGCAGCAGCTTGCGGTCACGCCGGGCGGAATGATTGTTGTACGAGCCGTAAAAGTATTCGGCTATGTGCATGTTCTTCACCCATAGCTCGCCTCGCACAAAGATGCAGAACGTATCGACCAAACTGGCCTTACCCTGCCGGATAGACTTAATCTCGGTTCCGGTCAGAACAATGCCGGCCGTATATGTATCGATGAACTCGTAGTCGAACGAAGCCCGTTTATTCTTGATATTTATATTGCTGCTTGTATTCGCTTTCATCAGTTCAAATATTCAGAGAGTTTATTAAACAAAATTTCAATCACTGCAGGGCATACCAGCAAGATAACGGTAGCCATCACCACGAAATGGGTCTGGCGTTCTTCTTTCATTGAGAGCCAACGGCGAGTTCCCTCGTAGGCTACCACGGCTGTGTATAACTGCAACAGCAAACAAAGTATGACAAATTCGTTGGAAAGTCCGCGGAAGAAGCTCAAAACAAAGACCACTACCATGCTGTATCCGGCGAATGCCAACATACGGTCGTAAGAGATATTGGACTTCACCCATTTACGGTTCAGCCAGTCTAATAAGGAAGCTGAGATAAACAACCCGCCAAACAACGATACGGCCACCGCACAACAACAAGTCATTGCTTGCTGAAACAGAAGCGAAACCGAATCGCCGCCCTTGAACATAACACCAACAAACTCGGCCAGTCCGCACAAACCGATGAGCGGATAGGCAAACTCTACCAAGACTTGCTTTCCGCCAGCGTTTTCCGCCTTTATATCATCCCACGCCTTTCCCGGAGCGGACAGTAGGGCAAAAACGCGTTGAAACAATTTCTTATAATTCAATGTATATTGTCTTTTAAGTTCTACTTTCACATAAAGTGCAAAAGTACAAAAAAAACGATATGACAATCTCTTTTTTGGGCAGAACTAAGAAAACGAAAATGTTGGTTTTGGAGTGAGTCGGAAGCCTTAAAAAATCCCTCGGGACGTTTTTTTAATCTCTCGAGACGTTTTTAAAATCTCTCGCCGGAGATTTTTATTCTCCGTTAGCGTTTTTTTAAGGTTTTCAGCAGGCGACTAACAATCACTTAATCAAGCGTTTATATTTTTCAGTACGTTCCATCACATCGCGCACGAACTTATAGGTTTCGGTACCCCGGAAATACCCGTTTCGACAAACCGGATCCTGATAATACTCTTCATTACTTTTCAACAACATATAGTGAGCCACATGATTCTCCCAAACGTAGCGGCTCTTTCCGTGCTTTTCGGCCAGAGCCATGGCGTCGGTCACATGCCCCACTCCGGCATTGTAAGCGGCCAGCACGAACTTGTTTCGTTCGGTTGGATCCGAGACCTTAGAGAATATCTGCTGCAGCCGGGCAATATACTTCACGCCGGCCTTGATGCTTTCTTCCGGGTCTTTTTCTTTTCCGCGAGGCACCCCCATCGCACGGCAGGTAGCCGGCATCAACTGCATCAAGCCTTTTGCCCCAGCCCACGAAACGACATCGGGATTGAAGTTCGACTCGGCATAGGCCAATGCCGCAAGCATCCGCCAGTCCCACCCGATGGTTTGAGCATACTTGCGGAACAAAGAGTCGAAATGCGAAATCTTCCCGTCTTTCACCGAAAGGACAGGACTAAAAGCAGGCCGCTTGTTCAGTTCGAAATAACGCTTGGCACTGGTAGTGAACGCAGGCGACCCCACATTCTCCTTGTGCCACTTGTCGGCAGCCTCGGCCAGCAGGGGCGATGTCTTCCTGACAGCCCACGAAGCCCGTTGGTCGAAACTTACAGCCACGCCGATATCCAAATTGGGATAGTACGTGCGATTCAGTTTCGCCACCTCGTGAGTGGCCACCGTATAATCTATTTGCCCATCGGCTACCCACGAAATGAGTTCTTCCTCCGAAACGCTGTCGGGCGACAGTTCGTGTATCGAGATACCTCCGCCAAGTTCCGCGTCCAGATGTTTCAGGCGTTCGCTATGCTTTCCGGGCACCACATACACTTCCTTCCCAATCAGTTGGGTTACGTCTTTTACCGCATCCGCTCCGATGCGTTGTACCAGCACTTGGTGGCTGATGTTTTCTTCGCCGCAATAAATCAGACTATCTTTCCAGCTATTGGTAATAGGCAGATTATAGGCGATAAAATCGCCTTTTCCCAACAGCAGGCTATCTACCAACGCCTGTGTGTTGTTCACCACCTTTACCTTCAAGGTCAGTCCCAGCGATTTGGCGAACTGCTGGGCCAACTCGTACTGGAATCCCATCGGCTCGCCCCGATAGTCAAAATAAGAGACCGAGCTATTCAGTGTAAGAGCGACTATCTCTCCACGTTCGCGAATTTCGGGCAAGTCCACATCGGCCTCTCCACCTTTCATCCCGCCGTGGCGGTGACAAGCAGACAGAATCAGCACCATCAGAAGCGCTCCGAACAATCCACGGACAACGTTCATCGCTCCAGCATCCTTTCGATATACATCTGTAGTATCTCAATGGCTTTCCGGTTGTGGCCTCCTTGCGGAACAATCAGGTCGGCATATCGCTTAGACGGCTCAATAAATTCTTGATGCATCGGCTTCAGTACCTTTACGTATCGGTCCATCACAGCCTCAGCGGTGCGCCCACGTTCTATCACGTCGCGTTGAATGACTCGAATCAACCGCTCGTCCGGGTCAGCATCCACAAAGATTTTCAAGTCCATCTGCCGACACAGAGTCTCATCGTACAAGGCCAATATCCCTTCCACTATTACCACCTTGCGAGGTTCTACGTGAATGGTTTCCGCTTGTCGCGTGCAAGTAAGGTAAGAATATACCGGCTGTTCGATAGCCTCTCCGCAACGCAACATTTCCACGTGCTTAGACAGCAGCTCCCAGTCGAACGCATTGGGATGGTCGAAGTTGATGCTTTGCCGTTTTTCTACCGGCACGCCGCTACTGTCTTTATAGTAAGAATCCAGCGGAAGAAGGGCCACCTCCTGCGCCGGAAGGCTTTCTACGATACTCTTCACCACAGTTGTCTTTCCAGACCCGGTTCCTCCTGCAATTCCAATAATAATCATCTGCGTTATTCTATTTTTAATTTTTATATTTGCACCATATAATCCGTATGCGCCGCATACTTTTACAAAATTACGACAATTAATCATATAAGCAACTATGGTCAAGCACATTGTTTTATTCAAGCTGAAAGAAACACTTACCGCCGAAGAGAAATCCGATGTCATGAACCGATTCAAAACTGCCATCGAAGCTCTTCCCGAAGTCATAAAAAGTATCCGTAAAGTCTACGTAGGCCTCAACCTAAATCCCGACGAGAAATGGGACATCTGCCTCGAAAGCGAGTTCGACACCCTGGCCGACGTAAAGGCATACGCTGCACACCCATCGCATGTGTCCGCCGCAGGCATCCTGAAAGAAGCCAAGCAAGACAGAGCTTGCTGCGATTACGAATTCTAAAACCTCTACCGACATGAAGAAAATCATTAACCCGTGGGTAGGAATGGAAGGCTACAACTGCTTCGGTTGCTCGCCCGACAACGAATGGGGAGTAAAGATGGAATTTTATGAAGACGGCGATGAGATAGTGAGCTACTGGGAGCCGGACGGACGATTCCAGGGATGGTTCAACACCTTGCATGGCGGCATACAAGCCACACTGCTTGACGAAATCTGCGGATGGGTCATCATCCGAAAGCTGCAAACGGCCGGAGTCACATCGAAGATGGAAATAAAATACCTGAAGCCCGTACACACCACCGAAAAACGCATCAGCCTACGCGCTCGCATGATAGAACAGCGGCGCAACATCGTCATCATTGACGCCTCACTGTACAACGAAGCCGGAGAAGAATGTACGAAAGCTCACTGCGTTTACTTCGCCTTCCCGCAAGAAAAGGCGCAACACGACATGCATTTCTGCCAATGCAAGACGGAAGACGAGTAACCGCAAATTACAAAAACACAGCATATAAATACAGAACACGATTAAAAAGAAAGTATTCTTCTACTTTTTACGATAATAATTTGTTTTATCAAAAAGCATACTATACTTTTGCAACAAACAAAGACAATAACAAGAATTATGATTTTTACGAACATACATCATCACCATCATTGCCCTAACGTAATATTACGGTAGCCAGTGGGTGTGTATGTTCAGGATATAGATTGAGGCTTTCCGTAATACGGTTAGCCTCTTTTTTTTGATAATTTAATATGTTACGCAATATGCTTAGAATCGCAGTACAATCCAAAGGTCGCTTATTCGACGACACCATGGCTTTATTGGCCGAAGCCGATATCAAACTTTCTACCTCAAAGCGCACGCTACTCACCCAGTCAAGCAATTTCCCCGTAGAAGTTCTTTTTCTGCGCGACGATGACATTCCGCAAAGTGTAGCAAGCGGAGTAGCCGACATCGGCATCGTGGGAGAAAATGAGTTCATGGAACGCCAGGAAGACGCCAACGTTATTTATCGCTTAGGCTTCAGCAAATGCCGACTGTCGCTTGCCATCCACAAAGAAGAGGAATACAACGGTTTAACCTGGTTCAACGGAAAAAAGATAGCCACTTCTTACCCCGGCATCCTGCGTTCATTCCTCACCAAAAACAATATCCAAGCCGACATACACGTCATCACAGGATCGGTAGAAATAGCCCCGGGCATCGGACTGTCTGACGCAATCTTCGATATCGTGAGTTCAGGCTCCACGCTCATCAGCAACAACCTGAAAGAAGTGGAAGTAGTCATGAAAAGCGAAGCTCTGCTCATCGGCAACAAAAACCTGAGCGACGAGAAAAAAGAAATCCTGAACGAACTACTATTCCGCATAGAAGCAGTAAAAGCAGCCGAGGATAAAAAGTACGTTCTGATGAATGCGCCAACCGACAAGCTAAAAGACATCATCGAAGTGCTTCCCGGTGTAAAAAGCCCCACCATCATGCCTTTGGCTACTCCGGGGTGGAGCAGTGTACATACGGTTCTCGATGAAAAACGCTTTTGGGAAATCATTGGAAAACTGAAAGCTCTGGGTGCCCAAGGCATCTTGGTGCTTCCCATTGAGAAAATGATTCTGTAACTCTAAACCTACCGAAAAGAATGAATATCATCAAATACCCCGGCCGAGACTCTTGGGAAACCTTATTGAAACGTTCGGCCATGAAAACAGACTCACTGAAAGACATTGTTTCTGAAGTACTGAACAAAGTTCGCACGGAAGGCGACAAAGCTGTAAAAGCATACGAAGAGCAGTTTGACAAAGTAACGTTAGAATCCTTAGCGGTCACCGAAGCAGAATTTGCCAAAGCGGAAAAGAATATAGATTCCGACCTGAAATCGGCCATTCAGCGAGCACTGCAGAACATACGCACATTCCATTCCGCCCAGCGGTTTGAGGGAAAGAAAATACAGACCAAACCCGGAGTAACTTGCTGGCAAAAGGCGGTTCCTATACAAAAGGTAGGACTGTACATTCCCGGAGGAACGGCTCCCCTATTCTCCACCGTGCTCATGCTGGCTACCCCAGCCCAGATAGCAGGCTGTAAAGAGATAGTGATGTGTACACCTCCCAACAAAGAGGGAAAAGTACACCCAGCCGTTTTATATGCCGCACATGCAGCTGGCGTAAACAAGGTGTTTAAAGCCGGAGGCGTGCAAGCCATCGGAGCCATGGCTTACGGAACGGAATCGATACCTAAAGTCTACAAAATTTTCGGTCCAGGAAACCAGTTCGTTACCATTGCCAAACAACAGGTATCCCTACACGATGTAGCCATTGATATGCCAGCCGGACCTTCGGAAGTAGCCGTATTGGCCGATGAGACATCCAACCCGGTATTCGTAGCAGCCGATTTGCTTTCACAAGCCGAACACGGAGCAGACAGTCAGGCTATACTTATCACCACATCTGAAGCTCTGCTAGAAAACGTTGCAAAGGAGGTAGACAAACAACTGGCCGCACTCCCCAGAAAAGAGTTAGCTGCCAAATCGCTTGATTCAAGCAAACTGATTTTAGTCAGTGACATGGAAGAAGCTATCGACATGACAAACGAATATGCCCCCGAACACCTAATCATTGAAACAAAGAATTATAATGAAATAGCATCACAGATTGTAAATGCCGGCTCGGTGTTCTTAGGCTCATACTCCCCCGAAAGCGCTGGCGACTACGCATCGGGCACGAATCATACCCTACCAACCAACGGATACGCCAAGGCATACAGCGGAGTCAGTCTTGACAGTTTCATTCGGAAAATTACGTTTCAGGAAATCACACGTGAAGGTATCTCAACCTTAGGGCCAACCATTCAAGTTATGGCAGCCAACGAGCATCTGGACGCCCACAAAAACGCTGTAACCGTAAGACTAAACGAAAACTAATAATTCCACTTTAGCATGAAGACATTAAAAGAACTGACACGTCCGAATGTATGGGCTTTAAGTCCTTATTCGTCCGCCCGCGATGAGTATAGCGGCAAGGAAGCCTCCGTCTTTTTGGATGCCAACGAAAACCCATACAACGCTCCCAATAATCGCTACCCCGATCCGTTACAACGCGAACTAAAAGGATTGATTGCCCCAGTAAAAGGCGTACTTCCCGAACAAATATTCTTGGGGAATGGAAGCGATGAAGCCATCGACCTGGTTTTCCGCTGCTTTACAGTGCCTGGAGTAGACAATGTTGTAGCCATTGAGCCTACATACGGTATGTATAAAGTATGCGCCGACATCAACGATGTAGAATATCGGCCTGTAAAATTAGACTCCGACTTCCAGTTATCGGCTGAGGCTCTGCTGAACGCTTGCGACGAGCATACGAAAGTGATTTGGATATGCAGCCCCAACAATCCTTCGGGTAATGCGATGACACGCACAGAAATGGGAAAGATACTTTCTGGTTTCGAAGGACTTGTCGTGATAGACGAAGCCTACTCCGACTTTTCCTCGGAAAAACCTTTCCGATTGGAATTGGATAAATATCCCAATATCATCGTACTCAATACGTTTAGCAAGGCTTGGGGATGTGCAGCCATTCGGTTGGGCATGGCCTTTGCGCAGAAAGACATCATCAGTATATTCAATAAGGTAAAGTACCCTTACAACATCAACCGCCTAACACAGGAAGAAGCCATCAAGATGATGCAAAAGCATTACGAGGTAAACCGCTGGGTGTCTTCCTTGCTGGAAGAACGGGAACGACTTGTCAAGGAGTTCAGTAAACTGAACATCTGTTTACACATCTACCCTACCGACGCCAATTTCTTCTTAACCCGCGTCACTGATGCGCATCGCATTTACAATTATTTGGTAGATAAGGGAATCATCGTGCGAAACCGTTCCAATGTAACCCTCTGCAAAGACTGTCTGCGCATCACCATTGGTACCCGCCCGGAGAACGACATCCTTATAGAAGCTCTAAAAGCATACAACGAACAATGAAGCAAAAGAAAGTATTATTCATAGACCGGGATGGAACATTGGTTATAGAACCTCCCATCGACTACCAACTGGACGCATTCGAGAAGTTGGAGTTTTATCCGGACGTATTCCGAAACCTGAGTTTCATCCGTCAGAAATTGGATTTTGAATTCGTCATGGTTACCAACCAAGACGGCCTTGGAACCGAATCGTTTCCTGAGAATACGTTTTGGCCTGTACACAATTTCGTATTGCATACTTTCGCGAATGAAGGCATTACATTCAGCAATATTTTGATAGACCGTAGCTTCCCTGAGGATAACGCTCCGACCCGGAAGCCACGCACCGGCATGCTGACCCAATACATCAACAATGAAACATACGACCTAAAAGGAAGCTTCGTGATAGGCGACAGGATTACTGACGTGGAACTGGCAAAAAACTTAGGATGCAAAGCCATTCTGCTACAACCCGATAAATCGTGTCTCACAGAAAAGCAACTGGAAGATGTATGCGTACTGGCAACAACCGAATGGAGTAAAGTGGCTGAATTCCTCTTTGCTGGAGAACGAACGGCTGAGGTACACCGAACAACTAAAGAAACCGACATAAACATCCGCATTAATCTGGACGGAAACGGCACTTGCCACATCAGCACCGGAATAGGATTCTTCGATCATATGTTGGAACAAATCGGCAAACACGGAGGTATTGACCTGGACATTCAGGTAAAAGGTGACCTGGAGGTAGACGAGCACCATACCATAGAAGACACGGCGATTGCACTGGGCGAATGTATCTATCAAGCCTTAGGAAGTAAACGCGGAATAGAACGATACGGATATTGCTTACCCATGGACGACAGTCTCTGTCAGGTAGCACTTGATTTCGGAGGACGTCCGTGGCTGGTATGGAACGCCGAATTCCATCGCGAAAAGATAGGCGAAATGCCCACCGAAATGTTCTTGCACTTTTTCAAATCGCTAAGCGATTCTGCACGCATGAATCTCAACATCAAAGCCGAAGGACAAAATGAGCATCACAAGATAGAAGGTATCTTCAAGGCTTTAGCCCGTAGTTTGAAAATGGCTATAAAAAGAGACATATACCACTACGAAGTGCCATCCAGTAAAGGATGCCTTTAACCACAAAAGGGCTGTGTCAATAACGACACAGCCCCATAACCAACCTTTAAAACTTATACTTGTATCCTATTCCCAATACATGAATATCCCAATCATCGTCATCATTATGCCGTAAGTTCTGATAGCGATAGTAAAGCTTCAGCTCGTTTTTCTTTCCTAAAGAGATGCCAGTACCTAATGTATATCGGGTCTTCAGAAGACCTCCTTCACCATGATACATTTCCACACTTCCAAAAGGAGTAAATGGGGTATGTTTTAGGTCATAGTTCATCTGGAAGCGCAAGCGTAGCAGATGCTGACTTTTACTCTTAATGTCTTCCCACTCCTCTGTATCAGTATCATATTTCTTGTTCTTTGCCTTGGCACGATAGGTGTACTGATACATCTCCCTTAACGAAAGGCCAAGATTCCCTATACTATAGCTTCCAGTCACTCCAAACAGAAAACGGTTTCGAGGCCACCAATACGTAGGAGTTATCTTATTTACTGTTCCATTCTTGTGATAAGTCTGCTTTCCACCACGATGGTCATACAGGAAATTATAACCTGCCGAAAACTTCAGATACTTATTCAGTTTATAGTCTGCTCCTAAGCCAAAGCTATAGCGATCCATCTCCTTGGAATTATTCCGGGTTCGTGCTCCCAATTCGCCTTCCAACACCCAGTGTTTATTAAATTTCTTCTCTACTCCAGCATCCATCCAAATACCGAAATCTGTACCGTTTTGCGCCTTCACCCACTGCGTCATGCACAGCAATGCAACTCCTGTCAATAAAAATCTATCCATCGCATACAGTCTTTTTAATTGTTCAGAAACTCTTCTCTACTCACTTTCACCTGTGAATCAATGGTAATCACCTCATCGGAAGAGTAGTATATCTTGATTATACTCATATCCCGAAGAAAATCGATACCACCTATTTCCACTTTTACGATGTCAAGTCCTGTACGTTCTTTCAAGTCAGCCAAAAGTTCGGCCTTACGCTCTGGTTTTATAAGCTCAATCCGATCATACTGCACAACCTTCACCGCCATGCTTCCCTTCAACTTGATGTTCTCAAACACGAGTGTCATCAGAATGAATAACAAATTGACAGACGCCAACTGCAACCATCCGAGATTGTGCGACAAACCATTGATTACAGACATGGCGATAATCATAAAGAGATAAGTCATTTCACGCACTGGCATAGACTCTGTACGATAGCGAATAATACCAAAGATGGCGAAAAGTCCAAGAGCGAACTCTATCTTAACATTAGCACCTCCCAACAAATTAATCAGGAAGAAAACACTGATACCAATAAGCATGAAAGTGAAATAATATTCACGCCGACGGCTCTTCGGGAAATAAAGCCAATGGGTAATGCTCCAAACGGATACGGTGTTAAACACGAATCTTAAAATCATAGGCAGAAAGTCTGCCACATCTACAAAACCTGTCATAACTGAATAAAATACTAAAAAAACAATACTTCGTAAAATACAATATTCGAAATTCGGGAATCACCCTTACGATATCTTTTTGAGGTGCTGCAAACGAGGTTTTATGCGATTAATGCGAAGCGATGGGTTAGTAAGAGCCTCGCCGATGCAATACTTACTAAAGCCACAAGGGTGAATTCTTAACTCTCGAAGTATCGAAAGGATCGGTGATGACTGCAAACCATCTCGCTTCAACTCAATGACAGCAAGATGAGGTAGCGAGTATTGCAAACCTGTGACCAGATTGACAAACGTCAGATTGGTATCAATGGTCAAACGCTCCGTCTTGGCCTTATTCACTAATGTAATACGACGGAAACAGTTCTTTATCTTTTGCTTCAGCAGTTCTGGACTTACCTTTGAATTCTGACGAAGAAACTCCCGAGCTAAGGCATCATCCGCCGAGATGCGCTTCTTGTGAGTCTTACCATGATTGTCTTTAGTTTTCACTTCAAGAAAGCTTAATCGGCTATCTACGTACGAGCGAATCCTTACTTTCTGCCGACAAGCATGTCCATCGTGATGAGCATTGTAGAAAGTATAGTCATCCGAATCGTAATAAACGGTAGCATAACTCATATTGCGCTTACCGTCTATCTCCTGTACCCGATATTCATCGCCAGCCATCCGCAAAAGTTTCATCAGCATACCAATGGAAGTCACAAACTTAGTATCTGTCCGGTTCATCAGTCTGATTCCATCCATTTCGTTCAGCGAAATAGACTGAAAATTCGATATTAACGTATCCATTGTCATACTACTACATTAAATTTCAAATGCAGAGATATTACAATCCTGTGACCGAGAAAAAATTATTCAATGAACGCCACGATTTTTTCAACGAACGGATAAAGAAGGGATGTCATACCCACATTAACAGGCATAACATCCCTTCTTTATCTATAATTCGATGTTTAGTCGGTACGATTACTGGTGTTGCTCACGCAGCAAGTCGTTTACGGTCTTTACCGGATTGAATGTAGTCAAAGGCACTTCTACAAATACCGTATTCCAGTCGCTCATTGCCCCATTCCACAAACCAGGAAGTTCCAAGGCTTTTAGGTCTTTGCCGTTTTTGCTCTTGTAGGAGATGAAGCCAGTGGCCTTGTCTACATAATGTAACAGATTAAACTTTTCTCCCTTATAGTCGCGTACGGCGCATACCAAATCTACGGGGTTGAAGTGCGTACCCTGTTCGAACATGGCTTTCTTTTCGGCATCATTCATGTCTATCTGTGAACTTTCCAGAATCTGCAACGAAATAGTTCCATCTGGATTATATGCAAGGAACGGACCTCCACCCGGTTCACCTACATTCTTCACCATACCACACACACGCATCGGGCGATTTAACTTCTTACGTAAATAAATTACCAGTTCTGCATCTTCCAAATCCTTAATATCTTCTTTCCGACAACGTAGTTGTTGTTGCACAAAGCGAATAATCGTCTCCAATTGCTCATGACTATAATGTCCGCTATCCAACAATTTCAAATAGCCGAATGTCTGCTGTTGCAAGGTTATCAGCACACCTGCCAAGAGTTTCTTATAGGTTATCGTATCTCCTTTCAAGCGGTCGGGTACTACATTGTCAATATTCTTAATAAACACCACATCGGCATCTATATCGTTCAGGTTTTCAATCAATGCACCGTGTCCACCCGGACGGAACAATAGCTTACCTTTTTCATCGCGGAACGGATGGTTTTCCATATCAGCGGCAATAGTATCCGTGCTGGGTTTCTGTTCTGAGAAAGACACGTTGTATTCCACTCCGTACTTTGCAGCATACTCGGCCACTTTCGCCTCCACCAGTTTACCGAACAGCTCACGGTGCTCGGTAGACACAGTGAAGTGTACATTCACCTGTCCACTCTTTCCTGCAGCATAAAGCGCGCCTTCTACCAAGTGTTCTTCCAACGGTGTACGCACGCCATCGGCATAACGGTGAAATTTCAGCAAACCTTTCGGCAACTGTCCATAATTAAGTCCGGCTTGTTCCAACAGATTGACCACTATAGCCTTGTAGTTGCTTGCTGAAAGCAAAGCATCAATATCCTTTCCTGTGTTATCCAAGCAGGCGGCATTTAAATCCGTAAAGAAAGCGAAATCGTGTATATGGTCGAAGAATTTCTTTTCAAAATCGGTTTTCGGCGCATCATATTCGGCGCCTAGGAACTCAAACATATTTTTGAACATTCGGCTTGCCGCTCCCGAAGCAGGCACGAACTTCACCACTTTTTTGTCACTATCCTTGTATGCATCCCACGCTGTTAGATATTTTTTCACCAACTCTTCATCGGGCTTCATGATGCCCTTGTTTTCTACTGAAGCTGCAGCTGCCAGTTTCAAGAACGGAAATCCTTTTTCAAAGCAAGCCAACTGTTCTGCTATCTGCTCCTCGGTAATTCCTTTTTTCGCAATTAATTCTTTGTCGTCTTGTGTCAACATATCATCTGTATTTAAGTTATAGTAAGTTATAATTATACCACGCTCGTGGGATATTGCTCTCCAAAAGTATAAAAAAGTTATCAAGTCTATCCCTATCCGAAAGAAAAAAACTATCTTTACCTCGAAAGAAAGGAGCAAACATCATGGAAGAAAAAGACTTTTTCACTCCCGATGAGCACAAGCAACTCATCGCACTCTATAAAAGACTCTTGCAGTTGTCGGGCGACACGCTGCAGAAAAACGATTGCTATAATTTGAAAAAGCATCTGGTCAAAGTTATGGCCGATGGTTCTGTCCCCCGGAATGCTTTCGGCATGAATCCAGTGATAAAGGACATGCAAACTGCGGTTATCGTGGCCGACGAGATAGGTATGCGCCGCGCTTCCATCCTAGGCATCATGTTACACGAATCTGTGAAATACGGATTATCGTCCATAGATGAAATCCGACAGATGTACGGTACAGATGTGGCCGGAATCATACATGGTTTGGTAAAGATTAACGAGTTGTATGCCAAAAGTCCTTCCATCGAATCGGAGAATTTCCGCAACCTACTACTTTCGTTTGCCGAAGATATGCGAGTGGTGCTTATCATGATAGCAGACCGTGTAAACCTGATGAGGCAGATAAAGGATAGCAACAACGAACAGGCACGACTGAAGGTTGCCAACGAGGCCGCGTTTCTCTACGCCCCACTGGCTCACAAACTGGGACTATACAAGTTAAAGTCGGAACTGGAAGACCTGTCACTGAAATATACCCAGCACGATGTGTACTATCACATCAAGGAGAAACTGAATGCGACCAAGCAGGCGCGTGACAGATACATTGACGCTTTCATCAAGCCTGTAAAGGAGAAGTTGGAAGCCGCCGGACTGAAGTTCCACATCAAAGGACGAACTAAAAGTATACACTCCATCTATCAGAAGATGAAGAAACAAGGATGTCCATTCGAGGGAGTGTACGACCTCTTCGCCATCCGCGTCATATTGGACTCTCCCCTTGACAAGGAGAAGCAAGAGTGTTGGCAGGCGTACTCCATCGTAACAGACATGTACTTACCCAATCCCAAACGCCTACGAGACTGGCTATCTGTACCAAAAAGCAACGGATACGAATCGCTACATATCACCGTAATGGGACCCGAAGGGAAATGGGTAGAGGTACAAATACGTACCGAACGCATGGATGAAATTGCCGAAAAGGGGTTGGCCGCTCACTGGAGATATAAGGGCGTAAAGGGCGAAAGTGGCCTAGATGAATGGCTGAACTCCATCCGGGAAACTTTGGAAAATGCCGACAACGACATAGAGGCCATGGATCAGTTCAAGTTGGACCTGTACAAAGACGAAGTATTCGTATTCACGCCTAAAGGTGATTTGTACAAGTTACCACAAGGAGCTACGGTCTTAGATTTCGCCTTCGCCATCCATTCCAACTTGGGATGTCGGTGTATCGGAGCAAAAGTAAACGGACGTAACGTGCAACTCAAACAAGTACTAAACAGTGGAGATCAGGTAGAAATAACCACATCGGCTGCACAGACCCCAAAACGCGACTGGCTAAACTTTGTAAACACAGCGAAAGCCAAGACCAAGATTCGGCAGGCTCTCAAAGAGTTGGTTGCACGCCAAACACAGTTTGCTCGCGAAACACTGGAACGGAAGTTCAAGAACCGAAAGATAGAATACGACGAGGCCATCTTGATGCGACTTATCAAAAAATCGGGATACAAAAACGTAACGGACTTCTTCCAAGATATAGCCAGTGAAAAACTGGATGTGAACGATGTGATAGACCGCTATGTGGTAATGCAAAAAAAAGAAACCGAACAGCACGAAGAGATTAGCTACCGCAGTGCCGAGGGATATAACATGCAGCAAAGTTCCGAGGAAAAAGACCATTACAAAGATGATGTACTAGTTATAGACCAAAATCTGAAAGGTATTAACTTCAGCTTAGCACGATGCTGCAATCCCATCTACGGTGATGAGGTATTCGGGTTTGTTACCATATCTGGCGGAATAAAGATACACCGCACCGACTGCCCCAATGCTCCGGAACTAAGACTGCGATTTCCCTACCGCATTGTGCGTGCACGATGGGCAGGGAAGAGCCAAGGACGCCAATATCCTATCACGCTGCGCATCATCGGACACGATGACATTGGCATCGTGACAAACATCACGTCCATTATCAACAAGGAGAATAACATCCAGTTGCGCTCTATCAGCATCGATTCACACGATGGACTATTCTCAGGCATGCTCACAGTAATGGTAGACGACACCTCAAAACTGGAAGCTCTCGTAAAGAAACTTAGCACCGTAAAAGGTGTAAAACAGGTAAACCGTGGGTAGTTACTGTTAATTATCGTAATAAAAAGTCGCAAAAGGCAAAGAAATACATACCTTTGTTCTTTGTATAAAACTGAAAATAAGATGAAAAAGATTTTTCTCACCACATTATTCCTCTTGACAGCCGTTCTAATGGTTATAGCGCAAGGCACGGCCGAAATCAAATTTGAAAAAACGACACACGACTTTGGTACTTTCTCTGAAAATAGCCCGAAAGTAACATGCAAGTTCCAGTTCACTAACGTAGGAAACGGCCCGCTAGTCATCCATCAAGCCATCGCTTCATGTGGATGCACTGTACCACAGTATCCCAAAGAGCCCATCAAGCCGGGGGAAACTGGCGAGGTCACTATCACCTACAACGGTGCCGGGAAATTTCCCGGCAAATTCCGTAAATCCATCACCTTGCGCACCAACGGAAAGACAGAAGTAGTCCGCCTATACGTGGAAGGCGAGATGACACCCAAAAGTGAGAATTAATAAGCCACCCCAACTCTGAACAACTTAACAAAGGCATATGCGAACTACACGTTGTATAGTTTCACCCAAAACTTACACCGTTAAACAAAGCTCTTCTGAGCATACAAAAAAAATAAAGTTCACAAGTTAGTAAGCTACTAACTTGTGAACTTCATATAATATCCCGATAATAGACTATTTAGGTGAACAATGCATACACATCACCAATCTTCACGGAGTGTTAGCTCCAAAAGTATAGGTAAATGGTCGCTAAATCCACCGCTATAACGAGGACCAATATAAGTACGGAAAGGTGCTTCTCCTCCATAACGTTCGTCACGTTTCAGAAGAAAAGGGAAATTCAATACAAAAGCTTTTGAAGATGAGGTTTGCACCGGACTATTCACCAAAAGCAAAGAGCCAGACACAATGAATTGATCCAACATGCTCCATCGCCCCTTATAGCGATATGTACCATCAGACTTTTCTCCCATCAAATTATACAGAGCAGAAGGAATCGGAGCGTCAGTGGATGGTATCAACGCTCCAAGTTCTTCATGTAAAGTGACACTTTGAGGCGTATCGTTAAAATCACCCAATATAATAAGGTATGGGGTGACACGCATAGAAGCTATCGAATCAGCCACCGCCCGCACGGTTTGCGCCACATGCTTACGATAGGTTTCAGTACGTTTTCCACCTGCACGCGAAGGAAGATGGCAAACGATAAAGTCGAGGGTATCACCTGTTACCGTTTTTCCGGCCACATGTAATAAATCACGCGTGGGCTTTTGTCCTGAGGAAACATTTATCCGCACACTGCGTGTGTCCAACGGACGAAATGTAGCTGGCTGATACAGAAAAGCTACATCAATACCACGTTCATCAGGCGAATCGGTTATAAAATACTTGTACGCAGCATCGCGCAACGGGGAGTATTTGGTTAAGCTCTCCAAACAATAAGCGTTTTCCACTTCGCACAAAGCCACGACATCGGGCACCTGCAATGCAGAAGCAGCCAAGATAACCTTGGCTATTTTGTTACGTTTGTCATTAAAACGATTCCAGTTCCAACCGCGCAATGCATCAGGCAGAAATTCCGTATCGTTCTTTAGGGTATCGTGACGGCAGTCAAAAAAGTTTTCTATATTATATTCCATCACACGAAAGGCTTGCTGCGCCTTTCCCTGAAAACAGGGAAGGCAGACAACAAGCCCTGTTACAACTATTTTCGATAACCCGTTCATGCTTTTGCCGGAATATGGGCAAGCACGTCAAGCAAGTGTTTCCAGAATTTCTCCACGGTTGGAATCAGCATCCGCTCATCGGGCGAGTGTACGCCACGGAGAGTCGGGCCAAATGAAACCATGTCGAACGACGGATATTTTTCGAGAAAGAGTCCACACTCCAGTCCGGCATGGATGGCTTTAATCTTCGGGGCTGTTCCAAAGAGTCGCTTATAGCTTTCCACTGCAATCTTCAATATTTCCGAAGACGGGTTCGGCTTCCATCCAGGATAACCATCGCCAGTCTTTACTTCCGCACCGCCCAACAAGAAAGCCGAAGCTACCATCTGCGTCATATCTTTACGCGACGAAAGGATAGAGCTACGCTGACTGGTCAGTACTTCTATCTTGTCTGCATTCACCTTCACTGCTGCTAAATTGGAAGAAGTTTCTACTAATCCCGGCATATCCTGACTCATGGCATACACACCGTTGTGTACGGCATAGATAGAATACAAGAAGCGTTCCATCGACTTTTTTTCCATAACTTGCGGCTGCGCCGACTCCGATTCCAAAAGAATGGCAAGGTTCGGTTCTGTTTTAGCAAACTCGTTTTCCACTTCTGACAAATAGATATTCAAGTCTACCCTTACCGATTCCTTGTCCGACATAGGTACTGCACACACGGCATACGCTTCACGCGGAATGGCATTATGTAAATTTCCTCCTTCAATAGTCACCAAACGCAAATCGCATTTGCGCATGGTCTGCACCAAAAAGCGGTTCAATAGTTTATTAGCGTTAGCACGTCCCTTATTTATGTCATCGCCCGAATGACCACCTGTCAGTCCGGTCACCGTCACCTTAAAGAAGAAATACCCGTTTGGAGCAGCTTCCTGCTGAAAAGGATAATAAGCCGTAGTCGCAGCTCCGCCTGCGCATCCGATAAACAGTTCACCATCGTCTTCCGAGTCAAGGTTTATCAGAATATCTCCATCCATAAATCCTTCGCTCAAAGCGAAAGCTCCCGTCATGCCTGTTTCCTCGTCAACCGTAAACAGACATTCTATAGGGCCGTGCTTAACGTCATCCGAGGCAAGAACAGCCAACGCCGTAGCAACCCCGATACCGTTGTCCGCTCCAAGCGTAGTACCCTTTGCACGAAGCCATTCACCGTCAATATAAGTTTCTATAGGATCGGTTTCGAAATTATGCTGCACACCCTTGTTCTTCTCGCACACCATATCCATATGTCCTTGCAAGACTACCGTTTTCAACCCCTCCATTCCAGGTGTAGCCGGCTTACGTATCAGTACATTTCCCGCCTCATCGGTTTTTACCTCTAAAGAGTTTTTCTTGGCGAAATCCAACAGATAAGCTCTAATTTTTCCCTCTTTCTTCGATGGACGGGGAATACTACATACTTCTTCAAAATAACGGAATATAACCTCCGGCTTTAAATCTTTCTTTTCCATAATTATCTTCTTGTTTTCCTGTTTTCAAACGACCTCTCCGGGTGCAAAAAGAAGTTAAAAACACGCATTACATACTACAACAACCTCTTTTTTCTAACCCGAAAAAGCAAAATAGATACAAAAAACTTATATTTGCACCACAAATTTAGACAGAAATGATTAAAACTCTCCTCATAACAATGTTAATAGTTGCTATATGCATAGCACTATTATCCGTAAAACTTGTGCTAAGGAAGAATGGACGTTTTCCGAATACACATGTCAGCGGAAACAAAGCGATGAGGGAACGAGGCATTTCGTGTGTACAGTCGCAGGACAGGGAAACAAGACTTTGCAATCCACATGCCATCAGCGAACGCACCGCTAACCGTGAATCAAAAATATATTAATAACATAAGAACACTCAGTATCATGAAAAGAATGAGACATATCCTTAACGGATTTTTCGCATTGGCCGTAGCGCTGATGTTTACACAATGTACCAATCAGAAAGCAAGCGACAACGACACCGCCTCTTCCACTGGAGCAGGAGGCACCACGAACTTGAAAATAGCTTATGTGGAAATAGACTCCTTGCTTACTAAATACAAATTTTCTACCGACCTGAACGAACAAATGATTCAGAAGGAAGAAAACATTCGTACAACCCTCAACGAAAAAGCAAAAGACTTGGATGCGGAAATGAGAGAATTCCAACGCAAACTGGAAAACAACGGATTTGCGAGCCGTGAACGCGCAGAACAAGAAAACCTCCGCATCAGCCAAAAACAACGTGACTTGCAGCAACTGCAGGAAAAGCTGACTAACGAACTTCAGGCAGAGAACCAAAAGAAGAGTTTGCAGCTGCGCGATTCTATCAACTCATTCTTGAAGATTTACAACAAGGACAAGGGATATAGCCTCATCATTAGCAATACTGGTTTCGATAACTTGCTATACGCTGACCCGGCATTCAATATCACCGATGAAATCGTGAAAGGTCTGAACGACCGATACACCCCGGAAAAAGACAAGAAATAATTCCAAGCCTTAAACAAAGTCCTTTTATAAAAAACGGGTGTTCCTTGAGAAATCATCGGACACCCGTTCTCTTTTTATTCGGCTTGTATAGATTGGCTTATCAATCGATACAGTTCCGCCAATTCGGGAGTGGAAGCTAACATTGTCAAATGACTATCCATTACTGCTTTGTCTCGGCGAACGGCAGGTCCCGTCTGCGCCTGTAATGGAGGAAGTTGATGAACCTTACGAGCCGTTTCATCAATAAGCGGAAGCAATGCCTCGAACGGAAGTTGATGGTCTGTTAATATTTGGTCGGCAATGGCATACATGCGGTTGGCAAAATTGCAGGCAAACACGGCCGAAATATGCAGATAACGCCGCTGGACAGATGTAGCTTCGTACACCTTTCCGCCCAACCGGGTTCCCAAAGTTCTTAGCAGCAACAAATCATCCGGAAGCAATGCCTCAATAAAAAACGAAACTGTAGAGAAATCCACTTCCCGTTGTTTACTGAACGTTTGCATGGGGTAAAGCACTCCATATCGAGATACCCGTCCGTCCCACACGTTCATATCAATACTGCCAGCCGTATGTACAAACAAGGCCGACGGATTAAGCTGCGACACCCATAAAAGAACATCGGGCAACGCATCATCGCACACTGATACGATGTACAGGTCGGCATCCGCTACCACTTCGCATACGGAGGCGGTATAAGAACACCCTAAAACCCGCCCCAAGGTCGAAGCGGATGATTCCGTGCGACTATACACTTGTTTCAATAGGTATCCGGCATCCACTAATGCCCGTCCCAAATGGGTAGCCACGTTTCCGGCACCCACCAACACTACCGATTTTATTTCTTCCATCGTGTATCTTACTTCTCGTTAATTCCTCGATGCAAACCAATACAACAACAGTCCTACCAGCAGAAGCGCCAACGGCAACAGATAACCAGACAACTGTCCCAACAAGGAGATAACCAACTCTATGTTCTGCACAAGCCAAATACCTGCCAGCACAATGCCTACCGACTTGTCCGCCTTAAACCACAAAAAGATGACGGCAGCGTAAAGCACGATTGTATCTTTCTGCATTACCCACGGGAGGCCGTGCGCCGCAAATCCTATCAGCCTATCCAGCAAATACAGTATGCCCATCAAAGCCATCAGGATAGCCGCAGCCTTGTATGTATCTTTATGATTGGAAGCCTTTGCCGTCATACTTATTTTTCTCCATATTTATTCAAGTGAATCTTTTCCCATTGTAAACGAGACTCATCGAACAGTTTGCGTTCCATTCCCTTATGTCCTACGGCAATGATGGAAAGCACTTGAAGTTGCAGCGGAATATTTAAAATATCGTGTACCACCTCGTTTGCCGAAACGCCATCAGACAGGAATCGCTCGCGCACCTGCACCCAGCAGGCTCCCAATCCCATGTCTTCGGCCTGAAGCATCAACATCGTAGACGCTACTGAGGCATCCTCTATCCACACATCGCTCTGTAACGGGTCAGCCAACACAACAACAGCCAAAGGCGCATCCTTTACAAACTCCGCTCCCGAAGCCTTGCAACGCGACAACCGCTCAAGCGTTTCCTTGTCGTCAACCACCACAAACTGCCAGCAGTTGCTCCGCTTGGACGAAGGCGACATGAGCGCAGCCTTCAGTAGTGTAACCACCTGTTCGTCCGTCAGTTCGTCCGATGTAAACTTACGCATACTGCGGCGTCTCTTTATCAAATCGGCAAAATTCTCCATAATTGCATTGTTTTAGACCACAAATATAGTTTGTTTCATCGGCATATGAGTGAAAGAAACAGTATATTTGCGATAGGATGAATCTTAGCATACGCACATATCACCACGGAGAAGACATTCCTCCACTGCCTGGAAGCAATGTTTTCTACTCTACGGCCTTGTTCCGTGCATTAGAACAAACGCCCAAACATACCCCCGTGCTGATAGTGGCCTATCAGGGAGATATTCCCGTAGGAAAACTTACATGCATTACCCGTCGTTATTTCGGATTTTCTTTCCTGTTCCGGAAAACTTACGCCTACGGCACCGGCGAATATTTCAACCTTTCGGCTGTAACCGATGGTACAAGTGTACACGACCTAAACGCAGCCAAGGAAGCTATCTTCGAGAAGATATTGGATTACATCACCTACCACTTCGGACGAAACGCCTTCCTACTGAAATTCCGTAACTTGGAGCAACCGCTTTTCGGATACCGTGTTTTCAGGAAAAACGGCTTCTTCCCTATCCGACGGATAAGGGTTAGAAATTCCATACATAAACCCATCATTGATAAATGGATGAGCGCTTCCCGCAAACGCCAGATAAGTCAGGGATTCCGCAACGGAGCCGTTACAGAAGAAGCCCGAACGCAAGAAGACGTAATAGCCTTCTTCGATATGCTAAAGAAAAATGTACCATCGAAAACAAGACATTATCTGCCCCCTCTCAGCTTCTTCATAGCTCTTTTAAAAGAGCGGGAAAACGGAAACAACATTGGAGGCATCTTTTTGGTGCGCTATAAAGAGCGTATTATCGGTGGATCGGTGTGTCTTTTCTCGGATCAAACCTGTTACCTTGTTTTCTCTGTGGGATTACGGAAAAGCTATCTGACGCAATACCCTGGTGTTATCTGCATTTGGGCTGCCATGAAATACGCGCAAGAACAGCAGTTCCGGTATTTCGAATTCATCGATACCGGAATACCGTTCAAGCTTTACGGATATCACGAGTTTATACTGCGCTTTGGCGGTAAGCAAATCAGCACGAGGCGATGGCTTAAGATACGCTTTGGATGGCTGAACAAGTTCTTTACGCGCATCTTCATGTAAGCGCCTACTCAATCAGAAAAGTTTTCCGAAGCTTCCTTACGCAACTTGCGCCACGAAGGCATACTCTTCAGGTCACGACGCACAGGCGCATCGTACAGCAAATACAGAAGAATGAGCAACAGACAACCGTACAACACCCACCCGTAAAGCTGCTTAATACTTATCTCCATCATCTGCGAAGCGAATCCATCCATAAACTGTCCAAAGTTAAAAGGAGAACGGCTGAACGATACACGATTTACCGCAGCTCCGTAACGCGCCATGTTATCGGAAACGTAATAAGAGAAACCTTGCGTGTATAAAGCGGCGCCCATCACTCCTCCCATCACCATATGCAACATATTGAACACGCTTAGCGCTTGGAAGAAGTGCTGAAAAGTCATTATCTCCTCTAGACAGACCATAAACGTTGCGCTCAATACAGCGTATGAGAAGCCGCGGCTGAACGTGGGCAGATAGAGTTGCGAGATGTGTATGTCGGACGAAATCGTGAAATAGAATCCGGCCAAGTAAGCCGCGAGTGCCACCATTCCTACTATCAGCAAACGCAGATAGTTAAAGCGCTTGACGTGCATCCACCAATAGGCGAACAAACACCCCGTTACCACGCCGGCCAACATCAGCCAGTCCAGCTGCACGCTTACCAAAGCTTCGTAATGCATCACGCTTTCGTAAAACACTTCTTCCAGCACATGTTCAGTAGCCAAGAAAGCCTCGGTCAAAGTAATCAGTATCAGAATGGGCCAAAGATATTTATAGGTCCACATCTTCGGTTCGTAAAACGGATGACGGATGGTGAACATTCGCCACAAACATATAGCAAGAGTCACCACGATGGCAACAGCCAACTGGCGCATCACCGGACTGGCAAACCAGTCGTACCAGTCACCGTAATCGAAGAAGTAGGCGATTTCCATCAACAACAAAGCCCAAAGCAGACCACCTATCCAGTCTATACCGAAGAGCGGGAGCTTTTTTATCATGCGGAAATGGCGAGTACATCCGAACATTATCAGCAAGTCTACCATCATCAGACCAGCTATAAAATAGTGCATATAAGTCCAATGGAAGTAGTACATCAGATGAGTAGCCACTAAATCGGATACTTGCATGCTTCCCAAGATGACAATATGCAGCAAAGGGAAGAACACCGTGAAGTCGCGTTTCGGGGTCATCCACAGTTGAATGGTGGACATACACTCGAAAGTGCCTTGAATCTTGCATATACCCTCGATGAAACAAACCGCCCAAAGGAGGGGAAGAAAGGTAATGTAGGGTGCTATCAGATTGCAGACCATCGCTCCGGCCGCCGCAGCAATGAGCAGGGTTTTATTCGTAAAACAGAACTTCATCCGGAAGAGCAGCGGGAAGTATATGGCCATGCCACTCAGATTGGCATACAGACACATCTGCAAATCTTCCCGCATCATCGATGTGGAGCCAATCATCTCGTTAAGCGTCCCCATGTAGAGTCCGCCTGAGAGTTGGAAGGTTACAGCCATGAAAACATAAATCCATGGCTGTATCTTACGCGGTACAAAATTGCAGAACATGGGCATGGTAAACGGCCCATTCAGAACAGGTGCCCCCATAATCAGTATTTCACTTTACATTCCACATTCAAGCCGGCACGTAGCTTGCGCAAATCTTCGTCCTTGTTTCCTTTCAGGCTGATGCGAACAGGTACTCGCTGCTCTACCTTGACGAAATTGCCCGTAGCGTTGTCTTGCGGAATGAGCGAGAACGAAGCTCCGGTAGCATCGGATATCGATTCTACCACTCCCTGGTAGGTCACTCCCGGAACCGCATCGGCGGTGAAAGACACCTGTGCACCCTCGGTGATGTGCTTCAGTTGAGTTTCGCGGTAATTGGCTATCACCCAGAGGTCGCTTCCGTCCACGATGTCTACCATGGTCTGACCGGGCTGAACCAGTTGTCCCTCGTGAATGTCTTTCTTTCCGGTTACACCGTCGCATGTGGCTATTACCACCGTGTACGAAAGGTTAAGTTTGGCCAGCTCTACGGCCGCTTGAGCCAACTTGACTCCGGCTTCGTTCTGATCCAAACGATGGGTCTGTTCAGTCTTTACCAAAGCAGTGGACTGCTTGGCGCGGGAGACTTGTTCGTAACGCGCCTTTGCAGCTTTGTAAGCGGTCTGTACATTGTCGTACTGCTGACGGGTCACGGCGTCCTGTTGGAACAACTGTTCATAACGTTTCAGTTCCCTCTGGGCGTTTTCTACCTGAACACGCGCTTCTTCTATTCCGGCGTCGCTTACGTTCAGGTTGTTCTGCGTAGTGGCAATGCCTGCAGTCGTAGCCTTCTGTCCGGCAAGAGCATTGGCCAAATCGGCTTCAGCCTGTGCCAAACGCAATCGGAACTCCGTGTCTTCTATCACGAGCAGGGTATCGCCCTTGTGTACCGTTTGATACTCTTCGAAACGTATCTGCTTGATGAATCCTTGCACACGGACATTGATGGGGGTAATATGTTGTTTCACCTGCGCGTTATCGGTATATTCTACATTGCCCAGGTGCATGAAGCGTGAGCAAACATAGCACAGTCCGCCTATCAGGAGGCAAATGATAACGATGTTATAAATCAGTTTTTTTGTCTTTCTTGTTGCCATAATCGTATGTTCTGTTTTTGGGTTATAGTGTATGGGTAATGTATTTCATTTTAAAGAGATTGTATATCACATTTACGCGTGCGTTGACCAGCTCCAACTCTGCACTGAGTTTGATGTTACTGGCATCCAGCATGTCGGTTAGCAAAGCCAAGTCGTTCTTGTACCGATTATCTACTACGCTGTAGTTCTGATTGGCAAGCTCTACGCTCTTTTCCTGCGTGCGCAGGTCAGAGAACGATGTCTGGAAGTTGGTGTATGAAGCCTGCACGGCGTTTTCTACCTGTTCTTTGGCCAGCGATTGGCTTTCTTCCGCCTTCTGCAGATTCAGTTTGCTTTGCTTCAGCTTACGGTTGTTCTTAAAGAGCGATGAGAAGTTGTACTTCACGCCCACGCCTACGTACCAGTAATTGAAGTTGTTGTCCAACGGAGGTACTTCGATGGTAATGGGGCCGTCCAGATGGTCGGCAGCCACAAAAGCTATCTTGGGCAGACGTTCCGAACGCTCCAGCTTCACTTTCTGACGCTCCATCTGCACCGATGTTTGGGCTTGCTTCAGGCCGATGTGGTTCAGCTCAGCAGTCTGCTGCCAGTCGGACTCGGCTTGCGCCTGCACTTCACGGCTCAAGATGGTGGTGTCGGGCATTATCTGTGTTTCTGCCGGAAGGTGCAAAGTAGTTACCAGTTGGTGGTTTATGATTTTATATTCGTCTTCCACCCGTGTGAGTTGCAACTGGAGCTGTTCCTTCTGTAGCTCGTAGCGCGTAATGTCGTTTTTCAGCGCCGTTCCCTGTTCACGCCGGGCGTGCATGTTGGCTATCACTTGGTCGGTCAGCTCCATGTTTTTTTTCAGCACCTGTATCTGATTGGCCAACTTGTACAGATTGAGGTAATATCCCGACAACAGGAAGCGTATCTCCTGACGGTTCTTTTCACTGTCCAGTCGAGCCATCTGTTCGCCCAGCTCGGCCAGATCTATGCCACTCTGTATTGCTCCACCGGCATACAACACTTGTTGTACCTCGAGGGCGAAGTTATTTCCGAAGTGAGGCATCTCGGCGCGTGTACCGTTCCGGAAATGGCGGTCCCAAATGCGTCCGTCGCCCAGATAGCTTACCGACACGGAAGCGTTTATGTCGGGCAGACGTTGTACCTTGGCCGCCTTGACGGCTTCGGAAGCCGCATCCATTCCGATGCTGTATGTTTTAATACTCCGGCTCTGCTCATCGGCTAAGCCGAACAACTCGTCTATGCCCATCACTCGGGGTTGGGCACATAAATGCTGACCGCATAACACGGGTATAACCCATGCCATGAGCCAAAATCTTTTGCTCATAAAAAAGAAGTAAATGGTTATTGATTCAGAAAATTTTCCGGCGCACAAAAACCGGACAGAGAGTGTACGGAGAGAATCAAATCAGGAATGCGGCTCCCCATCCGTGGAAGTCGTGTATCTTGTTCCGATAAGTATAAAGCCAAAAGCGTACAAAGTTCAATCGGATTTCCATAATCGTCATCTATCTCGTTTTCGGGCGCAAAATTAAGCAATGCATGAATAACTTGTAACCTTAAGAAGGTCGCTTTTTAACACAGTTTAACCGGCTC
>CAVBJM010000017.1:0-15594 GCA_963595925.1 bacterium
AAAATCTGTACGGGCTTTATCACCCGCAGGTTTATCCAGCCCACCAACCATCCTTCCGCCGCCGAGTCACGGTTGCGCCCCCTTGCGCCTGTAGCGGATATCCGCGACGCAATCAGCGCCTGCCCGCCGGCATACACCTTTTCCATCTTCTCCGGCATCAAGCGGTATGCGGAGTGAGGCGACAGGCAGACGCAGGCCGTAAGCACCGACTGGTCGTGCCGATGCTCCTTGAATCGCTTCGCCTCGGCACTACGCGCTTCGGGCGACACATCGGTGAAAAGGTCGGGTTCGTGAAGTGCGGCCTCGTACCACCGGCGGACGATGGGGTTTCCATTCTCCTTCCGTATCAGAAAGCATGTGGCCTGTATCTGACGGGCACGCTTCCATAACGCGCACTTGGGAGTAAATCGCCGGAAAACCGACTGCTTGCACCACTTTCCACTCTTTCCCTCGGCTACAAAGAACAAGGCTTCGCGGCCGCTCAGCTTCCTGAAGTACACCTCCCAGTCGGAATGAGGCAACAAGGTGCATCCGGCATCGGCATACACCAGCGTATCACCCTCGTCCATCTGCTGCAACGTGTACCAAACCGCCCACGGTTTCCACAACCAATATCCACCTCCGCGCCGAAACGTGCGCGCATACGTGCGGAAAGGTTCCGGAAGCGATTCGTCAGTATACAGAACCACCCGGTCAAAGATTCCTAAAGATTCCGCCTCGCGTCCGATGCGCTCCAGCGAGTCGCTATAACAACTGTCTCCGTAGGAGATGAAATATTTCTTACCCTTCATACATGCTTAAGCTGACGGCTTTCGGTCTGAAAACCGTTTGTTTATGCAAATTTAGAAGAAAAATATATCTATCTTTGCAAGAGAGAACGAGAAGTTTAACCTCATTTATTTCCAAGAGCAAATACAAATATGATTTTCGTAAAAGGCTACGGCCAAATGTGCAACAACATTCTGCAATACGCCCACATATACGCATGGGGACGTGAGAATCACATCAAGGTCCTCTCCATGCGTTTCTCGTATAAATACCAGTACTTCCGATTGTGCGACTACACCTACCACAACTGGCTGGTGTACCTCTTCGCCAAACTGTTGGTGAAACTGCATCTCATCAAGCACCTGTGGATGGAACTCCCCGAAGAAATTACGCCCGAAGCCGTCAACTCGCTCCGACACGACAAGCTGATTGCCATCAGCGGATGGAGTTTTCGTCATCCAGACCTGTTCTTTAAGTACGAAAGCAAGATACGGGAGATGTTCGAAATAAAGGAAAAGGTAAAAGCTCCGGTCAACGCGTTCTTCTCGACCTGCGAACCGTGCGACATCCGTTTGGGCGTACACATCCGCCGAGGCGACTACGCCACCTTTGCCGGCGGCATGTACTTTTACCCCGACAGCACTTACATCCGCCTCATTAACGAGTTTGCGGCTTTGTTCCCCGACAAGAAGGTTTCCGTATTCATCTGTACCAACGACAAGATGTTAAATATTGCTTCTTATAAGCAGCAAACGGGTGTCTCTCTGCATTTATACCGAGGAAACGAAGCCCAAGACCTCTACATGCTCTCGCAGTGCGACTACATCATGGGAGCCAAAAGCACGTTCTCCTTGGTAGCCTCGTTCTACCGCCACGTACCCATTTACCACATCGTGGACAAGGACAAGACACTTACCAAGGAATGCTTTCAGCATTTCGAGGACTTGTTTATGGGTGTATAACAAAAAACAAACAGCGGCTTTCGCTGACACAGGATATGAAAAAGAGATTATTAATAATTGTCAGTCGCTTTCTGCAAGGAGGCATCGACACCGTACTCATCGAATACCTGCAGAAGTTCGACCGGGAGAAGTACGCCATCACGCTGGCCATTGGCACGTGCATGGAAGAACAGGAGATGTACATACACAGCGTTCCGTCTGATATACCCGTGCATTATCTGGTGAAACGACACTTCCTGATAAAACACCGCAAGCAGCGCAGCATCCAAAAGATTTCGCCCATGATGAAAACTTACGATGAGATGGTGCTAAGCCCCATGCGGCGTTTCATTCAGCAGCACAACCTGAACCGATTGATACAAGAGTCGGATGTCATCATCGACTTCGACTCGACTTTTTATTCTTTCCTGAAGAACTGTCCGTTGCCGAAGATATCGTTTTTTCACTTCAGCTTCCGCCAATATCACAAGGGCAACCGCCATAAACTGGAACGGCTAGGCCGCAAAATGAAGATATACGACAAAATTGTAACCATCTGCGACGCGATGAAAGAGGAAGGCATCGAAATGTATCCTGCCCTAAAAAACAAATTCGTCACGATATACAACGCCTTCGATGTAGAGCACATCAATATCCGGGCGAAGGAGGACGTAAATTCGCCGCTTATCCAGCATCCGTATCTATTGGCCGTACAACGGTTGGAAGAGAGCCAGAAAGATTTAACAACCCTTATCAAAGCCTACAAACTGCTGACCGACAAATACGAAACGCCGGAAGTATTGTACGTGATAGGCGAAGGCAAGAACCAGCTGTCGCTACAAAACTTGTGTACCCAGTTGGGACTGGCCAAACGCGTCTTTTTCTTGGGTAAAACCCTCAACCCCTATCCGTGGATGCTACACTGCAGCGCCTTTATCCTCAGCTCCAAGTTCGAGGGGCTGCCTTCGGTGCTCATCGAAGCCATGGCTTTGGGAAAACCCATCATCTCGTCGGACTGTCCCACCGGTCCGTCCGAAATATTGAACAACGGTCAGGCCGGAGCCTTGGTGCCCGTAGGCAACGAACAAGCCATGGCCGAAAGCATCCATCGCATGCTTTCCGATGAAGCATACCGCCGCTTTATACAGACTAACGCGAAAGAGCAGATTCGAAAATTCGACATCCGCACATCTATTCACCAGATAGAAGAATTGATATCATCGTTGCTACACTAAAACATTTTGTTTATCATCCACCCATGCCGCTTCTCACAGTTATAGTTCCCAATTACAATCATGCGCCCTACCTCAAGCAACGCATAGACAGCATCTTGTCGCAAAGTTTTCAAGACTTCGAACTCATCTTGCTGGACGATTGCTCTACCGACAACAGCCGTAACGTCCTCTCCACGTACGCCGGCAACGAACACGTATCGCATATTGTATTCAACGAGCAAAACAGCGGCTCCACATTCAAGCAATGGGAGAAAGGCATTCAACTGGCGAAAGGAGAGTTTATATGGATTGCCGAAAGCGACGATTACGCCTCGCCCGATTTTCTGCAAAGCATCGTCCCCTATCTGAAAAACGACCCGAAAATCTCTCTGGTCTATACGGGCTCGTACATGATAAATGAAGAAGGCATCGCCATAGACAAAGACTGGGATGAATTTCCACGCTCGGTGAAACCCGTATCCGTGTTCAGCCCCCGCGAGTTTCTACTGAAGAAAATGCTATGGGGCAACTCGGTGTACAACGCCAGCATGGTAGTTTTCCGCAAGAGCTGCTGCACGCTTTTGCAAACCGACTTCATCGCGTATCGCTATTGCGGCGACTGGCTTTTCTTCGCCGAAACAGGACGCCAAGGAAACGTGGTCAGCATCAACCGAAAGCTGAACTATTTCCGCCAACACACCAACAAGGTTTCACCACGCGCGGAAAAAGAAGGGTTATATTTCATCGAGGGAGGCAAAGTGCGCCAACGCATCATGAACATCCTGCAACTATCTCCGGTTCAACGCCTCGTCATTCAAGGAAAATTCTGGAAGCAACTCCATCACATGAATAAGAAGTATCCGGGACTCAAGTCGAAAGTATTGGCCGCAGTTCCCGAGTTCTTCCGCCACAAAAGCGCCTCAATCCTTGCATACGAAACGAACAAAATCATTCCTTTCTCCGGACTGCGGAGAAAAGGCTCCTAACGCCTTCCACGTTCCGTTATGCTTCCCGCTCGGCCTTCTTGGCCAACATAATGAATTGGTAATAGCCCTCCAAACATGCCTTTACGAAACCGGCACGGCCGTCGCGGATGCCTCCTTTCAATATATAGGCTTTAAAGAAACGAAAAAACGGGCGGTAAAAGAATGCGGCAAAGCCATAATGTTTCCCTTTCTTCTTCTCCAATTCGTTTTCCGTATACTGATTGGTCTTTCGCACAATATCAGCTACCGTATCGTTGGCCAAATGCTCAAAAGCCAACTCCATTCGTTCTTTCGGTATCTTGTAGAGTTCACCCTGTACCGTAGGAAACACGTGAATAATCGGCGGCCAAACGGTACCCTCTTTCCTGAAGAAACGTAAAATATGGTCGGGGTAATGGCAGTGCATAAACCTCCCCATGAAATAATTCTTCCGGGGGATGTATATGCCAGCTGGACAGTCGGGCTTTTGTATCGCATCGTACAGATACATCTTCAGTTCGGGCGTTACAATCTCGTCGGCATCCACCACTAAAATCCACGGACAGGAAGCCTGGCGAATGGCAAAGTCGCGCGCAGGCTCTACTATGTTATACTTTCCTCTGGGGAATGTAACGATTCGGCATCCGTACTCGCGGGCAATGGATAGCGTATCATCGGTACTTTCCATGTCGCAAACCAGTATTTCGTCGAATCCTTTCACTGCATCCAGCACCCGACGCAGATGCTGGGAAGCATTGTATGTGTTTATCACTACCGATATGGCATTCATTGCATCTCCTCCTTCTTCGTAAAACATTTCCGATAACAGTCCAACATCTGTTCCGCTATCGGTTGAGGCTCAAAGCGCTGGGCATAAATCCGCCCCTCCTGAATCATCCGGCTGCGCAATGCCTCATCGTGATAGGTACGCTCGATGGCATCAGCCAACGCCTTGTCGTCATCGGGAGCTACATAGAGAGAAAACGGGCCTCCTGCTTCTTCCAGACAGGACCCGTGCGCACCGATAACCGGGACACCGCTATGCAGCGCTTCCAGTAACGGAATACCGAAGCCCTCGTATCGCGACGGATAAACAAATGTGGTAGAGAGTTGGTAAAGTGCAGGGAGGTCGGCAAACGGCACGCCGTGTATCATCCGAAAACGGTTCTCCAAGTGATGTTCTCTGACGAATGCGTCCACGCGGTCGGCATAAGGTGTATGTTTTCCCACCGCAATGACTTGATACGATTCGTCCAAATGCCGCAACGCCTTGGCAAGGAGCAACAGATTTTTCCGCTTCTCAATGCTCCCCACATAGAAGATATATCGTTCCGGAAGCGAGTAACGACGCTTTACTTCCGCCTTCTTTTCATCCGAAGCCGACCGTTTGAACTGTTCGTCGCAACCCTGATAAATTACGTCTATCTTGTCTGGGGAAATCTGATACAACTGCACGATGTCGCGCTTCGTACACTCGCTCACCGCAATAACCCGGTCGGCTTGTCGGCACGCCTTCCGGAATTTATAATTATAGATGATTCGGTCTATCAGCGGGTAGCACTCCGGATAGCGCAAGAATATCAAATCGTGAATGGTTACGATGCTTTTTACATGCTTCGCCTTTCGGATATTCAGCGGCAACTCGTTGCTTAACCCGTGATAAAGGCTAATTCTATCGGCTTGAATATCGGATGTAATCCCCCATACACGCCACAAGGAACGCAGCTTACGCCAATATCCACGCGATGGAAACTTTCGCACAAAAACTCCTTTGAGCGAATCCAGCAGACCGGCATTCCTCTCGTTTGGAGTATACAATACATACTCGTTATCTGGAGCGAAATCGGCCAATATTTGTAGGACAAACCGACTATAGTTGCCCAGTCCTGTCCGGTTTTGGGCCGCACGTTTGGCATCGAAACCTATTCTCATGTTTTTTCCCTTATCTACTTATATACGGCAAAAGTAGGAATTTTTATTAAGGCAGCACTATGGTTTACTTTTTATTGCTACTTTTGCGGCATATTATACATAAGCAATATGATACTATTAAGCTTTGATACAGAAGAATTTGACGTACCGCGCGAACACGGCGTGGAAATTCCGATTGAAGAGCAAGTAAGAATCTCTGTTATTGGAACAAATCGCATCTTGGATTGTCTGAAGCAAAACCAAATAAAGGCCACTTTCTTTTGTACCGCAAACTTTGCGACTCATGCACCAGAAGTAATGAAACGCATTCAGGAAGAAGGGCACGAGATTGCGTCGCATGGATACAACCATTGGACTTTTCAGGTAGAAGACCTAAAGAAATCGAAACAGATATTGGAAGAAATGACCGGAATTAAGATTCGCGGATACCGCCAAGCTCGCATGATGCCTGTGCCTGAACGTGAAATCTTTAATGCCGGATATGAATATAATTCTTCACTTAACCCAACTTTCATCCCAGGCCGATACATGCATCTGTCTACGCCGAGAACTTATTTTATGAAAGAAAGAGTATTGCAGATTCCCGCTTCAGTTACTCCGTGGGTTCGCTTCCCTCTTTTTTGGCTTTCGTACCACAACTTGCCGGGAGCGCTTTACCGCTGGCTATGCCGCCTAACGGTGAAACACGATGGGTATATGGTTACTTATTTCCATCCGTGGGAATTTTATGAATTAGGCGAACATCCCGAACTGAAAATGCCTTTCATCATTCGCAATCACGCAGGGATGGCTATGGTCAAGCGTTTGGATTCTTTCATCCGTTCCTTTAAAGAAAAAGGAGAATCGTTTATCACTTTCTCCGAGTTTGCAGACGCGAAAAGAAAAGAATTACAGGCATGATAAAATTGGCTATAGTCTGTCCGTGTTATAATGAGGAAGAAGTTTTATTGCAATCGGCCGAACAACTCACCGCCTTATTAAATGAGTTGGTTGGCAAACAGAAAATTTCAACCGACAGTTTCGTCTTATTGGTGAACGATGGAAGCCGCGACCACACGTGGTCACTGATTGAGCAGCTGCATAACACCAACCCTTATTTTAAGGGCATAAACTTGGCATGCAATGTGGGACATCAAAACGCCATTATGGCTGGAATGATGACTGCTAAAGACCGATGCGACGCTCTTATTACCATTGATGTAGATTTACAAGACGACACGCGCGCCATTGAACAGATGATTGACAAGCATGCCGAAGGATATGATATCGTGTATGGAGTGAAGGTTTCACGTCAGGGCGACTCTTTCTTGAAGCGGAACACTGCGCTGATATTCTATAAGTTGCAACAAAGCATGGGCGTTAAGGCTATCTACAATCACGCAGACTTCCGCTTGATGAGCCGCAGAGCCGTAGAACAGCTCTCGCATTTCGAAGAGCGTAACCTTTATCTGAGAGGATTGATTCCGATGATAGGTTATCCATCGACTACCGTAGAAGATGTAATTAGTCCGCGCAAAGCCGGCCAATCAAAATACACGATAAAGAAGATGCTAAGACTGGCTGCCGATGGCATTACATCGTTTTCCATCAAGCCTATATCGCTGATATTGAGCGCCGGCATATTTTGTTTGTTGGTTAGCATCGGAATGTTTGTCTATATCCTGACATCATACTTCGAGCATTTAGCCGTTCCCGGTTGGCCTTCCATCATGTTGTCTCTTTGGTTCATCGGTGGACTGTTGTTGTTATCAATTGGTGTGATAGGCCAATACATCGGAAAGATTTATATAGAAGTGAAGCATCGTCCGCTATATAACATTGAGACTATGCTCTTAGAGAACGAATCCAAAGAAGGAGAGAAAAAAGCATGAACCTAACACACAGGATTGACGAGCATTGTTCCGAGCACAAGGACAAGATATATGAATTTATGCGCTATTGCATCGTAGGCACTATTGCCGCCGGCATCCACTATGCCATCTACTACGTGCTGCAAAAATGCATTGACGTAAACGTAGCCTATACCGTGGGATATGCCTTGAGCTTTATATGCAATTTCTTTCTCACTTCGCATTTCACTTTCCGTAGTGCGCCTTCAGCCAAGAAAGCCGTAGGATTTGGCGCAAGTCACCTTATCAACTATCTATTGCATATGGTGCTATTCAATGCTTTCCTTTGGGTAGGCGTGTCACGACTTATTGCCCCCATATTTGTACTAATAGTGGTTGTCCCCACCAACTTCATTCTTCTGAGATGGGTGTTCAGACATAAAACCACCAACTAACACTACTTTCCCTTATGAATTGGATAAAAAACATACGTACATTATTGTCCCGACCATTTTTCAGCGATTCGCGCACATTGTTCGGACTATGGTTATTACTGCCCGTTATTGCGGCGCTACTCAAAATACACAAACATAACAATTACCTTATCTTCCGTGGTGTGTTCTGGCATACGTGGAATCAAACTTCGTTATATACCGAATATCCAGCCGAATACTTCGATACCAATCACTACGGGCCTGTGTTCAGTCTGATAATCGCTCCGTTCGCGCTGCTGCCCACATGGGTAGGATTGCTGTTTTGGCTCGTTGCACTTTCTATGGTTCTCTACAGGGCAACCCGCTGCCTGACGATTCCCCAACGGATGAAAGTATTCATCTACTGGTTCTGCGCCCACGAACTGCTTACCGCCTTATTCATGTCACAGTTTAACATTGCCATTGCGGCTATTGTCATCGCCACATTCTATTGCATCGAAAAAGAGAAAGACATTTGGGCTACATTACTTATCGTAATAGGTACATTCGTAAAGCTATATGGCATTGTGGGATTGGCCTTCTTTTTCTTCTCTCGCCATAAGTTGAAGTTTATCTTTTCATTCATCGGATGGTCAGTGCTATGCTTCGTAGCCCCTATGCTTATAAGCAATCCGGAATATATCTTGTCACAATACCATGAATGGTACGAAAGCCTAATGGAGAAAAATGGACTGAACATGTTCTCGCAAGGGCAAAACGTATCGCTTTTAGGTCTCGTACGAAAGATTTCAGGTTGTGCTACCTATTCCGATTTATGGCTTATTGTACCGGGTATTGTCCTGTTCGGCTTACCCTACTTACGTTTTAAACAGTACCGCAATCCAGCGTTCCGATATGCGCTATTGGCCTCCGTGCTAATGTTTGTGGTATTGTTCAGCACAGGAAGCGAATCGAGCACCTACATTATAGCATTCATGGGAGTGGCAATATGGTATATCACCGCCCCGTGGAAGCGTGGAAAATGGGACATAGCCCTGTTGGTATTCGCCTTTATACTGACCAGTATGTCGCCATCCGATTTATTTCCCACTTACTTACGCCGAACCTATGTGCATCCTTATGCCCTTAAAGCCTTGCCTTGCGTTATCATTTGGCTGAAGTTATGCTATGAGATGCTTACCAAAGACTACTATTCCGAAACTCTTGACAAAGAAACAAAGACTGTAATATCATGAAAAAAGGTTGGAAAGACTGCCTGTACAATATCTGGGCTTTATTAGCGAATATCTTACTGGTTTATGTAGCGTATATGTTATGTAGGCTGGTATTCCTTTGGGAAAATTCTTCGCTTTTTACCGATTTAACATTCTCTCACCTGATGGAATTATGCCGAGGCGGTATTTACTTCGACACATCGGCTATACTCTATACAAACGCCTTAGTGATTCTTCTCACACTCTTCCCGCTACATTGGAAAGAGAACGCACGATATCATGCCGTAGTCAGATGGATTTACGTAACGGTTAATACTTTATGCGTATCCATTAATCTGATGGACACCGTATATTTCCAATATACCAATCGCCGTACCACGGGATCGGTATTCAGCCAATTCGCCAACGAAAACAACTTAGGCCGTATCATCGGACTGGAATTCGCACGTCATTGGTACTTTGTATTGTTGGCTCTCGTCATTGGAGTTTTACTCTACAAATTATACCGTCGGCCACGACTCAATGCAAGGAAAGAGTTACTCTCCTACTATTGTACGTACATTATCGCTTTGGCAGTATGTTCAATGTTTACCGTTTTCGGTATGCGAGGCGGAATGACTCGACAGACACGCCCCATCACCATCAGCAATGCGAACCAATACGTAAATCGCCCCATAGAAACCGGCATTGTTCTCAATACGCCATTCTCTTTGCTACGCACACTTGGAAAGAAACCTTTTATCATTCCGCAGTACTTTACAAATCGCCAAGAGATGACCTCGGCGTTCAATCCAGTCCACACACCGGCCGATAGCGTGGAGTTCAAGCCCAAAAACGTAGTGGTATTGATACTGGAAAGTTTCGGTAAGGAATATGTAGGCTCACTAAACAAGACATTAGAAGACGGACACTACAAAGGATACACTCCATTTCTGGATTCATTAATACAGAAGAGCCTTGTTTTCGATTACTCGTTTGCCAACGGACGTACCAGCATTGATGGAATGCCATCGTCATTATCCAGCATTCCGATGTTCGTAGAAAAATTTCTGCTTACCCCAGCTGCTCTAAACAGTCTGACAAGCGTGGCAGGCGAACTACGAAAGAAAGGATATTATACCGCATTCTTCCACGGAGCCGCCAACGGCTCCATGGGATTCCAAGCCTTTTCACGCTCTGCGGGATATCAAGATTACTTTGGGCGCACTGAATATGGAAATGATGATGACTTCGATGGGAACTGGGCAATTTGGGACGAAGAGTTCTTGCAATTCTTTGCACAGAAAATGTCAAGCTTTAAGCAACCGTTTTCTACCGGTATCTTCACCGCATCATCTCACCATCCTTACAATATCCCCGAACGCTACAAAAACGTGTTTCCCGAAGGGGCACTGCCCATCCATAAATGTATTCGCTATTCCGACAACGCTCTGCGTTTATTCTTCAAGACAGCAGAAAAAGCACCTTGGTTCAAAAATACTCTGTTTGTTCTGACTGCAGATCACACTAACCAAACAAACCATCCGGAGTACCAGACAGAGGCTGGAATCCATTCCATTCCCATCATTTTCTATACGCCTGACGGTAGTCTGAAGCCAGAAGAGCGCCGTGGCATCTCACAACAAATAGACATCATGCCTACTGTTTTGGGATTCTTGGGATACGATAACCCCTACGTAGCTTTCGGCTGCGATTTACTCCATACGCCCGAAGCCGAGACCTACGCCGTTAACTATTTGGATGGCATTTACCAATTTTTCAAAGGCGACTATATGTTGCAATTCGATGGTGAGAAAACCATTGCTGTATACGCATTCAAGACCGATGTGTTACTAAAGCACAATTTGGTGGGTAAAGTCCCCGAACAGACTGCAATGGAGCGTGAGCTGAAATCCATGATTCAACAATATATGGAGCGCATGAACCATAACCAAATGGTCATAAACCCGAACTGACATATATCCGGTTTGATTATCCGAACGATTTGAATTAAATTTGCCAACAAACAAAGAAAAAGGACATTCCATATGAAAGAATTCATCCAACTGATGCGACGCTTCGTTTCACCTTACAAAAGATATATCATCGGAGCTGTAGGGTTAAACATCTTGTCGGCCATATTCAACGTTTTCTCATTTACTCTTCTTATTCCTATATTGAATATCTTATTCAAAACGGAAGACGGGAACAAGGTTTACCAGTTTATGGAATGGAGTAGCGGTAGTGTAAAAGATGTAGTCATAAACAATTTCTATTACTACGTATCAGAACTGATACAATATTTCGGAGCCTCTACCACTCTGTTGCTATTGGGTGTATTCCTTGCCGTAATGACTTTGCTGAAAACCGCCTGCTATTTCGGTTCATCCGCAGTAATGATTCCGCTGCGAACCGGTGTGGTACGTGACATACGCATATTGGTATATTCCAAAGTAATGCACTTGCCACTAAAGTTCTTTTCAGAAGAACGTAAAGGTGATATCATCGCTCGCATGAGCGGCGACGTGGGTGAAATAGAATATTCTATCACCAGTTCGCTGGATATGCTCATCAAAAACCCCATCCTTATCGTTTCTTACTTTGCCACGCTAATTGTTACTAGCTGGCAACTCACATTGTTTACCGTGTTGGTTCTACCTTCTATGGGTTGGCTAATGGGACGTGTAGGACGAGCCTTGAAACGCCAGTCGCTCGAAGCACAAGGCAAATGGAGCGACACGATGAGTCAATTGGAAGAGACGTTGGGCGGTCTGCGTATCATCAAGGCATTCATTGCAGAAGACAAGATGATAAACCGCTTTGAGCAATGCAGCAATGAACTTCGAGATGCGACCAACCGGGTGGCCATGCGACAGGCACTGGCGCATCCGATGAGTGAATTCCTCGGCACCATCCTCATTGTTATCGTGTTGTGGTTTGGCGGTTCGCTCATCTTAGGCAATGCCTCATCAATAGACGCCTCCACATTCATCTTCTATATGGTCATCTTGTATAGTGTCATAAATCCGCTGAAAGAATTCTCGAAAGCGGGATACAACATTCCTAAAGGCTTGGCCTCAATGGAACGTGTAGACAAGATTCTAAAGGCCGAAAACCCTATAAAAGAATCGGCAAACCCGAAACCGTTGCCCGAGTTCAAGGAACGAATAGAATTTAAAGACATTTCTTTCAGCTACGATGGAAAACGAGAAGTACTGAAACACATCAACCTGACTGTAGAAAAGGGAAAAACCATTGCTCTTGTGGGGCAGTCTGGTTCCGGGAAATCCACATTAGTCGATATGTTACCCCGCTACCATGATGTACAGACGGGATCTATCACCATTGATGGAACAAACATCAAAGACGTTACACTACACGACTTGCGTAGCCTAATCGGCAACGTAAACCAAGAAGCTATCCTCTTCAACGACTCATTCTTCAATAATATCGCCTTTGGCGTAGAGAATGCGACCATGGAACAAGTGATAGCCGCTGCCAAGATTGCTAACGCACATGATTTCATCATGGAAACACCCGATGGGTACAATACAAATATTGGCGACCGGGGCGGAAGACTCTCTGGTGGGCAACGCCAACGCGTAAGCATCGCTCGTGCCATCCTAAAGAATCCTCCCATCCTCATTCTGGACGAAGCGACCTCTGCCCTTGACACTGAATCGGAACGCCTTGTTCAGGAAGCTTTAGAACATTTGATGAAAACTCGTACTACAATAGCCATCGCCCACCGCTTATCTACCATCAAGAACGCTGATGAGATATGCGTGATGCTAGAAGGCGAAATTGTAGAACGAGGTACGCATGAGGAACTGCTTGCCAAGAACGGATATTACAAACGACTGAATGATATGCAAAGCCTCTAAGGCTATGTCCAAAACAAAAAAGAAGCCCCAACAAGTTATTGGATTCTCTTTCCAACAACCCGTTGGGGCTATAAATATGCTTTTTCAAAGCTTAAAAAAACGACTTACGTCCCCAATGTATCCAATAGAAGAGCGGCCATTGGCTGTTGATTTTTCGTATACGCTTCGCTACGTATGCCGACAATTCGCTTTCGTGATTAACCAACACGTTCATCAAGCCTTTTCTAAGCTCATAAGTTAGTCTCCAATTTTTCCAAAAACCTGCCACATTTACATAGTTATTAAAAGTGGAAAGTACTTGCCGCATATGTTTATTCAGGGTTCTTTTACTCTTTACTGAGTCTACTTCTTTTAGTAAAGCCCAAGTCTTATCGTAATAAGTTTTCATACAAAGTACGCTTCCTACTACATGATTCAAAGGAGTTAATCCGTATTGGGGAAGTATTACATTGATTATTTCTTCTCGCCTCTCTTTGGTTCCAACAAAGTTATAACGGACAAACCAATATACATCTTCTAAACGAATAATCTTCTCGTACTCGGAAACGACCGAAAGTTGACACAAATAATCTAAGATAAACAATACCTCAGAGAGAGATGCGTAATTGGTATGGCTCTTTATTGTTGTACCAGCCGAGTGCTGACGAAAAAAATTCAACTTACGCCTTACTTCCAGTACTGTCTTACCTTTCCTTATTTGATCAATCCAAAACAACCAGTCGCCACAATATCGCATTTTGCTATAAGCAGGATTAATGTCTGTTAAGCAGTCCGCTTTCCGAAACAATATCATGCTGGCATTATAAGTAGAATTGGTGACCACCATTCTGTTGCGCAAATAATCACAACTCTCGTAAACAAGTGTTTCACCCTCTTCCGCCCATACATCCAGATCCTCACTCAAGCCTTTTCCTTCGGCATCTACCAAGAAAGAACCCGTATAACAGAGAGTAGCCTCGGGATGCCTTTCCATCTCGGCTACCGTATATTCCAGAAAATGAACATCTGCATAGTCGTCGCTTTCCGCTATCCAGATATATTTGCCACGAGCTAACTTTATCCCCTTTTCCCATTGAGCAAAAGGGCTACCGGTATTCACCTCATTCAGTTCTACATGACTCACTCGAGGATTGTCCTTGTAAGACTGAAGCAACTCTTGACTACCGTCCGTTGAGCAGTCGTCCAGCAAAATAACTTCGAAATCAGTATAGGTCTGCTGGAATATGGAATCCAACCGCTGCTTCAAGAAGTGTTTGTGATTATAGCAAGGTACTACAATGCTTACCGTAACGTCTGTCATCGTATTTTCTCTCTTTTCCACTATTTATTGATTTTCTATTAAAACTATTTATAAAAGCAAGACATTCGTAAATACTGCTTGCCTGACAATAGCTTTTTTATCGTTTTCTACTTTATTCCGAATTTATCTCCTCTTAAACTTGTTCCGCCACCGCTCGCGCAAGCTTTGTTCCGGACGGCAAGGCTTGAAACCATAAGTATAGTATATGCTTTGGCGTGGGAAAACACATCCTTTTATCTTTCCCTTGAACAAATAGCACAACAAGCGGAAAGGCGAAACACGTTTCAACAACACACTGTTCGAAGTAACATCATCGAACGTGCCCAGCTTATAAAAGGTAGAATAATCTAACGGACAAAGCATTTCAAGGAAGCAACGAAGATATTGATTTCCCCAAACGACCATGAAGGCTGACAGATCTAGATATGGATAAGCTTGAAGATAACAAGACACCCGTTTAGCCATTTTCCAATTTGCATCGGTTATCTCTGGCCATTGCACCGAATGTGCATCTTTGAAAACAGGAATCACCTTGCCAGCTTCCTCCTTATAGCCCACAGTAGAAGCGTACGGAGAAGCCGAATAATAATGCTCCATCAGCGTAACAACCTGAGTGGTGCATAAATTATAGCTACAGTAACTATACAGTTTTCCGTAGCGTGGAGGCAAGCATTCGGGATGACACCCAAAGTAGAATCCTACTTGTGGGCTTTCCCCGGCTTCACGCTCCAATATTCGGTTTATCATTAAGCGTGAGGTGCCTATCCAGCCTACATCTACCGTGGCAGCCGGAGTGCCGTCAAACAAACCTTCGTCACGGAAATACCGCACCAGCAAATCGCGCTCGGTTGCCGCTTTACTCAATATCTTCGCCTTTATTTCTGGTATCTGTAAGGTTTCAAAGAAGAGTTCTTCCTGGGCTTGCGAACGGAATTTATCGAATGATACGCGATGACAAAACGTATCTCCCAACTCTTGAGGAGTTGTGCGCAGATAGTGCAAAATGTCGGCCACTTTCATTCGGACACGCCAAAAAGACGAGGTTCCCTTACTCTCGAAAACTTCTTCTTTCTCCAAGCTATACAAAGAGGGAAGAAACAACGAATAGCGCGATACGAACAGGTAACGCAGTTC
>CAVBJM010000017.1:15816-53126 GCA_963595925.1 bacterium
AGCCCCATCGAAAGAAAGCGGAGAATACTTCACCGCATCCATAACCTGTTGTTCCGCCTCTGTATAATCTGTCTTAATCAGCGTGGAACGGATGCCTTTCTTGCGAGCTTGCTTGTAATCGCTTCGCGCATTGTCGCCATAATGTTCCCATCGTGAGACATCTCCCAAGCGTTCACGCACCACATCATACAGTTTCCCATTTCGCTTATTGGCATCCAATTCGCAGGAAACGAACAGACGGTCACTATCCACAGCGCAACCTTCGGCTATCAACTTCCGCTTCAACGCCTCGGAAGGCAAATACATATCAGAGATAAAGACAATCACGTAGCCCTCGCTACGTTTTCTGTCGATAAGTTCTTTCGTTGCCCCTACAGATACCAATTCACTCATCTCAAGCTCTACCTCCAAACGCTTCAGTTCTTCGGCCTTCAGGTCCGGAAAGGAGCGGCTATCGAACTCGGTGTAAATGTCCTCCAGCGTTGGGTTGTCTGTGTTCAACCTTAGCATAGCCTTGCGCTCGGCTGACTTTCGCCACAAGAACAAGGCATTCTGCAAAGCCGCATCCCGAGGGTATACGCGCTTTGACAACAAATAAAATATGTTTTCCGGCTGTCCGCACTTGCGAACAAGGGTAGTATCGAATATATCGAACGAGGCAACTTTCATAAGCGAGGGTATTCCTTTATATGTATATTAAAACAAAGGTAGCACTTTTCGGATTCTTGCAATAAAAAATCGGGCTAAGCCTGAAGCCGCCCGATTTCTTTCAGATTCTTTTTCCTTATCAGTTGTTCTTATTGGCACGCTTACGTTCGGTTTCATCCAAGATGATTTTGCGCATACGCATGCTCTTGGGAGTAACTTCCACGTATTCGTCTTCCTTGATGTACTCCAGTGCTTCTTCCAATGAGAAGACTACCGGAGGAATGATTCTTGCCTTGTCATCCGAACCCGAAGCACGCATATTGGTCAGCTTCTTCGATTTCGTTACGTTAATAACCAAGTCGTTTTCATGAACGTGTTCGCCTACTACCTGGCCAGCATATACTTCGTCCTGCGGATAGATGAAGAATTTCCCACGGTCCTGAAGCTTGTCGATGGCGTAAGCAAAGGCCGTTCCGCCCTCCATGGCAATCATAGATCCGTTGGTACGGCGAGGAATATCGCCCTTGTAAGGCTGATATTCCTTAAAGCGGTGAGCCATGATGGCCTCGCCCTGTGAGGCTGTCAGCACGTTGGTACGCAATCCGATAATTCCGCGCGATGGCATATCGAACTCGATGTTTACACGGTCGCCCTGTGTTTCCATCGAAACCATTTCGCCTTTGCGACGAGTCACCATATCAATCATCTTGCTGGAGAACTCTTCAGGCACGCTGATGGTAAGTTCTTCCACCGGCTCGCAGCGTACACCGTCTATCTCCTTAAATATTACCTGAGGCTGTCCTACCTGAAGCTCGTATCCTTCGCGGCGCATGGTTTCTATCAATACAGACAAGTGCAGCACGCCACGTCCGGAAACAATCCATTTACCGTCTTCGTTCTCGGTCTTGCGTACCCGAAGCGCCAAGTTCTTGTCCAACTCTTTCATCAGACGGTCGTGAATGTGACGTGAGGTAACGAACTTACCTTCTTTTCCGAAGAACGGTGAGTCGTTGATGGTAAACAACATGCTCATCGTAGGTTCGTCAATGGCAATGGGCGGAAGAGCTTCCGGATTTTCGAAGTCGCAGATGGTATCACCGATTTCGAATCCTTCGATACCTACCACGGCGCAAATGTCGCCCGATGATACCGACTGTACTTTCTTGCGTCCCAAGCCTTCGAATGTATGTACTTCTTTGATTTTCGATTTCACCATCGAACCGTCGCGCTTAGCCAGCGTAATGTTCATACCCTCGGATATGGTTCCGCGGTGTACGCGTCCTACGGCGATACGTCCCGTGTACGATGAATAGTCCAGCGAAGTAATCAGCATCTGCGGCGTTCCTTCCAACTGGGTAGGAGCCGGGATGTATTTTACGATAGCGTCCAAGAGCGGAGTAATGGTGTCGGTAGGAGTTTTCCAGTCCTCGCCCATCCAGTTGTTCTTGGCCGAACCGTAGAGCACGGGGAAATCCAACTGGTCTTCGGTTGCGTTCAAACTGAACATCAGGTCGAATACCATTTCGTAGACTTCTTCCGGACGGCAGTTGGGCTTATCTACCTTATTCACTACCACGATGGGCTTAAGCCCTATCTGCAGCGCTTTCTGCAAAACGAAACGTGTTTGGGGCATCGGGCCTTCAAACGCGTCGACCAACAGAATACATCCGTCGGCCATATTCAACACGCGTTCTACCTCGCCGCCGAAATCGGCGTGTCCCGGAGTATCGATGATATTAATCTTTGTACCTTTGTAATTGATGGAAACGTTCTTCGAAAGAATAGTTATACCTCTCTCGCGTTCCAAATCGTTATTATCCAACACCAATTCGCCATTGGTCTGGTCGTTACGGAACAAGTGTCCCGCCAACATCATCTTGTCCACCAGTGTAGTCTTTCCGTGGTCTACGTGGGCAATGATTGCAATGTTTCTGATATCTTGCATACTATATACCTATATATTTGGCTGCAAAGGTAGTGTTTTTCTTTGAATTGTGCGTGATAAAAGCTTGTGGTTATCGGGAAATTGTCAACTTTTCCTCGGCAAAGTTTCCGTGTCACAACTGATGCACAACCGTATCACAACTGTGACACGACTATCACCGCAGTTGTGGTACAACTATCACCGCAACTGTGATACGACTATCACCACAGCTGCGGTACAATGACTTTGCGGCCAGACGCCTGAAAATGCGCCTTATCCAGAGAGGGAAATAAATGATTTATATCAAGTACCGTACAGACGGAAAAGAAGTAACTTTGCACCCCGAAAAGTAGAAATTCATCCGTGGAACAATCCGTTCAGTCAAGCAGTTTACGCAGAGGGCTAACCAAACTGGTGGTGCCCATCTTTATAGAAACCCTCCTTATCATGATGTTGGGAGCGGTAGATACCATCATGTTGAGCCAATACTCGGACGAGAGCGTGGCCGCCGTGGGGGTTGTCAATCAGATTGTGATGTTCGCTTTCCTCATCTTCGAGGTGATAAACATCGGCACCTCGGTACTGTGCTCGCAGTATCTGGGAGCTGGACAACGAAAGAACATGATTCAAGTGGTAGGCGTGGCCTTGCTTTTCAACTTGGTGACGGGGCTGCTGGTCAGCGCCATTCTGTATAATGGAGCCGCCACGCTACTGGGGTGGATGGGTCTGCGCCCCGAACTGCTGAAGTACGGCATCGGTTACATGAAGATTGTGGGGGCTTTCGCCTTTTTTCAGGCCATCTCGTTCACCATCTCCGCCTCGCTGCGCAGTGCCGACAAGGCCATTTATCCCATGTTGGTAACGGTGATGGTAAACGTAATGAACATCATCGGCAACTACTCTCTTATCTTCGGTAAGTTAGGGATGCCAGCCTTGGGAGCCGAGGGTGCCGCCATTTCCACATCAGTGGCGCGCGGAGTGAGCATGGTGGTACTGTTTGTCATCCTTTTCCGGAAGCACATCCCCAGTTTTCCGATTGCATATTTTCGTCCTTTCCCCTGGGTGGAGCTGAAGAATCTGCTCAAGGTGGGGCTTCCATCGGCTGGAGAAAATATGTCGTACAGTCTCTCGCAGGTGGTCATCACCTACATGATTAACATCTTAGGGAACAACTCGCTGGCCGCACGAACCTATACGGTAAACATCGTTATGTTCGTTTACCTGTTCGCTATAGCCATGTCGCAAGGCGGAGCCATCAGCATTGGGCACTTGGTAGGACAGAAAAAGATACGCGCCGCCTATCTGTTGGGAAAATATGTAATGAGACTATCCATCCTGATATCCCTCGTGCTCTCTTGCGTGTGGGCGGCTTGCGGACACTTCATCTTCAGCATGCTGACACACAACGCCGAAATCATACGCATGGGCGTAACCATCTTGGTGGTGGACATCGTAGTAGAGATAGGACGTGCGGTGAACATCTACGCCACCAACGCGCTCCGCTCAGCGGGCGACGTAAACTACCCGTTCTACGTAGGAGTAGTGGTACAATGGACTATATCGGTTGGATTCAGCTATATGCTGGGAATCCATTGGGGTTGGGGACTGGTAGGCATGTGGTGCGCTTTCCTTCTCGATGAGAATATCCGCGCTTTCATCTTCGTGAAGCGATGGAACAGCATGAAGTGGGCGCACAAGGGGTTCGTCAAGTAACCCGATACCGATGTTACACGCTGGCCTTTATGGCACGGATTACGGCAGCCGGAAAACCGTCGGCCTCCAACTGGTTAATGCCCTTTATGGTGATGCCTCCCGGGGTGGTCACCTTCTCTATTTCCAGAGCCGGATGCGTACGTTCGTCTGCCAACAGAAGCTGCGCTGCGCCGTCTAAGGTTTGGGCAAGCATCTTCATCGCATCGTCTGGGCGTAACCCAAGTTCTACTCCTGCCTGCATGGCCGCCTGCACATACTTCAACACGTAAGCGATGCCACACGAAGTGAGCGAAGTAGCGGCCGGAAAAAGCCTCTCTTCCATCAGCATCGCCATTCCCATCTCATCGAAGATGTCCAAGATATCCCGCGTCTGCTCTTCGGTTGCGTTGTGAGCGGCCACCAGCGTCATGCTGGCCAGTTGGGAGATGGCCGTATTAGGGATTACCCGAAACATGGGCATCTCGGGGTCTACCATATCCGACAGCGCATGAAACGTAATGCCGGAAGCCACCGACACCAATATCTGAAGACGGCACAGATGCAGCGGCCGAAGCACTTCTTCCACTTTCCAAGGCTTTACGGCCACGATAACCAAATCGGCATCGGCCGCTAAGGCGTTGTCGGTACTGACGTTAATGTCTGGAAATTCACGCTTCAGCGCACCGAGCTTCGATGTACTGGGGTTTGTCACTGTGATATCCGACGTGCGGATAATCCGGCCTTGCGCCAGTCCGCGGGCTATGGCTCCGCCCATGTTTCCCGCTCCAATAATCGCTACTTTCATAAGGCTTCGGGGTTTTATACGTTCGGTACGGCAGAAAGTTCTTCCAAGGTTTTCTCCTCGTACGCGCAGATAGCCTGCTTAAATTCTAACGGAAGCTCTATCGGCTCCTTCGAGGCAACATTGTATCCGACCATAACGGTTCGGCACTGACACTTGAGCAATCCGTCGGTCTTGTTTACCGCACGCTGAAGTAGCGTCAGGCTTTTGTGTCCCAAGTGAACAACGGTGGTTTCTATCTCGATATCGTCGGAGAAGAAAACCGGAGCGAGGAAGTCTGCATTGATGTTGGCCACTACCACTCCCCACTTGTTCCATTTCATTTCTCCGCACACGTCGCGTATATACGATGTCTTGGCCAGGTCGTAAAGCGAGAAGTAAGAAGAATTATTCATATGCCCGAACTGGTCTACGTCGCTAAACCGAATCTGAACCGGCATTACATGTCTGAATTTTATTTCGTCTGCCATATCTTTTTTCTAATGATAATTGTTATTGTCTGTTACAAGGCTCAAATATAGTTGCTTTTCCGGAAGAAACGTCACTTATCGTTCTTTATAAAATCGTCCATCGAAAAAGTTTCGCCAGCGTACTGCATGATTCTTTTCACAATGTTATAAGCATTGACTACCTGCTCGGGAACTTCTACCGTCAGCGTTCTTCCACTGTAAGGAACGTTAAAGACATCGTCGCTCAGCGTAGGCGGAGTATATGTTTGGGGTTCATGTTTCTCATATCCTTGTACGTTTTTCAGCGCACGGCGCAGTGTCCGCCACAAAAGAACAAAAATAACGTGACTTTACCAAGCCATCTGGAGTAAAGTCCCCAAAAACAAGAAGCCGTGACCAGAAGAAATTCCCCGTCACGGCTCCGTATGTTTAGTTCGATTGGAACTATTAGAAGTTGGCCAGTTCGATAACCTTATCAACAGCCGGAATCAATCCATCGGGATTCTTTCCGCCGGCAGTTGCGAAGTGAGGTTGTCCGCCGCCACCGCCCTGAATCAGTTTGGCAGCCTCGCGTACCAGCTGACCTGCGTTCAAGCCGCTTTTCACAACGTCATCGCTCATGGTTACCGTCAATAACGGTTTCCCATCGAATACGCTTCCGATTACAACGAACAGGTTCTCGGAGAACTGTCCTTTCAACTGGAACGCGATGTTCTTTACCGCATCGGCAGGCATCGGGAGTACCGATTTTATCACTTTCACACCATTGATTTCTTTAGCTCCCTCTATCAGTTTGGCCTTTACTGAGGCTTCTTTCTCTTTCATGTATTCATCCACCTGCTTCTTCAGTCCGGCGTTTTCATCGATGTACTTCGAGATAGCCGCTTTCAGGTCGGGAGCGTTGTTGAACAAAGCCTTCAGGTCGTTCATGGTGTCTTGGATAGCGTCAAGCATCTCTTCAACCTTGGCACCTGTAATGGCTTCGATACGGCGTACACCGGCTGCTACAGAACTTTCGGCTACAATCTTCACCATTCCTATCTTACCCGTAGCGGATACGTGTGTACCACCGCAGAATTCGATAGACGAACCGAACTGAACTACGCGAACTTCGTCGCCATATTTTTCGCCAAACAAGGCGATAGCGCCCAGTTCCTTGGCCTTTTCGATAGGCATGTTACGGTATTCGGTCAAAGGTACGTTCTCACGGATTTTTGCATTTACCAGATGTTCCACTTCACGAAGTTGTTCGGGGGTAACTTTCTGGAAGTGCGAGAAGTCGAAACGGAGAGATTCGGGAGTCACCAACGAACCCTTCTGCTCTACGTGACTTCCCAACACCTGACGCAAAGCCTCATCGAGCAAGTGTGTACAAGAGTGGTTGGCGGCGCAAGCGGCACGTTTTTCGGTGTCTACGCAAGCCATCATCGGAGCGTCCAGATGTTCGGGTAGCTTCTTGGCGATGTGGATAGGAAGGTTATTCTCCTTCTTCGTATCGATAATATCAATGGTTTCAAATTCGCTTACCAATACACCGGTATCACCTACCTGACCACCGCTTTCGGCGTAGAACGGAGTATCGCTGAGTACGATTTGGTAAAGTGTCTGATTCTTCTGTTTTACTTCGCGATAACGAAGGATGCTGGTTTCGTATTCGGTGTAGTCGTAACCTACGAACTTTGTTTCGCCTTCCTGTAGCGTCACCCAGTCGCCTGTCTCAACGGCGGCTGCATTACGTGCGCGCTGCTTTTGCTTCTGCATCTCGGCATTGAACTCCGACTCGTTGACCGACATGCCGTTTTCACGAGTAATCAGTTCGGTAAGGTCGAGCGGGAATCCGAAGGTGTCGTACAACGTAAACGCGTCAACGCCACTTATCTCCGTCTTGCCTGCGGCCTTTGCTTCGCTCATCGTCTTGTCGAGCAAACGGATACCGGTTTCCAGCGTACGGAGGAACGACTCTTCTTCTTCCTTGATAACCTTCTCGATAAGTGTCTGCTGGGCTTTCAGCTCGGGATATGCACCGCCCATGTTTTCTATCAGTACGGGAACCAGCTTGTACATAAACGCTTGCTTCTGTCCGAGGAACGTATAGGCGTAGCGTACGGCACGGCGCAGGATGCGGCGGATTACGTAACCGGCCTTTGCGTTAGAGGGCAACTGTCCGTCGGTGATGGAGAAAGAGATGGTACGGATATGGTCGGCAACTACGCGCATGGCGATGTCTACCTTTTCGTCTTGTCCGTACACCTTTCCCGAAAGCGCTCCGATAACTTTGATAATCGGCTGGAAGATGTCGGTGTCGTAGTTGGAAGTCTTTCCCTGCAAGGTACGCACCAAACGTTCAAAGCCCATACCTGTATCGATAACCTTTGCCGGCAGCGGTTCCAACGAACCGTCGGCTTTGCGGTTGTACTGCATGAACACCAGATTCCAAATTTCAATTACCTGCGGATGGTCTTTGTTTACCAACTCGCGACCGGGCACCTGAGCCTTTTCGGCATCCGAGCGAGAGTCTATATGGATTTCGGAGCAAGGGCCGCAGGGACCCGTATCGCCCATTTCCCAGAAGTTATCGTGTTTGTTACCGTTTATGATGTGGTCTTCGGGGAAATACTTCGCCCAGTAACCGGCAGCCTCATCATCGCGCGAGAGTCCTTCTTCCGGACTTCCTTCGAATACGGTAACGTACAAATCTTTCGGATTGATTTTCAGCACGTCTACCAAATACTCGTAAGCCCATCCGATAACTTCTTTCTTAAAGTAATCGCCGAACGACCAGTTACCCAACATCTCAAACATGGTGTGGTGGTACGTATCGTGTCCTACTTCTTCCAAGTCGTTGTGCTTACCGCTTACGCGCAAACACTTCTGCGAGTCGGTAACACGCTTATTCTTCGCCGGGTGATTGCCAAGTATAATGTCCTTGAACTGGTTCATTCCCGCATTGGTGAACATGAGCGTGGGGTCATCCTTTATGACCATTGGCGCAGAAGGAACAATAAGGTGTCCCTTAGACTCAAAAAACTTCACGAATGAGTCGCGAATTTCATTTGCTGTCAACATAATGGTTTTATTGTCTTGTAGTTAATATTCTAAAATTGATTTGCAAAGATAATCTGTTTTATTATTTTTGTCCGTATGTTCGACATAAAAACTTGGAGAACCGGACTTTAATTTTACATAAAACAAGCATTTAATGCGTAAAGTATACTATATATATAATCCGAAAACCCGCACTTACGACCGCATCTACCCCACTATCCGCCAACGGGCTTTCAGCTACGCCCGCCGCATCTTTGTGGGCATGGGCCTGGGGATAGGTTTCTTTATCTTGCTACTCGCCATCTTCGGTTCGCCCTCGGAAAAAGACTTACGTATAGAGAACTCACGGTTGTTGGCGCAATACGATATCTTATCGTCGCGACTGGACGAGGCGCTGTCTGTTATGCAACAATTGCAGCGGCGCGACGACAATTTATATCGGGTCATCATGCAATCCGACCCGGTGGACGAGGGAGTAAGAAACGCCAATTATGGAAAGACCAACCGTTACGAGGAGCTTTTGAATCTATCGAACTCAAAACTGGTCGTAAAGACCACACAACAAATGGACATGTTGGCGCGCAGACTATACGTTCAGTCGAAGTCGTACGACGAAGTGGTAAACCTCTGTAAGAAACACGACCAAATGATAGCTTCCATCCCGGCCATCCAGCCCGTATCGAACAAAGACCTGAAGCAGACGGCTTCGGGATACGGTACACGCATCGACCCCATTTACAAAACCGTGAAATTCCATGCCGGAATGGACTTCTCGGCCAACGTGGGAACTTCGGTGTACGCCACCGGAAACGGCACCGTGACCAAAGCCGGATGGGACGGCCTGTACGGAAACTGTATCGTGATAAACCACGGATTCGGATACGAGACTAAATATGCGCATCTAAGCAAGATACGGGTACACGCCGGACAGAAAGTAACGCGCGGAGAGACCATTGGCGAAGTGGGCACTACGGGGAAAAGCACAGGGCCGCACCTGCACTACGAAGTACACCTGAAAGGGAAAATCATGAACCCCGTGAATTTCTACTTCATGGACTTGAACGCCGAAGACTATGACAAGATGATAGAAATAGCCACTAACCACGGAAAGGTATTCGACTAACCCACACAAACGCACCGCCCCATGAAACAGATATCCGAAAGCAACAAACTTTATTATTCCATCAAGGAAGTAGCCGAGATGGTAGGCGAAAACGAATCGCTGCTGCGCTATTGGGAAAAAGAGTTTCCCAGCATCCGCCCCAAGAAGATTGGGCGCAACATCCGCCAGTACACGAAAGCCGACATAGAAAACATACGCATGATTCACTTCCTGGTAAAGGAAAAAGGAATGACTTTGGCCGGAGCCCGACAGAAGCTAAAGCAAAATCCGCACGACAGCAGGCAGACGGTAGAAATCGTGGAACGCCTGAAAGCGATAAAAGCCGAGCTACTGAACATGCGAAAAGAACTGGACAACTACACTCCGGACGCTGATTCTCAACCGATTGAGAGCGGTAGCGACAACTAACAACAGAAGCGAAAAATCCCTCGCCGGAGAAAAATTTTCCCTCGCCGGAGATTTTTAAAACGTCCCGAGAGATTAAAAAAACGTCCCGAGGAATTTTTAAAACGTCTCGAGAGATTTTCAGTCCGATATTTTATCGTCGAAATTTTCTATACGAGTCACCTTTTTGATGCTCTCCAACTTCTTGAGTTTCTCGCAAAGAGTGTTCACATCGTCTACATCGTGAACGTAAAGCTGAAGGCGTCCTTCGAATATTCCATCGTTCGACTCAATGTTCAGCCTGTGGATATTTACACCAAGCTGCCCCGAGATGACTTCGGTCACCTTATTCAGTACACCTACTCCGTCTATACCTTTTATATATACGTTTACGGGGAAATTCAGCGCCTTACCCGTTTCCCACTGCACGGCCAACAGGCGATTGCCAAAACTGGTCTTCAGCTGCGAAGCTATCGGGCACTGACGTTTGTGTATCACGACCCGATTATTGTCATCGATGTAGCCCAATACATCATCGCCCGGGATAGGCTTGCAACAGTCGGCCAACACGTAGTTTTTCTGTATGGCGTCGGGGGTGAGTTTCAGTATCTTCTTCTTGTCGATATCCAGCGCATGCGACTCCGGCTCTTTAGACGATTCTTGTTTCTTTCCACCGAAAGCAAAACTGATGTACTTCTTCCAGCTGGCAGGCGTTGGCTTCTCTTTCAGTTCGGTCTTATCCGGCTCGCCCAGTCCGAACAGTCCCTGACCGATGCCGGTGGTCAATTCTTCGTAAGAGTTCACACGGTGTAGCGTACATAACTTCTGTATGTTCTCGTCCGTTGCCTCCAAGCCGGCATTGCGGAGGAACTCCGTCAGCAAATCTTCGCCTTTCTGTTGCACCTCGCGTTTTTCTCGCTTTAAGATGGCCTGTATCTTGGCCTTTGCCTTGGCGGTAGTGGCAAAATTCACCCACGACGGCTGCACTTTCTGCGACTTCGAAGTGAGAATCTCTACTTGGTCGCCGCTTTGCAGCTTATGGCTCAGCGGAACCAACTTATGGTTTACTTTCGCCCCGATGCAGTGGCTGCCTAAGAATGTATGGATGGAGAAAGCGAAATCCAACGCCGTACAGTTCTGCGGCATCGTCTTTATCTCGCCCTTAGGAGTAAATACGAATATTTCCGAAGCGAACAGATTCAGCTTAATGGTGTTCAGGAAGTCCAACGCATCAGGCTGCGGATCGTCCAATATTTCCTTAATGGTTTTCAGCCACTTGCTGAGTTCGCCCTCGTCTTCGCTTCCGCCGCCTTCCTTATATTTCCAATGCGCCGCAAAGCCTTGTTCGGCTACATCGTCCATACGTTGGCTACGGATTTGGACTTCTATCCACTGCCCCTTGTTACTCATCAGCGTCACATGGAGAGCTTGATATCCGTTCGCCTTGGGATGGCTCACCCAGTCGCGCAAACGGTCGGGATGTGGCTTGTATATTTTCGAGATGGCTACGTAGATATCGAAACAGTCGTTCAGCTCTTCTTCCGCTTTCTTCGGCGTAAAGATGATGCGCACGGCCAAAATATCGTAAATCTCATCGAAAGAAATGTGCTTGGTCTGCATCTTGTTCCAAATGGAGTACGGCGATTTCACTCGCGCCAAGATGTGATACGGAACTCCCATCTTGTCTAACTGCTCGCGGATGGGAGCTGTAAACTCCGCGAACACGCTGTCGCGCTCCATCTGGGTAGACTTCAGTTTTTCCTGTATCTCCTGATATGCTTCCGGATGCTCATACTTAAAGCTCAGGTCTTCCAGCTCGGTCTTGATTCGGTTTAGCCCCAAACGGTTGGCCAGCGGCGCATAAATATATAAGGTTTCTCCGGCTATCTTATACTGCTTGCTTGGAAGCATCGAACCAAGCGTACGCATGTTGTGCAGACGGTCTGCTATCTTGATAAGGATTACGCGGATATCATCGTTCATGGTGAGCAACAACTTCTTGAAGTTTTCGGCCTGCGCCGAAGCTCTGTCGCCAAAGATACCTCCCGAAATCTTGGTCAACCCGTCTACGATTTGTGCAATCTTCGGACCAAACAGATTTTCGATGTCCTCTACGGTGTAATCGGTGTCCTCTACCACATCATGGAGCAATGCGGAACAAATAGAAGTGGAGCCCAAACCTATTTCAACGCAAGCGATGCGCGCCACCGCAATGGGGTGCAAGATGTACGGTTCGCCCGAACGCCGGCGCACACCCTTATGCGCTTGCTTGGCGAAATTGAAAGCCTTAGTAATGATTTCTACCTTCTTGCGGTGTTTACTGTTCAGATATTGTTGCAGCAATTCCTGAAACGCGTCGTTTATCAACTTGTCGTCGGTCTGTTCTTGCGTCATTTTTCCGTCCGTCATTTGCTTTCTCCTTATCTTATTTTTGCAAAAATAAAGAAAATAAAGAATCTCGCAAATTTTTTTAACTCAGAACTTGCGATTCGCAAAATCGGATAGAAACAGACTGATAACGTAGCGTTTGTACAGACGGGTCATTTCACCCGGATGGAACGTCCCACCCGGATATTGCTCCCTTTAATCCCGTTCAGTCGGCGCAAAGACGATACGCTCACTCCATACTTAGCCGCGATTCCACCCAATGTGTCCCCACTCCGCACCTTGTGGTACTTAGCTTTTGAAGCCGAACTCTTTGAAGAAGACTGGGAAGAAGCCCGTCCAGCTGCCGAAGACACGCTTACCACATCACGTCGGGTAATATACTGCGAGGCTTTGTAGTTGTATATTTCCTCCTGATGGTCGATAAAATAGCTCACCAAGTTTGCCGGCAAGCGCAACGGATAAGGATGTTCGTTTCCCGGAATAATGTCTTTCTTATAAATGGGATTCAATGCCCTCAGTTGGGCGATGTTTATGTTGCAAACAGCGGCCACCTGCTGCAAGTTCAGCGGACGGCTTACATGTATTGTATCAGTACTTTCGGGCATATTCATCTTCAGAGGGCTGATGTTATGCTCGCAATAATACGTCATGATATAGTTGGCAGCGATAAAAGCAGGCACGTAACCGCGCGTTTCCTTTGGCAAGTAATTGTATAACGCCCAAAAATCTTTCTCGCCTCCCGCCCGGCGGATAGCCTTGTTTATTGTACCAGGCCCGCAGTTATAAGCGGCAAGCACCAAGTTCCAATCGTGATAAATATCGTACAAGTCTTTCAGGTATCGAGCCGCTGCCCGCGCAGACTTCTGCGGATCACGCCGTTCGTCTATCCAGCTGGTATTTTTCAGGCCGTACAGTTTCCCGGTAGTCAGCATAAACTGCCAAAGTCCCACGGCTCCTTGATGCGAAGTTGCAGCAGGATTCATTCCAGACTCAATGACAGGCAGGTACTTCAGTTCCAACGGAAGGTTGTAAAGGTCGAGCGCTTCCTCAATGATGGGCATATACAAATTATTCGCGCTCAACATAAACGCTACCTTTTGCCTCAGCCGTGTGACATACATGTTGATAAACTCGCGTACAATGCTATTGAAAGGCATCTCCACTTCGGCGGGAATACGCTTCAATCTGTCCATATACACCTCATCACTCACATTCGGTCCTGCAGAGGTCGGCGTACAGTTGTCGTTCAGATTTATATAGTTCTTCGAAATCCAGTCAAGATACAAGCTATCAGTATTGGAGACAAGTCCTTCGGGTAAATCTATCACTTCGTCGCCCGCTTCGGTCTTGACGGTTATGCTGCGTTCTACCTGTTGCGCCTGCAAGGTAGAAAGACCTAGCGAGGCTATCAAACCAAAAATGAATTTTCTCATAATTTAAAATTTAATACTGCACTGCAAGCCGATGCCTTGAGGCAACCGTCGGTATGCATCGTTAAAAATGGCCGGTTCCAGCGTCATGCTTAAGTCTTTCGTTATATCGAAATCCGACAATTCGGCATCTACATAAGCATCAATAACCGATAGCAAATACACTCCGATGAATGCAAAGATACTCAGGTCTCGCTGCCGCCGATACACGTCTTTTCTATTCTTGAATAAGTTCTGATAATAACTCAAACGCGCCTGCACTTGTCCCTTAGTCATAGCCGGCGGCATGAAGTCCATATAACTGTCGTTGTTCGGGTTGTCGCTCATAATGTCTTGATAAGCCTGCGAGTAATCCTTATACATCTTCCCGTTCCATGTCAAGGCGTAGGCACATCCCACAAAACCGCCATAAATAATAGGCAACTTCCAGTACTTACGATTGTAAATCTGCCCGAATCCGGGAATAGCCAAAGACAACCAAATCGATTTGTTCGGCTCGGGAATCCATTTCTTGCGGGTTTTCTCTACCACACCTTTCCGCTGTAACGAATCGGACTGCGCCACAAGACGAGCCGTATCTACAGGAGCTTCAAGGTCGATTATTTGCTGTGAGCGTTCAGCACGCACCGTATCAAGCAAGGCCAAACTATCGGCCACATGCCGAGCCTTGATAGAGTCTGCGCTGAGTGCTCCGTCACGGTGTTTCCGTGCCCGCTGTCCATAAGCATCGCCGCTTCCCATTATCAGGAAGCAAACCGAGCATACCACACAAGCTATATATGTTACCAATTTGTTCTTCAAAACCGTTCTTATTTAGTAGGTTTCACCGCGTCCAAGATTTCCATAATTCTTTCTAAGTCGGCTTCGCTATTAAACGGAATACTGATTTTCCCTTTACCTTTAGCCGAACATGTCAACTGCACCTTCGAGCCGAAGAAAGAACACAAATGGTTTCGCAACAAGGAGAACTCTTCGGACAGTTTCGCTTTCGGAACAATCTTTTTACCGTCCGATTCTACGCCTTCACCAGCCGACAACGCCTTAACGATTTCTTCCACCCTACGTACGGAATACCCCTGAGCCAAGATTTCGTTAAATATACGAATCTGCGTTTTCGGATTATCCAGTGCAAGCAACGCCCGTGCGTGTCCCATATCTATTTCTTTATTTTTCAACGCCATTTGGATGGGAGCCGGAAGTTTCAACAGACGCAGGTAATTGGCTATCGTTGTACGTTTTTTGCCTACACGCTCACTCAAGCGTTCCTGAGTCAATTCGTATTGTTCCAACAGGTGCTGATAAGCCAACGCAATTTCGAGCGAGTTCAGGTCTTCACGTTGGATGTTCTCTATCAGCGCCATTTCCATTACGTTCTCATCATCGGCCGTACGGATATATGCCGGTATCGTCTTTAGTCCAGCCTGAATGGCGGCACGATATCTTCTTTCTCCTGCAATAATCTGATAAGAATCCTCACTGAGCTGACGGAGCGTTATCGGCTGGATAATTCCTATTTCCGATATCGAATCAGCCAATTCCTGCAAAGCCACCGGGTCGAAATCACGCCGTGGCTGGTTGGGATTGACCGAAATCTTATCAAGCTCTATTTCGTTGATTGACGATGACCCGGAAGTACTCACTTCGCTTTCTGTGGAAATCAGTGCGTCCAGCCCACGACCTAATGCATATTTCTTCTTTACGGTCATATCTTATTCTTTTGTCACGGTTTACTTGTTCTTGTTGATAATTTCATTGGCCAATGCCAAATGATTCTTGGCGCCTGTAGAATCGGCATCGTATAGGATGGCGGGGATTCCATGACTGGGCGCTTCGCTAAGTTTCACATTCCGCTGAATAATTGTCTTGAACACCAATTCTTGGAAATGACGTTTCACTTCATCATATATTTGGTTAGCCAAGCGCAAACGTGAATCGAACATCGTCAACAGAAATCCCTCTATTTCCAGAGCCGGGTTCAGCTTGGTTTTAATAATCTTGATTGTATTCAGCAGCTTACTGATTCCCTCCAAAGCAAAGTATTCGCACTGTACCGGAATGATAACGGAGTCTGCTGCTGTCAGCGCATTGATTGTTATGAGGCCCAACGAAGGCGAGCAGTCTATCAGGATAAAGTCGTATTCCTTCTTCATCGGTGCAAGAGCTTCTTTCATAATCTTTTCGCGGTTCTCCAAGTTCAGCATTTCTATTTCAGCCCCCACAAGGTCTATGTGCGAAGGAATAATGTCTAATCCCTCTATATCGGTAGTATAGACTGCGTCCCTAATATCGGCTTTGTTTATCAGACATTCATAAATAGAGCAGTCAATGTCTTTCAGCTCTACACCAAGCCCAGATGAAGCATTGGCCTGCGGATCGGCATCTACCACCAACACTTTCTTCTCAAGGGTAGCTAGCGAAGCCGCCAGATTGATTGTAGTAGTCGTTTTTCCTACACCGCCTTTTTGATTGGCTAAAGCGATAATTTTTCCCATACTAATCATTTTACTGATTGCGAAGTAATAAATAAATAGCGAGATAGCACGTTCCGCCATTGTTACAAATGCTGAAAGTGTTGATAACTCACAACTTTTGTTGAAAACTTAACGGCGACAAAGATAGATATTTTCCGTGTAACCGACTAACCATTCCAACATTAATTGACTGATTTTAAGCATACATAAAAAAAACAGCAAGCAAGACTAACTATACCTATTAACGTCAAGTCTGCAGGCTGATTTCCTTTAATAAACACGCTACTACGAAGTAGGTATTTATCTGCAATCAATGCCTGCTTAGAAATTAAATTCTATAATTATTTGATAAGTTTTGAAAGTTAATAAATTGATTTATTTGTTCTCTTAAAGAGAGATGTTTCTGAATGAAAAAACACGATGCATTTGTGATACATCGTGTTTTTAAGAATGTATTGAATTATATCAAGGTTTCTTCATTAGTTTTACCAATATGCGTACACATAAACATTTCCTTTGTTAAAACATCGCTTGATTGCGTACATTGTAAATATATCAACAGCGAAACATCCTTTACTTTCTGCTGTTAGTGGCAATGAAACGCATTTTAATTCAAACGGGAGCAAAGACGCAGTAATACTTGGGTGAATTACTATTCCTCGCCTTTCCGCATTAGAGTTTGTTGGACTAAGTCCTTTTAAACGAAAGCATTTGATTGGTATTGTGTGCATATTTTCATAAGAAGTTACTTTATATACACCCAGACTGGAACATCCGCTTCCTATTTCATTGCTAAATTTAGGCCACCGAGCAGTATTACCTTTACCGCTACCGTGTTGAACTAAACCACTGTAAATGAATGTGTGCGTGTCTTTATCGTAAATAAAGAATCGTTCTCCTGCGGAAGGTTGCACAAATTGAACAAAACAAATGTATTTTGCGTCCTTAGGAACCTTAGATAACGCGCTAGTAATTGTATCGTCACTCGGTACAAATAACGAAACGTATAAATGATTATAAAGCGTCAAACAAATAAGCGGTATAAGTATAATACTTGCTTTTTTCATTTTATCTTATTTTTCTTTTTTTCTATGCTGGAATAATTACGCGTTGTTTTTGTTCATCTGGATGTTCGTCTTGAGATGTAACAAGCCCTCCGACACCTCTTAGTGCGCGACCGGCTTGTTTTAAAAGTGGTGATCCGTCGTACCAACCAGCATTCATACTGTTTAAATAACTCTTAGTTTTTCTTCCCGAATTGTCATAATAACAAGGCTGACACAGTTCAGTTGACGTACCCGTACATCAATGTTTAGTTGTTGTGCAATCGCCTAAGCCAAAATCGTAAAGTGTCAGATCGAAATAATATTCACTGGTTTCAACGAAATCGTGATCCTTTACAAAGTTCTTGTACTTTTTTGGCACAATTGCGGTCAATAGTTTGTTTAAATTTGTCCAACCCAATATTACATGACCAACGACAGGTTTTGCATAGTCGTTTATATGGTTAACTTTAAATGCATAATTCATTACATCTGCTGTGTATTTAGCGTAACCTACACAGTTTGCTTTACGATGTGCTATATCATTTTTTTGTGCAAATGACAAGTGACTGCTGACCATATCATTACAGCAATGAATTACGTCAATGTCTGACTCACAATCTACTGTCATACTTTCAATGTATTCTTTTGAAGACTTTGATAGTTCTGTTCTAGTGTAAGGTCTATCTTGTAATTTTATTAAGCTTATATGGGTCGCTTCTGCAAACACACAAAAGCCAATAAGGATTACCAAAACAAACATACAAATGCGTATGATACGCCAAATTGTTTTCATTATTTAAGTTTTAAGCGTGTGTGAATTTTATAATTTTTAGGCATAATATCCAAGTTATTGTAATACGGCGTTGTTGCGCGTATTGTTTGATAATTGAGTCCCGGGTTTTGCATCATTTTTTGCCAATACATTGCATTATCATGTTTTGCAACAGGAGTTTCCGTATTAAAGTCAAACATATCTGTTGTGTAACCATTTTTGCCACTAGCTTGTCCAATAGATAATTCTACGACTTTCGCTGGACTAAACATTTCGGACAACCCTCCTGCATTTCCGTATTTTCCATTTACTCTTTTAATGTCTGCATTTGTAATACTTCCATCAGCGCGTGCCATTTTTTTCAAGAGCTCTAATTCTTCCTTTGAATAATTCAGGTTTGAATTAACCAAAGGATTTATTAAAAATGCTTTGGTAATGGGGCCTGGTTCGCGGAAAGCTTCTTCACGTGCAGCTAGAAAATTTTTTGTATTAATTTCGGCAAGACTTCTTTTTTTTAATGCTTTTCCAAGTACATTACCCGCGCCTCGCAATGCTGCGCTAATGTGTTGCGGTACAGCGGTTGCCAAATCTCTTAATTCATTTGTTGCGTTAGATGGTGCACCTAATACATCTGCTGCGTATAATGCTCCGTCCCATATGCCACCTATAGTTTTGGTTGGGGTAAGTACATTTGAAAGAAACCTCAAAATGTTATAATTGGGGTCATATGCTCGCATATTGTCATCTTCGTTCATATTCTTTTATTTTTATAAAAACAAATCTATAAATAAATCATCTATATCTAACGATAAATTTACAGATTTGTTTTTTTTCAATTATGCAACTTGTGTACGCTTGTATGGCGCTAATTTAGCATGTTTGATTCGCTTATTCTTCTGATATTCTTGTGCTGCAAATGCTTGCTTGGAACCTCTATAAGCTTCTTTGTAAGTTTTTCCCATTACATCAGATTTTTAATTTTATCATACGCTTTAATTAACTCCATATCTTGTCACCCTCTTCGGATTATTCATCTACTGCAGGAGTATCTTTCACCACGATGTCTTCATCCAGCTCTTCCAACGTCCAGTCAGACACAGCGCTTCCCACTACCGAAAGTTGTTCCTTTTCGATGCGTATCTTATACTTGTAACATACACCCGAAGCAAACGTCCGCTTAATGGATGAGGTTTTAGCCGTATAAGCAATTCCATCACGAGTGTACGAAATTGCAAAGTTCAGCGTCCGCTCTGTATCCGACGGGTTTGTCAATACGGCTATCGTCACGTTATCAACATCTGTTATTGACTTATTAACAGTAAGTGAAAGTTCATCTTTTTCCTTTCCAGATACAGCCGTTACGCCTTCTGTATCAGCGAATGAATAAGTATATTTACCGAAAGCGTTCGTTCCGTTAAACCCGGCACTGTTTATTGTTGTGGTTGCATCTTCGGAGTTTTTCAACAGAGTTATCAACACCAAACTGTATTTGTGCCCGAAAGCGTAATCGTCAGTAAACGATACATTCCCATTGTCATCGGCGAAACCGCAAGTACGCTTAGCGACCAAAAAGTCATACGTCCCGATGTTTTCCAATGTTCCGGTCTGAGCAGACAAGTCCGGCATTGGAATCGCACTACGGGTCGCCGTTTCTTCATACGGATAATAAGCACAGAAACTAAACGTATCCCGCTGATTGGGCCACATTAAGGTTGTTTCCGATTTCCAACCGGTACCAGAAACGTAACTCCAGCACACCGACTCGTCTTCTTTTGGCATAAACAAGCCTATCTTGTCGCCTTCCACAAACTGAGTGGTTCCGTCTATGTCCGAAGTGGTTCGTGACAAATTAACACTCGAAACCGTAGCTTGCATCCGAAGCGGCGCATTGGTTTCCGATAAAGTCTCTGTGTTTTTCTGGTTTTGGCATGCAGCGAAAACCAAACTTAGCCCTACGGCTTTTAAGATTAACAGTTTATTCATCTTATAAAGAATGAAATATTATATATTAAAAGGAACGTGCACTCATACCTTTTTCCGAAATAAACCCGTTTTTTCTACGACCGTTCGGCAAACATTGCTATTTTTGCGAATAAACAAACTTCAAAAAGCAATAGCATGAGAAAGATTTCTTTTCTGTTAGTAGCAACGCTCGCCTTATTTGCTACTACCTCGTATGCCCAAAAAGCCAAATACGTATTCTATTTCATTGGCGATGGCATGGGCGTAAACCAAGTACAAGGCACTGAGCTCTACCGTGGGGAATTAGACGGTAAGTTCGGCATCACCCCTATTCTGTTCACACAATTTCCATACGCAACTACCGCCACCACGTTCTCGGCCAGTAGCGGAGTAACAGACTCAGCAGCTGCCGGCACGGCTCTTTCTACCGGGACCAAAACCAAAAACGGAACCATCGGTTTAGAGAAAGATTTGGAAACCCCGGTAAATAGCGTTGCCGTATGGGCACAACAGAACGGATGTAAAGTGGGAATCACCACCAGCGTCAGCGTGGATCACGCCACACCTTCGGCTTTCTATGCACATAACCCGAAACGTTCCAATTATTACCAAATAGGAACCGACTTGTACAAAGCCGGATTCGATTTCTACGCCGGGTCTGATTTTTTGGACCCTACAAACAAGAAAGACAAGAGCGGACAGTCGGAGAACCTGTACAATATGGCCGATAAAAACGGCTATACCATAGCCCGCGGCTATAAGGACTATCAGAAGAAGGCTAAGAAAGCCGACAAGATGATTCTGCTACAATCAGAAAAAGCCTCGGAACAAGATCGTTCTTGTCTCCCCTACGCCATCGACCGCCAGAAAGGCGACCTTACACTTTCCGACATCACCCGCTCGGCCATTAACTTCCTGACCAAAGACGCATCCAAAGGTTTCTTCCTGATGGTGGAAGGCGGAAAGATAGACTGGGCTTGCCACAGCAACGATGCCGCCACCGCTTTCCGTGAAGTGGTAGACATGGACGATGCCGTAAAGGTAGCTTACGAATTCTATTCGCAGCACCCGGACGAAACGCTAATTGTCATCACAGCCGACCACGAAACGGGTGGATTAGTTCTGAGCACTGGTGGATATAAGCTAAACTTCCAGGCTTTGAAAAACCAACGCGTGAGCGAAAACGGATTTACCAAAGTTCTGAACAACCTACGCAAGCAAAATAAGAATCAGGTTTCGTGGGAACAAGTCCAAAAGGCTTTGAAAGATAATTTCGGCTTTTGGGACGCACTCACTTTGACCAAAGCACAGGAAGAGCGCCTGCACAAAGTTTACGAGAAGACATTCAGCGGTTCTGACGTGGTTTTGGAAAAGAGCGAATACACCAAAGACGAACCTTTGGCCGCCGAAGCCAAACGCATCATCAATGAAATAGCATTGGTAGGATGGACCAGCGGCGACCACTCTGCCGGATACGTTCCTGTATTCGCCATTGGCGCCGGAGCAGAACTGTTCCAGGGACGCTTGGACAACACCGAAATTCCGGGGAAAATCGCCCAAGCAGCAGGATATAAACACTAAGACTTTACAACTCGGATATCAGTCGAAAGACAGATAGGGAGACAACTTATCGAAATCTTTCCCGGCAAACTCGTCAAACATCGAGAGCTGGGAAAGATTTTTAATTTTACCTCGTTTACGACGGTATTCCACGATAACTTTAGCCCGGTAGAAGTTCATGTAAGGATGATTCCTCAGCTTGTCCAACCCGTCCTTGTTCACCTCTATCTTTCTGTACAGAGGCGTTTTTACCGCAAACCAGCGGGAGGCATCCGTTGGGAAATGTTCCACCTCAGACAGTTGACTGACGTTATAGAATCCGCCCAACCGCTCGCGATAAGCTACTATCATGCGCGCCAGTCCGCTACCGATACCTGGCACACGTTTCAACTCTGTCGTATCGGCCTTGTTCAAGTCTAACACAACCCCCTCGGCATATTTCGGCGCAAATACCGTATCGCGATGAACTTCCGGCTGAGGTACCCTTTCTTTCCGTTGAAACTGTTCCGATATATATAGGTACGGTTTCAGTTCCTGATATTGTTCCGCCGAAAGCCCGTACATCTTCGAGAAAGCATCGGGCGTGCGGAATACCCCTCCCTTGGCACGATAGCGCAGAATGTTATGGGCGATAAAGGCCGATAAGCCCAACCGACGAAAAGCGATAGAGTCGGCCAGATTAGGGTCGAAGTCGGAAAGTTGTTTCGGTATATCGGGCTGCCGCACATATTGGCGATGAGCACGCTCCACTTCCCGGTCTTTGATACTGGCCAAGAAAGAATCGGCTTCGGCTATCCCCTCTACAGACACCTCGGCCGACTGATTGTTTCGCATCAGAACTGCCGCTCCCAGCAATGCCAACAGCAGCGCTAAGAGCAACAATACGACACGGCGCTCCGACTTAGAATAGTAGAAAAAGTTTTTCCACATACGTGAGCAAGCCTAACTCGTTGACGAAAATCAAAGCGATGGCTATCGGAGCCACATATCTCAACAGAAAAATAATCGACGAACAATAAGGCGCTTTCAGCTGGCCGGCATTCGTAAATTCATCGCGCACAAGCTTTCGGTCCAAGACCCATCCCACAAAAATGGCAATCCACATGGCGTTGAACGGAAGCATGATTTTGGCTGTCAGGAAATCGAGCGCGTCGAACATGTTCAGTCCACTGATTGTTACGTTCTTCCATACGCCCAACGCCAACGAAGAAACGATACCTACGACCGCGCAACCCAGTGTTACCAAACGGGCCGCATTGTTTCGCTCAATACCGAACTTCTCGTGAAGGAAGGCCGTAGACACTTCGTGTAGGGAAATGGTAGATGTGAGCGCAGCCAGCACCAACAACAAGTAAAACAAAACAGACAGGATATACGCCAGAAACGGCACTCCGCTGAAAGCCTGTTGGAACACATTGGGCAGCGTGATAAAAATCAGCGACGGGCCTGCATCGGGGCTTATACCCACAGCAAACGCCGCCGGGAAGATAATCAGTCCGGCCAGTACAGCCACCATCGAATCGATGGAGCTTACGCTTACCGCCGTACCGCCCAAGCGTGTTTTTTTATCGAAATAAGACGCATAAGTCGATAAGCATCCCATACCCAAACTCAACGAGAAAAAGGCTTGTCCCATCGCACCCAAGAATACATCCGAGTTGACTTTACTGAAATCGGGGTTCAGCAAGAATTCCACGCCGCGCTTGGCGCCGGGCAACGAAACAGAACAAATGGTAAGCAATATCACCAGCAAGAACAGTACCGGCATAAAGATTTTCGAGAATCGTTCTATACCATCTTTCACTCCCTTTATGATTACAACATGAGTTATCAACAGAAATATGAACAACCATATCAACGGACGAACCGGGTTTTGCGAGAACTGTTGAAACATGGTAATGAAATCGGCAGGCGACTTTCCAGAAAACCTATTGGCTGCGGCCTGAAATACATACTCCAGTGTCCATCCGGCTACTACGGAATAATAGCCTAAAATCAAGAAACACGTCAGCACACTCAAGTAGCCAATCCATTTCCAGTAACCACCCGACTTCAATACGCCAAAAGCCTGCCCTGTACTTGCCTTGGCGCGGCGACCTACCGCAAACTCCGCCATCATGATGGGCAAGCCCAGCAAGCACACGCACAGTATATATATTAAAATAAAAGCGGCTCCCCCGTGATTTCCAGTTTCATAGGGGAAACGCCAAATATTTCCTAATCCCACAGCCGAACCCGCTGCGGCCAAAATTGCTCCGAGACGACTTCCAAAGTTTGCTCGTTTACCGTTTTGCATCATTGCCTTTCGCTTTTTGTATTTTTAAAAGTTTTCGGCTGCAAATATAAACATAAACGATGGCTAATCTATCATATTTAAACCTTTTAATCTTCTCCGCAAGCAGTTTTCCACATTTTATACGGATTCTTAATCAGAAACGAATTGTAATATTTCACGTCGCCCGTTACTTCCTGACCAATAAAAGCCGGCGCTTCATACGGTTCATCGGGAGCCGACAGTTCCACTTCGGCCATGATTAAGCCTTCGTTGTCGCCGTGGAATTCATCTACCTCGAACACGTGCTTCCCGGCCTGTACCAGATAACGTTCCTTGTCTATAACGCCTGGTTCGCACAGCGGTATCAGTTCTTCGGCATCGGCTACGGGGATTTCGTATTCCCATTCCCCACGGCTGGTACCCGACGCGTCGGACGGCCCCTTTACGGTAAGAAACGCTTTGTCATCGCGCACACGCACCCTTACCGTACGTCCGCGGGCACTGCTCAGATACCCCTGACGGATGCGGCTCTTGCCGAACGCCATCTCCCGAAACGAGGTATCCCGTACCAGAAACTTACGCTCTATCTCCTTCGCCATTGCCAGACTCTTTACGCCGCGTAAACGGCTATTCCTATCATGATGATTGCCAAGATAACCAGCCCTGCGCACAGTTTCCACACTACACGTTGCGCTTTCCGTTCTTCGTTCTTGCCAGATTTTCTGTTTTTATTGCTCATAGTCGTAATGTTTTAAGATTCGTTCGTTCAAATGTACGCATAAAAAAAGAAAACGAGCCATGATTGACCCGTTTTCTTCTTATCTATTTGCTGTTTTTACGCTTCGCTGTCGGAAAATTCCATCAGATACGCTTTGATGAATCCGTCTATCTTTCCGTCCATCACCCCGTTCACATCGGAGGTCTGATAATTGGTTCGATGGTCTTTCACGCGGCGGTCGTCGAACACGTAGCTTCTGATTTGCGAACCCCACTCTATCTTTTTCTTTCCGGCTTCCACCTTGGCTTGTTCTTCCATACGGTGCTGAAGCTCTTTTTCGTACAAGATGGAGCGCAACTGTCGCATGGCGTTCTCCTTGTTCTTCGGCTGGTCGCGCGTTTCGGTGTTTTCTATCAAGATTTCTTCTTCTTCGCCCGTGTAAGGGTCTTTATACTGATAGCGCAAGCGTACGCCCGATTCTACCTTGTTGACGTTCTGTCCACCGGCGCCTCCGCTTCGGAATGTATCCCACGACAGGCGAGCCGGTTCTACGGTTACTTCTATCGAGTCGTCGACCAATGGGGTTACAAAGACTGAGGCGAACGAAGTCATGCGCTTTCCCTGAGCATTGTAGGGCGATACGCGTACCAGTCGGTGTACACCGTTCTCGCCTTTCAGATAGCCGTAGGCGTAAGCGCCTTCGATGTTCATGGTTACGGTTTTTATTCCGGCCTCATCGCCTTCCTGCAGGTTGGCTACCGAGAGTTTGTATCCATTGGTTTCGGCCCAGCGCATGTACATACGCATCAGCATCGAAGCCCAGTCTTGGCTTTCCGTACCTCCGGCGCCGGAATTTATTTTCAGCACGCAGTCCATCTGGTCGGCTTCGGAGCGAAGCATGTTCTTCAGTTCCAGTTCTTCCACCGCCTGAAGGGCTTTGGCGTAGGCGTCCTCCACTTCGGCTTCGGTCACCAGTTCGTCTTTATAAAAGTCGAACGAAAGTTCCAGCTCATCCGCCAGCGTTTTCACTTCGGTATATCCGTCTATCCAGGCCTGAATGCCTTTCACCTTCTTCATCTGCGCTTCGGCCTTCTTGGCATCGTCCCAAAATCCCGGTACCTGTGTACGGAGTTGTTCTTCTTCCACCTGAACTTTTTTGTTCTCGATGTCCAAATACCGGTAGAGGGCTGCGGTGCGCTCCTTAACGTCTTTCAGTTGTTCTATTGTAATCATATCCCGATTGCTAATTTTCCGAGGTGCAAAAGTACATAAAAAAGTGGTCAATCTTTATACATCGCCTCTATTTCCGCCGCATAATTCTTCATCAGCGCCGGGCGTTTTATCTTCAGCGTATTGGTTAGTTCGCCGCGTTCCATGCTGAAAGGTTCGGGCAGCAGGGTGAAGCGTTTCACCTGTTCGTAGTGCGCAAACTCCTGTTGCAGGGTGTCGATGCGTGTGCGGAACAGTTCTACTATCTCGGGGTTGGCCAGCAGTTCCTTGCGGTTGGCGTAAGCGATGTGGTTATCGGCCGCGTAGCGTTCTACCTGCGGATAATCGGGCACGATAAGCGCCGAGACAAATTTCCGCTGGTCGGCAATGATGGATATCTGGTCGATGTAACGGTCTACCACAAGCTTCGTTTCGATAAGCTGCGGAGCGATGTATTTTCCGTTCGAGGTCTTGAACAAATCTTTGATGCGGTCCGTCAGGAAAAGGTAGCCGTTTTTCAGGTAACCGGCATCGCCCGTACGGAACCACCCGTCGGGAGTGAAAGACTCTTTGGTGAGGGTCTCTTTCTTGTAATATCCTTTCGTTATGGTTTCACCGCGGAGCAGGATTTCGTTGTTCTCACCGATTTTCAGTTCCACGCCGGGCAGCAACTGTCCCACCGAACCGAGACAATGGGCGCCCGGCCATTCACAGGTAACGGTAGCCGTGGTTTCGGTCATTCCGTAGCCCGCTATCATGGGGATGCCTACCGAGTGAATAAATTCTTCTACCTCAATGGGGATGGCGGCTCCGGCCGTGGGGAACAAGTTTCCGTTCTCAATGCCAATGGTTTTCTTCAGCAGCGAGAAAACCGTTCTCTCGTAGAACTTGTATTTCATGTGCAGAAGCATGGAGGGCTTCTTGCCGTTCATCAGGCAATCGACGTTATGCTCTTTGCCCACTTTGATAGCGTCTTGCATCAAAGACTTCTTGAAGCCTGTAGATTCGCCTATCTTTTCCTGAACTCCGGCGTAGACTTTTTCCCAAAAACGCGGCACGCTGCACATGCACGTGGGGCGAACTTCCCGGATGGTCTTCTGGATATCCTGCGGACGGAGGTTGACTGCGAAGCGACACCCTCGGGTCAAGCACCAGTAAGTCCAGCCACGCTCGAAGATGTGCGAGAAGGGCAGAAAATTCATAATCAGGTCTTCCGGTCCGAGATGTTTGAAGCGGATGTCGTGTCCGCGGAAGGCTTGTTCGTAAGACGAGTGACGAAGCATCACCCCTTTCGAGTTGCCTGTAGTGCCCGATGTATACAGAATGTTGGCCAAGTCTTGGCTCGACGATTCGGCCGTGCGCTTGTCTACCTCGGCTTGCAGCGACTGGTCTTGTCCTTTCTGAAGGAAGTCGGAGAAATAAATCGAGCTGGTATCAGCCGCCGACCGCTTCACTTTCGGGTCGTATATAATGATTTGCTTCAGCGTGTGGCACAGGTTCTGCACCCTCAAGGCCACATCGTACTGATATTGTTCGCCTACGAAAAGGAAGCGTATCGAAGCGTCCTCTAAGATATAGCGTACTTGCGCTTCCGAGCTCGTGGCGTAGAGCGGAATGGTTACCACCCGGCTGCCAAAGGCGCCGAAGTCGGTATACAGACATTCCGGCATATTTTGCGAAAACACTCCCACATTTTCCTGCGGCTCGACTCCCGAGGCCACCAGCGCGCGGGACACGCCCGTCACCTTCGCTGCGAACTGGTTCCAACTGACGGGAATCCATGTCGCTTTTTCATAGTTGCGATACGACAAGGCCATCCTATCGCCATACTTTTCGGCCTGCTTTTGAATCAGAGTCGATAAAAGAGATTTTGTCATTACATTGAATGTTTTGTATATTACTGGCAAAGATACGTATTTAATTTGACACGTAAAATTCTTTTCAGGCCGATTCGTAGAACGACGGCCTACGGCGCAGTCTAAGCTTTCCCGAAGCTACCCGTACAGGGCACGTACAGGGGATAACGAGACGTGCCGATGTTACGCAGCTTCCCGCCACCCAGCCAACGCTTCAGATAAAGGGACGCCTTGTAGCGCGACAGGTCGCACAGAGACTCCAGTGTACGGCGGCTCACCTGTTCGTGCACCGTGAAATACTCCGTCAGCCGGACGTACGCTTCCTCCTCCGAAAGCGCGTTGGGATGCGCCTCGCCTACATACACGCGTTGCTTCAAACGCTCCTGCACTTTCCGCTTCAGCTCGTGCGAGGCGCGGATACGGATGTTTTTAAACTCTACCCGGTTGCCACGCTCCCGTCCGGTACATTCGTTGTCGCCCGTGCCCAGTATCAGCTCCAGACTGCACAGCCCGGTAATCTGCACCCGGCGACCGGCGCTCAGGGCGTCGGCCACAGCATCTTGCAGGGCGGTTTTCACGGCCTGTATATCGGCCAGGCTAAGGGTACTTTCGCGCCGTATGAGCTCGGCAATCCCGTCGAACGTCACCACTTCGCTTTCACGGATACGGACGTGCTTGCCCTTGCCTATCAGCGAGGGATTCTCTACGATGGTGTACTTGATGTCTTCCATATATAAATGCGTTAAGAAAGGTTTGGTTACCGACTATAGTCGGCAACATTGTCGGTTATAGTCGGCAGGGTTGCCGATTGCAGTCAGCAACGTTGTCGACTACAGTCGGCGTTTATATTTTATAACGCAAAGTTGCATGTTTTTATTGACTCCACCTACGGATATTTTCAGAATATCTTGTTTTTCTTCGTATCTTTACGGCCGCAATTTAAAAGCCTTTTTTCATGATCGATATCAACCACTATACATCCGAGGCGCAGACCTTGCTTCAGTCCCTAATCCGAATTCCTTCGGTGAGCCGGGACGAGACGGCAGCCGCCGACTTCCTGCAGAGTTACATCGAGGGAAACGGTATCATGACAAACCGGTCGGACAACAACATTTGGTGCGTGGCTCCACAGTTCGATCCCAACCGTCCCACCATCCTTCTGAACTCGCACATCGACACCGTAAAGGCGGTAAACGGATGGCGCAAGCAGCCGTTTACACCCAAGGTGGAAGACGGGAAACTCTACGGACTGGGCAGTAACGACGCCGGAGCCAGCGTGGTTTCGCTCTACCAAACGTTCCGCTATCTGAGCGGCACGAAGCAGAGCTATAACCTGATATTCTTAGCTTCGTGCGAGGAAGAAGTATCGGGAAAGAACGGCATAGAGAGCATACTTCCCAAGCTGCCTCCCATCGCTCTAGGCGTGGTGGGCGAACCTACCGGAATGCATCCGGCCATCGCCGAGAAGGGTTTGATGGTGCTCGACGTGACGGGGCACGGCAAGGCCGGGCACGCCGCACGAAACGAAGGCGAAAACGCCATCTATAAGGTGCTGGACGACATCGAATGGTTTCGCACGTACCGTTTTCCGAAGCAGTCGGACTTACTGGGGCCCGTAAAGATGAGCGTGACGCAGATAAACGCCGGCACACAACACAACGTGATTCCCGACTTGTGTAGCTTCGTGGTAGACATACGCAGCAACGAGTGTTATTCCAACGAAGAACTGTTCGCCGAAATCTGCTCGCACATACAGAGCGAAGCGAAAGCCCGTTCGTTCCGCCTCAATTCGTCGCGCATCGCTCCCGACCATCCGTTTGTACAACGGGCCGTAGCGTTGGGCAAGACACCGTTCGGGTCTCCTACCCTCTCCGACCAGGCTCTCATGAAATTCCCTTCAGTAAAAATAGGCCCGGGGCAATCATCGCGCTCGCACACGGCCGACGAATACATCGTACTGGACGAGATAACCGAAGCCATCGGCGGATACATCAGCATCCTGGACGGACTCAACCTATAACCCACCCCAAAAGCAAAACCTTATGAACAGTTTCATACACAAGCAAGCCCTCGTGGCACTGCTGGCAGCCGGACTTTTCCAAACGGCCTGCGGAAGCAGCAAAAACAAGCAAACAACGGCCGAATCGGACGAAAGCGCGCCTGCGGTAAACGTCCCTACGTTCTGCGCCGACAGCGCATACACTTATGTAGCCCGGCAGACCGAATTCGGGCCGCGCGTACCGAATACATCCGCCCACCGCAAGTGTGGCGACTATCTGGTAGCCACACTCGAAGCGTTCGGCGCAAAAGTCTATACCCAAGAAGCCGAACTGGTAGCCTACGACGGCACCATACTGAAAAGCCGCAACATCATAGGCGCCTATCGCCCCGAAAGCAAGAAACGGGTAATGCTCTGCTCGCATTGGGACAGCCGCCCGTATGCCGATGAAAGCGACGAACAACATCACCGCACGCCCATCGACGGGGCAAACGACGGCGCAAGCGGCGTAGGCGTTCTGCTGGAAATAGCGCGCCAGCTGCAGGCTCAGCCCACCGACATCGGCATAGACATCATCTTCTTCGACGCCGAAGACTACGGCACTCCCAGCTTCTACAACGGTCCGCACCGGGAAGACACCTGGTGTCTGGGTTCGCAGTACTGGGGACGCCGCCCGCACACCGCCGACTACAAGGCACGCTTCGCCATCCTGCTGGATATGGTAGGCGGACAGAACGCCACGTTCCACTACGAAGGCTATAGCCAGCGCACCGCTTCGAAGGCCATGAAGAAAATATGGGAAACCGCCCACCGGATAGGACACGGCAGATACTTCGTACAGTCGGCCGGCGGCGAAGTGACCGACGACCACGTATACGTAAACTCCCTGCGACAGATTCCGTGTGTAGACATCATCGACTTCAACCCCGATACCGACACGGGATTCAACGCCACGTGGCACACCCTGAACGACGATATGCAGCACATTGACAAAGCGACGCTACAGGCTGTGGGACAGACCGTGATGACTGTTATTTACAATGAACACTAATTTTCACTCAAACATGAAAACGATAAACGAACTTCAAGACGAAGTGATAGAAGAATTCAGCGATTTCAGCGACTGGATGGACAAATATCAACTGCTGATAGACCTGGGAAGCGAACAGGCTCCCATCGACGAGAAATACAAAACCGAACAAAACCTGATAGACGGTTGTCAGAGCCGCGTGTGGCTGCAGGCCGACTACGAAAACGGGCTGATTCACTTTCAGGCGGAAAGCGACGCGCTTATCGTAAAAGGCATCGTAACCTTGCTAATCAAGGTACTTTCGGACCACACGCCTGATGAGATTCTGAACGCCGACCTCTACTTCATCGAAAAAATCGGCTTGAAAGAGCACCTCTCTCCCACCCGAAGCAACGGACTCGTAGCCATGGTGAAACAGATGCGTATGTACGCCCTGGCCTTTAAGGCGAAAGAGGCGTAACACATCCGGCAGACGGCTTATTTCTTCTTCGCAACGGTCACGGGCGAGAGTATACGGCGATATTCATCGGCGTTACCCAGAATCTCGATGGCCTTGCGCAAGTCGTCGTCATCCTTCAGACGTTGCATCACAGCTCCCCGCTGGTAGAAATATCGGGTTACTATTTCTTCGGAAATCATCTCACGGATAGGCTTGGCGAAGTTATCCAAATCGCGGTCTAAGTTATGGTTCAGCTTTTGCTCCAACGCCTTGAATTCTTCTTTTGCACCGTCCATGTATCCTTCGAACTCGGCCAGTTCTTTCAAAGTCTTCAGCGCCCGTTCGCTCTGACGGTCGTAAGTAAAGTTCCGTTTCTTGACCATTTCCTTAAACTCGGCGTAGTCGGCATCGGTCAGCGTAAACTTTTGGATATCGGTTACCGGCTCGTGCGTCAAACAATACTGCGTAGTATATTCGAATATTACGTCATCGTTCATCAGATAAAACAAAATGTTCGGCAACTTGCTTCCCTTCACTTCCACATCGGGACGTATGCCTCCTCCATCGCGCACCTCACGTCCGGCTTCGGTATGGAACACCGTAGTCAGACTGTCCGGAATACGAGCCACTGACCCGTCGGCATTCTTCTTGGCGTAGTCGATAGCCTGAATGCATCGCCCGCTGGGGATGTAATACTTCGAGGTAGTGACCTTTAGCGTACCGTTGTAAGGCAGCGGTCGGGTAGTCTGCACCAATCCCTTTCCGAACGTACGTGTACCCACGATGACCGCACGGTCCATATCCTGAAGCGAACCGCTCACAATCTCGGAAGCCGAAGCCGTATTGCCGTTCACCAACACAGTGATCGGTATTTCCGTATCTATAGGTTCATTGACCGTCTTATACGAACCGGCCGCCTGACGTATCTTTCCTTTCGTTACCACGATTTCCTTACCTTTCGGCACGAAGAAGTTGATGATATCCACCGCTTCCTGCAGCGAGCCGCCTCCGTTGTCGCGCAAGTCGATAATCAACGATTTCGCCCCACGCTCTTTCAGCTCGATAAAGGCCTTCTTTACGTCTTTGGCGCAGTTGTCGGTAAAACTTGTCAGCGAAAGGTAACCGATGCCTTCTTTCACCAAGCCGTAGTACGGCACCGGATTGGTACGTATGTTCTTTCGGGTAATTTTGAACTCCATCACCGTGCTGTCGTTCTTTAGCGGACGCAGCACCTTCAGTACGAACGAAGTGCCCGGCTCGCCACGCAAAGCCTCGCTCACCTTCGAAGAAAATTCTTGCGGCTTCATGTTTCCACGCACCATCTCCTTTCCACCTACGGAAAGAATTACATCGCCCGCCTTTACTCCGGCCACAGCCGCCGGCATCCCCTCGGTAGGTTCTACAATCGCGATACGGTCTTTCGCTTTATAATAACGGATAGCAGCACCTATCCCGGCATACTTTCCGGTAATCATCTCCTTCAAGCTGCTCATCTCCTCTTCGGGATAATATTCGGTATACGGGTCGGTCAGCGCCAGCATTCCTTCCACTCCGTTTTGGATAATCTTCTCTGGATTAATCGTGTCTACATAAAACAAGTCTAACTCCTTAAATATAGAATTGAATATATCCAAATTCTTTGCAATCCGGAAGTTCCGGTCATCGTCTGTCGGGCCAGAAAAGCTGGAAAAGCCAAGCCCCGCCAATACGAAGCAGGCACCTATCAATATACCTTTCGTTTTCATAATGTCATGCACTATATATCTTAAACGGGTGCAAATAAACATATTATTCCGTTCACGTCCATAGAAAAGAAGCCAATATTTAACTTTATTTCGTTCCGCTTTCCAAAAAGAATCTTTCCTGCTTTTTTTTCTCTCAGATGTTGCATATTTCAAAATATCCTACTACCTTTGCCACGCATTTGAAAGAAAAACCTTCTTCAGTAGCTCAGTCGGTTAGAGCATCTGACTGTTAATCAGAGGGTCGTTGGTTCAAGTCCAACCTGAAGAGCGGAAAAGGCTTCTTTCTCTACGGAAAGAAGCCTTTCTTGTTTTTGCGCACTCAGAAAGGCTGCGCCGTGATGGGCACAAGGAGTAGCCGAAATAACGAAAGGTTAATATATCTGAGACAGCATAGTAATATACAGCATCTACTTTTGCAGCGGTTCTAATAAACTTAATCATTAAAAAAGTTATGTGTAGACAAAAGACAAATTGCAGAAGTCACATGCGGATGCTATTGTCCGTTACCCTTCTATTTATGAGCGTAATAACTTTTGCGCAAAATCGGATTACCGGCAAGGTCAAGGGCGCTGGAGGCGAACCTCTTGTTGGTGTAAGCATTGTAGAGACAGGTACAAACAAAGGAACTGTTAGTGACATTGATGGTAACTACACCATCAACGTCGAAACGGGCTCTTTGTTGAGATTCTCATACATAGGCTATCTCGCTAAAGAAGTAAAGGCAAATCCAAACATGATTGTCGTTCTTAAAGAGGACAACAAGGTCTTGAATGAAGTTGTTGTCGTAGGTTATGGAAGTATGCAACGCAAGGACGTGACCAGTTCCATCACCACCATCAAGTCTGAAGACCTCAACACTGGAGTGATGAGCTCTCCCGGGCAAATGCTGCAAGGCAAGGTGCCTGGACTCGTGGTCACCACAAGCGGCAATCCCAACGCCACTCCGTCCATCACCCTGCGCGGTGCTTCAACCTTGCGTACGGGAGATGCACAGACTCCTTATTATATAGTGGACGGCGTGCCGGGCGTAGACCTCTCACTCGTGTCGGCAGACGACATTGAGAGCATTGACGTACTGCGCGATGCCACCGCTACGGCCATTTATGGCTCCAAGGCAGCCAACGGCGTAATTATTATCACCACCAAAAAAGGCAAGAAAGGAACCGCCCACGTGAGTTATAATGGCTATGTAGCCGTAGAGAATGTAGCCAAAGATCTCGACCTCGCCACTGCCGCAGACCTCCGGAACTACGCTGCCACCAACGGTTTCGAACTGACAAGCGATGAGGGAGCTGACACGGATTGGCAAAAGGAAGTGGAGCGCACAGGGTTGTCGCACAACCACAACATCGCGGTAAGCGGAGGCAATGAGAAATCCAACTATAACGTCAGTCTGAACTACCTCAACCACGAGGGTGTAATACGTGGAACGGACATGGAACGCTTCACTGCCAGAGCTCTGGCACAGTCAACGGTGCTTAAAGACCACCTAACACTCTCGCTCGGCGTGAATGCGAGCCAGACAACGAGTAATGAAGTCCCGACAGGCGTTTCTGGACAGAGTGTCACAGATGCAATGGTCTATTATTCGCCCATGCAGCCAATCAGGAATGAGGATGGTTCGTGGTTCAGATCAACCAGCGTATCGCAATACTACAATCCGTTGTCCATGATTAATGAAGACACGCAAAAAACAGTATATAAGCGAATGCAGATTACAGGGAAAGCTGACCTGAAGCTTTTCAAGGGCTTGACCTGGAGTGCAGATTTCTCGTATATGACAGACCAAAACATCGCAAGCATTTATCATTCTACAAAATCGCAAATAGTAAACAGCAACGGGCAGGCTACGCGCAATACCTATTCAGGAAACAAGAAGGTGTTCGAAACCTATGGAAACTACCAAGCCACAATAGCCGATGTGCACCGACTTGGTTTTATGGCTGGCTATTCGTGGGAAGAGACTAACAGCAACGACGGTTTCGGTGTGACGGTGAAGAACTTCTACAATGACGCCGTAAAATACCACAACCTTAGCTACGCCAATACCATTGATGGTATGAACGGTGTAGAAAGCGGGGCAGAATCGACCCTCCGCATGATTTCATTCTACGGACGCGTAAATTACTCTTTCGACAGCAAGTACAACTTGCAGGCCACTATCCGTCGCGACGGATCTTCGGCATTCGGTAGCAACAACCGCTGGGCTACATTCCCGTCGGTATCTGCGGCATGGAGACTCTGCGAGGAGAGTTTTATCAAACGCCTCCATGTATTCGATGACTTAAAACTTCGCATTGGCTATGGTGTCAGCGGTAACTCGCTCGGATTCGACGCCTATACGGCCCTCCCCACCTATGGCGTAACCGGATGGTTTCAATACACAGATGCCAACGGTGTGACTTCCAACATGCACACCATCGGAGCAAACAACAACTCGAACCCCGACCTAAAATGGGAGCGCACAGGAATGTTTAACGTAGGACTTGACTTTGGTTTCTTCGGCAACCGCCTGAATGGAACAGTCGAGTATTATGACAAGCGTACATCGGACCTCATCTATTACTATCCCGTATCGACCAACCGCTATCCGTTTGACACGATGACGGCCAACGTGGGAAACATCAGCAACAAGGGTATCGAAATTACCATCAACGCCATTCCCGTACAGACCAAAGACTTTACATGGAACACCACGCTGAACCTCTCACACAACAAGAACTGCGTGGAGAAACTTTCTAACCAAACCTACTCCGTAAATTACATAGCGCAAGCCGATGCCAACATAGCTGGCAACACTGGAGTGAGCGTACAACGTATTATGGAAGGATGTCCGATAGGCCAGTTCTACACTTACGAATGGGCTGGATATGACGAAAACGGAGTCTCGCAGTTCTACGTCCATGACCCTAAAACGGGCGAGCGAACAGGAGAAACTACCACCAGTCCAACAGAAACCGACCAAGTAAAAACGGGAAGTGCCCAACCGAAACTTACCTACGGATGGAACAACACACTGACGTACAAGAAATGGTCGCTTAACATGTTCTTCCAAGGTGTGTTGGGCAACAAGATTTTCAACGCCCTGCGTGCGCAATACAACTCAGTAAACCTCATATCACAAGGAAAGAACGTACTGAAGGAAGCACTGACCGACCAAAAATATGGAGACGTGAATGCACAATATCCGTCCGATAGATACCTTGAGAATGGTAGTTATCTGCGTCTTTCCTCATTGACCCTATCCTACAACTTCGGGAAACTGGGCGACTGGGTGAACGGTCTGAGCGTCTACGCAACGTGCAACAACGTGTTCACTGTTACCGGCTATAAGGGGACAGACCCGGAAGTAGAACTCGGAGGACTTACCCCTGGAATACAATGGCGCGATAGCTACTATCCGCACACACGTACATTCATGTTGGGAATGAAAGTGAATTTCTAAAATCACAAGCAAATAGAACAATGAAGAATCAGATAAAAACAATACTTGCAGCGGCCGTCGTCACACTGGCGGCTGGTTGTACCGACCTAAATGTTGATGTAAAATCGCAATATACCGAGTACCCCACTGAATCGAAAATAGCACTCGAAGCGAAGATGGCGGATGTGTATTATGCGTTCCGCAGTGTCCTGGGCAACAAATACAATCGCTATCAGACCTTTGCCTCCGATGAGGCATCGGGAGTCAGCTTTGACGGCGACTACTATGACGGTGCGGAAAACGTGAATCCCACGCTACATAATTTTAAGGCAGAAGACAAAACGTTGGATTACTGGGCAGACCTTGCGAGCGGAATCACCAAATGCAACAAGGCAATTGACGAATTTGGAGAGGCTGATGACGAGCTAACGCTTTCCTATATTGCCGCAGCCCGCACAATGAGAGCGTTCTACCATTTCATCCTTATGGATAGTTTTGGCGATGTACCTATTCTTAACAAATTGTATGACGACAACGAGGCCATCGCACGCAGTCCGCGTAAGGAAGTGGCGGAGTTCATCGAAAAGGAACTGTTGGAAAGCGTTCCCTATCTATCCACAGCCAACGATGCTTCCACATACGGCAAGCCCAACAAGTGGATGGCTGAGGCGCTACTCGTGAAACTGTATATTAACTGGGGAGTATATACCTGCGGCGACGTCACCTCGTACAACGCAGTCACTACAGCCAACTCCAAGCTGAACGACTGCGTGAAATATTGCGACGACATCATCAGCAGCGGCATATTCAACCTAAAAGATGAATACCGCTCCAAGTTCATGTACAACAATGGCGTTCAAATTACCGACTTCATCTATGCCATGCCCTACGACTGCGTGAATGCTAAAGGTCTCTATTA
>CAVBJM010000018.1:0-52652 GCA_963595925.1 bacterium
CCACGGACTGCAGTCGTTGTGGGGCTATTGCTACAACGGCAACGCCAGTGCTCCGGCAACTCCAGCCGATGAACTGACGTGGAGCGTAGCAACCGACCAGACCACCGGCTACAAAACTAGCGACCTTCTGTGGTCGAAATCGCAAGACGTGGTGGCTTATGAGCATAGTACCGCCGTAGACGGCACTCGCTCCGGCTTGGTAATCCCTTACACCCACGCCTTGAGCAAGGCCACGATAGTGCTTGTCGCAGCGACAGGCTTCGATGACACAGACATATTCGACAACACCACCGTCACCCTTAATGGTGCAAACGTTAAGGGCACGTTCACTGCCTCGACAGCGAAACTGGGCACCGAATTCACTACAGGTTCAATCCAGATGCACAAGGCATCGGTAAGTGCCGATGGAAAGACAGCGGTGTTCGACTGCCTTTTTGTGCCTACGGCCAACGACAATGTGGGGATAGCAGTCAATGATGTGGATGGCAACAACTATACCATTACAATCACTTCGGATATTCTTAACGACTGGGATTGCGCCGCCACCGGAACGCAATCGGGCGTAAACTACCAGCTCACGGCTACGCTCCGCAAACAGGCAATCGACGTCAAGGCGCAGATTACCGACTGGAAAACAAAGGACGCATCGACCGAAGGTGTTATCAAGTTCAGCACCGACCTGCGCAACATCACTCCAGGCACCGACCTTACCGACGGAACATCCTACGACATATTCCGCGGCACTTCGCTCGCCGACCTTGACAAGGTCACAACACGCGAATATGCCGACGGAGCGTGGAGCAACAATCCCGAAATTTATTGGCAGGATGCCTCTACGAACTATTATTTCCGTGGTTTGGCAGCCATAGGGGCCGACAATAAGATTACGACCGTAGGCGGAAGCCTTGACGCAAGTAAGGAGACCGACCTTCTTTGGGCAACGACGGCAAAGCATACGGGCGTGAACAACAGCGGCGCGACGGTGACAGTAGAAGAGGGTACGGCAATTTCGCCGCGTACATCGCAAGTGCCGATGCAGTTCTACCATGCCATGAGTAAGGTGACATTCACGCTTACTACCACTACCGACGATTCAGCGGTGGATCTCACCAATGCCACGATTACCATTTCTGGGCTTATCGACAAGGGCGTGATTGACGTGGCGACCGGTGACATTACAGGCACGGCATCAAGCACAAGCACACTGTCGGCAGCATCGGGCGAATCGCACATCGTAATACCGCAGCCCCTTGTAGGAAAGGTGTTGACAATCACATTGCAGGACGGCACAACTTATAGCGTTACCCTTACCAACGTTGCCCTCGACGGCTCGTCCACCAAAATAGAGAACTGGGAAAGAGGAAACGCCTACAGTTACACCGTCAAACTTGCCAAAGAAGCCATCCAGTTTGGCGCGTTCATCAAGGATTGGACAGTAAATAAAGGTTCCGGCGATGCATCGCTCGACTGGGACTAACATGAAGTTAAAGGAGAAACAATGAAGCTACGATACCTATTCATAGGAATGTCAATGATGCTGCTTGCCGCTTGTATCGACAAAGAAAGCATGGATAACGGACAAGAGTCCGAGCTTTCCGCTTACCCTGTGCTTTTCAGTACGGGAACGGATTCGGGGACTCCTGTTTCGCGTGCCTCTATAGTACCTTACATGCAGAAAGAGGGAAAATTCATTTGCCGAATGTACTATCAAGGTGCCGCAAACAGTACAGACTATAACAGCTATACGGAAGCTTGGCTACAGGTGAATAACAATGTTGGTAATTGTGTATATCGCAAAAGTTCTTACGCCTCCCCTACTGATACGGATGCCTACGAATTCGACAGAGAAGCTTCTATCTTCTATTGGCAAAACCGAAAGCCACATATCTTTATTGGTTTGGCAGACTACAACAAATTGACGGATGAAACTTGCTCGCTAACTATGAACTCGGACACGATTCCATTTGACCTCCGACGGACAACTGAAATGGCTTCGGTGAACGACCAACTTGATCCGATTCAGGCTCATACCGTAGTAACCCCTTCCGGTGCTACCCCAGAAGCCAACCGGGTAAGGCTTATATTCAAACACTGCCTTTCGAAAGTTCAGGTTAATTTAAAGCCAAGTGTAAACGGCGGTCTGGACAATGGCAGACTGACATACGAAAACATTGATTCGGTAGAGTTGCTCGGCATATCCGATACAGCTTATGTCTATACCGTTGGAGTCAAAGACAAAACTGTATTCGATACCGCATACGTAGCTCCGAGCTACAAACCGATAAATACTGCAGACTATACCAAAGAACAAAAAGAAGAAAACCCGTATTGTACCAGCATCGCCATGTTCAAAGCGAGCGAAAACGATGTTACTCCTGGATATACCTCCACTTTTGACGTCATTTCCTTTGGACTCATTCAGGCCATCCGCATTACATGGCACGAAACGAATTATCCCGATTTAAAACATGTTATCACGAAAACCATTAAAGAGCCTTCGGAAAAGACACTAAAATCGGGCTACCAGCACATTTTCAACTTGGAATTGCGACGAGGAACGCTTGCAATTCTAAACGCTGAAATTAAAGAATGGGAAAACGGTACGACTTACGATAATATAGATGGCATAATAAAGAAAGATTAATGATGATAAAACGTCTGATACATAATATACTGTTCGTAGCTATATCGCTAACTGCCATAAGTTGCAACGATGTTTTAGAAAATACATCGGATGATGAATCTGCAAGCATGACGGGTGAAGCTATCGTTTTTTCTACCCAGCTGTCTGCTACAAACGCCACATCCAGAACGACATACTCCGTTGACGATAACTTATTGGAAAGCTACAAAGCCGTTAGCCAAGCATACAGTTTCAACATTACCATGCAAAAAGAGGGAGAAACTTCGACTGCTACAACCAAGGCATATAGCGTAGCTTCTGACGCAACAATGGGTGAACTCGTATCTTCTACCCCACTCTATTGGCAAGACAATGTCAGCAAATATGGTTTTAAAGCTACTGCCGGAACCGAAACGCTGGAAGCAGACCAAACCGACAAAACCAAATGGATTGCCCAAGACCGCCTCCACGGATATGGGTATGAACCTTTGCTTGATGAAGATAATTCACCCATTGATTGTATTAACGATTACAATTATCACACAAACAAGGAATGGTACACGCTCAATAAGAAATGGAAAGATTCTAAAGGATTAGCATCCTCTAATGATGAATATAAACGTGTTCCTCTGTTCCTCCAGCACGACCGTGCCCTCGTTACAATTATTCTGAAAGCAGGCGATGGCGTAAAGCGTGAAGACGTACTTGCAGCTACTGCCGCAACCAAACTGGAAACGAAAATATATAGCTACGATGAAGACGGAACAAGTCTAACCATCAATCCCTTGGCTGGAAAGGAAACGGTAAACTACGACAAGGACGTAAATGGCGAAGCTACCTCCATGGAAGTAGCACGTTATGATGCCATCGTAATGCCTCATAACTATTTGGATAAAGCGGAAGACGAAAAGATTTGTTCTGTAAATCTTGCCAACCAGCATTTCTCGTTTTATGCAGGAAACGATTCACGTTACACCGACTATATGAATCTTTCCGAAGACGAAAAACTGACCAGTGAAATCTATCAAGCCTATAATCTGAAAGCCGGAGACAACCTTGTCATCACGGTAACCTTATCACGCGAAAGCCGGAAAATCCTAATGACAGCCTATGTGCAGCCTTGGACAAATGTCGTAACATCGTATGTTTGCGATGACTTCGGAAACTCAGGCGACCCTATTATCATCAACAACCAACAAGAGTTGAGCGATTTCCTTTCGGATGAGAAAACAAATGCCCCAGGAAATGTAGCCATCTTGAATACAGACAAGATTGTCTTGAATGATTGGAGCGATGAACACGATTTAAACGCCATATTGAACCTCGGAAATCACACTCTTACTACCGATTCCAAGCTCTTCAGAAACATTTCCACATCGGGAAGCCTCATAAACGGTACACTCAATGTTCAGAAGAACGAGAATGATGTAAGCACGATAATCTGTACAACCAATGAAGGTACCATCAACCATCTCACCTTGACCAATGCAGATGCTGAGAATCATGCGGTAGTGACAAGGGCTGCTGTAGCCGTACAAAACTATGGATACATCACCAACGTCACGTCTTACATTAAAGTAGAAGGAAAGAGTGAGAACAGCAGTGAAACAACTTTTATCGGAGGTATTGCGGCTATATCAGAAAACAAGGATGGCTCTTTGCTCCCTGCCGTCAACAACTGTTACGTTGACGCCCGAGTAGGTATCGCTTCTGGCCAAACGAATGTAAAAGGAGGCGGTATTGTAGGAGCAGCCAATGGATATGTAACTGGTAACACATTCGAATATGGCATCACTCTCCAACAGGAACTTACCAGCGACTTGCCTTTGCGTAACATCATACATACAAAAAGGGAATCTCACGATTTATATGCGACAGGCAATCAATGGCCTACCGAGACCACAAATACGCCAACAGGCTTCACAGCAATAGAAAACAACCGTGCAACCGAAAAATTATACTATAAGGTTATTGATTGCTGGGAAGAATTAGACAAATTGGTAGCCGTCAATTCCAGTTACAATGAAAAGGGCAAGTCCTACCGACTGTCAGACAGTTTCACCGTCCTTTCGGATAACTGGGAATTGGGAACAAAGACAGACGGACAAACAAATGCTACTCGAGGAAATGTCTTGTTCACCCTCGATGGAAACAATAAGATTATCACACTGGACGGTACTAAAACCATTGATTACAAAGAATCCAGTAGCGGAGAGACAACCAAAACATTCACTACCGCCCCTATGCTTTTTGCCAACATTTTAGGAACGGTCAAAGACCTACAAGTAAATTGTAAAGAATCACTATACGGTGTCCCCGTCTATGGCGAAACAGGAGAAAGTGGCGACAATATGTCCTCCGATATATGTGCGCCTTTGGCTTATTCAGTAATCGGAGGAACCGTAGAGAACGTAGTAGTTCATGCCGTACAGAAGAGCGATGGCACATACCCCCAGATTGTAGCTGCCATCCCGGCCGGCATGATTGTTTGGGCTTGCGATGGAGCTATCATCAAGAATTGCACAAGCGACATTAACGTTCAGATGAAAGTTGCTCAAAAATTCGATTCAAAGGACCAACGACTGTATGCCGGTGGAATCATTTCCGAAGTTGCCAAAGCCACTGTAACCCAATGTCTGTATGTTCCACGAAACGATTACAGCTTTAGTTGTAATAAGTCCTCTTCTATGTTCTGTTTTGGGGGAATCATCGGTGGTACTGTTCAGAAGAGATACGATAGTGGACCCGACGAAAATCCGGCTGTCACCATCACCGACTGCTCTTCATGGTACTCTTTCGATTCTAAAAAAACATCTTATACGGAAGGCTCTGTAATAGGACGTTCCTTTTACACATCCAGTGAACATAACGAAAGTGGTGTCAACAAAGACTGTCAAGGAAACTGGTGGCCCGATGGCGTATTAGGCGTAGGAGAAGGTATCGGCTCCAATTCGGATGAGAAAACTATAGGTAAACGGAACTCGGTAGTCCCTGACAAGCCGGAAATTTCTGACTAATCGATTAGGAAAACAATATTGCATTTCATGATATGAAGAATATAAACCTATTATATACGGTGATGGCAACCATGGTTGTTGCAGCCTGCGCTGATTCAGGAATTGACACACCCCACTCGGAAGTTCCTGTTGACGAATCCAACGTTATCAACATAGGAGGCGTAAATGCATCAGACATCATCAATACGGAAATCACATCCCGTGCCGGGACAAAAGCCGAGGATATAGAATGGCTAAAGCCCGCTCTAAAAGAAGGAGTAGAAGTGACCTACTACTTGTCTACTAACAAGACAGATACCCGTACTGCCATTCTGAAACTGGAAGACGAGAAAGTTAGCGGAAGTGACTCTACCAACTACTCGTTCTATCTGAAAGGAACAACAACTCCAGCTACTTGGTTGGGTAACGGAGGCCACGAATTTCATGGCTTCCATATACCCACTCCATTAACTGCTCCCAGTAGCGAAACAGCACTTGCAGACCAAAGCGATTCCACAAACTATACGAATCTGATACATTATCTCTGTATGCCCCCCAATCACAAAATTATGGCTACAGTAGGTTATGTGCGCCTACCCTTCCGGCATCGTCTATCCAGGGTGATTGCCTACATATTAATTGAACCGGATTTAAATACAGAAATCAAGGACATTGCATTCGACAATGTAAAGGTTCTTAGTTCGGTCAATGGAACAACCCCCAAATGGACTACCGCACGAAAAGCTGTACCGCACAGTATGGGTAAATTGGGTAGCATGAACTCCAAGCTGGAAAAACTGGATGAAAACTTCCTCGCCTATTACGATACCAAGGAGAGGGAATATATTTATCCTACATCTGCCAACTGGACTTCTGCTAAAAAAGCATACCAAAGTGGAGGGAGTATTTATGAAGAAATAAACTATGGAAAAGTTCCTTGTTATGACGTAATTGTCCGGCCTACCTATACCAATAATGATTTAGTGATGTATGATGAAGTAAATGGTACAGCCGCTGAAAGCAATAGCATAGACTTCGTTGTTCAACTTAAGAATGGGTTGTCATACGCAAAGACTGTAACTTTCGATTTGGACGCGAACTTCCAAACCATGATTTATCTACGTATCTCCCGTGAAAAAGTAGATTATCAAACCATGGGAGCTGAGTTATGGCAAGTTCAGACGAGCAACGATGATCCTTACGGCCTTGATAACGAGAATGAACATCGGCTATCGAAAGCCGGAGGCAGTTGGCAACGCGCTTACCGCATCGGAACAAATACCACAACAGTCACCGATGGTAAGGAATACACACAGCAGTACATTCCCAAATCGGACTGGCTGGAGAAGTTTACAAAAGCTGTTGTTGACGGTGAAAATTGGGGCGATTATTTCGTCTTGACCGAAGACATCGAAATCAATGCATCAGACCTTCCAAGCAACTTTGTTTTTGCAGGACACTTGGATGCACGCGGACATACCATTACGCTGAACACCTCTACAAGAACGTATCTATTCGATGGACTGAACGGAACATACGAGGCCGAAGAAGGAACCGCAAACTGTCATACAGAAAACGGTATCATCATTCCTTTATCCGGATATCGTGCTGAAGTTATGAACCTGACGGTTAGTGGCGGAACGCTATTCAAAGAAATGACAGAGGACGAAAAAACCGAGAATATTACCGGGAATGTCTATAATTGCAAGTAAGGAGACAACAACATGAGAATCAAACTATATCAAACAGTACTGTCTTTCATGGCCATGCTTGCCGTTGCTGCGGCGTGTAACCAAGAAGATTTTCTTCCCACTACAGAGGAACAACAAAAGCTACTGGGCACCGCTGTTAATTTCAACGCCAGCATATCCGATTCGTTCGCATCACGAACGACCTATCGTAAAGATGGAAGTTTCAACGAGAATGACTTGATTACCATATACCGCCAGTACTCCAACGACAACGGAAACACTTTCGACGAAGAGAACGAAGGATACCGTGTGTATAGCTATCAACCCAAGAACTTATCGGGAATGAATGTTTCGCTCAACACACAGTGGAAAGTGCAAGCCGGAAAAATAGGATACGAAACATCCAAAGGCGCTTTTACCCAAACAGCCGCTGACTCTTTGACATGGGAAGACGGACGTACGGTGCGTTTCCGGGCATGGGCTTTGAGCAATATGTCTGGATGCTTAAGCAATGGCTCATGGAGTTTGTTCTACCCCGATTTCACGATGTCTGGATGGATAACAGCCTCCGGCCCAACTCACGACATTCCACTTACGCTAAAACATTTAGGGTGTCGTATTGCTGTTATACCCAAAAGTGGAAATCAGATTTACAAGGTAGAAATTGCAACCGACTATCAGGATTATATGCGTATAGACAATGCTGATTCGGATGAAGACGACCAACTTGACATCTGCACCGAAGAGGAAGCCCGCAAAAGAGCTGATGCCGTAAAGGCTGTATACAACAAAATGTGTATGCCTGGAGGAATAGACTTCTCCACCGGACTAAAGGCTATGAGCAAAACATACTACAATAGCCATTCCAATGTGAGTACCATAGAACAAACTGAAGACCAGGCAGCCATGATTACGTTTAACACTAAAAGTGCAAACGAAATAGAAACATTGGCCGTACGTCCTGTATTCAACATTAACGATAACAATCAATATTTCATCACAATACCCCACGATATAAGTACGGATAATGCGGGCGAAAGATTGACATTACCATCGTACACCCGATTCAGGGTATATATCCGAGATGTGAACAATGGAGACAAGAACACTTCGGGCTACGAAGGTACCTATCATATTCTGGCTCTGAATGATATTAAGGACGGTTCCGGCAACGAAACATTTGCCGATGGACTGCCTATGGTAGCCGGTTACAGTTACGAGTTTACCGTAGGATATCTGTACAACGGCCTTACCGTAACCATGAACAATAACTTTTCGTGGACTGAACAAGACCTTGAAAAGGCTTATTTGGATGATAAACAGCAGACCACTCCGACTCCTGACTACAGTTGGTGGACAGAAGCTATTGACCAATCCATCAGCAATGTCATACAGTCATCGGCCAATTCGTTCGATCCCGAATTTACTATCAGCAGCGTAGAAGACTTTTTGGGCTTCATCCGCCTAGTAAACGGTGTTGCCGGTCAGAACACCGCAAGCTATACGTTGGAAAGAGGAGAAGAGTACGAAGATGAATCCAGTACCAGCGTACTTGACAAACGATGGAAATGGTATAAAGTAGAAGGTGAAAAGAGAACAGAAATCACCAAAGAAGAAGCAGAACAAGACGGATTCGTATTTTATCATGCCTATCATCCTGCCGATGGTGACAACACGGCATATTATGAAGAAGTGGTGCTAGATGGAGCGTACTCGTTCTATAGCAATTTGGTCAACCGAAAGTTTAAAGTTAATCTGACTACAGATTTGGATTTGAACGACTTAAAGTTGGACAACATCGGCGATGCGGAGAATCATTCGTTTTCAGGCATATTCAACGGAAACTCCCACACACTGTCGAACGTATATGTTCCAAACGGTTACCTGTTCGGATATGCAGGTCAAGCTCATGAAGACGCTTCAAGCGGAAGCAAGGGAGCTATTATCTCCAACTTGGCGATAAGTTCTACCCATCCGCTAAGCATCTTGAACAAAGGTACGGATGTGAAGATTTTAGGCATCCGCCTCACTGCTCCCAACTATCAGTCGGCATTGGCCGAAGAGTTGCTTGGAACTTGCTACATCGTAGGTTGTAGCAATAGTGGCGATGCAACCAGCGGACTGGTAGGAAAAGCCGAACAACTTTATATGTACGGTTGTATGCAAACAGCCGAAGGCATTACAGGCGGAGCTCTTTTAGGCAATTACTCCAATAGCGACAACAAATTCTTCGCTCCGCAATCAGAAACCGTGGAATGGGGCAACTTTATGTGCAACTTCTACGATATCGACCACTCTCCAAACGCTCATGCCGTTGGTAGCATTACGGATGCTTATCAACGTCAGCAATACATCCGCGGTTCAAAATCGTACATGCTATGCGCCTGGAACGATCAGATTATCACCGACCCGGATGTATACAGTGCCATTAAGAACACCAGCCGTTTCTCCGGGTTTTACGGCTTGGCTCCATGGAAAGCCATGAACTATGCCATTTACCGGTACAACAATAGTGACATGGGGAAATTATATCCTTGCGATGCACATTACGAAAAAGAGAACCCGACAGGCTACAACCATCGCTACCCGGTGCTGGTTGGAGGCAAACAGAATAGTGTAGACGACAGTTGGAATGTATTGAAACTTTTGAACTAAATTTGATATGAGATATCGGAATAACATATTGGAGGCCTTAGCTCTGCTGACATTGGGCGCTTGCTCTGCCGACAACACTCCTACCACGGAAGAGGCGACACAAGGCGTAAAGCTAAGTTCGACCATCAAACACTTTATAAGCGAATCAGACTCAAGAGTCAATATCGAAGGTACCGCTTTCGAAACAAACGACCTGATCAGAATCAAAGTGATCTGCCCTTATGTCTCGTCTACGGAATTTGGTGAGACGACATGGAGCAATTCTTACGATGGCTTTTGGCTACAGCGTTGGAACGGTTCTACATGGACCAACGTACCTGAGTCATTCGGTTTCGATGTTAATGGCGATTACCAACCTTCATCGGCGTTATCTCTAATCGGACAGATTCTCTCTCAGCAAACGCCTTATGTATTCACCGCATCCACATGGACCGAAGAAAAGGCTTTCGTTACCAAGAACAATTTAGTATTGCAGTATGCCAACGTATTCCATGCCGACCAGTCGCGCGAGGCACACTATAAGGCTAGCGATGTTTTGTGGGCGCAGAATATCATGCAAACAGGTACCGATGAGGTACATCTTACATTCGACCACGTGATGGCCGCACTGAGAATCACCATTGGAAGTAGCGTGACACTATCGGACAAAGCCACGCTCACTATAACCGGTATGCCCGATATTGACCAAGCGGAAATCATTGTAGGCGATATGTACGCGGAGAAGAGCAAAATAAACAGCACCTGCGGTTATAAAGAAAAACACCAATGCTCAGCCAATGAAAACGGAAAGGTTCTTGGCATCGGCATCAATCAGGAAAGCGCCGGAACGTCTTACACCCGTTCGTTCACCGAAATTGAGCAGACTGCTACTTACAAGGCACTGCGTAAGGAAAGTCAGGTATTCCAACTGATAGTTCCTCCTTGTACGCTGACCAACAAAGCCGTGATATGGGTACGTGACGGGGAAAAGAAATGGAGTGTAGACTTGTCACAAACTACGTTTGAACAAGACTATCTGTACAACATAACGCTTGACCTTCAAACATCAACAGAGGAGGATTCGGAATGAAAAGATACAAAATTGGGCTGAGTATTCTGTCTACGCTAACGACTTTCGCCTTTATCGCATGCAGTTCGGAAGAGAATATCACCACCCCACACACTGATATACTGGAAATGTCCGGGTTCAAAGCCCAGATAAACGCCAACAGTTCGCGAGCCATACGAGCCATTTCCGGAAAAGAACCGCTCTACGTAGGACGCAGCTCTTTTAAAGGCGGCGACACCATCGTCATGACCCATTTCGGAAGAACCGAAAATCCCATCACGGAATTTACCTACAAGGGCATTTACTGGGAAAAGCAAACTGACGAAAGCGGATGGACCCGGGTGGACGACAACAACAAGATTTACTGGAGCGACGCAAACAACGCACATACCTTCATCGGGTACAGTAAGCCTTATGGAGACTTTAAATGGACAAAAACAGAAGTAGAAGGTACGCCTGATGTGTATCACGGACAACTTACTCTGACAAACGATACCATCGACTATACAAACTATACCGATGAATCGGGAAATGAGGTAAGCGGCAACGAGAAACTGAAAAACGATGATATCGTTTTGGCATACTCAAAAAGTGTAGTAGCCGATGAAACCGGTATCGGAACCGTTGACTTCCGCCACGCTTTGAGCTGCCTGACATTCGACCTCAACATCAACGGATTCTCATCAGACCCAAGCATTGGCGAGAACGAAAAAGACAATGCTACACGTGTCGTCTCACTGATTGTTTACAATCAGCCGTATCAATATAAGTGGGCACAAACCAGCGATAGCGCAGAAGAAGAAGACAATTCAAAAACCGCTAACGTGAAAGCATGGACAAACCACATAGACGGTGACGCAACGACCAACGGACGCTATCGCAGGTTCTACTACCACACGCTTGCGGTACCAGGCTCACGCGATAAAATCGATATAGAGTTTACCGTAACCTACCCCGACCCACTGAATACAGCGAACACGCTAAGTAATACCTATACGGCAACAGCCACCAATGTGGAGCTTATCGCCGGAAAACGCACGACCATAAAGATTACGCTCAATCACCAGAACGAGTCGATGACAGTGGGTGCGGAATACAACGACTGGGAATACGAAAATACGCCCGACCAAGGTGTTCTGACCAAGAAATCTACATTCCTTTCCAGCACAGCCAGGGCTAACGTCAAGTTGCACGACGAAGCCGGACTTATAAAAGACGATGCTACCTGGCTTCATACCGACAGCGACGGGAACGTGGTAGACATCTACGGCAACGACGGGTCGGAAGACAGTCCCTACTCCATCAGCTCCGCCAACGAACTCCTGTCGTTCGCCTATGAAGTAAATGAAGGAAAGATGACATTCGAAGGCAAGTACGTTACCTTAAACGCCAACCTTTACCTGCAAGGCAGCACCTCGGGAAGCAATGTAGAATGGATTGGTATAGGCTCTGCCACATATCCTTTCAAGGGACACTTCGATGGCCGTTTACACTCCATCAACCGCCTGAAAGGCAAGTCGTTCTTCGGCTATGTATCGTCCGAAGCAACGGTTTCTGGAGTTACACTAACCGAAATGCTGGGAACAACCGACGGCGGCTGTATTGTCTGCAACAATGCCGGAGCAATAAGCGGATGTATGGCTAACGGAGACGTAACAGGTTCTGACTATGCCGGAGGTATCTGCGAAACCAATAGCGGTACAATCATCGCCTGCGCCCACATCGGTAGTGTAAAAGCCACCAATACGGGAAGTATAGCCGGACAGAATACGGGTACTATCAGCGCTGCCTATGCTACGAGTAAGTTCACGGCAACAAACACCGAAATACAGTGTTATTATGACAAGACCATGTACACTGCCGCTACAGACGAAGAAGCGACCAAATGGGGAAAGACTTCCATCGAAATGCTTAAACAAGATTTCGTCACGCTACTGAATAACGAGATTGGTACAGCCACCGCTTACCGTTTCAAGTACCAGCCGTCGGAATGCCCTAGCATAGAATAAGCAACTGCCCCACGACATATCTTTATTTTTCTTCGTGCCAAAAGAAACGAAACAGAAAGAAGCTGTAACTTTGCGTTGTTTTTTCAAATTAGGTAAGAAGATATGGAAAAGATTTGCTGGAAAGGGCACGCTTCGATGCTTGGAGCCAATACCATGTGGGGACTGATGTCGCCCATCTCTAAATTTATCATGCTGGGTGGAGTCGTAACTCCGATTGTAGTTACCGACCTGCGCATAGGCGGTGCAATGATATTGTTTTGGATTGCTTCGTTCTTCCAAAAGCCCGAACACGTACACCATAAGGATATGATGAAGTTGTTTGGCGCCGCCCTACTCGGTATTGTATTCAATCAGGGATGCTTTATCTTCGGTGTGAGCCTCAGCTCGCCGGGCGACGCTTCCATCATCACTACCAGCATGCCACTATGGGCGATGGTTTTGGCCGCATTCATCCTGAAGGAGCCTATCACGGGAAAGAAAGTATTGGGCATCGCCGCCGGAGCCACAGGCGCGTTGCTGCTCATCATGGGAAGCCATAGCACAAGCGGTACACCGTCGGCAGCGAAAAGCACGGCCATCTGGGGAGACCTGCTGGTGCTTACCGCACAACTCAGTTACGCGCTTTACATCGTACTTTACAAAAACTTCGTAAACAAGTATTCGCTGGTGACCATCATGAAGTGGATGTTCACTTATTCGTTTATCTGCACGCTGCCTTTCTCGGCACGCAGCCTGATGAATACTAACTGGAGCGCACTCCTCCCCACCGAGATTGGCGGGCTGGCGTTCATTGTAGTCGGCGCTACGTTCCTTAGCTATATGCTCATTGTAGTAGGACAGAAAAACCTTCGCCCGACCGTAGCCGGCATGTATAACTATATACAGCCTGTGGTGGCATGCATCGTGGCCATCTGCTGGGGAATGGATTCGTTCAACTTGGTTAAAGGCATTGCCGTGGTACTGATTTTCGGAGGCGTGTATCTGGTAACCTCCAGCCGTAGCCGCAAAGAAATCGAACATTACCACGCCGCAAAAGAACAATAGTGAACGGGGCTTTCGCCTTGGCGTTCTGACAAAAAATACTTATGTTTGCACTTATCTTTCGAGAACACTAAAAACAATCACACTATGTACCCTTTAAAATTTAAACCTATCCTGAAATCCACCATTTGGGGTGGAGAGAAAATCATTCCGTTCAAACACCTTGACTGCCAACAAGCCCAAGTAGGCGAAAGTTGGGAAATATCGGATGTGCAAGGTGATGAATCGGTTGTTTCTTACGGAGCCGATGAGGGAAAGAACCTCAGCCAAATGATGGACGAATACAAAGAGAAACTGGTAGGCGCGGAAAACTACAAACGCTTCGGCGGAAAGTTCCCCCTACTCATTAAGTTTATCGATGCACGCCAAGACCTTTCCATTCAGGTTCATCCCGATGATGAACTGGCGATGAAGCGTCACAACTCGTTGGGCAAGACCGAGATGTGGTATATCATCGGAAATGCCAACGGAACCGCGCACCTCCGTTCTGGTATGAGCCAGCAACTTACTCCGGCACAGTACGCCGAAATGGTAGAGAACAACACCATTTGTGACGCTCTGACCGATTACGCTGTACAGCCGGGCGACGTGTTCTTTCTGCCTGCCGGCCGCATCCACAGCATCGGCGCCGGATGTTTCTTGGCCGAGATTCAGGAGACATCGAACATTACGTACCGCATTTATGACTTCAACCGTAAGGACAAAAACGGAAACACGCGCGAGCTACACACCGAGCTAGCCAAAGACGCCATAGACTACACCGTGCTGCCTGACTACCGCACGCATTACACACCCAAACAGAACGAACCGGTAGAGATAGCCAAATGCCAGCATTTCACCACTACGGTGTACGACTTGACCGAAACGATGACGATGGATTACAGCGAGCTTGACTCGTTTGTGATATTTATCTGTATGGAGGGCAAGTGCAGCGTAACCGATGACCAAGGCAACCGCATCGAGATGCAAGCAGGCGAATCGGTGTTGCTTCCGGCCACTACGCAGTCGGCTTTCGTTACGCCCGAAGGCAGCGTCAAATTCTTGGAAACATACGTATAATCACGCCTACCGTATGAAAAAGACATACCCAATATGCTGCGCGCTGGCCATAGCCGGCGCGCTAGTGGGATGCGGAAGCCAAAAGGAATCCGCCCAGACCGATTATACACAATACGTCAATCCGTTTATCGGAGCCGCCGATAACGGACACACGTTTCCCGGAGCATGCCGCCCGTTCGGTATGATTCAGACCAGTCCCGTAACGGGCGCTGTGGGATGGCGTTACTGCTCGGAATACGTCTATACCGACTCGCTGATATGGGGCTTTACACAGACCCATCTGAACGGTACGGGATGTATGGACTTGGGCGATATCCTGGTGATGCCGGTTACCGGCACTCGTCACCGTGCATGGGACGGATACCGAAGCTCCTTCAGCAAGGAAACCGAAAGCGCCACGCCAGGATACTATACCGTTACGCTTGACAATCCTGGGGTTAAGGCAGAACTTACCGCCACTACCCATGCGGCTTTCCACCGATATACTTACGAAAAGGCCGACTCGGCAGCCGTTCTCATCGACCTGCAACACGGACCGGCATGGAACGACAAGCAGTATCACTCGCAAGTTACCGTATGCGAAACGAATTGGGAAAACGACAGTACCCTGACCGGACACGTACAGAATAAGGTATGGGTGCTTCAGGATTACTTCTTTGTCATCCGGTTTAACCGCCCCGTAACCGACAGTTTTGAACTGCCAATGGGCGAAACCGAAAAAGGCAAACGTCTGATAGCCGGACTCGACATGAAGCCGGGCGATGAACTGCTGATGAAATTGGGTCTTTCCACCACGGGCGTTGACGGAGCTAAGGCCAATCTGGCCGCCGAGATTCCGGGATGGGATTTCGAGCAGACGCGCCAGAGCGCAAAAGACGAATGGAACAGTTACCTAAGCCGCATTGAGGTGGAAGGTACGGACGAAGAAAAAACCAACTTCTACACTTGCCTTTATCATGCGCTGATTCAGCCCAACGAGATATCGGACGTAGACGGCCGATACCGAAACGCCGCCGACTCGGTGGTAACGGCGCACGGAGGGAAATACTACTCCACGTTCTCGCTTTGGGACACTTATCGGGCAGCCAACCCGTTCTATACCATCGTAACGCCCGAACGTGTAGACGGATTTATTAACACGCTGGTAGACCAAGCCGAGGTACAAGGCTTCTTACCTATCTGGACCGTATGGGGCAAGGAGAACTATTGCATGGTGGCCAACCACGGCGTATCGGTAGTAGCCGAAGCTTACGCCAAAGGATTCCGTGGTTTCGATGCCGAACGGGCATTCCAAGCCATAAAGAATACGCAGACCGTGTCGCATCCGTTAAAGTCGAACTGGGAAGTCTATACGAAATACGGATATTTCCCCACCGACCTGACCGAAGCGGAATCGGTTTCTTCATCGCTGGAAAGCGTTTACGATGACTATGCCGCAGCCGACATGGCCAAGCGCATGGGCAAAACGGAAGACGCCGCCTACTTTGCGAAACGGGCTGACTACTACAAGAATCTGTTCGACAAGGATACGCAATTCATGCGCCCGCGCAAGGCTGACGGCACGTGGAAAACGCCGTTCAACCCCAGCCAAGTGGGACACTCGGAGAGCGTAGGAGGTGACTACACCGAAGGCAACGCATGGCAATACACCTGGCATGTGCAGCACGACGTGCCGGGACTCATCGCTCTGTTCGGCGGCGAGAAACCGTTCCTTACCAAGCTGGATTCGCTCTTCACGCTGAAGCTGGAAACTACTCAATCCGACGTAACGGGACTAATCGGGCAATACGCTCACGGCAACGAGCCCAGCCACCACGTGGCTTACCTCTACGCCTTGGCCGGAAACCCGAAGCGTACGCAAGAACTCATCCGACAGATTTTCGACACCCAGTACCATCCGCGTCCTGACGGACTCTGCGGAAACGACGACTGCGGCCAGATGTCGGCCTGGTATATGTTCTCGGCCATGGGATTCTATCCCGTAAACCCCGTGAGCGGTGAATACGTATTCGGTGCGCCTCAGCTGCCAAAGATTACGCTTCACCTGACCAACGGCAAGACGTTTACCGTTGTAGCCGAAAACCTCTCGAAAGAGCATAAGTATGTAGACAGCATCACGCTGAACGGCAAGCCTTACACCAAAAACTACATTTCGCACGCCGATGTTATGAACGGCGGCACACTGGTGTATAAGATGAAATAAAGACTTTTACTCAAAAGCCCCAAGACTCCTCCCCCACACAGGGGCGTCTTGGGGCTTTGTTTTTTATCGGCCTGAAAAGGGGGAAAATTAGCCACTCGCACGAATTGATTTCCAACTAGTTACAGGAACCAAAATCTCTCGCCGGAAATTTAAAATTCGTCTCGAGAGATTTTTAAAACGTCCCGAGAGATTTTTTTCTCCGGCGAGAGATTTTTAGTTCGTCCCGAGGGATTTTCGCCACGCTCGTATTTCTTTATAATTTCACCTTATAGCTATTCGGGATTAGCGGAACGCTCTATCCACCGCACGCACACGGGACGTTCCATCGGGATGGGGCGATGCAGGTCTTCCAGCAATCCCGTTTCCGAATTCCGGCTATAAACTTCCATCTCGTTGGTGTCGCGGCAAGCCACCACCAAGAACCGTCCGTTAGGAGTAATGGCAAAGTTGCGCGGATGCCGCCCCGTGAGTTGGTATCCCACCTTGGTAAGCGTGCCGTTCGCCTCGTCTACTTTAAAAATCGCTATGCCATCGGCTTTCAAACGATTCGAAGCGTACAGAAATCGTCCGTCCGGCGAGAGGTGAATATCGGCGCTCCCCTTGGCCGCTACCGTATCGGCCTGAACGGTTTGTATTACACGAAACGTACCTCCATCGTAAGACAAGACTTTCACATCGCCCATCAACTCGTCCAGCAGATACAGCTTGTTACCGGAAGCGTTAAAACAAGCATGACGCGGCCCCGAGCCGGGAGTCAACGACACTTCGGACGCACGCTGACGGTCTAACCGAAGCTCCTCGCCCTGCAGCGGAAAAACATGGATGCAGTCGGCACCCAAATCGTTCGCCAATAAGAACCGATGGTCGGGAGTGAAGTACACGCAGTGCAGATGCGGGCATTCCTGACGCTCTCGGTCAAGGCCTTTTCCTTGGAAGCCAATGGCCTCTCCTGGCTGTAGCGCACCCGCAGAATCTACGGGGAATACCGTAATGCTCGCTCCGTTATAATTGGCCGTCACGGCATAACTCCCGTTCGGGCTCAGGTTTATGTAGCACGGAGCCGCCCCGTGGGCGAGTTGTTCGTTCAGCTTATCCAACCGCCCGGTTGCCTTGTCGAATGAAAGAGCTACTGCCATCGAGTTATCCGCTTCGCCTTCGCTCACCGCATACACCCTCGCCCCATCGGCCGAAGGATGAAGGAACGAAGGATTGGCTACGCCCCTCAGTCCCGACTGATAAGACGCCTCTCCGGTTTCCTGATTAAAACGGAAAACCTTTATGCCCTCGGCCTCCGCATCGGCGTAACTGCCCACTACCATCCACAACGTATCGGCCGACGCATCCCTCGCCTCCGCCTGATTTTTCTTATTTCCCATACAAGCTCCCATCACTGCCGCCAGCGCTAAACACCCGGCCGCCTCCTTTATTATTCGTTTCATACCGTCAAGTTTCTTTTTCGTTATAGAAATCAAAATTACACAAAATAAGCGCTCGGACACCTCCGAGAGTTAAAAATAAAGCACTCACCCCTTGCCGTTCCAACAACAATCCATATATTTGCAACGAAATATGTACGAAATACATCTTGGGGTTGTTTGGTTTTGACAGCGAGAGATGTGGTACGTAAGCATGCAGTGCGTGGGTGGTTGGCACTATAATCTCAGTCATCGAACAATTATCTGGCAACGAATCTTATGCTCTCGCTGCTTAATCGAAGTATAGTAGATTAGCTTTATTTCCGTCACAGTGACGGAAACGAGACATTGCCCGAAAGCTCTTGTTCCGAAGCGTTCGATATGGCAGTGCAGCAAAATCGGGAATAGTTTCGGCCTCGTCCCGCAGCCGGAATGAGATTTAGGGACTAAGGCGTAAGTGGGTGGCTTTGGTCTTGCTTGCGCACGAAAACCGAAGGCAAAGATAAGCATGTAGAAAGCGTATGGCTTCCTTGTTTGGACGAGGGTTCGACTCCCTCCAGCTCCACATGGGAAAAGAGGTCTGGTCCGAAAGCGGAACAGGCCTCTTTTCTCTTTCCGCACAACATTTGGCCGAAACGAAAAAGAAAGCTACTTTTGTGCCAACAACGCACACATACTCACAAAAGAACAAACAATAAACATCAGTATAATGAAAAAACTCATTGCTTTATGTTGCCTCATCGCTCTGTTCGCAGGCATTCAGGCACAGACCAAGGTTACCCTACAGGACGTTGCCTCGGGCACCTATCGCGCAAAGGGCATCTACGGCATCAAACCGATGCTGGACGGACTGCACTACACGCAAATAAGCGCCGACAATAAGCGCATCGTGAAATACTCGTTCAAAACCGGAAAAGAAGTGGAAACCATTTTCGATGTAGAAAAGGCGCGCGACTGCAAACTGAAAGGCTTTGACAACTACATCATGTCGCCCGATGAAAAACTCATCTTGATACAGACAGAGACCACTCCTATCTACCGCCGCTCGTTTACGGCCGAGTATTACATATACAATGTGAAGAACAATACCATCGAACAACTGTCGAAAAACGGACCGCAGCAGGTGCCTTTGTTCTCGCCCGACGGCAATCAGATAGCCTTCGTACGCCAAAACAATATCTTTCTGGTAAAACTGCTCTTCGGAAATAGCGAATCGCAAGTAACCAAAGACGGCGAATACAACAAGGTGCTGAACGGAATCCCCGACTGGGTGTACGAAGAAGAGTTCAGCTATAACCGCGCGTTCGACTTCAGCGCCGACAGTAAGATGATAGCCTACGTACGTTTCGACGAAAGTCAAGTGCCGATGTTCAGCTTCCCCTGGTATAAAGGGCTTGCGCCTGAAAAGACAGACTACGCAACCTATCCCGGAGCTTATAGCTACAAATACCCGAAAGCAGGAGAAGCCAACTCGACCGTAACCGTACACACCTACGACATAAAGAGTCACGTGACACGTAAGATGGACCTTCCGCTCGACAAGGACGGATACATTCCGCGCATCAAGTTCACATCCGACCCCGAGAAGTTAGCCATCATGACGCTGAACCGTCACCAAAGCCGCTTTAACGTTTATATGGCCAACCCTCGAAGCACCGTCTGCAAGTCCATCATCCGAGATGAGTCGGAACAATACATCAAGGAAGATGAGTACGGAAGCATACAGTTCTATCCCGAACACATCGTGCTGATGAGTGAGAAAGACGGATACAATCACCTATACCTGTACACCATCGGCGGGAATCTGGTGAAACAAATCACTAAGGGACAATACGAAGTAAAAGACTTCCTGGGATGGGATCAGCAAGCAAACGTCTTCTACTACACCAGCAACCAGGAAAGTCCACTGCGCACGGCCGTATATAAAACAGACGGCAAAGGAAAACAAACCAAACTATCCACTCGCGTTGGGACGAATCAGGCCATCTTCAGCAATAACTTTGAATACTACATCAATACGTATTCAAGCATGCAAACGCCTACACTCATCACCATCAACGACAATAAGGGCAAAGAGTTGACTACGATGCTCGACAACAAGAAGCTAAAGTCGGATTTGGCAGGACTGAGCATGCCTACCAAAGAGTTCTTCACGTTCCGCACCTCCGATGGAGTCACGCTGAACGGCTGGATAATGAAGCCGTCCAACTTCGATGCCGGAAAGAAATATCCCGTGGTGCTCTATCAGTACAGCGGTCCCGGCTCACAATCGGTTTTGGACAGTTGGAGTAGCGGCGGATTCGGAAACGGAGGAATATTCGAAGCCTACATGGCCGACCGCGGATTTATCATGGCGTGTGTAGACGGACGAGGCACTGGCGGACGCGGCGCGGCATTTGAAAAATGTACGTACCTAACATTGGGTGTGAAGGAATCGCACGATCAGGTAGAAGCCGCAAAATATCTGGGAAGCCTGCCATACGTAGACGGAAACCGTATCGGAATTTGGGGATGGAGCTTCGGCGGATACAACACGCTGATGTCAATGAGTGATGGTTCGAACGCCTTCAAGGCCGGAGTAGCCATTGCGCCTCCCACTGACTGGCGCTTTTACGACACGGTTTACACCGAACGCTTTATGCGCACGCCTAAAGAGAACGCAGAAGGATATGATGCAGGATCGGCCATCTTGCGCGCACCCAAGATGCACGGAAGCCTACTCATCATGCACGGTAGCGCCGATGATAACGTACACTTCCAGAATACAGCGGAATACAGCGAAGCGTTGGTTCAAGCCGGTGTACAGTTCGACGAACAAATCTATACAAACCGTAACCATAGCATTTACGGAGGAAAGACCCGCCTTCACCTGATGACAAAACTCTGCAACTTCTTCATCAACAATCTGTAAGCAGAGCAAGATAAAAACATCAAGCCTCCATCGCACGGCTCATAAGCGGCATAGCGATGGGGGCTTGACTGTTTATGCCTCGCTTCGAAGTCCGAACTGCGGACGGAAGCCAGTTATACGATTATTTGTAAAGCAAGAAGATGCAAGGCTTCTTGGCTAAATCGGGGAACTTCCCCTTCCACGCCTGAAGCGTCTTAGTACGGATGTATTCGTCTTCGCACGTAATGTTTGCCGCTATACAGAGTTTGGTTTGCGGCTTGCATGCTTTCTGGATATCCTCCATCATCTTCTGGTTGCGATAAGGCGTTTCGATAAAAATCTGAGTTTGATGTTCGGTATATATGCGGCGCTCCAACTCCTTCAGACACTTCAGTCTTTCGTCTGGCTCTATTGGCAGATAGCCATGGAAAGCGAAGCTCTGTCCGTTAAATCCGGAACCCATTACCGACAAGATGATGGACGACGGTCCTACCAGCGGAACCACTTTCAGTCCCCGGCGTTGGGCTATGGCCACTACGTCGGCACCTGGATCGGCAACGGCCGGGCAGCCGGCCTCCGAAATGACGCCCATGCTATGTCCGTCAATCAACGGCTGAAGATATCCCGAGATATCATCAGGTGACGTATGCTTGTTCAGCGGATAAAAAGACAGTTCATCAATGTTGATGTCGCAGTCTACCTTTTTAAGAAACCGACGGGCGGAACGCACATCTTCCACCACGAAGTGTTTGATGGCGGTTATTATGGTTTTATTGTACGCCGGGAGCACTTTTTCCAAAGGGGTGTCGCCCAGCGTAACAGGAAGTAAATACAAAGCTGTTTCCATACTAATATAAACTTACAGCCCCGAAGTCATCGTTGCTCAACAACTTGGCGATGGTCATGTCGGGATGCTGCTTCATGTACTTTTCTGTCAGTTGCATGCCTATCCATACGCCTATCATCGGAGGGATGTCGTCGCGCGAGAAGAATCCCGTAGGGTCGGCATGGGTAAAGGCGCGTATCACCATGGGGTCTGTGCTATCCAGAAATCGATGGTCGGTCATCCAGCGCCAAAACGCTTTCATGTTCTTCTTGCACCAGGTTAGCTCCGCCTTGGTGTAGCCCAACGCCTCTGCATCGGAGTCTAATCCGAGTATACGTTTTACCACCCAATACATTTTCCCTTTATGAAGTATCACGTCGTAAAGCGAACGGACTCCCCCATACCATGAGAATGGATATTGGCTAAACAGATAAAACGTGAAGCAGTCGGGCAGAATGCGGTCGGGATTCATTGTACGACGCTGGTAATCGTAATAATAACGCCTGTACAGGGGATAATCTTCGCCCATATACTTGTCGATGCTGAATCCCAAGAGGCTATCGCCCACTACTACCGACTGGTTGAGAGCCGATATTTGCGCATATACGGCCGGCACAACGATAGACGGCACTTCTTTCTTCAGAGCCGTAAAACCTTTGGTCAAGCCTTCTTCGATGTCCGACATGTCGCTGTATTTCAGCAAGGCATCTTCCATGAGATGGAGGAGCGTAGAGTCGGAATAATATGCGCAGAGGCGGTCGCTTACATTTTCATCGTTTACATCGCCCAACGCGAGTACATCTTCTATCAAAAGCTTGGTAGCTTGCGGCCACCCTAACTTCATCCGTTGCAAGGCCGAGAAGCTGTTCATTACTGTGGCCTCGTATTGCAAGCGGTCGTAACGGAACACTTTCACCTCGCCTTCAGACGCAACTCCTTTCCGCAAGCCGGAGTGGCAAGCGGAAAGGGTAAGCGCGCTGATGAGTATGAACAGGATATTCCGCATGATTCGATGAATGGATTATCCGTAGATGATGTTTCCGTTTTCGTCCTTATACTCGTCCAGACCTTTCTCGTAAGTGGCCATGGCACGGAGGCTCATACCTACGCTGGAGAATCCGCCATCGTGATACAAGTTCTGCATGGTAACTTTACGTGTCAGGTCAGAGAACATCACGATGCAGTAGTCGGCACATTCAGAAGCCGAAGCGTTTCCGAGCGGCGACATACGGTTAGCGAAGTCGAAGAGTTTGTCCATTCCCTTCACACCCGAACCGGCAGTGGTCATGGTAGGCGACTGCGAAATGGTGTTTATACGTACGTGGTGTTCGCGTCCGTAGATGTATCCGAAGCTGCGAGCAATAGACTCGAGCAACGCTTTGGCGTCGGCCATGTCGTTGTAACCGTAGAACGTACGCTGTGCGGCTACGTAGGTCAGTGCCAGAATAGAAGCGTACTCGTTCATCGCATCCAGTTTCTTGGCAGCCTGAATCATTTTGTGGAATGATATAGCCGAGATGTCGAGTGTCTTACCGAGCATATCATAGTCCAAATCGTCGTATGTACGTTTCTTACGCACGTTTGGCGACATGCCTATCGAATGAAGAACAAAGTCTATTTTTCCGCCAAGTACCTCTACGGAACGTTTGAATACGTTTTCCAAGTCTTCCACACTCGTTGCATCGGCAGGAATAACTTCGCAGTTCAGCTTTTCGGCCAGTGCAGAGACTTCGCCCATACGCACTGCCACGGGAGTGTTAGACAATGTAATGGTAGCTCCTTCTTCAACTGCTTTTTCCGCTACTTTCCAAGCGATGGACTGCTCGTTCAACGCTCCGAATACGATGCCTCTTTTTCCCTTAAGTAAATTATAACCCATATTTCATATTTGTATATTCGGGACAAAGATACGAACTATTCCGCTAATACTTTCATTGCACGGCCATTTTTAACGCTACGTCCCCATAGACGTGTACCCAGTGTCCGGAAAGTTGTCTTACTTCGACCGTAGTAAATGCTTACCTCGACCGTAGTAAGTGCTTACTTCGACCGAAGTAAATGCTTACTACGACCGAAGTAAGACGACTCCACTGCGAAGCGTTTCTTACTTCTGTAAAGCCCGAGACGCAAAAACATAACTATCCGCTTGCAAAAGCGGAACGGAAGAGATACTTTTGCAAGCGTTACAGAGAAATATACTTAACGCATGAAATATACATTTTTATCGGCCGAAGAGGCCGCTTGCCTCATCCAGCACGGAGACACCGTAGGCATCGGCGGATTTTCTTCGGTAGGTACCCCAAAAGCCGTTCCCCAAGCGTTGGCGGCAAGAGCGGCCGAGCTACACACAAGGGGCGAAGAATTCCAAATAGGACTTATCACCGGAGGAGCTACCGGCAGTCAGGTAGACAGCGCACTGGCGCAGGCACACGCCGTAAAATTCCGCACACCGTTCCAATCTAATAAGGACATGCGCAACGCCATTAACGCAGGCGAAGTGCAATATTACGACGTACACCTCTCGCTCATCGGACAAGATGTGCGCTACGGCTTCTTGGGTAAAATAAACGTAGCTATCGTAGAGGCTTCCGACATTACCGACGACGGAACGCTCGTACTCAGCACCTCGGTAGGCATATCGCCCACCCTGATAAACGAGGCCGACAAGGTGATTGTGGAGCTTAACGAAGCGCACCGTGGAAGGCTAACCGGCATGCACGACATCTACATCCCCACCAATCCGCCCTACCGGCGCGAGATTCCTATCTACCAGGTAGACGACCGCGTGGGAAGCATCGGCGTAAAAGTAGACCCGAAGAAAATCGTGGCTGTGGTGAAGACCAACGAACGAGACCGCACGGCAGCGTTCACCCCTCTAAACGAAACCACTCGCCAGATAGGCGAAAACGTAGCCGGATTCCTGTACAGTGAGTATCGCCGCGGAGCCATCCCCCAGGAGTTTCTACCGCTACAGTCGGGCGTAGGAAACATTGCCAACGCCGTTCTCGGAGCTTTGGGCGACAACCGCCAGCTGCCTCCGTTCCCGATGTACACCGAAGTGATACAGAACTCGGTGGTAGACCTGCTGCTTAACGGCCGCATCAAATTCGTAACCGGAAGTTCGCTCACCCTCTCGGACGACCATTTGGATATGCTTTACGACCATATGGACAGCCTGAAAGCCCGCGTACTGCTCCGCCCACAGGAGATTACGAACCATCCCGAAATCATCCGCCGACTGGGCGTCATTGCGGTAAACACCGCGCTCGAAGCCGACATCTTCGGCAACGTGAATAGCACGCATGTGTCGGGCAGCAAGATGATGAACGGCATAGGCGGTTCGGCCGACTTTGCCCGGAACGCTTACCTCTCAATATTCACCACCCCATCGACAGCCAAAGACGGCCTCATCTCATCCATCGTACCACAGGTATCGCACGTAGACAGTACCGAACACGATGTACGCATTTTGGTAACAGAACAAGGCGTAGCCGACCTGCGTGGGAAGTCACCCTCGCAGCGCGCAAGACTCATCATCAAAAACTGCGCGCACCCCGACTACAAGCAGTTGTTGTGGGATTATCTGAAATTGTCGGAAGGCAAGTCGTGTCACACACCGATGTCGCTGCAGCACGCATACCGGATGCACATCGCCTACGCAGAAACGGGCGACATGCGGAACGCTACATTTGCGTGAGCCACCGAAAAGAAATCCGCAAGTATGAGAAAAAAAGACCTGTACGCACAGACCATAGCCTACTTCCGGCAAGCGATGCCCGTAGCGCAGACAGAATTGCATTACGACAACCCGTTCCAACTATTGGTTGCGGTGATTCTCAGCGCCCAGTGTACCGACAAGCGGGTAAACTTGATAACGCCTCCCCTCTTTCGTGACTTCCCGACACCCGAGGCGATGGCCGAAAGTACACCCGAAGTCTTATTTGAATACATACGCAGCGTCAGCTATCCGAACAACAAGGCCAAGCATCTGGCAGGAATGGCCAAGATGCTGGTAAGCGAATTCGGCGGAAACGTGCCCGACACACAGGAAGACCTGCAGAAGCTGCCGGGAGTGGGACGGAAAACGGCCAATGTGATACAGAGCGTGGTGTTCCATAAAGCCGCCATGGCCGTAGATACCCACGTTTTCCGCGTGAGCCACCGCATTGGGTTGGTACCCAAAAGTTGCACCACCCCATTGGCCACCGAAAAGGAACTGGTAAAACATATCCCCGAAGCCGACATAGCCACGGCGCACCATTGGCTTATCTTACACGGGCGGTACGTATGCACGGCACGCAATCCCAAGTGCGAAACGTGCGGACTAAACGGCATCTGCCGTGAATCGCTGAAAGCAAAGATTCTGAAGGATTAGACTTCCAACTCCATACCGTCGAAAGCAATGTGTACATGAGGGGGAAGCGTTGGTTCCACCTCGGCATGAAGTCCCATCTGATGCGAAAGATGAATGAGTTCTGTTTCGCGCGCACGAATACGCTCGGCCTGCTTCAAGGCTTCGGCCAACGACTGATGGGTGTCGTGCGGCTCAATGCGTAACGCGTTCATCACCAACAAATCGAGTCCGCTCAACTGCGCGTACGATTCTTCGGGCATCGTGGTCATATCCGTTATCCAAGCCATATTCCCGATGCGGTAGCCCAAAATGGGCAACTTGCCGTGCATCACCCGAAAAGGCATTACAGTTACACGCTTTCCGTCTTGACTGGCAACTTCGAACGGGCGAAACGGCTCGATGTCATACACCGGAATACTGGGTACTCCCGGATAAGGATGTTCCACGAAACAATACGGCATGCGCTGACGCAAACGCTCGGCGGTGTACCCCTCGGCATACACGGGGATATGAGGGCGCAACCTACAGAAAGGGCGTAAATCATCCAATCCACCCACGTGGTCGTAATGTTCATGGGTTATTAGCACGCCGTCTATCGGGCCGAAAGAGTCCAAGCGTAACATCTGCTGACGAAAATCAGGACCGCAATCTATCAAGATTCTCACTCCGCCGACTTCTACCAGTCCCGACGTACGCAAGCGTTGGTCTCTCGCATCAGAACTGGTGCAGACCTTACACGTACACCCCACCTGCGGAACGCCGGTGGATGTTCCACTTCCTAAAACTATCACTTTCATGGCCATCACGCTTTCTGTTCAACGGATATAATTAACTTCGGGGCGTATCTCCACACCGAACTTCTTCCGAACCGAACGTACTACCTCGTCAGCCAAGTGGATAACCTCATCGGCCGAAGCGCCACCTAAGTTGACGAGAACCAACGCTTGGCGGTCGTGTACAGCGGCACGTCCCAAAGCGCGTCCTTTCCATCCGCAGCGGTCTATCATCCATCCGGCCGGAATTTTCACCATCCCTGTACCGGCATCGTAGTGCGGCATATCAGGATATGCAGTCTGCAACCTGCGATATTCGGCTTCCGACACCACAGGATTCATAAAGAAGCTCCCAGCATTTCCTGTCACCTTAGGGTCTGGCAGTTTCGCCTCACGGATTCGTACAATAACCTGACGCAGGTTGTGCAGAGTCAGGGCACAGCCCTCCTTTTCCATCTCCGTGCGGATATTTCCGTAGTCCAGATGCCATACAGGCCGCTTCTGCAAACGGTAAGTTACGTACGTCACCGCATATTTTCCCTTCAGCTCATTCTTGAAAACACTTTGGCGATAGGCGTACCGGCATTCAGCGGAAGTAAACGTCCGCTCTTCTCCTGTGGCAAGACAGACCGTATCTACCGCACGGATTAAATCCTTCGCCTCAACACCGTAAGCACCGATATTCTGCACTGCCGAGGCTCCCACCTCGCCGGGAATAAGCGACAGGTTTTCCGCTCCGTACCAACCACGGTTTACCGCATAGGCCACAAAATCGTCCCACACTTCACCGGCGCCAGCCTTTACGTCAACCCAATCTTCGGTTTCGGCCTCCACCGTAATTCCCTTTATGGCCGAGTGTAAGACTACCCCCTTAAAGTCGCCGGCGAACAACAAGTTGCTTCCTGCGCCGATGTGCAGAACGGTAATCTGTCGGCGGTAGTCTTCATCGTCTTGCAAGAACTGCTTCAACTCAGTTACCGAAGCGTACTCTACAAAACAAGCCGCTTTCACATCCATTCCGAATGTGTTATGCGCCAATAAAGAGTAATCGTATTGCTTTCTCATAACTTCAAAATAACTTAATCGCTCAGGTCTTCAAACTTCTTCAGCTTCCACACGCCGTTCTTACGCTCGAAATAAAGCGTATTACTGAATCCATTTCCAAATCCCTTGAACTCGATAATTTTTGAATTAGAAGTTGTGTTCTCTCTCTGTCCGTAATGCACATTGGTAAGCTTCTCTTTCAGCAATGGCGGACGGAACGCCCACCACTGTCCGTCGTCAAGCGTGGTTTCCAATATCTGGAATTCATCATCCGGGTCTACCGTAACAAACGACAAAGGCTCGTGCAACCGCTCGGACTGAAAAACCGAATCGTTCGCAAAGCGATAATAAAAGTCAAAGAAATCCTCTTCACCGTCGGAATTGTGCGCCAAGGCTTCCTTATTGATGGCCTCCAAATACCAACTGTTCTTCACCCGCTGGAAATAATATCTTTTTACGCGGCGCTCTTTCAGAAGAATCCAGTCAACCTGAACGCTTTTTACCGCCGTATCCTTTTCTATTTCCATGTCTTCTTCCCGGTCGAACAACACGGTATAAAACTGGCTTTTACTAAACATGGGGTCGTATTCCCAATCCTCGCGTGAGATACGCACCACCTTATCTCCTTTGTACGATGATATCGGAGAAACGATACGCTTACGCTGGAACTTGGCGTCGGAAGCGAAGTTATAAAAGAAGTCGGCAAAACTTTCATCTGCCGTTGCCGGGATAATGTCTTCTACTTGGGGTAATGTATCCGTTTCTACTGTATCGGGAGAAACGTTCAACGAATCAATCTGTTTAGTTATATTCTCGAAAGGGTCAACCTTCTTCTTCCCTCCCATACAAGACGCCAACATACATATCAGCAAGCAGCATCCTAAAACACGTCTTTTCATCTCAATGTTTCTGAAAAATCAGGCGCAAAAATACGCCTTTTTTCAGTCAATACGCAAAAGAACCGCAGTTTTCTTTTTTATGAGGGGAAATAAGGAAGAATCTCAGTTTAAATCTTTACCTTTGCAGCAAGAAAATTATAAAAAACAATATATATATGTTAGCGAAGATAGAAGAATTGCTACAGAAAGTGGAAGACTTAAAAGCTTCCAACCAAGAAGAACTAGAAGCTCTACGCATCAAATATTTAAGTAAAAAAGGCGCTATCAGCGCATTGATGGCCGACTTCAGAAACGTTCCCGCCGAACAGAAGAAAGAAGTGGGAATGAAGCTGAACGAGTTGAAGACTCGTGTACAAGAGCGTATAGCCAACTTAAAAGAAGTTTTCGACAATCAGGATAATCAGGCCGACGATTTAGACTTGACACGTACCGCATATCCCATCGCACTGGGAACGCGCCATCCGCTAAGCATTGTCAAAAACGAAATCATCCAAATATTCAACCGCTTGGGATTCACCATCGCCGATGGACCGGAGGTGGAAGATGACTGGCACGTGTTCTCTTCGATGAATTTCCCGGCCGACCATCCTGCCCGCGACATGCAGGACACATTCTTTATCGAAACTCACCCCGACATTATCTTGCGTACACACACCTCATCGGTGCAGAGCCGAGTAATGGAAGTGTCGCAGCCGCCTATTCGCGTAATTTGTCCGGGACGTGTTTACCGCAACGAAGCTATCAGCTACCGTGCACACTGCTTCTTCCATCAGGTAGAAGGTTTATATATAGACAAGAACGTTTCATTCACCGACCTGAAACAGGTACTCTTGCAGTTTGCTCAGGAAATGTTTGGTCCCGACACAAAAATACGCTTGCGTCCATCGTATTTCCCGTTTACCGAACCAAGCGCTGAAATGGACATCAGCTGTGACATTTGCGGTGGCGAAGGATGCCCGTTCTGTAAGTACACCGGATGGGTTGAGATATTGGGTTGTGGCATGGTAGACCCAGCCGTACTCGAAGCCAACGGAATAGACAGCAAGGTTTATACGGGATATGCTTTCGGAATGGGCGTGGAACGTATCGCTAACCTAAAGTATAAAGTCAAAGACTTGCGCATGTTCTCGGAGAACGACACCCGTTTCTTGGGAGAATTCGAAGCAGCCAACTGATTTTATCACTCAGACCACTGAATGGTGTCCGGCAGGATGCCATCTGTTTATAATTACTGAAACCGCAACCCTCGAATCTGATACGCTAAAAGGTTCGACGTTTGCGGTTTCTCTATTCTTCACCAAGCAACATTCATGGAAAAGGAACGTCTCATCACCCCAAGCTATTGCTTTATATTGGCAGCCAATTTCTTGTTGTACTTCGGTTTTTGGCTACTAACTCCCATACTTCCGTTCTACCTTTCGGATGTTTTCCACTCATCAAACGGAACGATAGGCATCATCTTGTCGTGTTACACCATCTCCGCCCTGTGCATCCGTCCGTTTTCTGGCTATCTGCTTGACACGTTTGCCCGCAAACCGCTCTATCTGATAGCGTACTTTATCTTCACACTCGTATTTGCCGGATATATATTTGCCAGCGCACTGACACTCTTCATTCTATTGCGCGTGATACATGGCTTTTCTTTCGGAACCGTTACAGTAGGCGGAAACACCATCGTCATTGACATCATGCCATCCTCCCGACGGGGAGAAGGGCTGGGCTATTACGGACTCTCGAACAATCTGGCCATGTCTGTAGGTCCGATGTTCGGACTTTTCCTGCACAACGGTGGAGCATCGTACACCACCATATTCTCGTATTCGCTTGCCTCCTGCATATTGGGAATCCTTGCGGCTTCGTTGGTGAAAACGCCCTACAAGCCACCAGTAAAAAGAGAAGCGGTGTCACTGGACCGCTTTATTCTACTGAAAGGAATACCTGCAGGGCTTAGCCTGTTGCTCCTTTCCATCCCCTACGGCATGACAACAAATTACGTAGCTATGTACGCCAAGCAGATTGGCATCACGGCCGAAACTGGATTCTTCTTCACGCTGATGGCCGTGGGTATGGCAGTGAGCCGACTGTTCAGCGGACGTCTTGTAGACCGAGGCAAAGTGACACAGGTAATCATGGCCGGCCTTTATCTGGTATGCCTTTGCTACTTCTCGCTGACGGCTTGCGGATGGATTATCACCTGGAATGCGTCGGTAGCCACATGGATATTTTTCGGCGTAGCGCTTTCGCTCGGCATTGGGTTTGGCACCATGTTTCCGGCTTACAATACACTGTTTGTCAATTTGGCTCCCAATAGCCAACGCGGAACAGCTACAAGTACTTACCTGACATCGTGGGACGTAGGCATTGGCATCGGAATGCTTACGGGTGGATACATAGCCGACTTTACATCGTTCAAGATAGCATATCTATTTGGCGCAATGCTTACGGTAGTTTCACTATTCTACTTCCGACTGAAAGTTACGCCACACTTTAAACGCCATAGGCTGAGATAAAACCGCTCCACCTCTCCTATTCCTTGTAGGTAAAGATTAAGAGGTGGGAATAAGCTCCATCGGTTTTATTGAGTTGCATGGAAAAGACAAACGAGCGGAACAGATAGAAGTGATTGGCCACAAACGTGGGAAGCAGCGCCTTGTAAGACTCGGGATGCTGAATCACTTTATCCATGTCGGCAACCATCACATAAATGGCATCATCCGACAAGTTTACCACACACTCATCAAAGATGGAACGCGTAACCAATTTGTTTTTCCGATAAATGCAGGAGTCTATACTTTCGGTTCCCGCAAGTATCAAAACACTATCTGTTTCTTGCGGATGGACTTGCGCCAATCGGTCTTGTACTGCCGTCAAACAAGAATCGGGCACGTGCATAGATCCACTCATATAAAACATTTCGCTATTCAAATGCATATTGAATTCACTCCATCCGCTCTGATGGCCATCTGAAAGGAAAGGGAAAGCAACTCCACGCGTGTAAAGGGTTACAAAATTGGCGGACTTATCATGGTAAACCTCACCGAACAAAGCGTCCTTCGCCAACGAACGTTCACCTTTTTCGGTATCTATCACTTTTTCTATCAAACTCTTCTGATAACTTACCGCCACAAAGCCTGGGCCGCTATAAGTAGTCAAGAAATCACCATCTCTCACAGGAAACACCACAAGCTTTCGTCCACGATACACTTCCGTTTTAGGACGAAAACCGATGCCCTTTCGCTGTAACATCTCGCTGAACATTTTCGTCCCCGAACGGCTCGTGGTGAAATAAGCCACCATAGCTTTTTCATCGGATATGCAGTGAAAGCTCACCATCAGCCGCCCCATACAGTTGCCCACTCCATGTGTATTCCCACCGGAATAAGATACTAAGTCATCAAATATAATGGGGAGAATTCCGGCAGTACGGACCGAATCGAACTTGTCGGCATAGGCAGTCTGTGGCATCCGACTGGCTAGTAAATCGAGGTTATCCGTTTCCAACAAACCGATACAGTCTGCCGGAACCAACGACAGCAAATTCACGTCTTTCCCCTCCTCTACGCCATACACTCGAACAAAGCCATAAACCATGACTCCTACGCAGAACAAAACCACCGAAAGGAATGCTCCGATTTTCCCGACTGTGCGTAATTTCATATTTAGATATTCGTTGACATATTACGTCACAAATATAGCAAACAAATCTAAATAATCTTAAAACATAATACAAATTTATCGGAAATGCCTCTATTTAAAAGAAAAGCAGCGAACGGATATCAATAAAGGAACAAGAACGTTTTTAGCTACGGAGTCAAGTGTTTGAAAATACAACTGCGCATACGGTTTATATACCGCCAACCCGTTGCATTGCAAGAAAAGTAGTATCTTTGTCGCATGATGAAGAAGATACTGCTTTTATATATACTGATATGCATCGGTTATGGAACATCGGTGGCGCAAGTGCAATACAACAACAGATACGGACAATCTGCATCGGGCGTTGACTCCGACCGTTATGACCGAAACGGAAACCCGACAGACACGACCTCCGTAAACGATGCCAACACCATCCCTATCGGTTTGTTTGCATGGGTGATAGACGAACGTTTCGGAAACCGGACAGAAGTTCCGATAGATACCTTACAACACAACTTTCAGAACGCCAACGACACGGGAGGCCCTACCGGACATTATTCCTATTTGGGCAATCTGGGTTCGCCACGCATAAGCCATGTATTCTTCGAACGACAAGAATACGGACAGTTTATCTTTTACAATCCCTACGATTTCGCCGTATCGACTCCGGGTACGGTAGTTTTCACCAATACGAAATCCCCGTTTACCAACCTAAGCTACTTCAAGCACGGAGGAAGCAAAAATGGCGAAGAACGGTTTAAAGCCAACTTTGCGATAAACGCCGGACGAAAAATCGGCTTCGGATTCAACATAGATTATACCTATGGCCGTGGCAAATACGCCGACCAGTCAACCGCTCTCTTCAACGGCAACCTGTACGCCTATTATTTAGGTGACAAATACAATATGCACTTCAGTTTTATCAACGACAACCTGAAGATTAAGGAAAACGGAGGTATCACCGATGACCGATACATCACATATCCGCTCGATATGGCTGAAGGCGGAAAGACGTATAGCGCAAGCGAAATACCGACCAACCTGACTGACATTTGGAATCACAACACGGGCTACCACGCATTCCTGACCCATCGCTATAACGTGGGAATCTACCGCGAGAATCCCGACAAGACCGATACCGTGCAAACCGAAGTCTTCGTTCCGGTAACTAGCTTCATGCATACACTGAAAGTTGACAAGTTACGCAGACAATACATCTCGAAAAGCGAGACGCAAAACCAACAGTATTTCCTGAACAACTTTCTGCCTGACATATCGACCGACAAGACCGATAACCTTTCTATCAAAAATACGTTCGGCATCCAACTTCGGGAGGGATTCAACAAATGGGCACAAGCCGGACTAACCGCTTTCGTTACGCACGAACTGCGTCAGTTCACCCTAAACGATACGATAACGGATGACCCAGGGCAACGATTACAGACCAAACATACGGAAAACGTGATTTCGGTAGGCGGACAACTCATCCGCGAGCAAGGCCGTACACTGCATTATAATGTTACGGGCGAGATAGCCATAGCCGGAGAAGACGCCGGCCAGTTCTCCATCGAAGGGAACGGGAATCTCAACTTCAAGCTTTGGAACGACACGGTACGCTTTGAAGCCTCAGCCTATGTCAAGAACCTGAACCCCACGTTTTACTACCGACATTTTCACTCCAAACACTTTTGGTGGGACAACGATGACTTGTCTAAAATCATGCGCACCCGAATAGAAGGGAAACTGAGTATTGACCATTGGCACACTTTGCTGAAAGCCGGCGTGGAAAACATTAAGAACTATACTTATTTCGACAATACATCACAGGCATACCAAAAGACTGAATCGGGAAGTACCGTTACCGCATACAAGAACAATGCGGCAGTAGCTCAGTGCTCGGACAATATTCAGATTTTCAGCGCCACCTTACGTCAGGATTTCAAACTGGGCATCTTGCATCTTGACAACGAAGTTACGTATCAGAAGACGAGCAACCAAAACGTGCTTCCCTTACCCGAGCTGACACTTTACCACAACTTATACCTGCGCTTCGGACTGGCAAAAAAAGTTCTTCAAGTCGAGCTCGGAGCCGATGTCAGATACTTCACCCAATACTACGCCCCCGACTACTCTCCTGCCTTGGGACAATTCTATCTACAGAACGCAGATACCCGGTACAAGTTGGGCGGATATCCCCTCGTAAACGGCTATGTAAATATTCATCTGAAACGCACGCGTCTCTTCCTCGCCATGTATAATTTGGTACAAGGGCAAGGAAAGAAAAGCTACTTCGATATACCGCACTATCCGCTGAACCCACGAGGTCTGAAACTGGGTGTATCGTGGAACTTCTTCGACTGACTTTCATCCCTTGCCGCCTATGAAAAAGACAACACTCAGATACATCCTGATAACGTTTGCGATAGCTGCAGGAATATTCGTCTTCCGTCACGGTACATCGGAAAAGGAAATCGCTCCGCGTACCTACGACGAAATAATCAGAAGTGGCGTACTGCGCGCCGTGACCGAATACAACGCTGTAAGCTACCACGTTTCAGATGATAGCTTGAGTGGGTTGGACTACGAAATGCTTCAGGCGTTTGCCCATCAGCTAGGGCTAAAACTGGAAGTCACTCCCGAAATGAGTTTTGAAAACAGAACCGAGGGCATATTCAGCGGCAAATATGACCTGTTGGCTACCGGCACCGTCATAAACAGCTTGCTAAAAGACACGTTACTCTTTTCCCACCCCTTGCTGCGAAGCAAACAAGTACTGGTACAAAGAAAACGAACTGGCGATACTGACAGCGCTTATATCAGCAATCAACTACAGTTGGCGCATAAGAAAATACATTTGGTTAAAGGCTCTCCTGCCTTATTGCGCATCCATCACCTCATTGCTGAGATAGCCGACACCATTTACACCGAAGAGATTGAAAATTACGGACCGGAACAGTTACTGGCCATGGTCTCAGGCTCCGACATTGACTATGCCGTATGCGATGAGGCTATCGCAAAGAAATCTCTCCACATGTTTCCTAATTTAGATATCAGCACCGACATCGGTTTTACCCAATTATACGCCTGGGCCGTCAACAAGCGGTCTACGGTTCTATTGGATACACTGAATCGGTGGATTGATAAATTCACTCAATCGGCAGACTACAAAACACTTTATAATAAATACTACAAATAAGAATCCATGATACAGTTAGACAACGTAAGGTGGGGCTTCATCGGTTGCGGTGAAGTGACCGAAAAGAAAAGCGGACCGGCATTCAACATGATAAGCGGCTCGAAAGTAGTAGCCGTTATGAGTCGAGACGAAGAGAAAGCAAAGTCGTATGCCAAACGACATAACATCCCCAAATGGTATACCGACGCACAAGAACTGATAGGCGATGAAGAAGTAAACGCCATATATATAGCTACACCTCCCTCCTCGCACGCCACCTTTGCCATCATGGCCATGAAAGCCGGGAAGCCGGTTTATGTAGAAAAACCTATGGCTGCAAGCTATGAAGACTGCGCACGCATCAACCGAATCTCGCAAGAAACGGGCATCCCCTGCTTCGTGGCATATTACAGACGCTACCTGCCTTATTTCCAAAAAGTGCGGCAACTGGTAGAAGAAGGCGAAGTAGGAAATGTTATCAACGTACAGATTCGCTTCGCGCAACCGCCACGCGCGCTGGATTATAACAGTACCAACTTGCCTTGGCGCGTACAGCCAGACATCGCTGGAGGCGGATATTTTTACGACCTCGCTCCGCATCAACTGGACTTGCTCCAAGAAATGTTCGGTTGTATCCTTGAAGCAGAGGGGTATAAGTGTAACCGAGGCGGACTGTACGACGCGGAAGACACCATTAGCGCTTGCTTCAAGTTCGAGTCGGGGCTGCCGGGTTCTGGGTCGTGGTGCTTTGTAGCACATGAATCGGCCAAGGAAGACCGCATCGAAATCATAGGAGACAAGGGAATGATATGCTTTTCCGTATTCACCTACGACCCCATCGGACTGCATACTGAACGCGGGCGAGAGGAAATACTTCCGCAGAACCCACCTTATGTACAGCTACCGCTTATTCAGGCAGTCGTAGAGCATTTGCAGGGCAAGGCCATCTGTACGTGCGACAGCATTAGCGCGACTCCGACCAACTGGGCAATGGACCGGATTCTGAACAAGCTATAATATCAAGACACCAATACGTAGACAGATTTCTGTATGCAAAGGGGGTGGATATACATACTGTTGGTCATTACTTTCTTCACAAATACAAACGTGTGCGCGCAAGAGAATTTCGCCTCACAAGCCGCCGAGAAAATAGGGAAAGTACTGAACACTACAGATACATCTTATATCGCCCCCAACCACTATAACCTAACGTTTATGGTGGAGCAAAGCTTTTGGCACGAACGATACAAGATTTCCGAACAGACCTCCAGCGGAAAGCAAAGCATTGCGTTAGCTCCGAAACCACTCCCTAAGATAGGAGTTTACTTCGGGTGGCGATGGATATTTCTGGGCGTATCGGCCAGTATTCCCGAACTACTACACAAGAACCACGCCAACTCGTCGAGACAGGAGTACGTGTTCAACCTGTATAGCGCACGATTTGGGCTGGATTTGTTCTACCGCCGGTCGGGAGAAGATTTCAAGATTAAAGCGTATTCCGGATTCCAGTTACCGGAAAGTCTCAGGGGCGAAACGTTCAATGGCATGAGAACAAAGATGATAGGACTGAACACGTATTGGATTTTCAACAACAAACGATTCTCCTATCCTGCGGCCTATAGCCAATCTACCAACCAAAAGAAAAGTTGCGGATCGTTCATGGCCGGTTTTTCTTACTCCCACCAAAACCTCTCGTTCGACTATACGAAACTGCCTCAAGAGATGCAAGGTCAGGTACGGCCGGAGTTGCAATTCAACAACCTGAAATACGATGACTACAACATCAGCTTTGGATATGGATATAACTGGGTGTTCGCAAAAAACTGTTTGTTCAACGTCTCTTTTATGCCGGCCATCTCATACAAGCGAGCCAAATTAAACGGAGAAAATACCACCAACGCGGAAAACATCGCACTGTTCAGCTGGATGAAGAACGTAAACTTCGACATGATTACCCGCTCGGCCATCACTTGGAACAACGGAAAGTATTATGTGGGAGCCATCTTCGTGCTCAATACGTTCGACTACCGAAAGTCGGCTCTTTCCATTACCAATTCTTTCGGTAGTCTACGCTTATATCTTGGCTTCAACTTCTGGAAGCGACAAGAGTATCGGGTTAAGAAATAAGGAACGGCGTTAATCCAGTTTCAGCACGGCAAGGAATGCCTTTTGGGGAACCTCTACCGTACCAATCTGCTTCATTCGCTTCTTTCCTTTCTTCTGCTTTTCCAGCAATTTACGCTTTCGGCTCACGTCACCTCCGTAACACTTGGCGGTCACATCCTTTCGCACGGCTTTTATGGTTTCACGGGCGATAATCTTTGCGCCGATGGCCGCCTGAATTGCTATCTCGAACTGCTGACGCGGTATCAGCTCTTTCAACTTCTCGCACATGCGACGTCCCAGGTCATAGGCATTGTCGAAATGAGTCAGGGTGGAGAGCGCATCGACCGACTCGCCGTTGAGCAAGATGTCCAACTTCACCAACTTCGACGGACGGAAACCAGCCTGATGGTAATCGAACGAGGCATATCCTTTCGATATACTCTTCAGCTTATCGTAGAAGTCTATCACGATTTCGCCCAATGGCATTTTGTAATGCAGTTCCACACGGTTCCCCGAAATGTAATCCTGACGAACCAACTCTCCGCGCTTGCCCAGACAAAGCGTCATGATGGGGCCGATATAGTCGGTAGACGTAATGATTGAAGCGTCAATGTAAGGTTCTTCAATGTGGTCGATAAGCGTCGGGTCGGGCATTCCGCCCGGATTATGCACCTCTTGCACGTTTCCCTGCTTGTCGTATATCATATACGATACGTTGGGCACAGTGGTTATCACGTTCATGTCGAACTCACGGTCGAGACGTTCCTGCACGATTTCCATGTGAAGCAGGCCAAGGAATCCGCAACGGAATCCGAAACCAAGCGCCAGCGAAGACTCAGGCTGGAAGGTAAGCGAAGCGTCGTTCAGCTGAAGCTTTTCCAACGACGAACGGAGGTTTTCATAATCTTCGGCCTCTATCGGATATACACCGGCGAAGACCATCGGTTTTACTTCTTCGAAACCGTCGATAGCCTTTTCGCAAGGACGCGCTATGTGGGTAATCGTATCGCCCACCTTCACCTCGCGCGAAGTTTTTATACCGGAGATGATATATCCCACATCGCCCGTACGCAGTTCCTTGCGTGGCACGAGATCCATCTTCAGTACTCCCACCTCGTCCGCATCGTATTCCTTGCCGGTATTGAAGAACTTCACCTTATCGCCCGTGCGGATTATTCCGTTTTCTACTTTGAAATAGGCGATGATGCCGCGGAACGAATTGAATACGGAGTCGAATATAAGCGCTTGCAACGGCGCGTTTTCATCGCCCGTCGGGCTGGGAATACGTTCTACTACAGCTTGCAGAATTTCTTCCACACCCAGCCCCGTTTTACCAGAAGCCCGGATAATGTCCTCACGCTTGCATCCCAAGAGGTCGATGATTTCGTCTTCTACCTCTTCGGGCATTGCGCTGGCCATATCGCACTTGTTCATTACGGGGATTATCTCCAAGTCGTGTTCCAAAGCCATGTACAGGTTAGAAATGGTCTGCGCCTGCACGCCCTGAGATGCGTCTACCACAAGCAACGCTCCCTCGCACGCGGCGATAGAGCGAGATACCTCGTACGAAAAGTCCACGTGTCCCGGGGTATCTATCAGGTTCAGCACATATTTTTCTCCCTTGTAGGTGTATTCCATCTGTATGGCATGGCTCTTGATGGTTATTCCGCGTTCACGCTCCAAATCCATGTCGTCCAGCATCTGGCCTTCCGTTACTTTAATGGTTTGTGTGTACTCCAATAAGCGGTCGGCCAGCGTCGACTTCCCGTGGTCAATATGGGCTATGATGCAGAAATTGCGGATATGCTTCATTCGGTATGGTTTTTCGTAATTATAGATGCAAAGATACGACAAAAAAGCGAGAGATAAAGAGTATGACTGTCTTGCAGCCGCAAAAAAATCTCCGGCGAGGGACTCATCATCCTCCGGCGAGAGAAAAAAATTCTGCGGCGAGAGAAAAAAATTTCGTCCCGAGAGATTTTTAAAACGTCCCGAGGGATTTTAAATCTCTCGCCGCAGAATTTAAGTAGCACTAAGCCAACTCCAAACCGAATACATTTTTCAGCTTCAGCAAGCAGGGATTTTTCTCGCTCATCATCTGGAAACGCTCCACATGACTGTAGGCACGCACCTTTTCGCCCTCTTCACGCACACGCATCTGCATCCGAATCTTACGGTTATGCAGATTCGTTCTCAGGTAAGCCTCAACCTGCGGAACCAACGGCTGCAAGAAGTCCTTTACGTGCTCGCTGTCTACAACGATTTCGAACACGGCATCGCCTACCAACTGTGGTTGCATGTTGGTCATTCGTCCGGCGTTGGCCGCCTCCTCACGGGGCAGTGAAGCCACGAACTGGTGCCAATAATAACCCAAGTCCCGGTCGGTAATGGCGTAATCCTCGTAGTTGGAGTCGAGTCGGGCATCATCCGCTGTCTGTTGGGACGCAACGGATGCCCCTCCAGACTTTTCGTTTTTCTCCGGATGGCGAAGTGAAATGCTTATCGCGTCGGGGCGAATCACCGGTATCTTCGGCTTGGCGGACTGCTGCACGGGCTGAGCCGAATGCTCCTTCGCGACAGGCTGTGGAGCAACAGGGCGTGCAACGGGCTGCGCCGAAACCGCGGCAGATATCGGAGTGGAATTGTCGGTCTTCGGCTGAGCCGCTTCGGCCGACTGTGGAATCAGGGGTTTTATTACTTGCTCAGGGCTACGCCCACCAACCACATCATCTTGATCCGACGTTAGCTGAGCTATCTGTATCAGCGTAAGTTCCACCAGCAGACGCTTGTTCTTGCTGGTTTTGTAGGCCATGTCGCAATCATTGCTCAACTTCATGGCTCGGAAAAGGAACTTAGGAGCGCACTGCTGAGCCTGCTTCTGATAGCGGTCGCGAATAGAAGCGCCAACTTCAAGCAACGGAAGCGTCTGCGCGTCACGGCTCACAAGCAAGTCACGGAAATGCGAGGTCAGACCTGTCACGAAATGATTGGCGTCGAATCCTTTCTGAAGCACTTCATTAAACAGCAACAGACACTCCGAAACCTTCTGCTGCAAAAAGCAGTCGGTCAGTCGGAAATAATATTCATAGTCCAACACGTTCAGGTTCTCTATCACGCTCTTGTACGTAATGTGCCCGTTCGTGAAGCTCACCACCTGGTCGAATATCGACAACGCATCGCGCATGCCTCCGTCAGCCTTTTGGGCTATCACATTCAGCCCCTCGGGCTCCGCCTCAATATGTTCACTGGCAGCCACATGTTCCAAATGCTTCACCATATCGGGCACCCCGATTCGACTAAAGTCGTATATCTGGCAACGGCTCAATATGGTAGGCAGAATCTTGTGTTTCTCGGTAGTGGCCAGGATAAACACTGCGTGCGAAGGTGGCTCCTCCAGCGTCTTCAGGAAAGCATTGAACGCAGCCGATGACAACATATGTACCTCGTCGATGATATAGACCTTATACTTTCCAATCTGCGGTGGGATGCGCACCTGCTCTATCAGGTTACGGATATCATCTACTGAGTTATTCGAAGCGGCATCGAGTTCGTGGATGTTATACGAACGCTGTTCATTGAATGCCATACACGATTCGCACTCGTTGCAAGCCTCTCCATCGGCCGCTGGATGCAGACAGTTAATAGTCTTGGCAAAGATACGCGCACACGTAGTCTTTCCCACGCCGCGCGGCCCGCAAAACAGATACGCATGCGCCAGTTTTTTGCTGGCTATAGCGTTCTTCAGCGTAGTGGTCAATGCACCCTGCCCTACTACGGTATCGAAAGTGGCCGGACGATACTTGCGCGCCGACACGATATAATTGTCCATAAGCTATACTTTTATTTATGCAAATGTACACAAAATCCAATTCTACGAACGAGGTTGCCACGAAATATTTCTATCTTTGTGCAAGCATTCAAACAGAAGAAATGGAAAAGAGCAAACTGGTACATCTTTGGACATTCGTAAAGAAATACAAATACTTCAAGTATCTGTTTACGGTTGCCGTCTTCCTGCTTATCATCGGAATACTAGATGAGAACAGCTGGGTAAGACGCATACAACACCAAAAGGAGATACGGGAACTGAAAGGCCAGATAGAGAAATACCAGAAGCAATACGATGAGAGCAACGCTACGCTAAAGGCTCTATCATCTAACCCGAAAGAACTGGAGAAGATAGCGCGCGAGAGATATTTCATGAAAGAGGCCAACGAAGACATCTACGTGTTTGAAGAAGACCTGAAAGAAGCCCAAGAAGAAAATCCGACAAATGAAGAATCTAAATAAATACTATCCCACCATCTCTGTAGTGGGAGCCGTTCTGCTATTGGCAGGAGCCATTCTAAACATTACCAAACTCGGTTTTGCCCCTTACCTGTACTTATGCGGTGCAATCCTGTTTTCCTACGTACAGGTAATGTGCGGATACGAAGGCTCTAACATCGTAATCAAACGTCTGCGCAGACAACAAATCATCGGAGCCATCCTACTGGTAGTAACCGGCGTGATGATGATATTGTGGCATCGCAACGAATGGATAGCTTGCCTTACCATCGCCGCCGTATTGGAACTATACACGGCTTTCCGTATTCCGCAGGAAGAAGAGAAGGAACAACGGTAAGCGAAGACAACGCATACTCCATAACACACCAAGCCCCCACCGAAACACATTGTCCGATGGGGGCTTGGCGATTATTATATCCTGAGGAGATGTTATTCCACGATGGTCATTTCGTCTATCAGGTTCTTGCATCCGCCCAACTTCTCTACGATAAACAACACATAGCGAATGTCTACCGCAATGCAACGCTGCAGATTGTTGTCGAAGTTGATGTCACCCGAAAGCGACTCCCAGTTTCCGTCGAACGCCGCACCAATCAGTTCGCCGTTTCCGTTCATCACCGGAGAGCCGGAGTTACCGCCCGTAATGTCGTTGGTGGTAAGGAAGCAAGTCGGCATCTCACCGTTAGGCAAAGCGTAACGTCCGTAGTTCTTGGTAGCGTACAGTTCTTTCAGCTTGGCCGGAACTACAAACTCGGGATTCGTGGGGTCTTCTTTCTCCATTACCCCCTTCAGCGTAGTATAGAACTTATAGTGTACACCGTCTTTAGGATCGTACGATTTCACGTTACCGTAAGTAAGACGCATGGTGAAGTTTGCATCCGGGGCTTTCGGCGTAGGAGCATACATCTCGCACAGTCCGCGCACGTAAGTCTTGTGAAGCAAATCCACGCCCTTGCATTGCGTTTCGTACTGTTCGTACAGTTCCCGTGCCTTTTCGTTCTTCTGTGTAGAATACTGTACGGCCAGGTCTGCATCAATCGCTTTCACCGTAGGCTTCTTGATGAATGATTCAAAGTTGCTTTCGTTAGCGAAAATACTCTTGTCATAAAGAGCGTCAACGTATGCGTCAATATTTCCTTTAAACTTATGTTCGATGGTTTCGTAAAAAGCGGGAAGAGCCTCTGCCGGCACGTTCGCCTTATACAAAGGAAGCAACGCTTTTGCAACCTTACGGTCTACTTCGTGATCGTAATCCTTATTGTGAATCATCTGGTAGGCGTCTTTCAGCTGAGCAATCGTCTTATTTACCGATTCGGTATCCTTTTTCTGAAGCGCCTCTTTCAGCTGACCGAACAGAACATAGGTAGCACCGAACTCGATTCCACGGAATGTCTCGTTGAAGTAAGTAAGCTGGGTATATATCGGAGTAACCTTAGCTACATAATCGTCTATCTGCGATACCACGTTGGCATAGGCTGCATTGTTCTTCTCCTTGGCGAAACGGGCGAAGTTGGCCTCCTGCTCAGCTTTCGCTTCAAGCACTTTATTGTCTACAATGGCCTTGTTCATACCGATGGAGTTTTTCCAGTAGTTGCTGGACTGCGCATACTTCGAAGCGTACTGGATGCGTACCTTGTCGCTGGCAGCCATTTCTTCTTTCAGTACGGCCTGACGGGCCTCACGTACGGCAATGCGCGGCGTATTGGAAGCCACCATGCGCAGTTGCACTTCGCTCTTTGTCAAGTATCGGCTAGTAGAGCCAGGGAATCCCATAATCATGGCGTAATCGCCTTCCTGAAGTCCCTTCAAAGAGATGGAGAGATGTTTCTTGGCCTTCATCGGAATATTGTCCTTGCTATATTCGGCAGGATTTCCATTCTTATCGGTATAAATACGGAACATCGAAAAGTCGCACGTGTGACGAGGCCACATCCAGTTGTCCGTTTCTCCACCGAACTTACCTATTGACGATGGAGGTGCAGCCACCATACGCACGTCGCTATAAGTCTTGATATAGAACATATAGAACTTATTTCCAGCATAAAAAGGCAATGCCTCAACGCTAATGCCCGGCTTTCCGTTCAAATCGCTTTTTTGGAATTCCTCGTTGGCTACCTTACTCAGATATTCATCACCCAACGCTTCAGCTTCGCCCACTTTTCCAGCTTTCACATCGGCGTTTACCCGGTCAGTTATATCCACAATACGTTCTACGAAACGGAATTTCAGTCCCGGTGTAGGAAGTTCCTCCGAACGGTTTTTCGCCCAAAAACCATCGGTCAGGTAATCGTGTTCCACCGAACTGTGCATCTGAATGGAACTGTATCCGCAGTGATGGTTGGTAAGTATCAGTCCGTCGGCCGAGATTATCTCTCCCGTACATCCCCCGCCAAAGATTCCCACAGCATCTTTCAGCGTTAACTTTCCGGGATTATAGATGTCGGCTACATCCATACTTAGTCCCTGCGCTTTCATGCGGTCGGAAAGGTTCTGCTCTTGCATCAACTGAAGCAGCCACATGCCTTCATCGGCCTTTACCGGAGCAAATGCCGCGCACAACAGTGCCAAGGCCAAAACTTTAAGTTTCTTCATTGTGTTTTTTGTTTTTTATCATTACAAGCCGCAAAGGTAATAAAAAACAGTCTCACTCCTTATTATAAAGTAACAAACCGCTTTTTATGCTTAATTTTTGGTAATTTATTCCGTCACGAACGGAAAAGATAATACCTTTGCAATGCCTAATTAATAACTATTTTGAATGTACAGACTTTATTTTATCCTTGTTTGCGCCGTAATCTGTTCCTCGTGTGGGAAAAAGTATAAAATAGAAGGAACGTCTTCCCTGTCGAATCAAGACGGAAAAATGCTATATATCAAAGTGCCTTCGGGCGACCGTTTGGTAAACATCGATTCGGCTGAAGTGATTCACGGGATATTCAAAATGAAAGGCGATGTAGACTCTACCGTTCTGGCCATGCTATATATGGACGACGAGTGCATCATGCCACTCGTTATTGAAAAGGGAAAAATAGACATTGATATAGACAAGTCTGGAATCACCATTAAAGGAACACCGCTAAACAATGCGTTTAACGACTTCCTGATGAAGAAGAATTCGCTTGACGACCAAGCATACGAGGTGGAACGTCTTGAGAGCCGGATGATTATGGACGGGAAAGACCCGATTACCATTCAGAACGAAATCAATACGCAACGAAATAACCTCTCGGCACAATTGGACAGCTTAGCAAAAAACTTTATAGAGACCAATTACGAAAACGTGTTGGGACCGGGACTGTTCATTATCATCTGTCAGAACTTTACTTATCCCATTCTTACCCCCATGATGGAAGACCTGCTGAAGAACGCTCCCGAATCGTTCAAGAACAACAGTGTCATAAAAGAATATGTTACCGTAGCCCGCTCCAACATGGAGAAGTTGCAGACCCGGTAACACTGAATGTTTGTGATTCTTTTATAAATCGTGATTTTTCATGCGGTATTCCGCAAGTTCCGCATACTTCGTTCCCGGACGGCCGTAGTTGCAATACGGATAGATGGAAATACCTCCGCGCGGAGTGAATATCCCCGTTACTTCGATATATTTGGGATCCATTAACTTTATCAAATCTTTCATGATTACGTTTACACAGTCTTCGTGAAAGTCGCCGTGATTGCGGAAACTGAACAAGTACAGTTTCAGACTCTTACTTTCCACCATTTTCACATCGGGCAGGTAACTAATGCGTATCTCCGCAAAATCAGGCTGGCCGGTGATGGGGCACAGACTAGTAAATTCGGGACAGTTAAAGCGCACCCAATAATCGTTTTCGGGATGCTTATTTACAAAAGCCTCCAAGACCTCGGGGGCATAGTCGTCTTTATACTCGGTTTTCCGACCGAGCAAGGTCAGTTCGTCTTTTCTTTCCATGATTCTTTTATTTCTGTGTCAAGTTCCGGATGCTCATATACTTTTCGAGTCCCTCACGGCGAAGCTTGCAAGCCGGACAATGTCCGCATCCATCGCCAGGGATACCGTTGTAACAAGTCAATGTTTCGTGCCGCACCAAGTCCAGTACCCCAAGCTTATCTGCCAACGCCCAAGTCTGCGCCTTGTCTATCCACATTAGCGGAGTGTGTATGACGAACTGCTCGTCCATGGCCAAGTTAATCGTTACGTTCAGCGACTTTATAAAGGAGTCGCGGCAATCGGGATAACCACTAAAGTCGGTCTGCGAAACGCCGGTAACAATGTGATTAATGCCACGTTCACGAGCGTAGACAGCCGCTATACTCAGAAAGAATAAGTTTCGTCCCGGCACAAAGGTGTTTGGGAACGAATCGGCCGGCTTCACCTCGTCCATCTTCAGGGAAGTGTCTGTCAAAGAATTCTTTCCCAAATGTCCTATAAAGGAAACGTCCATTACACCGAAGTCCACCTCTGCCTTCTCAGCTATCTTGCGCGCCAGTTCTACCTCCAGCACATGCTTCTGACCGTAGATAAAACTCAGGGCGTACACTTTGCAGAAATGCTTCTTGGCCCAATACAGGCACGTGGTAGAATCTTGTCCGCCACTGAAGACGACCAAAGCCGCCTCACTATTCATAGCCATCATAAATCTTTTATGTTTAATATGTTATATGAGACATGATTGTCGTACACATCCGTACAGTCCACACGTTTGATATAACGCACTACACGAACGGTAAGCGGAAGTACAATGATTTCGTACAAGGTTTTCAGACACACTTGCACTAGCATCATCTTCATGAGTTCGGACAATGGCAACAGCCCGCCGAAAGCCAACGGGAAGAAGATTATAGAATCTGCACTCTCACCATACACCGTAGAAAGAATGGCACGGATAGAGAAATGTTTTCCACCCGAGGATATTTTCATGCGACTCATCACATAGGCGTTGACAAACGAACCTACTAAAAAAGCCAACAAACTGGACACCGCAATACGGGGTGCCATGCCGAACACAAAGTTGAATCCTTCTTCACCCTGCCAATACAGAGCGGCAGGAAGCATCACGGCCACTTGCCCCAAAGCTACGGTCATGAAATTCATTAGGAATCCCATCCAAATGATGAGTCTTGCCTTGCGGAAGCCCCACACTTCAGCAATACAATCGTTAATAATGTAAGAAATAGGGAATACTACTAAACCGGCTGTGGCAGTTACCGAACCTACCTGCACGACTTTGGTCTCTAAAAGATTTGCAGCCACAAGGCAAACACAAAAAACGATACCCAAGACCATAAAGGGTACCGATACGAGTTTTTTTTCTTTCATTGTTCCTGTTTTTTACGTGGTGTTCTAGAATACACGGCCGCTCTTCTTGCGGCATTGCATATAAAAGGTCGCTTTCGCAATACTTGTAGCGGGACCCGGGATTGAACCGGGGACCTCATGATTATGAATCATGCGCTCTAACCAGCTGAGCTATCCCGCCATCATTTCTTAATTGCGAGTGCAAAGGTATGAAAACTTTTCTTATCCGCAAACATTACGTAAGGATTTTGGTTTCCTTGTCGTACAATAGATAAAAAAAGGCACAGCTGCCAGACATTAATGCTGCGCTGTGCCTCCTTTGATATAACAATCCTCTTATAGAGGAATCAGTCTCTGTCTTTCAATGCATCAAACACCTTAGCTTCCAGCTCCTCAGACAATTCCGGATTATCTTGAATGCACTGCTTGGCAGCATCCCTGCCCTGTCCCAACTTAGTTTCGTTATAGCTGTACCACGAACCGCTCTTCTTAATGATGCCCAGTTCGGTTCCTAAATCAACGATTTCACCGCTACGCGAGATACCTGCGCCAAACATCAAATCGAACTCGGCACGACGGAACGGAGGAGCTACCTTATTTTTCACCACTTTCACACGCGTCTGGTATCCAAGAACGTCCTCGCCGTCTTTAATGGCTTGTCCTCTGCGGATGTCAAGGCGCACAGAAGCATAGAACTTCAGCGCATTACCACCGGTAGTGGTTTCGGGGCTTCCGAACATGACACCAATCTTCTCGCGCAACTGGTTGATGAAGATACAAGTAGTATTGGTCTTGCTGATGGCCGATGTAAGCTTACGCAACGCTTGCGACATCAATCGAGCCTGAAGTCCCACCTTGTTCTCGCCCATGTCGCCTTCTATTTCCGCCTTCGGAGTCAAGGCGGCAACAGAGTCAATAACGATAATATCAATGGCCGATGAACGGATAAGTTGCTCAGCTATTTCCAAGGCCTGCTCACCGTTGTCGGGTTGCGAAATCCATAGGTTGTCAACGTCTACGCCCAATTTTGCCGCATAAAAGCGGTCGAATGCATGTTCGGCATCGATAAACGCCGCAATACCTCCGTTTTTCTGTGTTTCGGCAATGGCGTGTATGGCGAGTGTAGTTTTACCGGACGATTCGGGACCGTATATTTCGATGATACGTCCCTTGGGATATCCGCCTACCCCCAATGCAGCGTTCAGTGCAATGGAGCCTGTGGGGATTACCTCCACTTCCTGCACCCGGTCATCGCCCATCTTCATGATAGAACCTTTACCGAACGCCTTTTCTATTTTGTCCATAGCGGCCTGCAGCGCCTTCAGCTTCTCGTTGTTGTTCGCCTTCGGAGCACCGTCTATTCCGCCATCAAATTCCAATTCGTCTTTTTTTGCCATAAATCTGTTGTTATATTAGTCTTAAAGTTCCAGGTCACCGTCGAAAACTTCGTGCCAAGGCAAACCGCATTTGTTCAGTTCGTCCATAAACGGATCCGGGTCGAACTCTTCCACATTCCATACACCCGGACGTTTCCACAAACCTTTTAGGAACATCATCGCTCCAATCATGGCCGGCACTCCGGTCGTGTAGCTCACTCCTTGCATACCGGTTTCCTTATAGGCAGCCTGATGCGAGCAGTTGTTGTAAACATAGTAAGTATGTTCCTTTCCATCTTTCAGTCCACGAATACGGCAACCGATGGATGTCTCGCCCTCGTAGTTCTCACCCAAATCTTGTGGATTAGGAAGCACTGCTTTTAGGAACTGCAACGGAACAATTTCCATTCCGTTATAGTTAATAGGCTCGATGCTGGCCATACCGATATCTTGTATTACCTGCAGATGGGTAAGATAAGCTTGTCCAAAAGTCATCCAGAAACGCGCCCGCTTGATGGTAGGATAGTTCTTTACCAGCGATTCAAGTTCTTCATGATACAACAGATACGAGTCGCGCGGTCCGATATTGGGATATGTCAAGTCTTTATGTATTTCCAACGGTCCAGTAGTAACCCACTTGCCATCCTGATAATAGCGTCCGTTCTGCGTAATCTCGCGGATGTTGATTTCGGGATTGAAGTTCGTAGCGAAAGCCTTGTGATGGTTTCCTGCGTTGCAGTCTACGATATCCAAATATTGTATTTCGTCAAAGTGATGCTTGGCAGCATAGGCGGTATATACCCCGCTCACTCCCGGGTCGAATCCACATCCCAAGATAGCAGTCAGTCCAGCTTCTTCGAAGCGTTTCTTGTATGCCCACTGCCAACTGTATTCGAAATGGGCTTCGTCTTTCGGTTCATAGTTAGCCGTATCCAGATAGTTCACGCCCGACTTCAAACAAGCCTCCATGATGGTAAGGTCTTGATAAGGCAACGCCACGTTGATAACGATTTCAGGTTTAAAGCTGTTGAATAAAGCCACCAGTTCGTCCACATTGTCTGCGTCTACCTTAGCGGTCTTAATGTTCGGGTTTCCGATTGCTTTCACAATCGCATCACATTTCGACTGGGTACGGCTGGCAATCATCACCTCGGTGAACACTTCGGGATGCTGAGCCACCTTATGAGCAACAACGGTTCCTACACCGCCTGCCCCAATAATTATAACTTTACTCATTTCCTTGTATTATGTAAGATTTATGCCCGGTAAACGATACCGTTCACCATGCAAAGATAGGAATTTTTTCAAAAGACGGTAATTTGCGGCCGAAAAAGTGCCCCTATTTTGGTTCCTCAAAGAAAAAATATCTAACACAAGATGCATTATTCACCCCATCCGTGTATTTTTGTAACAGAAACATAATAAAAGAACGATTTATGAAGAAAGTATTATCAGGCGTTATAGCCTTATGTATGGGCGCATGGATAACGTCATGCGGATGTTCGAACAAGGCCACCAGCGGATCAGATTTCGTATTCAGTGGCAAATGGAATATCGTATCGGTAAACGGAAACCAATTGGGACAAATGGAAACCACTCCATTCATCGAATTCGATTCATCCGCCAAAAGTATAAATGGAAACGCCGGTTGCAACATCATCAACGGCAGTTATACACAAGGTAAAGGCCATTCGGCTTCGCTGAAATTCGGCGAAATGATGACCACCATGATGGCCTGCCCCGATGGCGACACCGAGCGCAAGATTCTGGATGCCATTGGTAACGTAAACAAGTATCAAGTAAACAATGACGGTACAGCTTCTCTACTCAACGCCTTGGGCAAAGAAGTGTTGAAGCTGAAGAAGTAACCATACAACTCAGACCTGTTGTAGACTATCTATACACCCCTGCAGCAGGTCTGAAAATGGCATATCCAACATCAATGTAATCTGGGCGAAACTGGCCGAGAACAAGAATATGCCAACTACCGGGTGAGCCGTGAACGGAATCCGCCCACGTACGGTCAATAATAAAAAAACTCCCCGTCTTGCAAGATTAGCAAAACGGGGAGCGTTTCTAAAAAACGGCGGCGACCTACTCTCCCACTGTACGCAGTACCATCGGCGCGGCGAAGCTTAACTTCTCTGTTCGGAATGGGAAGAGGTGGAACCTTCGCGCAATAGCCACCTGAATATCATCAGGTCTATGACGGAAACAAGCGTCTTTCATACTCCTTCTTAACGAAGCCGAACGTATATGGCATCCAACTTACGGAAAAAGTCTACGGGCAATTAGTAACGCTCGGCTTTGGTGTCTCCACCTTTACACCTGCGTCCTATCAACGTCATCGTCTTTGACGACCCTAAGAAATCTAATCTTGCGGCCGGCTTCGTGCTTAGATGCTTTCAGCACTTATCCGATCCGGACTTAGATACCCGGCGGTGCACCTGGCGGCACAACCGGTAAACCAGCGGTCCGTCCAACACGGTCCTCTCGTACTAGTGTCGGAGCCGCGCAAATTTCATACGCCCACGATAGATAGAGACCGAACTGTCTCACGACGTTCTGAACCCAGCTCGCGTGCCACTTTAATGGGCGAACAGCCCAACCCTTGGGACCTTCTCCAGCCCCAGGATGTGACGAGCCGACATCGAGGTGCCAAACCACTCCGTCGATATGAGCTCTTGGGAGGGATCAGCCTGTTATCCCCGGAGTACCTTTTATCCTTTGAGCGATGTCCCTTCCATGCGGAAACACCGGATCACTATGCTCTAGTTTCCTACCTGATCGACCTGTACGTCTCCCAGTCAAGCGCCCTTATGCCATTACACTCTGCGGACGGTTACCGATCGTCCTGAGGGCACCTTTAGAAGCCTCCGTTACGCTTTTGGAGGCGACCACCCCAGTCAAACTACCCACCAAGCAATGTCCTCCCGCCGGGAGTTAGGAATCAAACAAACGAAGGGTCGTATTTCAACAGCGGCTCCACGAGAACTGGCGTCCCCGATTCATTGCCTCCGACCTATCCTACACGTCGCGTGCCCAAGTCCAATGCTAAGCTATAGTAAAGGTTCACGGGGTCTTTTCGTCCCATCGCGGGTAATCGGCATCTTCACCGATACTACAATTTCACTGGGCTCACGGTTGAGACAGCGTCCGGATCATTACACCATTCGTGCAGGTCGGAACTTACCCGACAAGGAATTTCGCTACCTTAGGACCGTTATAGTTACGGCCGCCGTTTACTGGGGCTTCAATTCAATGCTTC
>CAVBJM010000019.1:0-46737 GCA_963595925.1 bacterium
TTTGTACACCCTCAGGGATTCGAACCCTGGACCCACTGATTAAGAGTCAGTTGCTCTACCAACTGAGCTAAGAGTGCATCGCTTTTTCTTTTTTGCGAGTGCAAATGTAGTACCTTTATTTTAATTGGCCAAACAAAAGCGGCTAAAAATATGCGTTTTTTTCTCTGACGTAAATAGCCCATACCATAAATATCCGTTTCATCATCACTGTTAGCGGTATTCTTCTTATATTTGCCGAATAGAGGAACTGAACTTTCATGTCTCAGGCCGCAATACATTGAATTATGACAAAAGGTATATTCCCATTTATCTTCCTTGCCCTAACGGGGAGTCTATTTCTTGTTGGATGCAGCGGAAAGAAACAAACCATTCCAATCTGTGAAGCGCAGCAAGCGAAAACGCTGACGCTTGACACGATAGCGTATATACATCCGACAGACAATTTTCCATCGTGTAAGGTAACACTGAAACTCCCCTTCCTACAAGCAACCGATTCAGCTTCTGTCCTCGTGAACCAATCCATTATAAAAAATGCTTTCGGACCGGCATATACCCGTCTGTCACCCGAACGATTTATCAAGACATATTCTGAAGCACTGATTTCGCAACACAAAGCAGACATCGCTGCTTTTCTTGAGGAGGACTTAAAGCGAGGAATACAACCTGCCGCTTGGTATAATTACGAATTCGATTTGGAGGCCAACCTCCGACCGGGGCTGGGAGACAGCATTTGGAACTACACCCTAACCGATTTCCGCCAGACTGGCGGAGCGCATCCAAACACCATCAAGACATGTCTGAACATAAAGGCAAACACCGGATGCGTTTTAGCAAAGAAAGACGTTTTCAAGCCGAATGCAGACCAGGCTTTGACCCCGCTCATTATCAAAAGTCTATCAGATTACCTCTGTCGTAAGAAGATACGCACGCCCAATACGTTGGAAGGCTTACAAGAAGCCGGACTTTTCTTGAATACCACACCGTATATCCCCGAAAACTTTCTCATAAGGAAAGACTCGGTTACATTTTATTATAACAGATATGAAATAGCAGACTATGCAACTGGAGACTTTGAAATAACCATTCCACTGTCGGACATAAAAGATTATCTCATTATATAAACGAAATACACAAAATGGATATCATTCTGAAATACTTTCCACACCTTTCCGAGAATCAGAAAGAACAATTCGCCGCATTGTACGATTTATACACTGACTGGAACAGCAAAATAAATGTCATCTCGCGTAAGGATATTACTAATTTGTACGAACATCATGTATTGCACTCTCTAGGCATCGCTAAAATTATCCAATTCCAACCCGACTCTGAGGTTATGGATTTGGGAACGGGCGGAGGATTCCCCGGCATACCGCTGGCCATACTTTTTCCCGAAACCCAATTTCATTTGGTAGACAGTATTGGGAAAAAAGTACGCGTAGCTACAGAAGTAGCGAAAGCCATCGGACTAAAAAATGTCACATTCAGACATTGTAGAGCCGAGGAGGAAGCCCGACAATTCGATTTCGTCGTGAGCAGAGCTGTTATGCCGCTGACAGATTTATTAAAAATTATTAGAAAAAACATCAAATCTCAACAGCACAACGCCCTACCCAACGGATTGATTTGCCTAAAGGGCGGCGAGTTGGAAAAAGAAGTACTCCCGGTACGCCAAAAAGCTATAATTACCGACTTAAAGACATTCTTCGATGAGGAATTCTTCGAAACGAAAAAAGTGGTTTATGTTCCCATTTCAAACCAATAAAAGCTATGCACATCAAACGATTTAAATTCAATATGTTTCCTGTAAACTGCTACGTTCTTTCTGATGAGACGAACGAAGCGGTCATCATTGACCCGGGATGTTATTTTCCCGGCGAACAACAGAAACTGCAACAATATATTACCGAAAACAGATTAAGCGTAAAGCACTTGCTAAACACACACCTACATTTGGATCATGTATTCGGCAATCCCTTTGTAGAACGAACCTTTGGCGTTAAGGCCGAAGCATGCAAAGCAGACGAGCCTCTGCTGAACAGGTTGCATGAGCAGTGCATGATGTTCGGAATCAAAGAAAACGAAAAGCCTACACCGTTAGAACGATTCGTAGAAGACGGCGATATGATACGTTTCGGAAACTGTGAACTGGAAGCCATTCACGTTCCCGGACATTCACCCGGAGGTATCGCATATTACGATAAGGTTCACCATTGTCTATTCAGTGGCGATGTCTTGTTCAAAGGAAGCATCGGACGTGCAGACCTTGAAGGCGGCGATTTTGAGACTTTACGAGCCGCCATTGCGAACCGTCTGCTCACCTTACCGAATGATACAGTGGTATATCCCGGGCACGGCGACAAAACAAGCATCGAATTCGAAAAGATGAACAACCCCTTTTTCCGTTAATCAGTAATGCATTATTATGGATCTAATAAAAGAACAGGTAGAACACGTCACTGCATTCTGCCTGTTTTTTTGCATAAATTATAACGGCTTATATTCTACAAAGGCTTCCATCGCTTCGTAACAAGCCAAGCCTAAACGGTCGTACAACATTGCAGTGGCGTGGTTACGGTCTTCGCTTCGCTGCCAAAAAAGGCGTTCATCGTTACCTAAGAACGGTGCGCTTTCCATCTGCGACTGATGCTTTAAGATAGAATTCCGCTTGGCACGCAACTCTTCCGGACTGAACGGAACAGCCATTTCTATATTCTCTATTTCCCATTCGGCCCAAGCTCCGCGATACATCCATATCCGGCAGTTGCCCAGCCACTCGGCTTGATTATTCTTTTCCTCATCAATCGCGGCTAATACAGCATCAGTACATACACGGTGTGTGCCATGCGGGTCCGCCAAATCTCCTGCCACATAAATCTGATGCGGCTTAATGCTGCGAAGCACATCAAGCACAATATTGACATCGGCCTCACTCATCGGACTCTTCTCTATGCGTCCCGTTTCATAGAACGGCAAGTCTAAGAAGTGTACGCGCTCCAACGGTATGTTATTATACGTACATGCTGTGCGAGCCTCTCCACGACGTATTAGTCCCTTTACGGTCAGCACATCGCGTGTGTCCGCATCGCCTTCCTTTTTCTGCGCCAAAAAGTTTTTTATCTCCGCATACTTCGTTTGGACAACTCCGTCACAACCTCCATCGAACAACTGGTTAAAACCATTAATAAAATGCAGGAAACGTATAACCTCTTCATCCCCTACTGCAATGTTTCCCGAGGTTTCATAACAGATGTGTACTTCGTGCCCCTGCTGAACCAATCGGCGGATTGTTCCTCCCATAGATATCACATCATCATCGGGATGTGGAGAAAAAACTACTACTCGCTTGGGGAACGGCTTGGCACGTTCCGGTCGATAGGTATCATCAGCGTTAGGTTTTCCGCCAGGCCATCCGGTTATGGTATGCTGCAGGTCGTTGAATATTTTAATATTTACATTATAAGCAGAACCATACAGAGCCAATAGTTCGTTCAAACCATTCTCATTATAGTCCTTGTCCGTAAGCTTCAATATGGGCTTTTGGGTAAGCAGACACAACCAAACGATTGCGCTTCGAATCAACTTATTATCCCATTCACAACTGGTTACAAGCCACGGGCGCTGAATGCGTGTAAGTCGAGAAGCCGCCGTCAAGTCGATGCAGACGGTAGCGTTCTGATGCATCTGTAGACAAGAAGCCGGCAACGAATCACAAACATTCTCTTCTACCGTTTTCCGAATAATATCCGCTTTTTCCTCGCCCCAAGCCAACAGGTATACTTTGCGGGCTTCCAGAATCGTATTGATTCCCATTGTAATGGCACAAGGAGGCATTTTATCAATACCCAAAGAGCGAGAAGCCTCGGTGCGCGAGGTTGAATCGGCAAAAATCAGCCGCGTAACGGAAGTTAAGGAAGAACCGACACCGTTCATTGCTATGTTACCCTCGCGACCAATCCCCATAACCACGACATCTAAGCCGCCGCACGCCTTGATACGCCGTTCGTATGACTGACAATAATCCAAAACCTCACCTTGTGAAATGGTTCCGTTTATCGCAAAGACATTCTCGGGACTGATATCTACGAAGTCTAATAGTTGCTCCTTCAGCTGATTGAAGCTACTGTATTTGGCATCCTGCAAAGGGTAGTGTTCGTAGAGAGTAAATACAGTTACATTACGAAAGCTGACGCCGTCCACCTGATGGCGGCGCACCAACTCCGCAAACAGAAGACGTAAGGAAGCGCCCACAGCAAAAGCCACAGTGCAAGGCTTATCTTCACGTTGTCTATCTTGTATGAAGCGAACCAATTCGTCCGCTATGTTTTTCACTCCTTCTTCCGCCGTTTCGAAAATATTTGTAGGAATCTTTTCGAAACGGGTAAGAACGGAGCGTGCTATTGTGTTTTCCGGTTTGTAGTATTTCGTGGAGACACGATTCAATGAGATTTTCGAACTAAGGTTGGTTCTCATAGGTAATCCTCCAAGCACTCTTTATTTACAAGTTGTTGCGTTCTATATCTTTAAAGTAGCGATAGGTGCTGACTTTCAACTCATCGGTTGCAGCTTCATCGCAAACGATAATTCCGTGTTGGTGCAACTGTAGTGCGCTGATAGTCCACATCTGAGTAATTCCGCCTTCTACTGCATGCTGAAGCGCACGAGCCTTGTTGTGGCCGTTACAGAGAATCAGAACTTCTTTTGCCGAAAGAACGGTTCCTACACCAACTGTCAGAGCTGTCTTTGGCACTTTGTTGATATCGTTTTCAAAGAAACGTGAATTGGCAATAATCGTATCGGTTGTTAATGTCTTCATGCGAGTGCGAGATGACAAAGAGGAACCCGGTTCGTTGAAAGCGATGTGTCCGTCTGGACCGATACCGCCCAAGAAAAGGTCAATACCACCAAACGATTCGATTTGCTTCTCGTAGTTGGCGCATTCAGCTTCCAAATCAGCAGCATTGCCGTTCAAGATGTGAATGTTCTTCTTATCAATGTCAATATGGTTGAAGAAGTTGTTGAACATGAACGAGTGATAGCTTTCAGGGTGCGATTCGGGCAAACCTACATACTCATCCATATTGAAAGTTACAACATTCTTGAACGAAACTTTGCCTTGCTTGTTTAATTCAATAAGAGCCTTGTACATACCCAGAGGTGAAGAACCTGTAGGAAGGCCTAAAATGAACGGCTTTTCGGCTGTAGGATTTGCCTTATTGATTTTGCTCACTACATAATTTGCCGCCCATTGAGAAAGAGCTTGATAATCGGATTCGATAATTACTCTCATAGTTTTTACAGATTTAATTAATATATTTGCATTTATAGTTGCCCATTATGGCAATTCTTCTTGCAAAGATATTACTTTTGCCGACAAAACAACTATTAAACCCGTTTTAATTTAAAACTTACAGTATGAGATATTTTGAAATAACGTTTCGTGTCACTCCTTGCTGTCAGACGGCTACCGATGTACTGTCGGCTCTATGTGGCGAAATCGGCTTCGAAAGCTTCGTGGAGTGCGACGGCGGAATGCAAGCCTACATTCAGCAACCCCTCTTCGATGAATCGGCCTTACAACAAACAATTGCCGACTTCCCTTTACCCGATACCGGAATAACCTACACCATCGCCGAACCCGAAGACAAGGATTGGAACGAGGAATGGGAAAAGAACTTCTTCCAACCCATCGTGATAGGAGACCGATGTGTTATCCATAGCACGTTTCACAAAGACTATCCAAAGGCAGAATATGACATCGTCATCAATCCGCAAATGGCTTTCGGGACAGGACATCATGAAACCACAAGCTCTATCATTGGTGAGCTACTGGAGGCAGACTTGACTGGAAAGACTGTGCTGGATATGGGATGCGGAACATCTATCCTTGCTATATTAGCCAGCATGAGAGGCGCTAAAGCCGTTACCGCCATTGACATTGATGACTGGTGCGTAAACAACTCGCGCGACAATATCGCCTTAAACCACATCACCAATATAGAAGCCATACAGGGTGATGCCTCTTCACTGGATGAGCACTCGCCTTTTGATGTAATTATCGCCAATATCAACCGAAACATTTTGCTGAACGATATGCACGCTTATGTAGCCTGTATGCGTCACGGTTCGGAACTTTACATGAGCGGATTCTACACCGATGACATTCCGGTTATCCGTCAGGAAGCAGAGCGCCTCGGTCTGAAATACGTACACTATCGGGAAAAGAACCGATGGGTAGCGGTGAAATTTGTGATGGAATAACATACGCCTCAATTTACGAACAGGCAATAAAAAAAGAAGCCACTCCAGTAGTGACTTCTTTTTTTATTGCACATATGTCTAAATGGGAGTTTATCCTCCAAAATTATCGTACATAATAGAAGAGCTCTCTACTCCAAGGCCGTCCAACATTGAGACAACGGCTTTCGACATCGGGCCAGGACCACACATGTAATATTCGATATCCTCGGGAGCCTCGTGATTCTTCAGATAAGTTTCATACATCACGTTATGCACGAACCCTGCCGTGTATTTCACGCCTGCAGCATCGGCCGCCGGATCCGGACGGTCCAACGCCAAATGGAAGTGGAAGTTCGAGAAATCTTTCTCCAACTGCAGGAAATCCTGCAAATAGAAAACTTCGTTCAGAGCGCGTGCGCCGTAGAAATAATGCATTTCACGGTCGCGGCATTCCAACGTACGAGTCATGTGCATTATCTGAGCACGCAACGGAGCCATACCGGCACCGCCACCTACCCATATCATTTCTTTCTTCGAATCGAAGTGAGGATGGAAATCTCCGTAAGGACCGCTCATCAGTACCTTATCGCCCGGTTTCAGGGTGAAGATGTAAGACGAAGCGATACCTGGGTTCACATCCATGAATCCGCTACGGTCTGGCTTGAACGGCGGAGTGGCAATACGCACTGTCAGCATAAACACATCACCCTCGGCCGGATAGTTAGCCATAGAGTAGGCGCGAATAGTAGGCTCGGTATTGACACACTTCAACGGGAACAAACCGAATTTCTCCCATGCCGGCAGATAAGTATCACCAATCAGGCTCTTGTCAATATCCTTATCGTAATCCATGCTGAATGCCGGAATCTTGATTTGCGCATACGATCCGGGCAAGAAATCCATGTGCGCTCCCTTAGGCAACTGCACCTTGAATTCCTTGATAAAAGTAGCCACATTCTTATTCGAAATGACCGTACATTCGTACTCCTTCACTCCCATCACAGATTCTGGAACCTTTATCTGCATATCGCCTTTCACCTTAACCTGACATCCCAAACGCCAATGGTCTTTCTGTTGTTTACGACTGAAGTGACTGACTTCGGAAGGAAGAATCTCCCCTCCTCCTTCGATTACCTGACACTTGCATTGCCCACAAGAACCTTTACCACCACAGGCCGACGGAAGAAACACATCGTTTACGGCTAAAGTATTCAACAAGGTAGATCCAGACTCAACGTCCAACGAGTTCTCTCCATTTATTGTCAGTTTAACCTTTCCCGAAGGCACCAAAAACTTCTTGGCCACCAACAATATGACTACAAGCACAAGGATAGTCACCAGAAACACCCCAATGCTTGCCACTATAAAATTCATATCCATCTTTACTACGCTTTAAATGTTTAAACCTGAAAAACACATGAACGCCATTGCCATCAGGCCTACGGTTATAAACGTTATTCCCAATCCTTTCAATGGTGCTGGAACATCCGAGTACGCCATCTTTTCACGGATAGCAGCCAAACCGACAATAGCCAACAGCCAACCGATACCAGAGCCAAGGGCATAAGAAATAGCGTCCCATACATCACCGATGTATTTAGGGTCACTGGCTCCTAACGTAATGCGCTGCTGCATAAATAAGGAAGCTCCCATAATGGCGCAGTTCACGGCTATCAAAGGCAAGAATATACCCAACGAAGCATATAGCGACGGGCTAAACCGTTCGATAACCATTTCTACCAACTGAACGATAGCGGCAATCACCGCAATGAACAAAATAAAGCTCAAGAAGCTCAAGTCAATTCCCAATATACCATCTGCGGCCAACACTTTCGTCTGCAATAAGTAATTGACAGGAAGCGTCACAACCAATACAAACGTAACCGCAACACCCAGACCAAGGGCTGTTTTCACATTCTTCGATACGGCCAAATAAGAGCACATACCCAAAAAGAACGCGAATATCATATTGTCCACAAAAATAGAGCGGACTAACAAGCTGAAAAAGTGTTCCATAAAAATCCTCCAGTATTATTCTTTCTCTTGCAATTCTTTATGCTTTGCACGTTGATACCAAATCAGGCAAGCCACGATAATCAGAGCCATCGGCGGCATCAGCATCAAACCGTTGTTTACATATCCGGCTTCCTTTATTACATCGTAATTTAAAATATTGAATCCGAGCAGCGTGCCAGAACCAAGCAATTCACGGAAAAATGCCACGATAACCAACACCTTGGCATACCCCAATCCGTTTCCGATACCGTCCAAACAAGACTCCCATGGCCCGTTAGCCATAGCAAAAGCCTCCAAACGACCCATCAGAATACAGTTGGTAATAATCAAACCCACATAAACCGAAAGCTGAACGCTCACGTCGTAAGCAAACGCTTTCAGCAGTTCGCTTACAATGGTAACCAATGCAGCCACCACCACCAGCTGAACGATAATACGGATGCGGTTCGGAATGGTTTTACGTATAAGAGAGATAACCACATTCGAGAAAGCGGTAATAACCGTAACCGACAATCCCATTACAATAGCCGGCTCCAACTTCGATGTCACAGCCAACGCAGAACAAATACCCAGTACCTGCACTGTAACTGGGTTGTTCATACTTATCGGAGCAGAGAACACTTCTTTGTTCTTCGATGAAAATAAATTTCCCATAATTATTGTCTCCTCCTTGTTTTATTCGTTAGTCAAAAACTTAGTATAATTGGCTAGACAGCCTTTCAGCATGGCGTCTACTCCTTTCGAAGTAATCGTACCACCCGATATACCGTCAACCTGATATTCGGGGCGTTCTACTTTGCCGTTCTTTTCTACGCCCAAAGCTACGCTCTCACCGTCCATTACATGCTTATCCTTGAACTCACCCTGAAAGTGCTCGGTTGCGATTTCAGCGCCCAAACCTGGAGTCTCGGATGCGTGCGAAAAGTAGGTTCCGAAAACGGTATTCTTATCATCGTTCAGAGCGACATATCCCCAGATAGCGCCCCAGAGTCCGGCACCGTATACAGGAATCACATACTTTGTCTGTCCGTCTACCGTACATACAAATACGTGAAAGTTCCCATTGGTCTTTGCCTCTTTTTCGTAAGCCGTGATAAAATCGCCTTCATAAGGAGTGGCATTTCCGTCCTTGTCAACAACCAAGTCGGCCGTGACAGTCTTTTCAAATTCCGCTTCGGCATCTTGTACATTCTTTATGCCCAAAGAAGAAAGTATCTGCTTCTTTGTGTCCAACTCTACGTTCTTGTTCTGTGCGTCACGCAATGACGAGTTGACGAAAGCCAAAAGAAACGCTACGATAACAACCATTACCGAAGCATAAACGATAGTATAAGAGTTACTATTAGTATTCATTGTATTCGGTATTTATTTGTTCGACATAGCCCGACGTGTGCGGCGTGAAATATTGTTCTGTACCACCACATAGTCAATAAGCGGAGCAAAGATATTCATCAGCAAGATAGCAAGCATCATGCCTTCGGGATATCCAGGATTCATCACACGGATAATGATAGCCATCACACCGATAAGGAAACCATATACAAACTTGCCGTTTTCCGTACGTGAAGACGTAACCGGGTCGGTAGCCATGAAAACAGCACCGAAGCAAAAGCCTCCCAAACACAAGTGTTCATACCAAGGCATATGCGCCATGGCCGTATCCGGACCAATCGCATTGAATACCCATCCCATGAACGCGCCGCCCACAAATACCGACAGCATGGTTTTCCAGCTTGCTACGCCTGTCCACAACAAGATTACTGCTCCTATCGCAATGGCTATTACGCTGGTTTCACCGATAGACCCGGGAATAAAACCAGTCACCATATCCCAAGAGAACGGAGGGTAAGACATCGCATCAGTAGCCGTAGAAGCCTGTCCCAAAGCCGTGGCTGCAGTCAGACCATCTACACTCTTCCCTATTCCGAAAATACTGTCGCCTGATACCCATACGGCATCACCTGACATCTTGGTGGGGTAAGCAAAGAACAAAAAGGCACGGGTAATCAAGGCCGGATTGAATATATTCATACCTGTACCTCCGAATACTTCTTTCGCAAAGATTACAGAGAAAGCCACTGCAATGGCCAACATCCACAACGGACAGTCTACCGGAACAATCATCGGAATCAGAATACCCGATACCAAAAATCCTTCCTGAATCTCCTCGTTTTTCCACTGTGCGACAATAAACTCAATACCCAATCCCACTACATACGAAACGATGATTTTGGGGAGTACTGCCAGAAATCCGTATATAAACATTTCGATAAAGCTACCTTCCAGACCCACATGAGAGAAGTGCTGATAGCCCACATTGTACATACCGAACAGCAATGCCGGCATCAGTGCGATGACAACGAGCGACATGATACGCTTACTGTCAATGGCATCGTGGATGTGCGTGCCTACTTTCGACGTGGCATTCGGAACAAACAGAAAGGTCTCGAATCCGTCAAATACAGAGCGGAAAGCATGCAGCTTACCGCCCTCTTCAAAGTTCGGCTTTATCTTGTCGAGATAATTTCTTAATGCATTCATTTATTTAAAATTCCTTTATATGGTTAGTATTAACACATTTCTTTGCGAAGCATATCCAATCCTTCGCGCACAATGCGCTGAAGTTCCATCTTCGAAGAGCAAACAAATTCGCACAAGGCGAAATCTTCAGGAGCCACTTCGTAAATGCCAAGCTCTTCCATTCGGTCGATGTCTCCGGCGATGATGGCTTTGATGAGGTACTCTGGAAGAATATCCATTGGAAGCACACGGTCGTATTCGTTTGACATAATCAGATGGCGCTCGCCTCCCTTTACACGGGCGTCGAGCACGTATTCTTTCTTGCTTCCGAGTAGCCAACTGAAATAAGAACGGCTTGTACTGAAATCGTTCAAGCGAGGCATAATCCACCCCAGCATCTCGTGAACGTCATTACCCTCGGGGATTACGGTAAGCTGGTTATGGAATGCGCCCAAGAAGCCATCGGGCGTCACTTGCTTGCCTGTCAGTACATTTCCGCTGATATAGCGCAATTTTTTTGCCTCGCTCACGTTTCCGGCGAAAACAGACGTCAACTGTGCGCCGACCTTTAGTTTGCAATAGGCCGGAACTTTAACTTCCGAACCGGTAACGGCAACAGTACGAGTCAAGTCCACATGTCCGGTATTCAATAAGCGTCCGATAAACAATACCGCCTGTGCGTCAATAGTCCATACGGTTTCTCCCTTGTTGACCGGCGAAATGTGGTTTATCTGCACGCCTACGTTCCCAGCTGGATGAGGGCCATCGAAAGCGGTAACCGTAACGTTTTTGGCCGCGGTCAGAGCCGATGAGGTTTGGTTGGCGCGAACATTCAAATACACTTTGCCCATCTTTGCCAACGCATCCAGTCCCGTTTGGAAATTCTCTTCTTCGCCTTGCAGAACGAATTCGAAGTCGGGAGCCAACGGGTTAGAGTCGAAAGCGGAAACAAAAATCGCTTTTGGTGTTACCGTAGGATCGGCTACAATGTCATACGGACGCTGTTTTATAAAGGCGAATAGACCTGCCTCCAAGAGTAAATCCTTGACCGAAGTTCCGTCAAGCTGAGCCACGTTCCGTTTCCCGAAATCCTGAAATTCCTGCTCGGATGCGGCTTTGACCGTAACACTCATCACTTTTCTGCGAGCGCCACGCTCTACTCCGGTAACTACGCCACTTACAGGCGATACAAATTTCAATTCCGGATGGTTCTTGTCGACAAACAAGGGGGCTCCGGCTCTCACACAATCCTGCTCTTTCACAACCACCTTGGGAGTTATGCCCGTAAAATCATCGGGAATCAACGCATAAAGCTCGGGGGCTTTAACGTCTTTCAGCTCCTTTGTGGCTTTGCCTTTCAGGTTTATGTCAAGACCTTTGTGCAATTTGATTAAACTAGCCATATTGAGTTCTAAAAAATTATGGTTTGATAATTGGTTACAAAATTAGACAAAAAACGATACTTCGTAAAGATTATGCGAATCTATTACGGAAATAATTCTTTAAATGCCGTCGATTTGTCTGTACGCCACCGTCGTTGTCATTTGTTTGTAATGTATAGTAAGCAATTTCCATGCACAAAAAAACAGGAGACGACTGCGGCTTGCCACCACAAACGTCTCCTGTTTCTGTATGTTATACGCAGAGCGGTTATTCCTCTGGAGCAAACATCGGATCCCATGCGGGCAGACGCACAGGCTTTTGCTTCAATATGTCAAGCACTTTGGCTGGAACATATTTCTTCTCTACGACCAAACGGAACATGTATTCGTTAAACCATTCGTCGGTCATGATAAGGTGTCCTTTATAGCCGGAAGATGCGCCCCAGCTGTTTTCTACCATCCATTTTTTAGGAGTTCCGTCCTTATCCAAGTCTACCGCCATCAGTGTCATGGCGTGGCTCGATCCACTGGCAAAAGTCTGGATGCGCTGTTTCTTGTTCATACCAAAAGTAGTTCCCATGAGCGAATCGTAATCAAAGTTCTTCAAGTCGAGAGTTCCGCGCTTACTGTCCAGGAACTTAGCCACATCGCAAGAGAAGTACATCATGGTACTGTCTTTGATGGAGCTGATAGCCATTTCCTTGATGTCTTCTATCGGGAGGTTCACGTATGTCCAGTTACGTCCATCGTATGCGTGGCGATCGAAATCGATTTCGTAGCTCTTGTAATACTCACGACTGGGGTCGTTCATCAGCATCACGTAATTGTTTGTCAAATCGTTGCCGAGAAACTCTTTATAGAACGACATGGGAGTGTACTCCTTGGTCTCACCCTTGATGGTATAAGTAAACTTCTCTACAGGAACGCCGTAGGCCAAAGCCAACATGCGGTAGATGGTTTTCATCATTTCCGTTTTCTTCGTAAGCAAATCCTTAGCCGATGCTTTCGGGTTTTCGCGGAGCTGCAAACCGAACTCACGCAGTTTCAGCGACACGAGGCGGTCTATCTGTGAAGTATTGTTGCTATTGTACGTTTCGGGCATAACAGACGAGGGTACCACCCCGTACTTGCCGATAATATCGGAGATACCGGTAAACTGTCCGCCGTCGCTGATGGGATTACGGAACAACCATTCCACCATCTTGTCGTCCATCGCCTTCTGGCGAGTGTCTATAATGCCTTGCAGAAACAAGTTGGCTTTCTCCAACTGGTCGTAGAAGAAGCAATAGTTCTGCGAAAACGTCATTTCTTTCAGCCCATGTTTGGCCATCATCTGTGCACGGAGCACATTCAAGCCAGTAAACAACCAGCAACGGCCAGACGACTGCTGATCGGTAATGCCGTTTGATACGACCTTATTGGAGAAGTCCGAATTGAAATTCGCTACGTTTTCCTGATTTTTGGCAAGTACCGCAATGCTGGTTCCCGCCATGGCGTTATACAAGGCCTTGTCTGTTCCAGCATTTTTATAGCTACTCCGAAGCTGACTTAGCATTTCCGGGGTGATTCCACCTTGGGCGTTTGCCGACAATGCCGCAGCAAACAAGAGAGCGGACGCAAGAGTATTCTTCATTTTATCTGATTTATATATTAAACAAAAATTGCAACTTGTTGATTTCAACCTACAACATTACTACCATCATTCGTCATCGTCTTCTCTCGTTCCACCCGACAGAACCTGTTCCGTATCATTCAGCGTGATGGTCATATTCAGCTTGTTGTTCTCAACGAACATGTTACGGATGGTGAAAGTCGTTTGGTCGGTTAGACTAGTCGCGTTCAATGTCTTCGAACTCGGTTTATACGTATATTTGAACAACTTGTATTCCATGATTGTACGTCGGCTAAGTAAAGCCGAGGAGTTTTCATCTTCATCGTAATAAATGTAAGTGATAATGCTTCCCTTGCCGTTTTTTCCCAACTCCAACGTCACTCCGGTAAACTCCTCCAACGTCTCTCCAGAAAACTTCCACGTACCAATCATTTCATCGGGCACAGAGGTTGTCACCGTATCATCTTCATCATCGTTCGAACTACAAGACGTAAAAACAGTAGTAAGTGCAAAGATTGCCACAAACCATGCAAACAAATGTTTAAGTTTCATAATTTAATTTTTGTTTTTGTTAATGCGTCGCAAAGGTAGCAATAATTCTCTGCACAGAAAACGTCCCGAGAGGTTATTAAAACGATAACGGAGATTTTTTATCTCTCGGGACAGATTTAAAATCTCTCGCCGGAGATTTTTGAGTACTTCTTTCTAAAAAGCTAAAAAGAATGCGGATGGTTTTAGTGTCAAAAAACATCTGCCTTACTTTTATCCTTTTATTTATATATATAATAGGTGGGAAAACGCAAAGATGTAGCACACCATGTGGCACGGCATGAACCACTTTTGGGGTTAAGCCACTGAAAACGAAGCAAAAAGATGTGGCACTACATGTAGCACACCATGAACCATTTCGTGTTGCGTTTTTTGGAATACATTCAAAACGAAGCGTTTACAAAACTCGATTATTTAGAATAAGAACAAAATACCGGAAGATTTTTTACAGACATTATCACCTCAATTCACTCATCGCCCACCGTTTTTACGCCTACCGGCCTCAAGATGGGAGAAGATTGATAAAAATCATAAAATAAGCCACACAAAAAAGCACATTCCCCGGTTATTTTTCGTATATTTGACTAATTTTTGAGTAATAGCGAATGGGTAAGTTTTCACACGTCAAACATATTGTCAGGTACACCACCATCTCGGCTTTAATTCTGTACTTCGGAGTTATAGCCGTGCTGAACATACCTTTTATCCAGAACCGCTTGACACTCATCGCCGAAGACCAGCTGAGCGAACTGCTGAAAACGGAAGTTCACATCGGCAACGTCAACTTGGGATTACTGAACAGAATCATCATTCAGAACGTTACAGTAAAAGACCAACACCGGGAAGAGTTACTCAAAGTGTCACGACTGTCCGCCAAGTTTGATATCCTCCCCTTCTTTCACGGGAAAATACGTATCAGCAACGTGCAGTTGTTCGGCATGGACGCCAAACTGAACCGCCCGTCTCCACAACAGCCCACCAACTTCCAGTTCGTGATAGACGCATTCGCGTCGAAAGACTCCGTCCCGAAGGAAAACAACATCAACCTACGCATCAATACCATTTTGGTGCGACGCGGAAAGATACATTACGATGTGCTCTCACAACCGATTACCCCCAACGTGTTCGACCCCGCGCACATCGGGATAAGCAATCTGTCGGCTACCCTGTCACTCAAAGCCCTCACACAGGATTCTATCAACGTACAGATTCGGCGCATGAGCCTCAACGAACAAAGCGGATTTACACTGAAGAAGCTGTCGGCCAAACTGGTGGCCAACAAGCATCGGTTCAGCGCATCCAACTTCAAGCTCTCACTGCCCAATACGCAAATAGATATCCAGTCGCTCTCCGCCTCGTACGACAGTATTCCTGCTCTTTTCGCTCTCGAAGACGCAACCCGATACAGCACATCGGTACAGGCTTCGGTCACTCCGGCCGACATCAGCATGTTTGTACCCGCCCTGTCGCATTTCCATTCACCCCTGTTACTACAGATTGCAGTCCGTGGAGAAGGGCATCACGTGGAATGCAACAAACTGACCGTAGAGAACGAAGACAAGACCTTGCTCCTGAAAGCGGAAGCCACGGCCAACCACTGGAACTCGGCTCGGGAGATGTTCGTATTCGGAAAAGTATCTGAACTGAGCGCAGAGCAGAAGGGCGTTTACTGGTTACTGCGAAACCTTACGGGAGAAGACAAACAGATAGGCATCATAGACCGGCTGGGCGATATACGATTCAACGGCGATATTTCGGGCTACTTGCATCAGCTCACAACCCGAGGCGTCATCCTCTCGGATGTGGGCGAAGTAGACGCAAACATCACCATGCACAAGGACACGGTGACCGAGGCCCGATCGTTCTCGGGAAAGGTAGTCAGCACAGACCTGAAGTTGGGAACGCTATTGGGAGACGAGAAGAAACTGGGCAACGCCACTTTCGACGTGGAACTGAAAGGGCTTACCTACAAAGACGGGAAAGCGAACACCTACATCAAGGGAAACATCGCCTCGCTCACCTATCAGCAATACGAATACCACAACATCAACCTCGACGGACAATATACTCCGGGAGGATTTGACGGAAAGCTGTCGATGAATGACGAAAACGGTGACATCGAGATAAGCGGACACGTAGCGACTCAGGAAAAGACTCCGGAATACAACCTGCGAGCCTCCATTCGGAACTTCCACCCCCACGAACTGCACCTGACTGATCAATACAAGGACACAGACGTGGCTCTGAACCTGATAGCCGATTTCCGTGGACATTCCATCGATGACATGCAGGGGCAAATACGCATAGACAGTGTAAACGTAACCGCACCTACCCCCGAAGGCAGTTATTTCCTAAAAGAACTATGCATCGAAGCAGGTAAAGTTTCTTCCGACGACTCCCGGAAACGTCTGTCCATCCGCTCTCCTTTCATGACGGGCACGATAGACGGCGACTACTCTTACCGCACACTGCCTGTCAGCATCCTGAAGACAGTAAGAAAATACATCCCGTCGCTCATACCCGAAAACAAGACTTTGGCTGAAACCAACAACGATTTCAGCTTCCAACTGAAGATTGACGATACGGAACTGTTTGAGAAAGTATTCTCTGTGCCCATCGTTCTGAAAATGCCGGCTACGGTAAGCGGCTGCTTCAGCGACAAGCGGAACAACCTTTACATCAAGGGAGACCTGCCGGACTTTGCATACAACGGCACGCATTACGAGTCGGGAAATCTATTATGCGAAAACGCTCCTGACGGACTACGTTGCCAAATCCACTTGAACAAGCGCATGTCTAAAGGCTCCATGCTGAACCTGGCCGTCAACGCCTGTGCAGCCAACGACAATCTGAAAACCACCGTCAACTGGGGGAACAACACCGCCTCTACGTTTAGCGGCTCAATAAACGCCAATACCCGATTCAATCCGTCACAAGCGAATGGTAAACTTTCCGCCTTGGTAAACATCGAATCAAGCGACGTAATCCTGAACGACACGATATGGAAAGTACATCCGGCACAAGTGGCCATCGAGAATGACAAGATAGAGATAAAAGACTTCTTATTCGAGCACGAGGACCAGCATCTAAAGGCCAACGGATGTATTGGAAAGAGCGCGTCCGATTCTTGTCTGGTAGACCTAAAGAACATCAATCTGCAATATGTGATGGACATCATCCAGTTCAAGGCCGTCAAGTTCAACGGCATGGCCAGCGGACTGGTACACCTAAAACACGTAAAAAGTGACCCGGACATATACGGACACCTATCGGTAAAAGATTTCAGCCTGAACGATGCCTTGTTGGGACAAGCTGAAATAGGCATAGCATGGGACAAAGACCTGGGGATAAAACTACAGGCAGACATCCCGGAGAACGACCAATACCGTACCAACGTAACCGGATTCGTATCTCCCCAACAAAAAGGCTTGGACTTGCATATTCAAGCCAACGGCACCACGTTGTCCTTCCTCCAACCGTTTATCGATGGCATCTTCAGCAATGCACAAGGAAGAGCATTCGGAAACATCCGTCTGTACGGCCCGTTCTCCGATTTGGATTTGGAAGGAAGACTCCAAGCCGATGCCAGCATGAAAGTAAACATCCTGAACACCACGTTCAACGCCCATGCAGACTCGGTAGTGGTAACCTCCGGCCTATTCAAGTTCGACAACGTACAACTGACCGACATGGAAGGACATACCGGTACAGCAAACGGAACACTGCAACACCACAAGCTAAAGAATCTGGCTTACAACTTCCGCTTCAACGCGCAAGACATGCTGGTATACCACACCGAAAAAGAGACCCCCGACTTCCCGTTCTACGGAACAATCTACGCCACCGGCAATGTACGGATTCACGGGAACGGAGCCACCGGAGTGAACGTTGACGGCTCGCTAAAATCGGAGGCAAACACGCTATTCACCTACGTAACCGCCACCGCTGCCGAAGCCACCAACAACCAGTTCATCACTTTCGTTGACAAAACGCCCCGTCGGGAATCGGAGAACATACATACGGAACTCTACCACCACCTGAACGCCAACAAGACCAACGATGATGACGACACTCCAGGCGACATCCATATCAATCTGCAAGTAGAAGCCACTCCGGAAGCTGACATGCGGATTATCATGGACCCCATAGCTGGCGACTATATCTCAGCCAGAGGAAACGGAAACCTGCAAATCAACTTCTTCAACAAAGAAGACTTCCTGATGTTCGGGAATTACAACATCGTAGAGGGTATCTACAAAATGAGTATGCAAAACGTCATCCGAAAAGACTTCACGCTACGCTCAGGAGGCATCGTCTCGTTCAACGGCGATCCCCGACAAGCCAATCTGAACGTACAGGCTGTATACACGGTAAACTCCGCCTCGCTAAACGATTTGGTTGCCAACGCCTCATCGGCCAAAAGCACGATAAAAGTGAACTGTCTGCTGAACCTGACGGGAAATCTCACTTCGCCCGACCTGAAATTCGACCTCGACCTGCCTACTGTAAACGAGGAAGACAAAGAATTGGTTCGCAGTCTGACCAACACGGAAGAACAGATGAACACACAAATCATCTATCTGTTGGGTATCGGCAAATTCTATACAAACGATTACGCCAACAACAACAGCAACCAGTCGGACGCTACCAGCTCGCTGGCCTTCAGTACACTCTCCGGCCAACTGAACAACATGCTCTCGCAAGTGATAAACAGCCAACACTGGAACGTGGGTACCAACCTCAGCACTGGCGAAAAAGGCTGGAGCGATGTGGAAGCGGAAGCAATCCTATCGGGTAGACTGCTGAACAACCGGCTCATCATCAACGGGAACTTCGGTTACCGAGACAATCCGCTGCGAAACTCTAATTTCGTAGGCGACTTCGAAGCCCTTTGGTTGCTGACTAAAAACGGGGAATGGAGCCTGAAAGGATATAACCAAACAAACGACAGATACTTTACAAAATCTACCCTCACCACCCAAGGGATTGGCATTATCTATAAAAAGGACTTTAGCAACTGGAGAGAAATGTTTGACTGGCTACTGCTAAAGAAGCGAAACAAACGCTCTACGACTACAACAGAGAGTACAAACACGGCCACGCCGGTTGCCAAACAAAAAAGAGAACAAAACAATAAATAAGACATAAACATCATGGAACATAACTTCTTCCTACCCGCCGAATGGCAAACACAAAGCTACATCCAGCTGACTTGGCCTCACGAGCAAACCGACTGGAGCTATATGCTGGATGAAGTGGAAGCGTGCTATCTGAATTTGGCACGCGAAATAGCCGCTCGTCAACCATTGTTGCTTGTGGCTCCCCATTACCCGAAAGCACTCGAAGACTTCGAATACAAGCAGTCTATCCACTTCGTGGAATGTCCGACTAACGATACCTGGGCGCGCGATCACGGGTTTATCACCTTGCTGCAAAACGATGCCTCTCCCCTTCTTCTTGACTTCTGCTTCAATGGCTGGGGAATGAAGTTTGCTGCCTGCAGAGATAATCTTATCAATGAGCATGTATTCAAAAGCGGAATGCTGAACGGACATTACATTAACTGTAGAAACTTCGTTCTGGAAGGCGGTTCGATAGAAAGCGATGGAAAAGGCACACTACTCACAACCTCGGAATGTCTGCTTGCACCCAACCGAAACGACACACTCTGCCGAAACGAAATAGAATCGTACCTGAAAGAACGGTTTAACCTGCGGCAAGTGTTGTGGTTGGACTACGGATTCCTGAAAGGTGACGACACAGACAGCCATATCGACACCCTGGCTCGTCTATGCCCCAACGACACCATCGTATACGTAAAGTGTACCGATAAAGACGATGAGCACTTTGGTGCATTGTCATCAATGGAAGAACAACTGAAAACATTCCGTACACTCAACGGAGACCCGTACCGATTGCTTCCTCTGCCTATGGCAAACCCTATTTATGACGAAGACGGCCTGCGCCTTCCAGCTACCTACGCCAACTTCTTAATCATGAACAAGGCCGTGCTTTATCCTACATACCAGCAGCCTGACAACGACCAGAAAGCGGCATCCGTACTGGCGGAAGCGTTCCCAGGAAGAGAGATTGTAGGCATCGACTGCCGAGCGCTTATCAAACAGCATGGTTCCCTGCACTGCGTAACCATGCAATATCCCGAATGTGTCATCAACAAATAAAATCTACTCATGAAAAGAATCATCAGAACCGGACTGGTACAACAATCGTGTACCCCAAACATAAAAGCCAACCTAGAGAAACTGCACCACAATATCGCCTCATTGGCCCAAGCCGGTGCGAAGCTCATCATTCTACAGGAATTGCACAACACACCTTACTTCTGCCAGACAGAGGATACATCCCTATTCGATTTGGCAGAACCTATCCCCGGTCCTTCTACCGGATTCTATAGCGAAATAGCCGCCGCCTACCATGTGGTGCTTGTAACTTCACTGTTCGAACGACGGGCTGCCGGCCTATATCACAATACGGCCGTTGTATTCGATGCGGATGGAAGCATTGCCGGGAAATATCGGAAAATGCACATTCCTGATGACCCAGCCTACTACGAGAAATTCTATTTCACTCCGGGCGATTTAGGCTTTGAACCCATCGAAACATCTATCGGAAAACTGGGCGTACAAGTATGCTGGGACCAATGGTATCCAGAAGGAGCACGGCTCATGGCCCTGAAAGGAGCTGAAATACTGATTTACCCTACGGCCATCGGTTGGGAAAGCACAGATACTCCCGAAGAAAAAGCCAGACAACTCAACGCATGGATTACGGTACAGCGCGGACATGCGGTAGCCAACGGACTTCCAGTGGTAGCCGTAAACAGAGTGGGACTGGAATCGGATCCCTCGGGGCAAACCAACGGCATTCAGTTTTGGGGAAATAGTTTCGTTGCAGGACCGCAGGGTGAAATATTGGCACAAAGCAGTCACACAAGCGAAGAAAACATCTTAGTTGACATTGATTTGAGTCGTAGCGAGAATGTACGTCGTTGGTGGCCTTTCTTACGTGACCGTCGCATAGACGAATTCGAAGATTTAACCAAACGATTCAGAGACTAATCTATAAGGAAACTCACACAGTAAAAACAACAAAACCGCTCGGTTGTATGGATAAGATATCTTCTCCATATAGCCGAGCGGTTGGTTTTATATTCTTTGAATCAGAAGCGAACCATCATTTCCACTACCAATTTGTCTTGTTCCGATTCTTTCGCATGAGACGATTCGTGGTAGAAATATTTCTCGTAATTCAGTCGCAAATCGGCTTGAAAAGGCTTCCCGAAACTGAATGTCAAACCTCCCGTCAGACGATGGCGTTCGTGATCGGTAATATAGAGTCCCCCGTTTTCATCGGTCTTGCCATCGTTGTTGTTTCCCATATAATCGAAACGTGCCAAAAACGATACTTTCTTTACGAGGGGCTTCTTCATACGCAGATAATAATCGTAGTTCACAAAAGCGTCTACCGCCCACACGTCATCAAAGTCGGAATGAGCGAACTTCTTATACATCCCCTCTACCTCGAAATGCCAATTGTTCCAATTCAGGTAGGTACCTGCATCGTACATGTAAACGTTATTGTTATTGGGGCGAATACGCTGAGTACTCAACGTCAGGTTATAGCCTTTGAACGGCTCTGTGATAAATTTCGCCGAATAAGAGAAAGTCCTATGCCATTCTTTCTGCTGCGTAAGTCCTGACCCGTTAAACAGACCAGCCTCTATCGAAAAAGGGAACCCTTCCTTCTGCTGATACTTCACGGTAGCTCCTGCATCACGCAAACTACCCATCTGTTTAGCGATGAAAGAGCGGTTGGCAAAATACTGCAAGTGTGGAGAGCGATGAGCGTCAATCGTAAACGGGACGCGCATCTGACCGATTGTCACATCGAAATTCTTAAATGGAGTGACTCGTGCGTAAGTATCCAACATCTTTATCTGTCCCTCATCCGACAGGTCTATCTCTACCTTATACCCTACTATCCCAGGAATAACTTTCCCGCCCAAGCTCACGCGAGCGTTACGAACCTGAAAGCGCTGAGTTCCATTGGTAGTCTGAAGCTCGTATTTCCCGCGCACCGTTCCATGGATTTCCGGGAGATATTCCTTTAAGTTCTTCAAATCAATAGTCTGTGCAGAAGCAGACGATAGTCCCCACAAAAGAGACAAACAAACAGCTAATTGCTTTTTCATGTAGAAGCGGTGTATTAATATTTACACCGCAAAGGTAATCCGCGTATATAACCTCTACATGTCAAATATATTACAAAACTATTACACCAGGAAACGAAGTGTCTCTACTTTAGACAGTCTACTCCGTAAACGCTCCATCATAGACATTCGGATACGTAGACGCATGATGCAGTCCATGTCATATTTCTGTTCTATAATTTCAGGCGACTCTTCTTTCACAATGCGCATGACATCGTTCATAAACGGATATTCAAATATCACGCTGATGTCTTCATCTACGGTCTTTTCTATGACTGTAGCCTCTGTAATAGCTTGAGCAGCCGCCGTGCGATACGCCACAATCAATCCGCTTGTACCCAATTTTATGCCACCGAAATAACGTACTACGACAATCAGTATATCCGTCAGTTCATTCGAATTTATCTGCCCCAAGATAGGTTTCCCGGCTGTGCCTGAAGGTTCACCGTTGTCATTAGCCCGAAAATCCTTTCGATTAGCCCCAAGCATATAAGCGTAACATACATGCCGGGCATCGTAATACTTCTTCTGATATTCGTCCAGGTAGGATTTTACTTCTTCTACAGTACGTACTGGCAGTGCTATCGCTATGAACTTACTGCGTTTTTCCGTATAAACAGACTCCGCTTTCTCCGCTATCGTTTTATAAGTATCCTCAACCATTATCCCCAGGAATCAAGCGTTACAATGAAGCAATTTCTCACGAACCTTTCTCAGTAGCGGCTTGCCAGCTATAATCAGTGTCACGGCTATCAACACCAAAACAATGCCCAACATAATACGAGGTGTCAGCTTTTCACCGAAAACAAGCACGCCGATAACTAATGCCGTAATAGGTTCTAACGCTCCCAAGATAGCGGCAGAAGTAGCACCCACATAATGTATAGATTTCGTCATGGCAAGAAGCGAGATTACAGTAGGGAACAGCGCCAAACAAACAGGATTTATCCAAAGAAGCGGCTTGTCTATCCCATCCAGTTCCAACCCGAACTTCAGTCTGACAAAGAATACACTCCAGCCAAACAACAGCACATAAAACGTGAGCTTGACCGTAGGCATATCTTTTAAGGTAGACCGATTCACGCCTATGATATAAATGGCATACGTCAGCGATGAGATAAAGACCAGCAATACTCCCACCAAGCTCAAGGTTTCACCACCCTCACCTTTATACAACAAGGAAATGCCTGAAAAGGCCAATAAGATGGAAATTGCCGTTATTAGTGAGACTCTTTCTTTAAAGAATATGGCCATCAGAACGGCAACCAACACCGGATAGATAAACAAGATGGTAGAAGCAATACCGGCATCCATGTGATTGTACGCCAAAAACAATGTCAATGACGAAAACGCAAACATCAGTCCCATCATTACCAACGGAATGATTTCGTTCTTCCGCAAGGTAAATGACAACTTCATCACCTTCATCAAAGCAGCAAGCATAATCACCCCAAGTCCGTAACGGTAAAACAAAACTGTATCTGCTCCTACTTTATCAGCATAAAGCGGAAGGGTAAACAGTGGATTCAAGCCATATGTAGAAGCGGCAAGAGCCCCATATAGAAAACCTTTAAAAGTAGCTTTTGACATATCCTAGAACTTTAAACTGGCGCAAAGATACGAAAAGCGTCAGAATTAGTCCCGGAAATTAACAGAAATACCCCTCTCCCATTCCCGAAGAACTCTCGAAAAGGAAAGAGGGGCATCCCCAATTATACGTTTATACCCGCTTACGACAGATTATGAATAACCAACCCCGAACGGAGTTTTGGTTCAAACCAAGTAGTCTTTGGCGGCATGATATTTCCCGAATCGGCAATATCCATCAGCTGCTTCATCGAAACGGGATGAAGAGCCAAAGCCATTTTCATTTCGCCACTGTCTACCCGTCTTTTTAGCTCTGCTACGCCTCGGATTCCACCCACAAAATCGATGCGCTTATCCGAACGCAAATCTTTTATACCCAATATCTCATCCAATATATAACGGGACGAAACCGTCACATCAAGAACTCCTATAGGGTCGGAATCATCGTATCGACCAACCTTAGCTCTTAAGTCATACCACTTCCCGTCCAGATAGAGTAGAAATTGGTGTAGTGCTGTAGGCTTCAAGACATCCAGTCCATACTGCTCTATGGCCTTATCAAGCGGTAGTCCATTCACCGATGAAATCTGAGACACTTCAAAGTCTTTTTTCAGTGCTTTCAAGAACTCATCCGAAGTCAGTCCATTCAAGTCTTTCACCACCCGATTATAATCAATAATTGTCAGTTGGCTAGCAGGGAAGCATACAGCCATGAAATAGTTATATTCTTCATCTCCTTTATGACTAGGATTCTGCTTTGCCTTTTCCGCTCCTACTAAAGCTGCTGCTGCACTACGGTGATGACCATCGGCTATATAAAGCGAAGGCATCCCAGCAAAAGCCTTTGTAATAGCGGCAATGTCTTCATCCTTGTCTATTACCCAGAACTGATGACCAAACCCGTCACCCGGAGCAATGAAGTCATACACTGGCTCTTCAGCTGTATACCGCTTCACTATCTCATCAAGTGCAGCGTCATCTGGATAGGCAAAGAATACCGGCTCGATGTTCGCATTATTCACCCGGACATGCTTCATACGGTCTTCTTCCTTATCACGTCTGGTCAATTCATGCTTCTTTATCGTACCGTTCATATAGTCGGGTACATAAGCGCCTACAACCAAACCATATTGCGTCTTGCCGTTCATAGTCTGGGCATAGATGTAATAGCATGCTTTCTTATCTTGCACCAACCAACCGTTTTCCTGAAACTTCCGATAGTTATCTGCAGCTTTCTGATACACACGTGGGTCGTGTTCGTCTGTCCCTTCCGGAAAATCTATTTCCGGCTTAATGATATGATAGAGCGATTTCTCTTTGGCTCCCGCTTCAGCACGAGCTTCTTCCGAATTCAGCACGTCATATGGACGTGACGCAACTTCTTCCACCAGATTCTGTGGCGGACGAATCCCCTTAAAAGGTTTTACTGTTGCCATAATCAGCCCTCTGTCGTTACTTGTTCACACGGTATCGTTCGCACCCGTCTTTAAAGAAGCCCACAATCTGTTTGGCCGCCGCAATTCCAGCATTAATATTGGCCTCTGCAGTCTGAGCTCCCATCTTCTTTGGCGTAGAAAAATACCTTTCCGGAAAACGCTCCGCAAATTCAGTATGTTGAGCCGGCATGATATCCGTTACATATTTCAAGTCCTGACGGTCTTCTAACAAACGAAGCAATCCACTTTCGTCTATCACTTCCTTTCGGGCTGTGTTTACCAACAAGCCACCTTTAGGCATTAAGTTGACCAAGTCATAGTTAATAGACTCCTTTGTTTCCGGAGTTGCCGGAATATGTAACGAAACCACATCGCACGAGCTATAAAGTTCCTGAGCGGACTCTATGCATTTTACACCTTCCGCCTCCATCACTTCTTTGGGACAAAACGCATCGTAAGCATAAATGTCCATTCCTATTCCTTTGGCGATACGAGCCACATTCCGTCCTACATTTCCAAATGCGTGGATACCCAGTTTCTTCCCTTTCAATTCGGTGCCCGACTTTCCGTTATAAAAATTACGCACCGCCATAATCATCAAACCGAAAGCCAATTCGGCTACCGCATTCGAGTTCTGCCCAGGAGTATTCATCACACATACACCGTGCGCCGTAGCTTCCGCCAAATCCACATTGTCGTAACCGGCACCAGCACGCACTACAATCTTCAGTTGAGGAGCAGCATCAAGCACTTCTTTGTCTATCACATCGCTTCGGATAATCAGTGCATCGGCATCTTTCACGGCTTCAAGCAACTGCATCTTATCAGTGTATTTCTCCAACAAAGCCAATGTATAGCCTGCGGCTTCCACTTCCTTACGAATACCGTCCACCGCAATCTTAGCGAACGGCTTCTCTGTAGCAACCAATATTTTCATCACGAATCCCCCTTATTTATGCATTTTTTCAAATTCCTGCATACAGTCTACCAAGGCCTGTACGCTCTCTATCGGCATCGCATTGTAACATGAAGCTCGGAAACCGCCTACAGAACGATGTCCCTTTATTCCGACCATACCCTTCTCGGTAGCGAATTTCAGGAAATCAGCCTCCAAGTCTTTGTATTCATCAGCCATCACAAAACAAATATTCATATACGAACGGTCTTCCACGTTGGTGACTGTTCCGCGGAACAACTTGTTGCGGTCAATCTCACCATACAACAAGTCAGCACGCTGTTTGGCACGTCTCTGCATTTCGCTTACTCCGCCTTGAGCTTTCAGCCAGCGCAATGTTTGAAGTGCCGCATAGATGGGAACTACAGGTGGAGTATTGAACATGGAACCTTTGTCCACATGCGTCTGATAGTTTAACATCGTAGGAATATGACGCAAGACCTTGCCCAGCGCATCATTTTTTACAATCACGAACGTAACACCCGCCGGAGCCAAGTTCTTTTGAGCGCCGCCATAGATACAGATATATTTAGAAACATCTACGGGACGGGAGAATATATCCGATGACATATCTGCCACAACCGGCACGTCAACATCTAAATCCCCGTGAAGTTCGGTGCCGTAAATGGTATTATTGGTAGTGATATGGAAATAATCCACATCCGATGGTATAGTGTATTCCTTGGGGATATAAGTATAACCGTCTTTTTCGGAGGAAGCTACCTCTACGGCCTCACCGAAAGCCTTGGCCTCTTTCAATGCCTTCTTTGCCCAAGTACCCGTATTCAGATAAGCTGCTTTCTTCTCCAGAAAATTATATGGGACCATACAGAACTGCATACTTGCACCGCCGCCCAAGAACAAAACCGAATAACCTTCAGGGATATTCAGAAGTTCCTTAAATAAAGCAACGGCTTCGTCCACTACGGGCTGAAAATCTTTGGCACGATGGCTGATTTCCATCAGAGAAAGACCAGATTCATTAAAGTCAAGTATTGCCTGTGCTGTCTTTTCGATTACCTCACGCGGAAGAATGGACGGTCCCGCATTAAAATTATGTTTTTTCATTTGGAAGTTGTTTTAGTTAAACATTCATCAAAGTTACATTTGCGAATATAACCATTATTCCAATCATCCAAAAGTTTTCGGTAATATTTCTCTAGAAAACAGCGAGTACAGTTTGCAAAATTACATAAATATCAAAGAAACACATTCTTTTTGCCACATACGTATTCTGCTGTTGCCAATGGTTCTCAAGCAGCAGCTCACAGATGATACTCAGCTTACAGTCTTGTCTGACACAAAGATATTATTTTGCCAATTCAATGACTGTTTTCAAGCCCTTTATTTTTTCACCTTGTAGCAGTTTTAACGTTTGCTTACACTTTTTCCCCGATACGGCAGCAAACGCGCAATGGTCCTTTACGTCAATCTTACCCACATCTTCTCTGCCTAGATTCCCTTTCTTCGAGAGAAAGCCTACGATATCCGTCTTGTTTATCTTGTCTTTTTTGCCTTTTCCGAAATATAGCGTCACAAACTTAGGTTGTGGAGGCGCTGGAGTATTTTGCGATAATGTGTATTCATCCAACTCAGACGAGAGATAATCCGGCACCTTCTCTTCTTGATATAAAATCACATAGGCTGCCCCCTCTGCATCCCAACGCGCCGTACGACCATTCCGATGGATAAATCCATCCTCTGCCACAGGCAGATGATAATGCACCACGTTCCGAATTTCGGGAATATCCAATCCACGCGCCGCCAAATCGGTAGAAACCAGTACCGGACAACTGCCGTTTCGGAATTTGTAGAGCGCACGTTCTCGGTTGTCCTGCTCCATTCCGCCGTGAAATATTTCGCTACAAATCTTTTGCTCCCTTAGAAACTTCCCTACTCGCTCCACGCTTTCACGATGATTGCAGAACACCAGCGTAGGTTCATTCCCCACGCAACAAAGCAACCGATACAATGTTTCCAGTTTATCTTTTATGGGCGATATTACTTTATATACACGCAATCTTTCAGACAATGAAGCCTCCGGGTTCAGGAAATTCAGCTTCACCGTACGCTTCAGTCCCGCAAAGCGAGGAATCTCTTCTGCATCGGTAGCCGAGAGCAGAAAACGACGCTTCAGATTGGGCAACCGACCTATAACCTCACTCATCTCATCCTGAAATCCTAGTTCCAAGCATTTATCGAACTCGTCTATCACCAACAAAGCTACCGTTGACGCATCGAAATTACCTTTTCCCAAATGATCATTCATACGCCCCGGTGTAGCCACGATGACCGAAGGACGAATTCCGTTCATCACGCGATGCTCTTCCATGGCAGGTCGACCACCATAGCAACTCATCACACTAAAATCGGTATTCATCCGTTTAAACACCTGCTCTATCTGCAAAGCCAATTCCCTAGACGGAACCAAGACTACAGCTTGTACACCCTCTTTTCCCGGAACAAGGTTTTCGAGCAAAGGCAATAGGTATGCCAACGTTTTTCCCGTCCCAGTCGGTGACAGAAGAATCAAATCATCTCCGCCTCTGCAAGCATCTATCGCAGCTTGCTGCATTGTATTCAACTCATTTATGCCTAACTTAGCCAATATATCTTGTACGCTCATATCCTTCTTTGTTTATTCTACGCAAAAGTAACAGAAAAAGCGACGCATCCATACCATCACACGCAAAATAGATTCAGGCATCGAAAGCACATCGGTAATTTAGACTATATATCATGCAGTCCAACAATCCCCCATTGGGGCGTCAGAAAAACCTTCTGTGCGGAAGATTTAAATGCCAATCTCTTTCATCACCATCTCCACTTCTTCCAACGGCACATTCAGCATGCGAGAGACGTAAAGAGGCGTGATAACATCCATACTTCCTGATTGGCGTTCCATTCCTATCAGATACTCAATGTTCTTTTTGAGATTACCAAGGCTATTTGAGAAGATTGAAGTTTCTGAAGAATCCGATATCTTTCGTTGGGTTGCATTCTTTACTTTAAATTCGTCCAATGTTTCGCTTCCATCATCTCCATACTTTCCGTCTTTCGCCTCATATATCACCGATGGCTCTAACACTTCCACTTTGTGCCAGACACCTTGTGGCACTACACAACCATAGTTCCCCATTGCCGGGTCGAGGTGTATGCGCTCCAACACATTCCCTTCGGCATCGCAAATAACCTCTACAAGTTTACCGCATAGGAGAAGGACATTTTCTGTGCTGTTCGGGTGTAGATGTATCGGTACTTCTGTCCCCGGCAGCAAGGCATTCAGCATACGCTGACTGTTGTCGGTCGGTGACGTACGCAAGTCATAGTTTTGCCGCAATCGTGGATTTGTTTTCGCTTGTTCCAAGAGTTTCCCCAAAAAGTGTTTGTCTATCTTCATAATTTTCACACTTTACGCAACACCATCTGAAAAGCCTCAGCATAGTTGCACCCCCATTGGCTGCCACGCATTGCAGCCAGGCCGGTGATATATTCCACGCTGCGAGGATGTGGATAAGGGCGCATAACGCCACGATACATCGACAATGCCTTACACTTTGCTTGCACTCCATTTTGTCCCACTTCTACATAGCAGTTCGGTCGAAACAGATTCATAGCGTCATTGATTGCCCATTCCGAACATGACGGCACTTCCATATACCAAAACTCCTTTATCGGCTTAACCGTCGGCTGACGTTGAAACAACCGGATTGCCTCTTGGCAAGCCATTGACGTTTGCAAGTGGTCATTGTTTGTGTCTGCTGGGTGATGAGTAATCACTATGTCAGGTTCACTCTCACGAATGGCACTCTCTATGAACTGTACCAATTTCAAATGTGGTACTGTGTTCATTTCAATGTTCGGGAAAGTAGCCTCATACTTCTTGCTTACGCCAATATAATTCGTGGCTGCATCTGTGTCACCTTCCAATTCTGCATCAGAAGGACGAAATGCACGTGCTTTTGCGTCCGTACACATAATTGCGACATCCACTGCATCGCCTTCGTGCGACCATTTCCAAATGGACGCGCCTGCTCCAAGGACCTCGTCATCGGGATGAGCTACTACTAATAGGAATTTCATATTTTATAGATTCTTTTCAATTAGATTTCATCTGCATATTTCACCAACTTGCGATGCATCCACTGCGGATATTTGCCACAAGCTGTATAAAGAATTGCGATTACAGTCCAAATTATTAATTTTATATCACCAAAGAATGAAGCGTGTTTAACGTAATACACATCAAGCTTAAGCCGAATAGGCAATACTTTATCATTGTATTCCTCCTCATTAGGAAACTGATCACCATATATATAATCCCACAGACTTGATTGCGAAGTCAAGCCGCATGGTACAGTGGCTGCAATAGCATTCTCTCCCCCACGGGTAATATTCACTTGATCAGCTGCAGCAGGCCGTGGACCGACAATAGACATCGTGCCATTCAATATATTCATCAACTGCGGCAACTCGTCAATCTTCAATCTTCTCATAACCTTGCCCCACCAAAATATCCGGTTCTGGTCTGGGCGCAGCGATGTTTCATTTGCTTCACGAGCCACACGCATAGAGCGAAACTTCCACATCTTAAACTTCTTGTTGTCCTTGCCAACACGATTGGCAAAATAGAACAAAGGTCCTGCATCACTCAATTCTGTAAGGATCATGGAAAGAATCCATATTGGTGAAGTCCCAACAATACCAAGAAAGGCACATACGAAGTCGAAGAAACGTTTTATTGTTTTATAAATCATAATATCTTAATTTTTCAGTGATGCCGGTTTTTGTATATGAGCAAAAATTTGAGTCATAAATGTTTCTGTTAACGACTTAGGAAAAGTTATTTTATGTTTTCATACATCCAACAATAACTGCAATCCATTTGCTGCAATTGCATTATCACCTTGATTTATGCTTATTCGTATAATAACTTTCCCCAATTTGTTATGCAAAAATCACGCTCATAATATGATTCAATTGTAGTATCCGATAACAACCCTCATCGAATGAGGTAAAACAACGTTTCAATCGTTTCATACATATTCCAATAACCGACAAATTCTCCAAACTGTTTGCATTTAGGCTACAACCTAATTTGTCTATTTCTGGCTCATTTTTATTATATTTTCACTCCACTCTTCATTTTTCTGAACTCAGGATTCATTTGTTTCTTAAAGTTGCCCCACGTTCCCCAAAAGAATGCAGAAAAATCGCCCAATATCCAATCTTGATAATACAATCCTTTTCCCCAGAATTTAAACCAAGAAGGTTTGCATTTAAATCTATTAGGCGATTTTAGAAACCACAAAACATCAAATCCCAAATGGCGCAATCGCTTACCAGATTCATAATGATATTTACGCAATGGTTTGCCAAGTGTCATATCAGCAATCATAGTCGCATAATCCATTCCAGACTTAAAGACCGAACGCACACATGCAGGAATGCGAGGATTTATTTCCATAATTAGCAACTCCTTTGTATTCGGATCCTCTATTAAATCGAAGTCTGCAAAACCAATCCATCCAATGGATTTCAGCACCTGACTACATACATTTGTTATTTGTCTATTTTCTATAGTCACATTACAGCAACTACTTCCTCCATTAACCGGATAATAACGTTGTTTCCAAATAGCGGAACTATAAGCCATATCTCCATTTTCATCTGTCATAATCTGAACTTTTATCTGCCTACCTCCTTGAGGAATAAATCTCTGCAAATGGCAATCTCCATATTGCTCATGAATAGATGGATACACACGAAGGAACTCTTCTAACGAGTTTACTAACGTCATACCACGTCCACCACTTGTAAGATTTGGTTTCAGTAAACCTGGATAAGGAAATTTTCTCAACTCTTTAATATCTGCAAGAGTTTCATCTTCACCAAGACCATTTTCAGCATTACTAATATCAATCGTCAGTGGATGTGGAAAGCCATTATCCTGACAAACACGCATCAATTGGTTCTTATCATATCCTTTCTCGAATATGTTATGGGGCGGCATCAATACCCCAGTAAGTTTTATAAGTTCATCCTTATGCAAACTCATAAACTCAGCCGTCGCATCACTTGTTGGGATTAGCACGTCAAAATGATGCTCTTTTAAAAAATTGAGCATAAATGCGACATATCCCTTATCATGGCTATCAGGTCCTATATAGCGTTCATCGGAGAACTTCGTGTGATATCCATATTCATTTTTACTTTCACAAATTACCCCAACTATGTAACCATTTTTCTTTAGACATTCAGCAATAGCCATAGCATGAGCGGCTCCACCATCTAAAATTAAAACTTTCTCCACAGGCCCTATATCATTCGTCCTCTATCATTACACACTCTCCATATCCTTTCAATCCCAGAGTCGTAAACACTACACGGTTGCACTGGTCTGTTCCAAGTGGAAAACGCATCACTCCATATTGCAATATCAATGGCCAATAATCTTTCTGGAGTTTCCATACATTCTCACACTTTCCATCCTTATATTCCTTCATGCGGCTATAGTTGTCTTTTTCATTCTCTCCACCTTCAACACCAGTTGAGAAAAACGCACGTCCATCAGCAAACGAAGCACAACCATGGCATGGTCCCTCAAAATCCTGTAATATTTCTATTTTGTGCGTCTTTCTATCCATGCGGACAAAATGTACTGTATCGAGACAAGACCCAGCATCTGTACCCCAAAGCAATGCATCTTTAGTAAAACAGACACCGATAGCACGCCAATCTTGACTATATTGTCCTATCAATTCCCATGAGTCACCATTATCTACTGAGCGATAAAGACGATTTTCACTGCCATTGTCTCCATAATCTCCAGTTCCAAGCCATAAGCAATGTTCATATTCATCCCATTTCACGAAATGGAGATGACGGATATCACCAGCATTCCATGTTTTCACGATATGAAATGTCATACCATTATCAGTACTTCTCCACAAATGAATATTATGATCCCGATTGGAATTTAGCAAATACTCAGCGAAGAAGATAGAGCCATTCGGAGCGACACATACGCCCTGATGCCCCGGTTTATTGCCTTGATAACCTTCCCACACATTGACTACTTTTCCACTTTTTTCGAATATATAAGTCTTGCGTTTAGCCGTGACTAGAATATTTCCATTCTGCAACGGCAATAAATGGTGTAGGCCTACTCTAAGTAATTGACTTGACAAGCGATGAAGGCCCAACAGCCTATCCTTCAGTCTGCCTACGTTATACACACTACTTACTCGCTTTCCATCATAATCTACTGCAAAAAACTTCATCCCTTTTGCTACCCATATTTTGTCGGGTTCTTGAAACAAAGCCTTGGCATTAATAAGTTTCTTAAATCCAATCATAATTATTTTGCAATAAGTGTTTGGAGTTCTTTTTCCAGACCAATCATATAATGTTCAAAAGTGAAATGCTTCTCAAAATACCTGCGAGCGTTAAATCCACAATCCTTATACTTTTCAGGATTCTCTATATAAGATTTCATTAAGTCTGCAAGTCCTTTATAATCTCCCGCACAAACGCAAGTTCCACATTCAGCCTCCTTTATTACTTCGTTTGCAGCTCCATTAATGGCGCCCAAAATAGGCTTGCCAGTTGTCATATACATTTGCAATTTGCCTGGCATTGTATTTCCTACTTCATTGTTCCCTCGTAGGGTTATCAGCAGAACATCAGCATTCTTATAGAATAAAGGCATGTCTTCTCGCTTTTGATTACCATAGAAAATAACATTGTTTGACAGGCCTTTTTCTTGCACCATGGTTTCAAGTTTGTTACGCATACTGCCATCACCCACTATATGAACCTTGTAATCGACTCTTGCGCCCAATTCTGCTGCTGCTTTTACAATTACATCTATTCTTTGTCCCTTGCCAAGATTTCCGGCAAACATAAAGTCAATACATCCATTCTGTGTTTCTTTTTCTAAATCCATTGATAGCATAGCGTCACCTGCATGTTGTGGTAAATATCCCATACGCTCACGCTCTATTCCATTCACACGACTTAAATAATCCATAAAAGGACGGCTTGTGACCAATATCCGGTCTGCTTTTTTGTATATGCGTCTGCTTATCCTTGCCACTGGTAACATCAAAGGATTTTTGTTGTTCTTTAATATTGACTCTGCCGAAACTGGCCAAATATCAAGCGTATAATACACCAAAGGTGTGCCGTATAACATCTTGTATTCTACTGCTGCATACATACTTGTTATTGGACTTAACTGATACCCAAGCACAACGTCAAAGTCGGAAGGCAATTTGCGTACTGCAGCTTTACTATTCTTTACAAAACTGAAGTAATTTCTCAACAAGCTAAATAGATTATGCCCTCTTGGATGTTGCTTAACATGGACCACATTCACTCCAGTTCTTTTAAAATACTCCTGCTCTCGTTGCTCGCATTCTGCCGATGTTTCATACCCTTTAAAAACACACCCGTGTGGGTAGTTCGGAATTCCGCAAAGCACCGTCACCTTATGCCCTCGACTTACAAGTCCTGGAGCAATCTCATTGATTTGGAACTGCTCTGGAAAATAGTATTGTGTTACAATTAGTATTTTCATATCAGACTATCATATAGTTTAAGATATTTCTTAAAACATTTATTTTTATCGAACAACTCTTCCGTTCGTTTACGACAACTTGTTGCAGACAATGGGTTTTGTGACAAATTATGGATTGCGTCCACCATAGCCTCTATATTCCCTTGATTTACTACAATTCCTGTTTTTTCGTCAATTGCTTCTGGCTAGCCTCCTGTACAATAGGTTATGACCGGTGTGCCGCAGGCAAGGGATTCGAGATTGGTCATACGGTAATCATCTTTTGTATTTAAGAATATAACTTTCATCCTTTTCCGTATGGTTATATAGATATCGTGTATAAATTCTTTCTAAGACATAAGGAATAGTCCAAAAACATTTGGCTATAAAATCCTTCAATTTGTTAGATTTATGCCCAAACATTTTGGAATAAACAATATAAAAACTATATATCATATGAATCATTGGCGGCAAACTTTCACCAAAGCATTTCCATTGTTTATAATTCTGCGTTCGAAGTTTGAAACGCTCTATGGCATGCGTCTGGCTATTCGTGCCTCTCATTCTTACTTTCAACAAGGGTTCTTCAACTAATCCTAACGGATAATACTTGGAAAGTTTAGTATATAGTTGATCATCCTCCCCATTTCGCACACCTTCAGGGAAAAAGAAATCGCCATCTACATATATTGATCGGTCTATCACCACGGCAGGAGTTGCTATCTGAGTAGAAACGTGCCGTTGTAAATAGACATCACCATAATCTCTCGATACATTCACTCGTTTCATCCTGTTTGTGCGTGGCCACCAATAATAAAATCCCGTATGACACCACTTCGCCCCTATTTTCTCCATAAATGCCACTTCCTTCTCTATTTTCGTTGGCATCCAAACATCATCAGAATCTTCAAAAGCGATATAGTCCCCAGTGCTTCTTCGTATGCCATTATTCCGCGCTGCAGCAGGGCCGGCATTTTCTTGACGTACATACTGAATCTTGTCTCCATACTCTGCGAGAAAATCTGTCAAGTCTTCCTTTGAACCATCATCAACCAAAATAATCTCATGAATGGGATATGTTTGAGATAGTACACTTTCTATTGCCTCATATAGCCAATCTAAATGACTATAGAAAGGAATGATTACACTCACTGTCTTCATACGCTCAAATTGTTTATCATTTCCGCATTGACATTGATTCTAGGCAGAAAATAATTCTTCAAGAGTGAGGGCTTTGTTATAGGACAAGCCACTGTGCCAAATGCATATTTATATGCCGATTTTGCCAAATGCTTGTTATTATAACCACATGCATAATATGACCCGTAAGGATAGGCAAACATCTCCACTTTTTCCCCAATTATTTTTTCCAGTTTTTTCTTCGATTCTTTTAAGTCGCACAATGCTTGTTTCTTGTCGAGCAAAGTAAACTCACCATGATTGATTCCATGCGAACCGATGGTGCAGAGTTTACAACGAGCCATTTCTACAAGTTGCTCTTTCGTAATAAATCCGTCTTTATCTAAGAGCGAAAGATTCACAAAAAGCGTAAATGGTATTTCTGCCACCTTCAATAAAGGGAATGCGTTATTGTAAAAATTTTCAGGGACGTCATCTATGGTAAGTGCATAGAAATCTTTTTCCTTTTCACAATTCTCCAAACGAATGACATTTTTTTTCTTTAACCACAGAAGGAGTTTCTTGAATTGTTCCGTTGAAATGCGAAAAGGTTCTGCTTCCTCACTTTGAGTCTCATCTCCAACCCAATGCAACATCAACACCCTACCTTGTACCTTAAAGCATTTGGCAATATTGACATGAAAAACATGACAACACTTACCTATAACACGTCTAAATAATTTCATAAAACTGGATTTTTTATATATTTTGCAGGATGTTTGTAATGAAGAACTTTTGCCGGGACTCCTCCAATGGTCGCATTATCCGGTATATTTTTAGTTACAACAGCATTTGCTCCTATAGTTACATTGTTACCTATCAGAACATTACCCACTATCACAACACCTGCACTTATAAAACAGTTATCTCCTATTATAGGAGCATTACCATTTCCATCTCCACCAATCGTAACAAACTGATGTAACGTGCAATTCTTCCCCAAAATGGCATTATAATGGACAACTATTGACATAGCATGCGGAATTTCAAGTCCTATACCAATTCTACAAGTTTCAGGAATCTGTAGCCCATATCTCCGAGTTAATTTTACCCTTACCATTTTTGCAACATATCTCAAAAGGAGGTTGTCTGATTTACAACATCTCAACCAGAATGTAAATTGCTGACTAGTGTTTACACCCAAAAATGCAATTTTAAATATTTCAAAGTTATTCCCCCCCCATATCGGTTTAGGTCGCCCTTAAATAACTTTATTATTTCACACCATCTCATACATTTAATGTTTTCTTTATCACGTTCAATTGATAGTGAGGATTCCAATGTTCGTCTATTTCTTTATAACAAGCATTACGAACTTCATCTCTGCTAGCACTTTTCGAGGCGAACCAATTTGAGATACTACGTGCCAAATCATCCACATTATCTTTTTCAAAAAAATCGCCAGTTTTGCCAGGTATTATTGACTCAAATTCTGGCATTTGCCATTTGAAGTCATTATGTGAAATGGCAGGACAACCAAACATCATAACATGCATAGCTGTTAAACCAATATTACCAGGTGCAACACACAAATCCGCATTATATATCAATTTCGCATTCTCAAGTTCATCATAGCAAGCACCATAAAACCATACATTATCCGTCAACTTATATTCTTGGACAACAGATGCAATTTCTTCTCGCATTTCACCATCACCAATAAGAGTAATATTATAGTTTTCTCCTTTCGTTTTCAACAATCCTACAGCGTTGACCAATAAATCAAGTTTTTTAACTGGGGTAAGACGGCCTATAAAAACTATAGTTGGATTATTATTTTTGAAATGGTCATGATAAATAGCAGATGGTGACATCGATTTACGTAATACCATCTGTTTGTCATAATCCAAAGAGTTCTTTATTACATGCAATTTCTTTGCATCAAAGCCTTCTTTCAACATTTCATTTCTCGCATAATCCCCATATAGGAAAAATCCGTCTACTTTTCGAAAGAAAAATTTCTTTATCATCTTTTGAATAGCCGTTTCTTTTCCATACCATCCATGCGTCCAAAGAAATATTTTCGTCCTTTTCATTCCTTTGCTCATCTTCTGTAGAAGCCACCATTCAGACAAAGAGCGTATTACACCTGCACAAATTATAACGTCATATTGCTGAAGATTAAGTTTCTTAATGCCATCGTAACTTACGATAGAGCCACATATCCGATGTTCCTTCATCGTAAGATTACAATGCTTCAACAAAGAATAATCGAACATTTTTAGATTTCGATTTGCATTTCCACAGAAATACCAATCCACGTTCAACTCCTCATCCATCAATTTATAAATAGGTTCTCTATAAGATGGAGCATAGGGAAACAACATCGCTATTTTACATTTATTTATATTATTCGGCATCTCTCATATAATTATAAAATACTCTTTTTTAGGCGGCGTTTATTGTTTAACAAGCCATATATCACCGTGAACCAGAACAATGATGATGTTATGTAATACCCAGAGAACATTAACATTGTTGCCGGGAACAAGGCAATCGAGAGCAACGAGCAATAGCGGCTCTCTTTAACCATTTTCCAAATGGTTGACGATGTCCTTTTCAGACAAAAAAGGGAGAAGAGCAGGTACACAACACCTCCTGAGATTAAGATATCAAGGAATATGTTATGCATATAGTAGCCCGCAACACCCAGGCCATGCCATAATCCATATCCCATCAATGGACTTTCTGCTACAATTTCGTAAGAACGTTCACGCAGACGAGTTCGTTCGATGTCCGACATATCCATTTCCAAATCCACCCCATTTCCTGTCAAATAATTAAACGTCCGTCCAAAGCCGTCGGCAAACAGTCCTGAGGTCGTTGCTATAATGGCAAACGCAGCGACAGCAAGGACTGCCAAAAACATTGTGCGCCAAAATCGCTTCTGTGCATAGACATACAAAGCGGCAACGAACCCAAGAATCAAAAGGACACCGCCGCCACGGCCTCCTCCCAAAATACAAATCATCGCTTGAACAGGAAGCAAGACCAAAAAGAGGATATGGAAACCTTTGGTAGTAAAAATACGAAACCGGTTGTCTTTATTGCCCGACAATATGTTTGTCAGATTTATGCACAGACACCAAGCCGCAGAGTAAGATATGTCTTGATGATTTCCGGCTCCGCCAATTGTCTGAAACGAAGAAGACGAAAGCATTGCAGGAAAATTCAAAATCAAGGCCAAAGTACAGATCAGCATAATGATATCGATGTTTCTTGCTATCATGTCATATGCTTCATGCCTATACACATACGTTGCCAAGAAAATAGCGGGGACACCCATAACACCGAAGAATATGAATTGCTTGCCGGCAAAACTTTTCAATGTGACGTCCTGAAATATCGCACCCTCAAAAAAGAAAGAGAGAATAATAACGACTACCAATATATACGGCCACAACACGTGATGTTTGGCTTCTCGCGTCAATTCTTTCCACCACACCCACGCAATGCATATACAGAAAAACGAAACATTCAATATTGCGACAAGTCCGCCCCTGTTATCCGGGTCGTAATTTATGCCCAACAACGAGAACAGTAGAAATTGGATATTGCTGACAGCAAGGCTCATCACCACCAAGCACTCCATTATATATTTAATCATCTTTCAACAGTATTTTTGAGATTGTAGAAGGCATATAGTTTGTGAACAGTTCATCTGCATCAACTTTCTTTCCTATTAAATGCACAGGATTTCCGTCCTCACTACCAGTTCCTTGCGCATTGACACTAACCACGTTGCCATATTTCTCAAAATAAGGCAATGCGCAATCGTTTGCATTGTTTACAATATTGACAATAGGCTTGCCGGTTGAGAACATTGTAAAAATCTTGCTTGGCAATAATTTGTACAAAAGCAGATTTGAGACGTTCAATAGCAAATCCGCGTGCTTCATAACAGCCCTGACTTTACTGTTCTCCAACATTCCATGATATTCAACCAAACTACTGTTGTCTTCTATTATCTTATTTGTTTCGGCATCAGCCAATGCCCCCCAAATGTGTAATCTGTATTTCTTTTCAGAGACTTGATTCACCCGTTTCAACCAATCTACAGCAGGCTTAACCGACCGGTTACGGATATCCAGTGACCCGATATATACAATGTTATATACATCATCATGGAAAGAATACGGGCATTCATCGCCATCGTTGACGGTGGACACGTATGTAGGCAGTCCTATGAATTCCACATTGGTCTTGTCTTTGTGGAGTTCCATTGCGGTTTCAGGCAGATAAACCTTGTCCACTATTCTTAGTTCCTTTTCAAACGCTTCTGCAAAGCGTCGCTTCTTGAAACGGTAAATTGCTCCCATTCCATTGTTCGGCGTTGACAGAATATCAAAATGATATGTAACGACCCTTAGCCGCCCTCCGTATGACTTTTTCAATGCCATAGCCGCTGCAACGCCATCGTATGGTAGGCATGTCCCTATTACTGTGTCAATGCCGTATTCTCGGATTATCTGATGAGATAATCTCAACATCTTGTGGACTCTTATCCGTGCCACATTCGGATAAACAGCAGCCACCAGCAATGCCCTTGCCAAAGAATAGGCCTTGTGGACGAAGCGCATAAACGTATTGGTTCCGTGTTGTTGCAGATAAAATAAGACTCGGGTCTGCAACTCGTCTTCCACAAACCACACCCTTGCTCCATCTACAAACTCCATCCCCACCTCATTGTCATGCGGTACGGCTATGACAAAAACCTCATGCCCTTGTCGGATGAATTCACGCACCAAATTCCGTGCGCACACCCCGTTCGCACTTCCACTGTATTTGTAGCCGCTGGCAAAAAAGAGTATTTTATGTTTCAAATTATTCATTTTTCGATTTGCGCTCGCCACATCTTCTATCCATTATATTTTACCATCATTTATTTTTGAGTCAAATAAATCCGTATGCATTCTCGTCACTACATCGCTGGCATATCTCATACGCAACATCTTTGTAGCTTCAGTTTGCAATCTGTGATATATCTCACTTTCATTCATTTTCTCCATAGTCTTCAATATAGACTGCGCATCACGGATATCACACGTCAAACCATATTTTCCGTACCCTAACACGTCAGGAACAGCACCAGAATCTTGGCCTCCAATACATGGTACTCCTCTCGACATTGCTTCCAATAAAATATTCCCGAATGTTTCTTCCCATGCAGGATGAACCAAACAGTCCATTTTATCGAGCAAGTCCCTCAATTGTTCGTGCGGTATTCCACCATGCAATTTCACACCTGTAAGCCATCCATTCTGTTTCCACTTTACATAGGCTGTATCGTTTTCGTTGTAATTACCCACCAAATGAAGTTCTGCTCCACTATGCAGATTGCGATACATAGCAAATGCATCCAATAAAGTCTTGATATTTTTCCGTGGACTTAACAGATTCGTGGATATTGACACAAAACGACAAACCCTACCTCTAGATTTCTTACAATCTTGCACAATCCAATCCTTATCGATCGGATTTGGTATCATAGACACTACCTTGTCAGGATACGCTCTTGTTATCATTCTATGCGTGTAGTCACTATTTGCAATAAAGGTTATCCGCTCGTCTGCCATAACTTGTTTGAAAGTGATATTCTTTAGCAACCAGTCTAAGTAGCTGCGTCCTTTCATCAGTGACAACTGATATGGACACCAATCACGTACAGTACAGAACACTGGAACTTCGTTTGATACAAGCGATGCTGCTTTAGCATATTCATATGTCCAATGTGCATGCAACACGTCTATGTCCTCTATATGCTTCCTAATGACGCTTGCTATTCGTTGCGGTAAGTAAAACTGCCCAATCACAAGTTGGTGAGCACCCATTATACCTGGCAGCAACCCTATAGGAATCAAGTGTATCGTTATCCTACCACCCTTTAGTTCGCGGCATTTTTGCGATTTTTCAGTGGTAAGTGTGAATATCCGTAAATCATGACCATCTTCCCAAAAACCTCTTGCCAATGTATTTACTGCTGTAGCATAGGAGTTGATGTCTGGTATGTCCTTTTCATTTAGTAATTCTGCCAGACTGACAGGGTTTACTGGACCTACAATTCCTATCCTCATAACTACGCTGCATATTTAAATTCGAGATGCGGCATAGTCGTATACCTCGGGACAAAATCAAGATAAAGTCCTGTACACCATTCCTTAAGAATTACCCCCCCCCACAATGACCATGGCATCTAAATAGCAACATCAGTATTCGCCTTTTTAGAATGTACTTCATTGTTATTATAGTTAATTTTACCCTAACAGATAAAGGTTTCCTTTCAAATTTCACCTTTGGGTAAGCTGATTTTCTGAGATACTCTACATACAAGTCTTTATCTGGTGTCGGGGCATTATACCATGGTTTAATGCCTACTGATGCATAATGATAAATCATAGGAGCTTTTGCGAACGCCATATAGTCGAACTTTTTATATTCAGGTCTTGAAGCTATGCGCAAATTACCGGCTGTATGATTCCATTTCGGAGGCAACAAAAACCATTTCTTCTTAAAATAGTAGTTTAATACGTCTTGGTCGTGCAGAAATACTTCCTCTCTATGTCTTTTGGCATACTCTAAGAGTCCGGTCTCTACATTATGCTCACGCCAATACTTTAAGTTTACCAACATAATGCCAGAACAGAAAGTCCGTTCTCCTACCTCCATATGAAGCTGCAGACGATGTTTTTCCGTATAGGGAAAGGAATCCATAGTGGCAGCCAAGGCATAATTATCAATTTCTATTTCAAAGATTTCTTGGATGTTTCTCATTACTATCATATCACAGTCCAGATACAACACTTTATCCAAATCTTCCGGAAGCACACTTGACAAAAGTAATCGATAGTAAGCCGCCATGGAAAGAGGACGATTTTTGCGGAATTGCACCCCGTCAAGCACACTGTCATCCACTAAATGAAATACTGTCCGATTATTATATCTACCGGATAATTCAACCAACAACTTTCTTGCGGTATCAGACAAATCTTTATGCAAGATATGCACCGTTATGTAATGCTCTCTATTGTTTTCATATAAAGAACACAACATAGCCATTGCATGCTGTAAATATTTATCATCCGTATTGATTACAACATTAAAAATCATTTTGCATATATGTATATTGTTTACTTTCTCCAGTTTATGTCCCTTAAGATTATTTTGGCAGGGATTCCACCTATAAGGCAGTGAGGTTCTTCAAACTGCTTTGTCACAATTGCTCTTTGAGTAACGACACAATCATCAGCAATATTAGAACCCTTATTGAGTGTCACTTCTGAAGCCAGCCAGACTCTGTCACCTATTCTAATGGGACACTCCATCAAGATTTTCTTTCCGCTATGCCATATATGATGACCATCGGACGTGTTAATCGTGCAGTTCCAGCCAAGCGCACAATCGTCACCAAAAGTAATTTTACATCCTGTTCGGAAATAGCAGTTGCAATTGCAATAAAACCCCTTGCCAAATTCAATACAACCATTCTTATCACAACGAAGCACAGTCCCTTCTGATACAACTGCATGTCCTCTAAAGATTAATTTTGCATCACGTCCCAAAAAGATATTTGCTCTATTAGCATTCATCGCAGGAGATTTCCCCCCCCCTAATTTTACGGCAAATCGCTTAACATTTTCTACTTCTATTTGCCCTCGACACAATTTTTCTATACGTAGATTTGTCCTAACAAGCACTGGTAGATGCATCGCTTGTTTAACAGGGAAGTAACGAAAATTAAACCATACTGTGTACAACAGAGTTAATAACTTTCTTATCATATTTGTGTGGAATATATTAGTAAAGGAACTTGGGTTCTATCTTGATATCATAATCTTCTTCAATAGGAATCTTTAATAAGTTCCAAATTCAAAGAAACTTTACTTAGGTCGTAATGGAATTTTAGATTCGACAGATGTGTTCTCTTATATTTAGCAAATTTCTTTGAGGGAATCCATCCGTACATTTCACGTTGGTAATGTCTGGGTACAAACTCTTCACGTGGAATTTCTTTTATGACTTTTGCTGGATTGCCGCCTATCACGACAAAACCTTTGGGGAAACTCTTTGTCACCACAGCACCAGCTGCCACCACTGTCCGAGGCCCCAAAACGACTCCTGCCATAATCATTGAATTCGATGCAATCCAGCAGTGATCACCTATAATAGTCTCTTTTTTGACACTTTCAGACTGATTGGTTAAACTATGGTTCGAACTAAGGATGATGCAGTTCTGAGCAATCTCAACATAATCGCCAATGAATAATTTACCCCATCCTTGAATGTAGCATCCGCCACGTTGAGTTAGTTTAACATTCTTTCCTATCAGTAAATTTCCAACGACTGTAGAATTTTTATCGTATGGATAATACATATTGCCCTTGAAATGAGGGAAAATCTGTTTCCATATAAAACGCAGAAAACTTACTTCTGGCCAAGTCCGATGAAATGAGAACCAGTTGTAAAGAATAGGAGTACGCTCTACCCCCCCCCTAATAAAATTACTTTTTTTAAATAACATTGCTTTTTCTTTTGACTTTTGAAAACAACGGACTTACAACATCTAAATAACCTATTTTCAGAGGTCTACTAATCACTAAATTCAGGACTACAAACAAACCGAATCCAACTCCAATAGACATTATTTTTATATGTGCAAAAGGTAAAAGCCCTACTACATACCAAGAAATAGCTCCCACAGAAGCGCAACTAACAAATACTTTCAGCAATTTTCCAATAGGAATCATTGATCTCATTGATTGTTCAATAGTTTTCGCAACCACCTTGAACAATAAGAAGATTTTTACCAAAGAACACAAAACCGATATAGCAGTAATGGCATATGACGAATTTATAGTTACTACCGACAAATATTCAAGTAGCCAAACGACTATGAATATTAATAGATGAACATTCGCATACTCTTTTATTTTGCCAAGGGCCAATATAATAGGATAAAAAGGTATAACAGTAAAAATATTCACTAACAGCATTATGCGGAAATAAATTGCCGATGTCACAAACTTGTCACCATAGAGTAGCGTAATCGTGTCGCTGGCAAAAAACCAAAAGAAAACGACAAGGGGATAGAGAATCAAAGCAGACTTTACCGCTGTTCGTTTCCATAAATCAACGATTTTATTGGTTCCTTCTTTATTTGCTATCATTCCACTAAACACAGGCAAGAGCACAGTCGCCCCTGCACTTAATACCATACTTACAAAAGGCAACTCTAATGAACCATTAGCAAAGTCGGCAAACACTTCTTGCCCATAATAACGGCTAACAAAGAATTGGTCTGCCGCTTTGATTCCAATGCCATATATACCTGCAAACATCAAAGGTGTTGAATACATAAATATATCCTTGTAGGTAATGCTGCAAGGCTCTTTTTTTATCCCTTTATAAGGGATATTCTTAACCCACATAGCCACAAGTAGTGAAATAAACGAGGCAATCACAAAGCCCCACACTGCCGTTTGACAATCCGCACGATAAAAAGCCACAGGCAATGCAACGAAAATCACCATCAAAATTCTTGTTACTATAATATATACAGCATTCCAAATGGTCTGCTTATATGTCGCAAGAATTCCTTGAAGTCCCATTGTAGGCAAAGCTAAAATAGGTGTTGGTGAAAAAATCTTTATATTAAGAGCCAAGTCGTGGTTTCCTAATATTCCGGCTATTGTATCTGCTCCAAAGAAAAGAACCAAGGAAAAGACACCGCCCAAAACAAGAAACGCTATTTCAAGCCTTCTAGTCAATGTTTTTCCTTCTCCTTTACTTACACGGGGAAGAAAATATGAATAAGCTAAAGGAAGCCCTAAGGTAAATACGGATTGCAATGTGGTATATACATATAATACTTGCTTGTATGTACCATATTCAGATTTCGTCAGATAACGACTCAATATAGAAGAACTGACAATAGCGAAAAGAAACGAAAATAAGCTTCCGATTCCTATCCACATTGCTTGTGCGGTATTGCTTGTGTTTTGTTTATCCATTAATCAAATCTCCAAGTCTTCTTTGAGGGGTTAGTCTCTTCTGAAGATGTCGCGCGTATATACTTTTTCTTTCACATCATCAAGGCAAGAATCATAACGATTTGCAACGATGGCATGACTTTGGGCTTTAAACGTTGCGAGGTCGTTGACAACACGCGAACCGAAGAATGTTGTGTCGTCCTCAAGTGTCGGCTCGTAGATGATAACCTCGGCACCCTTAGCTTTGATGCGCTTCATGATGCCTTGAATGGCGGACTGCCGGAAATTATCAGAGTTGGATTTCATCGTCAAGCGATAGACACCAATGACACAATTGTTGAGTTCTATCCCATATTGATTGTTACTTGAATAATCATACCAACCAGCCTTGCGCAACACAGCGTCAGCGATGTAGTCCTTGCGAGTCTTATTTGACTCTACAATAGCAGACATCATGTTCTGTGGAACATCTTGATAATTAGCAA
>CAVBJM010000020.1:0-46580 GCA_963595925.1 bacterium
CTTCTGCCTTTTCAGCTTCAGCTACCTTGTGTCCCATTGTAAGGTAAGCTACCGGAGCTGCAACAAACAACGATGTCAATGTACCGATAACAACACCCAATATCATGGCGAACGCAAAGCTGCGAATGCTATCGCCACCCAGGATGAAGATACACAACAATACAATCAAAGTACTTACCGATGTATTGATGGTACGAGCCAAAGTGGTATTCAATGAGTCGTTGAACAACTTAGCACGGTCACGTTTCGGATACAATCCGAAGAATTCACGTACACGGTCGAAGATAACCACCTTATCGTTGATAGAATAACCAATAGCGGTCAGGATAGCACCAATAAACGTTTGATCTATTTCAAGCGAGAACGGCATCCATCCGTAACACAAGGAATAAGCACCGATAATCAGCAAGGTATCAACAGCCAATGCGACTGTAGCACCCACGCTATATGCAATGTTACGGAAACGTATTAAGATATAGATACCGATAGCAATCAAGGCCAAAACTACCGACCAAATAGCCGAAGTCTTTATATCATCGGCGATGCTTGGACCTACCTTCTGTGAACTGATAATAGAACCTCCGGCACGATTATCGCGGTCAATGAAGATATCAAGAGTTGTACCCTTACCCAACAAGTTTCCTTCTTTCAAAGCTGTATAAAGGAACTCTTCTATCTCAGCGTCAATCGTCGGAGAATCCTCTGTAATGCGGTAGTTGGTAGTTACACGGATGGTTCTTCCGTCTGTACCCAAAGCGATAGCTTGTACGTTGGCGTCGCCTACCTTCTGCTGCAACAGGTCACGTACGGTTTCAGGCTGTACGGTCTGTTCAAACTGTACTACGAAGTTACGTCCACCGGTAAAATCAATACTCTGCGCCAATCCACGAACGAAGAACGAAATCACGCAAATCACAATGATTGTTCCCCAAATAGTAAATGAACGTTTGGTAATGCCCATAAAATTGAAGTGAACATTACGCATCAAGTTCTTCGAGAATTTAGTAGTAAATGTCAAGTTCAACCACTTGTCCTTGTTCATATAGTGTTCATAAACCAAACGAGTCAAGAACACGGCACTGAAGAACGAGCAGAGAATACCAATGATAAGCGTAGTAGCGAAACCACGGATAGGACCGGTACCGAAATTGAACAGGATGATACCTGTAATAATAGAAGTCAAGTTAGAGTCGAAGATTGCAGAGAATGCGTTGGAATAACCTTCTGAAAGGGCTTGCTTCGTACCCTTACCTGCACGCAACTCTTCTTTGGTACGCTCATAGATAAGCACATTGGCATCCACAGCCATACCCAACGCCAACACCATACCGGCAATACCGGACATCGTAAGTGCAGCTTGGAACGATGATAGAATTCCCAACGTAAAGAAGAAGTTTACAAACAATGCGGCGTTAGCAATCATTCCTGGAATGAATCCGTACATCACACACATATAAATCATCAGAACTACCAAGGCTACAACAAACGAAACAATACCTTGGTTGATTGATTCTTGACCCAAAGACGGGCCGACAATATCTTCCTGCACAATGCGTGCGGGAGCCGGCATCTTACCAGTCTTCAGCACATTGGCTAAGTCCTTTGTCTGTTCAGGGGTAAAGCTACCCGTAATACTTGAATTACCGCCGGTAATTTCACCATTTACACGCGGTGCACTGTATACATAATTATCAAGTACAATAGCAATGGATTTTCCAATATTCTGTTTGGTAAGCTGAGCCCAACGACGTGAACCCTCGGTATTCATCGACATGCTTACGGCTGGTCTGTGATATTCATCATATGTATCGCTTGCATCGGTTACGACATCACCTTCAAGAGGTGCACGGCCGTTGCGTTCCGTAGAACGGATTGCATACAATTCAAATACATGACCTGTTTTGTCAAAATCGGCAGCAGCTACCCCCCACATCAACTTCAAGTCGCGAGGAAGCACAGCCTGTACTTCTTTCATGCTGAGAATGCGGTTTACATCCGCTGTATCTTTATAATCGGCATAACCCACTACAGGGCCTGCTCCTTGCTGATTCAATCCAAGTACAGCCAGCAATGGATGTTCTTTCTTGGCAGCTTCCTTTTCAGCGTCCGAAGCAGTTGCGGTCTTTGTTGCATTGTCACCTTTCAATGCAGCATTCAAGCTATCTTTTGCAGATAAGGCTGGGGTAGCCTTTTCGACAGCTTCAGCCTGTGCAACAACTGCACTATCAGTCTTTGTAGTATCTGCCACTACACCTACGGCTATTTCACGTGCACGGCTATCGGCCGAAACCAATAGAGGAGCAACATCTTTCGCTTCAAACGTTTCCCAAAACTCCAAATTCGCAGAACCTTGCAACAGTTTTCTGACACGTTCCGGTTCCTTAATACCCGGAAGTTCCACCATGATACGTCCCATCTTTCCTTCCAAGGTCTGGATGTTGGGCTGAGCCACACCAAAGCGGTCAATACGTGTACGCAGAATGTTGTATGAGTTTTCTACGGCAGCTTTTATTTCACTACGTAATACCGATATCACTTCCGAGTCAGTACTGCGTGTCGTGACTTTGTCTTTCAGTTGCTGAGTAGCGAACAATTCGGCCAACTTAGCGTCCGGAGCCAGTTTCTTATACTCGCGAACAAACAATGTTACGAAATCGTCTTGACTGGTAATTTGCTGCTTAGAAGCTTCAGCTACTGCTTTATTGAAAGCCTCATCAGGTTTGTTATCAGCCAACGCCTTGATAACATCTGGTACAGAGACTTCGAGAATGACGTTCATTCCGCCTTTCAAGTCCAGACCTAATCCGATTTCCATTTCACGACATTGTTTCAGCGTATACGCCCCGAACCAAACCTTTTCATTCTGTATTGAATCAAGGTAATGTGCTTCTCCCTTCGGATCTTCGGCCGCCTTGTTCATATGATAGCGAGTCACGAAAGAAAACGAGAGGTAGAAAATACACACAAGGGTCAGTAATAGCGCAAAAACTTTTACGAATCCTTTGTTTTGCATGTTACTTTTTATTTAGTTTTTACTTAATATACAATAATTCAAGGCGCAAATATAGTTTTTTTTTCACTTATAGCGGAATCGGTTATCAATTATTTAAGCGTCAGCGCCTATTTTCCGCCTATTTTTCCAATACACACCATACAGGATAATGGTCGGATGCTTGGATTGACCGGTCTACATCACACTTTAATACACGAAACTTCTCACTCACCAGCAAGTGGTCTATCCGAAAATAAAGCATACTTTGGTTATAAGAAAAGCCCGGACCGAAGCCTGCTTCGGCATAAGCATCAACCAGTCCTTTACCAACAACCCGATGGGTATATGACACCGGAGAATCATTGAAATCACCACAAACTATCATATAATCGGTTCTGTTTCGATGGATAACGTTAGCGACCGAATCAGCCTGCACAGCCCGCACACACACCGCATCTGCCAGTTTACGAATCAAGTATTTGCCTCCTGTCTTGACAGTTTCCTTGCGTGGAGACATAATTATCTCTTTATACACATCTTTGTCGTAAGCTGTAATTTTATTCGACTCCAAATGATTGTTGACCAGCACCAAGGTGTCTCCATCTACCTGTAAACGATACAAAACACTGCCATTAAATCGGCTAGCATATTCTATCGGAGATGAAGACAGTATGGGAAACTGCGAAAAACATGTTAATCCGTCTCCGCCTTTTGTTTTTACCTTTCGACTATATGGATAAGAAGCCAAGGCCTTCTCTACTTTCTGTTCCGACAAACGCCCTTGAGGCATAGCTTCTTGCAAACAAACGATATCGGCATCGCTTTTCTGTAAATACGAAAGAATATCGGATGCATTTTCAGAAGTAAACCCCTCCACATTGTATGTAAGCACTTTAATTTTTCTCCCTCCTTTCGGTTCTTTCTCTATATTTATGGGACTATAAGTACGCAAACTACCCCATCCTAAAATAAGGGCAACTAATGAAACCCATAAATATCTCCACCTTACCACAAGCCAGAACATCAGGAACAGCACATTGGGCACGATAAAAAACGGAATAAACAGTCCGAGACAGGCTATATAGGGATGAATTTCTGGTGATATGTAAACGCTATAGGCACAAGCCAAATAGCCTATGCCTATTACTATATTAAGGAGTAGAAGAATCGTCTGTAATATTCTACGAACGGGCATAACTCTCTTATTTTCGACTGGCATCAAACAGACTTCTCTTCTCTTCAGAAGTTAGGTGATCGTATCCCGATTTTCTCAGTTTCTCCAATATTCGGTTTATCTCGTTCTCCGAATCTTGACGAGAAGAAGCATTGTCACTTCCTTGATACCTTCCGCTTCCATAATAAACGTTCATCTTCGGCTTTCTACTCTTCAGCTTCCTTTTAAAAGAACAACAATCAATAATTACATTTATCCACTTCGTAATATCATGCCCTTTGGCCAAACTTGCAGCGAACCACCACCCGGCCAACGCTCCCCCCAAATGAGCAATGTGCCCCCCCGCATTATCTGAAACCATAAAAAGCAAGTCCAATGCCACAATAAACAACGCTACATATTTCAGACGTACCGTTCCTATAAACATGAACTGTATCGGGAATTCAGGCTCACGCACAGCCGAGGCCACTACAATAGACAAAACCGAAGCCGAGGCGCCTACAACATGAGCATATTCTATCTGTCCTTGAAAGAATGGAAACAAATGATAAGCCAGCATATAAGCCACTGCCCCCATTATTCCCCCTAGCAAATAAAGACCTCGAACGTGTTTAGACAAAAAGAAATTTAGAGCCAATTTTCCAAACCAAAACAACCAAAGCATATTGAAAAGGATATGAAACACACCCGCATGCATGAACATATAACTGATTAATGTCCAAGGCTGTTTTATGAAAGACTCCACGGAAGCCGGAAACATCAGAAAGGTTTTCCATGCTCCTTGTGGAATATTGAATAAAGTCAATATCACCTCCGTCAATGCAGTAATCAAAAAGACTACCACATTCAGATATATTAGACGGGTAATGATATCACCCTTCTTAAAACTACTTACCTGCTTAGAAATAAATCCGTTGCCCACCGCCATTTTTCTTTTTCCAATAAATGATAAGTATCAAACCAAAAAGCATACCTCCCAAATGGGCAAAGTGAGCCACACTGTCACCTCCAGCCAAACCAAAGAACAACTCAAGAACGGCATATCCTATCACGAAATATTTTGCTTTTATCGGCATTGGCAGTGGAAATATAAACATCTCACTGTTGGGAAACAGCATTCCGAAGCCCAACAAAATGCCATAAATTGCTCCAGAAGCTCCCACCGTAGTCCACATATTCAAAAATGTATCCATTGAGATTGTTCCCGTCATGGTATTGACACCATCATACTGAGCGTAATTAAGAAGGTAATCTCCGTATTGCACAATCTCCTGTACGACTCCAGCTCCTATACCACACACCATATAGAATATAAAGAAACGCTTAGGGCCCCATACCATCTCCAGGGTGCGGCCGAACATCCACAACGCAAACATATTGAAAAATATATGAGTAAATCCGGCATGCATAAACATATAGGTTACAAGCTGCGCCAAATTAAAATCGGAAGCCAAAAAGAAATGTAATCCCAAATATTGATCCAACTGTATGCCATACTTCTGAGCGACCATTGTTCCCAAGAAAAACAGCACGTTAATAATCAGCAGATTTTTTGTTACTGTAGGTAAGTTATTCATATCTTAAATTTTTTCTGTTTTATTCCAACTATCTCGCAATACCAGTAAGCTCTCCGGCCCCATATTGAAAAGCAAATCAGCGATGCTCAAATTAGGAATGAAACCCAACTTCGCATCAAACACTTGATAATAGGGGTGGGGTGTAAACTCCTTGTCATACTCCGTATATGATTTTTTGGGATGTATCGTTTCTCTGAAATCATCTGTGCCTGGGTATTCCTTCAGATAGTTGTCTGTAGACAACAGATTGGGTTGAATATCTATTTGGCTACATACCCAGCGACACAACTCCTCATTAAAATCATAAAGGAATTCATATCTACGCTCAAAGAAGACATGAAACTCATCGGCATAATAATCGAAAAAAGGACTATGCTTGTAAGCGGCCACAAAAGCATTCCAATGTACATGCCGCCAATTACCATGGTCGGAGATGCGAATATCTTTCGTTAAACATTTGATTTCCGCACCCTTTTCCGTTGGAATAGTTAATGCCAATGCCCCCTCGGCCGAAGCAATCACGCACCGGTTCCGATAAGTCTGCTTCATATAGTGGTCGAATCGTTCTATATGCGCTACCGAATAGGCATACAACTTAGTATAATATTCCACCGGTGCCAGATAAGCAGAACTTAACAATATGTCTTTTCTCATCTTCATTGTACGTTTTGAAAAAACCGTCCTTTACGGGTAGTAAACCAAATGCGCCAAACTTTCCCTATAATGCACTCTTCGGGAACAAAACCAAAAAGGCGAGAATCGGAAAGATTCACCAAATCATTAGATACCATCCAATAATAATTCTTACTGAAAGTATATTCCGAAATCGGCTTTCCCTCTACATATAATGTATCATCTTTCACAGAGGCTTGTTTATGCTCGTGACACCAAATCGTGTTACCAAGCAACACTGCATTCCACGGATAAACTTTCACCGAAAGTCCTTTTCGGGGAACAATATACGGATGAATATCTTGATTCGACTTGCTATTCAGCGAACTTAGGGACAAATATTTCCCTCTTTGTGATACCAAATAATACTCGTAATGACTGAAACTGCGGATATAGTATCCGTCTGATGTATAACTTATCAGCTTATTGTCTGTCAAGCCAACAGACAACAAAACCTCTTGCATTAAATCCTCTTGCGAAGAAGGATACGTATACAAGGTCTTGGCATCGGGACTAAACACACTACGCCCAGTGTCTATCCATTCATGATTCAACATTAGAGTATCGCCGGGACATCCTCCACATCGACTAATGAAAACATCTCTCCATTCAGGAGCGGAACAAACGGATTCAGGACCAGGATTATTAAATAATACAATATCAGATTTCTGCACTTTGCAATTACCCAATCTATGATATCCCCATATTGAAGACAATGGCACACGCGGTCCGTAGCTCCATTTGTTTACCAATACGCCTTCGCCTTGATAAAGCGAATTTTCCATGCCCGCTGACGGGATAAAGCATGAGGTAACAAGAAAAGCCTTTACCAGCCACACCACTACTAACGTAACGGCAATAAGCTTCAGCCAATGAACCCACCCGTGTGTCCGCAATCTATCCTTATTTTATAGAATCTACAAACTTAAACAGACGATTCCAACGAATCTTGTTTCGGTCTTGGTCCACCGACAGCCAAACAAAAATAGGCTTACCTACGATATGGTCTTCGGGTACGAATCCCCAAAAGCGTGAATCAGCAGAGTTGTGCCGATTGTCACCCATCATCCAATAGTAATCCATCTTGAATGTATATCGTGTGGTTTCTTCACCGTTAATATAAATCTTGCCGTCCTTTACTTCCAGTTTGTTTCCTTCGTACACATGTATCGGGCGTTCATATTCAGGCAGATTATCCAATGTTAAGTCTATAGTTGCTCCTTTTTTCGGAATCCAAAGAGGACCGTAATTATCTATAGTCCATCCCGTTTGTTTGTTCAACGGATACAATCCTCCAGCATCATCTTCTGGAGTATCGGTAATTTGGGTCACAATATCTTTCCGTGCGAGCAATGCGGCCTTTGCTTTATTGGTAAGCGGCATGTTGTAAACCGATTCATCTACATAATAAGCGGAGCGGTCTTCTATACTGATACCTAATTCGTTGCAAAGCTCCTCGGGAAGCATTCCCTTGGTATGCACAAAATACCGATACTGCACATTTTCCGGCTCTTTGTTCGGTTTGCCATCCAGATAAATTACCCTGTTCTTTATTTGTAAAGTCTGTCCGGGAAGCCCCACACAACGTTTTACATAGTTTTCCCGTCGGTCTACAGGACGAGTTACTATCTTTCCGAAAAGTTGTGGATTCTCATCAATATACTTACGTCCGGCTTGATAATAATAGTCGAAAACCTGACGTTGCTGTTCTACACTAAGCTGTGCCATATCAACTGGTTGCGAAAGGTCTTTTCCAGCCTGATAACTCAAACGATACAAATCTTCGGCAGGAATAGCAGTAGCCACACTGTCGCCGGCCGGGAAGTTAAATACAACAATATCGTTAAGTTGTACCTTTCCAAGACCGGAAACACGTTTGTAATCCCAATGAGGCCAATCAAAATACGACTTACAGTTAAATACTGGCAATGTATGTTGGGTCAGCGGCATATGCAACGGGGTTTGTGGAATACGCGCTCCGTAGCTCATTTTGCTCACAAACAAATAGTCACCCACCAAAAGCGATTTTTCCAACGAGGACGAGGGAATCACATAATTCTGAAAGAAATACAGATTGACGAAATAAACAGCTATCAATGCGAAAATAACGGCATCTATCCATCCCATCACCGTTTGTATAGCTTTGTTTTTCGATTTCTTCCACCAGGTCCAAGGAATCTTTCTGGAGATATAGGCATCGTAAATCAACGGAATCGCCACGATTCCCAACCAGCTCTTTAGCCAAACAATGAACAGGATATACAAAACAAGGGCTATCCCGAATTTAATCCACTGCTTACGCAATACTTTTGCCATATTTAAAACTGAAATAAATCGTTCATTCCTAAGAACCCTTGATGCTTAGCCGTGTATTCGGCAGCCAAGACAGCCCCAAGAGCGAATCCTTTACGGTTTTTCGCATCGTGAGTGATGGTTATCGAATCGGCTTCCGACTCATAACGTATAGTGTGGATACCCGGAACTTCGCCTTCACGCACTGCACTGACGGGAAGTTCGTCTGGGGCACAATCAGTTTTACCCGAAACGGTTCCGTCGGGTGAGGTGAGGGTTCCCATTACCCATTTGGTTTTGCGATCCAAGTTATCCAAAATACCTTCGGCCAACGTGATTGCCGTGCCGCTCGGAGCGTCAAGCTTATGTACGTGATGCGTTTCCACCATCGACACATCGTAGTTGGAGAAATCGTTCATTATCTTGGCCAAGTACTTGTTTACAGCCGAAAAGATGGCCACTCCCAAACTGAAGTTGGATGACCAAAACAGGGTTTTCCCCTCCGTTTTGCACAGATTACGCATCTCCACAGCATGACCGTTCATCCACCCTGTGCTTCCAGAAACGACTTTTACACCTTGCTTAAAAGCCTCTATACAGTTATCGTAAGCTACTGATGGAGCCGTAAATTCGATGGCTACATCGGCCGAACGAAATGCGTCTGAATCGAAATCCTGACGATTATCCACATCAATGACACTTACTATCTCGTGGCCTCTTGATAGAGCAATCTTTTCTATCTCGCGACCCATTTTCCCATATCCTATTAACGCAATTCTCATATTGAAATGAATCTTTTAGCTACAAAGGTAACGTTTTTCGTTCTAATTCATTACTTTTATCGAACATTTACACCTCGTTAACATGGAACAACTGCTGCATTACGTATGGAAACACAAACTTTTCGGTCTACAACGACTGCAAACCACCGCAGGTTATGACGTTGAGGTTATTGACCCCGGATTGGCAAACATACACGCCGGTCCCGATTTCTTCAATGCAAAAGTCAAGATAAACGGTGTTTTGTGGGTAGGAAACATCGAAATACACAACCGAGCTTCCGACTGGTTTCGGCACAACCACCACACCGATACGGCATACGATTCGGTAGTGCTTCACGTGGTACTTGTTGCCGATGCCACTATCTACCGGACAAACGGCGAAGAGATTCCGCAAATGGAACTGCATTATCCCGACAGTCTGAAAACTAATTACGAAGAGTTGTTACGCGAAGACAAATACCCGGCATGTTTCCGCATCATTCCCCAACTGTCGTCTTTAACTGTACACGGTTGGCTTTCGGCTTTGCAAACGGAACGGTTTGCCGTAAAAACCGAACAGATAGAAGAACGCCTGAAAGCTTACTCACAAGACTGGGAGGCCGCTTTCTTTATTACCCTTGCACGTAATTTCGGCTTTGGGGTAAATAGCGATGCTTTCGAATTATGGGCCAAAAGCGTTCCGTTGGCTGCGGTAAACAAGCATCGAGACAACCTTTTCCAGATAGAAGCGTTCTTCTTTGGACTGGCCGGATTACTACAAGAGCTTACCACCGATGAATATACCGAAAAGATAATTAAGGAATACGCCTACCTAAAACACAAATTCCAGTTAACTCCCGTTGAAGAGTGCCGTTGGCGTTTTCTTCGGATGCGGCCAGGTAACTTCCCACACGTACGCATCGCCCAACTGGCCTGCCTGTATCACCGTTCACAAGGATTGTTCTCTCAACTGATGGAAATGCAGACTCTTGGACAACTGCGTGACGTACTAAAGGGAGGGACCTCGGAATATTGGCTGACACATTACACTTTTGGCGAAGTATCTCCTTCGCATCCAAAGACTTTAAGCCGCAGTTCAATAGACCTACTTATTATCAATACGGTGATTCCCTTTCTGTACGCTTACGGAAAGCATCGGAAAGACGAAAGCCTTTGCCTGAGAGCCACCGCGCTACTGGAGGAACTGCCTCCGGAAAACAACTACATCATACGCACTTGGAAAGAATGCGGACTGCAAGCGGCTCACGCAGGCGACAGTCAGGCGCTTATCCAACTGAAGAAAAGCTATTGCGACACCCGGAAATGCCTATATTGCCGGTTCGGATACGAATACTTTAAGCGGAAACCGTAGCCGGATGTGTTTTTATTGCTACTTTTGCCATACAACGAAAACCGAAAAGCTTTATGAGCAACTACATATACGAATTAAAAATGAAGGTTCGCGACTACGAATGCGACCTGCAAGGCATCGTAAACAATGCCAATTACCAACATTATATAGAACACACGCGTCATGAATTTCTCTTGTCTACTGGCATCAGCTTCGCCCAACTACACGAGAAAGGCGTTGACCCCGTAGTGGCTCGACTGAACATGGCATTCAAGACGCCGCTAAAGAGCGGAGACGAGTTCGTGTCGAAATTATACCTGAAAAAAGAAGGAATCAAGTATGTGTTCTATCAGGACATATTCCGACTGCCCGACATGAAAATTGTCATTAAATCCACCGTAGAGACGGTTTGTGTCATCAACGGACGCTTGGGAGACAGCGAGTTCTTCGACGCGGCCTTCTCGCCCTATTACGCCCATGAATGAAAAAGAAGTCTTATACCGTTTGGCACTCACACAGCTCCCGGGAATCGGACTGGTAAACGCCCATCACTTGCTACGCATAGCCGGAAGTGCAACCGCCTTATTCGAGCACCGGAAAGAACTGCCCGAACTGATTCCAGGCATTTCCAAAAAGATGGTAGCGGCCTTCGATTCAGACGATGCGCTAAAGCTATGCAGAGCGGAGTTGGCCTTTGCCGAAAAAAACCGCATAGACTGCCTGACGACCGAAGACGAACGTTTTCCATCCCGACTGCGTGAATGTGACGATGCTCCGCTGGTGCTTTTCTACCGGGGAAACGCCGACCTAAACAAACGTCACATTGTCTCGATGGTAGGTACCCGAAACGCGACCCAGTACGGCAAGGACATCTGCCTGCGTTTCGTTAAGGAACTGCAGGAACTGATTCCCGATGTTATTGTGGTGAGCGGACTGGCCTACGGAATCGACATCTATTCGCATCGGGCGGCCTTGGAGTATGGAGTAGAAACCATTGGCGTATTGGCGCATGGACTAGACAGGATTTATCCGACCGTACATCGGAAAGTTGCGGCCGACATGACGACTCACGGTGGCCTGCTGACCGAATTTATGAGCGGGACGAACCCCGACAGACAGAACTTCGTAAAACGAAACCGCATTGTTGCAGGAATTAGCGACGCGACCATTGTGGTAGAATCGGCGGCAAAGGGAGGATCACTCATCACCGCCGAGATAGCCGGAAGCTACGGACGAGACTGCTTTGCCTTTCCGGGACGTATAGACGACCCCTTTTCAGCGGGATGCAACAAACTGATACAAAGCAACGCTGCTTCGCTGATACAAAACGCGGAAGAACTGGTGAAAGCGATGGGATGGGACAAGAGAGCCGAAAAGCCGCGAAGCGTGCAGCGACAACTTTTCCCCGATTTGAATCCCGATGAAGAGGCAGTGGTCTCTGTGCTGGCCAAACACCCGGACGGACTCCAGATAAACACGCTTGTGGTAGACACGAACACCGCCATCACGCGCATGACGGGAATTTTGTTCGAGCTGGAGATGAAAGGAATAATCAGGATGATGGCCGGAGGCGTTTACAAGCTGATAGACTGAGGAGAATAGGGGAGGACTTCGACTTACAGTCCCAGTTCTTTACATATACGTTCAAAGGAAGCATCTTTCAGAATGACACGTTTCTTACCATCCAGCAGATAGAGCGATGGCATTGCTTTCAGGTCGTACAGCGACTGCGTTCTGACGGACTCTCGGTCGGTGGCGGTCAGCCATTCCTCGGGCAAATCAGAAAGCGTACTCTTCCAGATTTCGTCATTCCCCTCGGTATATACAGCCAGTAGGGTGAGCTTTCCGTCCTGAACGGCTCTACGCAGACTTTCGCTCGCTCGCATCTGGTCGGTCACTTCGCTGCAATGGCCGCACTCCGGGTCGTAAAACAATAGTAACAGACGGTTACCCTTCACGGGGGTACGAAGCAACGTGTTGCGGCTTCCGTCTTTCAGGAAATATTCAAAGTCGGAGGCTTTCGCACCGGGGTTATTCCGCTCTATCAGTTCCAGGCGGTAATTAAAAGTTGTTAATCTTACGTCGTTTTTCGGCACATTCCGGCACATACTTCGTAAGAACTCGGCATAGAGCGTTTCATTATAATGAATAGAGTTTGGATTAAATAAGAGTTCTTTCATCATATCCAAAAACGCATCGCACGTTTCTTCCCCCTTTTTTACCAAAGTTTCGCCAAAGGCATCGAGCGATGCCTTACGCAGTGTGGCCGACTCCTCATCGGCAAGTATAGATACGTAAACGGCGCAGTCTTCTTCCGCACGCGGAATGCCGTTCACGGTTGTCGTGTCTGAAAAATCGTATTTATTCCAAAAATGTGTCAGCAGGAACGCTTTCCGCTCCTCGGCGGTGCTTAGTACCGATGGTATTTCGGGCAAGGGAATCCCCAGGGAATCCATTCCTGCCTCGATGGGAGAGGAAGCCGTTACGGCTTGCCGTGGTTTCGGACGACAGGCCAGCAGCATGACCGATGCCATACAGAGCAATAACGCAGTGAGAGGGAAAAGTCTTTTCATACACACAAAGGGGAATAAGGTTTACGCCTTCAGTTTTTCGAGCAATCCTTGACAGGCGTCTTCCAAGATGTCGAGCACGTTTTCAAATCCTTGCGCTCCGCCGTAATAAGGGTCGGGCACACAGTCGGCCACCTTCAGGCGGCAATAGTCGGTGGTTCGTCCTATCTTTTCCATCGTCTCAAGGTCGGGAGCTAATTCTTTCAGACGGTCGATATTCGTGTCGTCCATACCCAAAATCAAGTCGTACCGATAGAAATCATCGGTGCAGACGGGGCGTGACAGGTGTGTAATATGGTATCCGCGGCGTGCGGCGTGGGCACGCATCCGGCTATCGGCTGGCTCACCACGATGGTAGGAGATAAGTCCGGCCGAGTCTACTTCCACTTCTTTCTCCATCCCGTTTTCAGCTAAAAGCGTACGCATGATTTCTTCGGCTGCCGACGAACGGCAGATATTCCCGAGGCATACAAAAAGAATCTTTTTCATCGGATGTTTATTTATGCCGCAAAAATAACGAAAACGCTCCAAGAACAAATGATTTTACACCTATTTTGGACAAAAAGGAACGTTTGGATAGGAGTCTTTACGCTACATTTGCATACGTAGACAAAAAAGGAAAAAACAATATTAACCCAAAAACTCTATTTATGAAACAACTCATTTGCTTCTCATGGATGTTGCTGTTTTCCGCGTCTTCGCTCTTTGCGCAAGACATGACGTTCAAGGAAACCAAACACGATTTTGGAAACATGGAAGAGTCTGACGGAACTGTCAGCCACGACTTCCAGTTTGTCAATACGGGCGACAAGCCGCTTGTTATCAAGCAGGTGATAACCGGATGCGGATGTACATCGGCTAAATGGTCGGACAAACCGTATCAACCGGGAGCGAAAGGCGTGATACGCATTTCCTACAATCCCGAATGGAGAAAGAAGAAAACGTTCAGTATCGTGACCGAAGTTTTCTCGAACGCGACGTCGGGCGATACCAAGGTGCTTACCGTAACGGGTAAAGTGAATCTGGAACGCCACTCGTATTTGTCGTATTTCGACCCGGCTAAAGGCACGAACCAAACACCCACAACTTTCGAACCCAAAGACGACTACGACCGCATTCTGCAACGGGTAAGAAACAAGTTGTACGCCGAATTCACCACCGAACAAATGGAAAAGAACGCAACCAGTCTACTGAAACAGATGGACTCGGACGGAACATGGCCGGACATCGATTACAACTGTTTCTTCCGCACCAACTGGGAGCCGGTGAATCACCTGAACAACATCAAGCGCATGGCTATATCTTATACCTGTCCGCGTTCACCACTCTACGGAAACACCGAGGTGTACAAAGCCATCGTCAAGGCGCTCAAGGTATGGAACACCAAGAAACCGAAATCGTTCAACTGGTGGTTCAATAAGATTTCCGCACCGAAAATGGCGGCCGATATCCTTGCGTTAATGGACGCCGGATACAACAAATTGCCCAACGACGTCAGCTCAGAGCTGATGACTTATATGGCCGACAGCGACCCCCGCAAATGGACGGGAGCCAATAAGATGGACATCGCCACCCATCACCTGATACGCGGATGCGTGATGAAGAACGACAGCATCGTAAGCGCCAACGTACACGAGTTGTTCCAGCCCGTATGCATCACCGACGGCGAGGGTATCCGTGAAGACCTTTCGTACCAGCAGCACGGCGTGCAGCTCTACATCGGAGGTTACGGTTCGGTTTTCGTAGACAACATTACCAGTCTGGCCGGCCTCTTTACAGGCACTAAGTACTCCATGAGCAAGGAACAGATGGATTTGTTCTCGCGGTTCGTACGCACCACTTATCTAAATGTGTTCCGCGGCCCGTATTTGGACTTCAGCGTATGCGGACGAAGCGTTAGCCGCGAAGGAACGCTTGCCCCGACTAAACTGAACAATTTTATAGAGAGCATGAAAACACTGGATCCGGCTAACGTGGCCGTGTACTTCGCTGCCGGAAAACGGTTCGCTTCGGGAAACGCCGCAGTGGGACGCACTCCGGAAAACCACATGTTCTATTGTTCAGACTATATGCTGCACAACCGTCCGCAGTTCGACTTCTCGGTACGCACTTCATCTACCCGTACCAAACGCTGCGAAAGCGGAAACGGTGAGAACCTGTGGGGTACTTATATTTCTGACGGAGCTACAAACATCCGGTTGGCAGGAAACGAATACCTGAACATCTTCCCGGTTTGGGAATGGGACAAGGTGCCGGGCACAACCGCTCCGACAGGAGAAGCGGAAAACAAGAACGACTGGGGTAAACTGGGTACGTCTACTTTTACAGGGGGCGTCTCGGACGGCACATACGGAGCCATGACATACCGCTTGGAAGACTACGGCATAAAAGCACGCAAAGCGTGGTTTATGAGCGACGACCGGATAGTGTGCTTGGGTGCAGGCATACAGTCAGACACCGATAAGGAAATCCATACCACCCTTAACCAGTGCCACTTGAGCGGCGACGTGTACGCCGTAAACGGAGCGGCACCCGTTAAACTGAATACCGGCTCGACAGAGGTAACAAAAGGATGGATATGGCACAACAAGGTGGCCTACTTCTTGCCAGAGGAATCAAAAGGCATACTGAAAACGGGCGTTCAAACGGGTAAGTGGTCGAAGATTAACTTCAACCAGTCGGGCGACCCGGTGTCGGCTCCAGTCTTCAACTTCATCCTCTCGCACGGCGTCAAGCCGCAAAACGCGACTTATGCCTACGTCATCGTACCAGGAATAACCAATCCGCAGACGTTGACGAAGATTGCTACCGACGAAGCGACCATCGTAAGCAATACCCCCGAGGTACAGGCCGTCAGCTTCAAATCGAAAGACATGGTGCAAGCCGTGTTCTATTCGGCCGGAAGCCTGACTTGCAACGGTAAGACCATTACCGCCTCCGCACCTTGTATAGCCTTGATAAAGGGTTATTCTACGGCCACTCCCGAAATTCTGACGGCCGATCCCGCCAAAGGAACAGCCACCGAAACGAACAACGGAACGGTCAGCGTGAAGTGATAAAAAACGTCCCGAGAGAAAAAAAATCTCTCGGGACGTTTTTTTATTTTCTCGGGACGTTTTTAAAATTCGTCCCGAGATATTTTTTTTCTCCGGCGAGGGATTTTCAAGCCCCTTGCGCGCTGCGGAGAAAAGCCTTTTATTGGTTTTCGGACTGCTTTACTTTACCTTCTTTACAGAGCTTGGCGAATTCTTTTTTCGCCTTGGCCAGCTGCGCCATAAATCCGGCGTCGGCATGCAGACGAGCCACGAGCGCACTGGCTACGATACGGCCTGCATCTACATCGCTCTGGTAATGCACGCCGCATATCACGCGGCTCTGTCCGAACTCGAATCCACGCTTCAGAATCTCGTTCTGACGGTCAACGTTTATCTCGGCCAATACCAAAGCGGTAGTCCAACCGATGGCGGTGTGTCCCGACGGGTACGAACCGTTGCCCGAAAGCCATTTCTCATCGCCTGGCGTGAGCGACTGCTCGCCATAAAACTGGAACGGACGCATGCGTAGGTAGTGAGTCTTCGCCTCGCCTGTGGCCAGGTCGCCCGCGTCTTCCTGCATCCGTGTAATCAAACGATATAGTTCGGGAGTGTTCTCCTGCGAAATTTTTGTACCGAAAGCTTCCGAGAAGGCGTTCGAAAGTCCTTCACCTCCCAACTTCGCGTCTTCGGCCGCCTGCTTTCCGCGCGGCGTGATGCGCTGCATCTTTCCCCAGCGGTATTGAGCCTCATCGTAATTGAACTGAGCGCTTCCCGGCTGCGGAGGCGGAGGAAGCAACTTCAGACTACTGGCCACATCGGCGGGTTTTAAAAAAGTACGTTGCGAGTCTTGCGCCTGACTCACGGCGGTCATCGCGAAAAGTGAAAGGGCGATGAGCAAAGTTCTTTGTCTTTTCATATATCTGTTTTCTTGTAATGGTTATTCTGAAAAGCAAATATAATACATATCTCGCAAAACGGCTCCGCACCCGTCTCACAAGTACGCAAAATATACACCGCAGGCTTTTGCGTGTAAGCCGAAAGGCTTATCTTTGTAACAAAACCGAAACAAAAACCTAAAACATATACACCTAAAACCATTGTAACAAGATGAAAAAACTGTTTATGCTGGCCTCTATTTGGGCCTTCGGCTGGGCTGTCCAGTCCGCCGACGCACAAACTTCGCAAGCCGACTTTCACGTAGTGCCGTTGCCGCAAACCATACAGGCAACGCAACAAGGCGGTTTCACCCTGAACAACCAAACGGTCATCGTTTATCCCAAAGGAAACAAGGCGATGAAGCGGAACGCTGAGTTCCTGGCCGAGTTCATTTCGCAACACACGGGCTTCCGTCCGCAAGTCACCACCAAATCGGCCTCCCGTAACGCCATCGTTCTGGCTCTGGGACTGACCGACAATGAAAACAAGGAAGCCTATACGCTCGCCGTTTCGGCGGACGGCATCCGGATAACGGGAGCTTCGGAGGCCGGCGCGTTCTATGGCGTACAGACCCTACGCAAGTCCATCCCCATGCAACAAGGCGAAGTGTCATTCCCTTCGGTCACAGTCACAGACGCTCCACGCTTCTCTTACCGCGGCGCGCACTTCGATGTATCGCGCCACTTCTTCCCCGTGGACTCTGTAAAGAGCTTTATCGACATGTTGGCTTTGCATAACATCAACCGCTTCCACTGGCATCTCACCGACGACCAGGGTTGGCGCATTGAGATAAAGAAATACCCCAAACTGACCCAAATAGGTTCTACACGCCCCGAAACGGTCATCGGACACAATAGCGGCAAGTATGACGGCACGCCGCACGCCGGTTTCTACACGCAAAAGGAAGCCAGCGAAATCGTAAAGTACGCTGCCGAACGCCATATCACGGTCATCCCGGAAATAGACCTGCCGGGACACATGCAGGCGGCGCTGGCTGCTTATCCGGAGCTGGGATGTACAGGAGGCCCGTATGAAGTGTGGAAAATGTGGGGAGTGTCGGACAACGTGCTCTGCGCAGGAAACGAACACACATTCCAGTTCATCAACGATGTGCTGACGGAAATCATAAAAATCTTCCCGTCGGAATACATCCACGTGGGAGGGGACGAATGTCCCAAAACCCAGTGGGCGAAGTGTCCGAAGTGTCAGGCACGCATTCAGGAGCTCGGACTGAAAGCCGACAAGAAGCACTCGGCCGAAGAACGTCTGCAAAGCTACGTGATAGGCCGCGCCGAGAAGTTCCTGAACTCGAAAGGACGGCAGATTATCGGCTGGGACGAGATACTGGAAGGCGGACTGGCTCCGAACGCAACGGTTATGTCGTGGCGTGGCGTGCAAGGCGGACTGGAAGCCGCACGGCAGAAACATAACGTCATCATGACACCCAACTCGTATCTTTACTTCGACTATTACCAGTCGCAGGACAAAGACTTGGAACCGGAAGCCATCGGCGGATTCCTCCCCGTAGAAACGGTTTACAGTTACGAACCGATAGACAAGAAACTGACGGCCAATGAAGCCAAGTATATCGTGGGCGTTCAGGCTAACCTGTGGACTGAATACATCCCCACCTACAGCCAAGTGGAATACATGGAACTTCCGCGCATAGCAGCCTTGGCGGAAGTACAGTGGACGAATCCGGAAAACAAGAATTTCCGCCAGTTCCTGAAACGCCTTGTTCCACTGGTTTCCATCTACAACGCGCGCGGATACAATTATGCCAAGCACGTATTCAACGTACAAGCGGAAATAACTCCCAACTTCAGCCGAGGCGTACAGAACGTCAAGCTATTCACCATCGATGACGCTCCCATCTACTACACGTTGGATGGCAGCCAACCCTCTGCTCAATCAACCCGATACAACGGAGACTTGCGGATAAACCACACCTGCACACTGAAAGCCGTAGTCGTTCGCCCGGGCGAAACCAGCCGCACGCTGACGCAGAGTTTCCAGTTCAACAAGGCGACCCTGAAACCCATCAAACTGCTTCAGCCTACAGCCCCCAACTATACGTATAAAGGCGAGCGGACACTGGTAGACGCCATTTACGGCGGCGGCAGCTACCGCGACGGAAACTGGCTGGGCTTCTACGGAAAAGACATGGAAGCGGTTATCGACCTGGGCAAGGAAACGCCCGTAAGCAAAGCGTGGGTGCGCACCCAAGTGGCCATCTCCGATGCAGTGTTCGACCTGCGCAAGTTCACTGTTTCCGTATCCGATGACGGCCAAACATTCCGCGAGGTAAAGGCGGCCGAATATCCCATAACCACCAAGGAAAGCAAAGACGGCATCTACACGCACCAAGTGTCGTTCGATACCGTAAACGCCCGTTACCTGAAACTTACAGCCAGCCCAGAGAAGAAAGTTTCCGGCGGATGGCATTACGCTGAAGGCGGCCCTGCTTTTATCTTTGTAGACGAGATAGGAGCGGAATAACGCTCATCCCTTTCACACGCATCGCCCCACATGGATTACTCACATCCGTATGGGGCGATGCTTTTTCCCTAAAAAGAACTCGCCCCGACCGAAAGGAGAAATCCGATTCGGTCGGGGCGAGCGTCAATAACGGGTGTTACAATGTTACTGCGGAGTCAAGGTCATTGTTGCTCCATCGTACACATATGAATAAGAGTTATAAATGAAAGTAAAGTTGCTGAAAGAAATAACTCCCTCGTCGGTATAAGTTGCCACGATAGAAGTATTAGTATCGGCATACTTACAGAATCTCATAGAACCCAAGTCTTGTGGTGCGAACGTAATGGTCTTGTTCGCGGTGTCTACCGTACCCTTTACCGTCTTTCCGTTGCAATAACTGAAATTGGAGAACAGGCCGGAGAATACCAAGGTAGTGGCATCCTGTTTGGTAACCGTCACATTTTCCGTATAGTTAAATTGGGTCCATGAAGTAGTCGACATTCTCTCGTATCCTTTCGATACGCCACTGTAAGTACCTACCAAATCATCTATAGAACTAACAGTCTTCGCACCCCAAGTAAACTCGAATTTAGAACTGAAAGTTGTCCATAAAGACAATGTTCCGGCTGTTTGGTTACCGCTGAACGCAGAGTTGTAGCTCGGATACAGTCCCAGTTCGGAAGAAGCGTTACACTTTACGTAATACCAACCGGAGTTTTCACGTGAAGAATTCAGTATGGACGGCTTTCCATCGGAACCTACCGAGAACTGAAGGTCGTATCCTTCTACGCCATACCAGCTCAGCAACTTGTAAGAGCCATCACTATAAGCGGCCAATGTGCCGTTCCACTTACTGCCACTCAAACTGCACTTTCCGGTGGCTCTCCACAGTTCGGTCACGGCTACCGGCCAAGTAAACGACTCGAATACGGAGCTTCCGGTATAGAACTTCACGGTTCCCGAAGTTTCATCTCCACTGAACGAAGACTGGTACGACGGATAGATAAGAACACGGTGACTGGCGTCTGTACGTACGTAATACCAACCAGAAGATTCCTGATAATGATTTGTTACGGCTATTTTACCGTCCGACTTAACGGCGAATTCCAAATCGTATCCTTCGTTACCGTACCACTTCAGCAGTTTATACGTACTGTTGCTATAAGCTACCAAAGTAGCTTTCCATGTATAGCCTTGTCCGTTGTCGTAAGTACCTTGCACACGCCAGGTCTCTACCTTTTCTACGCTGAATGTGTTCTTCGCATATTCCGAATCGGAGTACGCTTCGCTCGAAGCAACCGACTTTACACCGACTTCGTATTCGCCATCCAATCCGAAGAACGCAATCTCAGAATCGGTAATGATGTCCTGCTCCAGCGTATCGGCCGATGCCGTGTACTTCAGGTAATAACTGTACTTCTTGGCATGGTCTACGCCGTTCCAAGTAACGGTAGTAGTAGCTCCCGATGTGCTTACCGAAACCTCGGGTTGGCCCAATGGCATCACGGCCGGAGTAGTAGCCGTCAGATAAATGGGTTCGGACGTTTCGTATCCGCTTCCGTACGCTCCATACGCCCATACTTTCAGAGTATATGTAGTGTTAGGTTTCAGTTCAGTAAAAGAAGCCGCAAGTTCGGTGGTCACTCCGTTTTCCACTAGATTACCATCGGGGTCTCTCAGTTCGTATCCGTATTGCGAAGCGTTCTTGATGGCCTTCCAGTTGAACGCAAGCGAACTTACGCTCTGATCCAGCATTTCGGCTTCAGCCTTGTCCAGTTTGGAGTTCGGCGTCTTATTGTCATCGTTGCACGAAGAAAAGCTTCCCGCACAAACAGCGGCCAGCAGGAAGATTCCTCCTGCACGGCGCATATATGCAAATAATGTATTCTTTTTCATCTTTCTTCTCAGTTTTCTGGTACTTCAATGGTGCGGTCGGCGGTAGACCAGTAGAAATTAAGGATAGCATAACGGTGTGCGGTATCGTCTATCCAGATGTTGTCGGTCATCTGTCGTCCTCCTCCATTCACATAGTTGAACTCGCTCATGTAGTTGGAATAGAAATTGATGTAGTTCACCGTGGTGTTAAACTCCGGCAGAGTCCAGGTAGCGAACGTTTCGTTATCTTTCATAAACCACCAGTACTTTCCGATGGAGTTCGTCTCGCCGTCCATGTAATTGCTCTTCGGCTCCAAACGTCCCTGCCAAGTATTGGGATCTGTAGCCGAGAACGTAATGTTGGTCTTTGTCGGAACAACCGAGTACTGCATATCAATACCCGATCCCAAGAAGTCCTCGAAACGGAAACGGTTCTGTCCTTCCAATTGGTAAAGGTTACCGGTATAGAAATACTTGTTGTTATATGCGTCATCGAGGTTCGTAAACCAGAACATCACGTTCTTCGCAACCTGTCTCCACGTAGAAACCACAACTTTTGCCGCATACACGTCAGATCCGTCCAAATTCCGATAGTGGTCTACATAATCCTCGCCCAAGTGGATGGAGAACGAGCATTCCTTTTTCTCTTCGATATTGGGGAATTCGATATTCAGCGTAGCGGTAGACTCGCCGGCTGCGAACTCTACCGTAGACGGTATTTGGAAAACAGCGTCTTTCTTGTCTACAATCACCGGCACCGATGCAGCCTCATCCGACTCCATACGCTTCACCGTAAGTCCAAGTGTGGTGGACTGTGCCACATCTTCTGGCGTGAACACGTATTCGGCCTGATTGCTCGATGCGAAATAGGCCGCCATGCAATAAGGATTGGCTGTTTCCTCTCCTTTTTGGTATTCGTCATCGTTTCCACACGATGCCAACGCAAGGCATAATCCTGTGGAAGCTATATAAAAGAATGTCTTGATTTTCATCTTATCTTCCTTTCTTTAATTACAAATGGTGTTTTACTGCGCCACAATAGCACTCGACGGGTCGGGAGCAAGGATTACAGCTTGGTTATAGGTCAGTTCCGATTCAGGTATGCGGTAGTTCATCCACGGAGCCACATATCCGGCGTTCGAGTTCAGGCGAATAAAATCGGTCTTGTAGTTGGTGCCCGTATAGTTGCGGGTCACTGCTTGACGCAAACGCTTGTAGTCGAACATGTTGATGCCTTCACCCCAGAATTCAATGCGTCGCTGCACCATCAACTCCTTATTGAAATCCTTGAGAGTAGAGGCTGTGCAGGTATAAGACTTGGTAGTGTATCTATACGTATTGATGAAATCCTGCAAGGCCGCCGCAGCTGCCGAAACACTCTGTGTATGAGCCATGGCTTCGAAATAATCGAAATACATTTCTTCTACACGCATCATCGGTACATCAGCGATGGAGCCCGTTTCACGGGAAGTAAGCGAGCCTTCGCCCGGACGGAACTTGATATTGGAGTATGCCGGAAGTTTCTTCCAGGTATCGTCGGTCAGGTTTGTCTTGTAATGTGCAGGTATTGCGCTTTTACCGGCGTCCGTAGGAGCTACCCAGCTATATCTTCTCCAGTCGTCAGCACCTATTTGGTCGTACAACGATTTACCTATGCAGCGGAAGAAATTATACTGGTTGAATCCCCAAGTGGTTTCGGAAGCCATGATACCTACATACTGATGCCAAGTAGTGGTATTGACTTGCTCTTTTGTAGAAACCGAAGCTCCCATCAGCCAAGACGACTGAGGCGTATTAAATCCAGTAGTCGGATCGGTCCACTCGTCCTCAGTAAGGGGAGTGTGTCCTACCATTGCTTTCTGTGCGTATTCGGCTACTTTCTCGTAGCAGTCGTTTGCCGAAGTTATACCCAACACACCATATCCGTCTGTATTGGCATCGGCTTCAATCTGTTTGGCCAAGTCTTCAGGTGAGTTTTCAAAACGGGTTGCCATCGTCAGCCACAAGCGAGCTTTCAGACCGTAAATCACATTCTTATCCATAAAAGCGATACTGGTCTGTTCGTATCCGTCCAGATTCTCCTCGGCCTTGTTCAAGTCGTTCATTATAAAACGGTACATGGTGTAGAACGGTGCGCACGGATTGTTCTTATAGTCATTTACCGTCATATTCTCTTTCAGAATAGGTACCGTAATGCCCATCACGCCATCGGCTTCCGCTTCTTCATCCAGACGGGTAACACCCGTTGGACGGAACTCGAACAAACGTGCCATATCCAGATAACTCAACGCACGGAATCCGTAGCCTTGTCCCAGACTTGCCTTTGCACTGCTGTTGCCGGTAGCGGCCAAATCGGAAGCCATCGAAATAACGTTGTTTGCGTTCTTTATCAAGTGATAATAGTACGAGAACGAATAAAGCGCAACGTTCAGGATTTCGGAAGAAGCTCTTTCGGCATACTTCCACATGTTGTATCCGTCATCGTTTCCGGGAAAGTCTTCACCGTAGAGTTCGCGCACATACATCTGGCAAGTATATCCCCAATCGAAGTCACTACCGTTGTATGTGCTCTTTGTAACCAGATACGCCGGCAAGCTGTTGGTCATATATTGCAGCGACTGGCTGGAGCCTTTCACCTGGTCGGGCGTAGCCTGGTCGGTCGGAAATGTTTCTTCGATGCATCCCGTAAGGCCAACCATGGAAGCTGCGCCGAGAGCAATGAACAAACGATTCATATATCTTTTCATCTTTTTTCTGTTTTAATTATTAATAGATTAGAACGATACTGTTACGCCTCCGGTAAAGGTACGTACGGGTGAGTAACCTTCGGTAGAAGTTGTTCCCCAGAAGCTTCCGCGTGGGTCGAAACCTTTACGTTTGCTCCAGTAATAGAGGTTTTCGCCCGAAGCGTAAACGCGTACATTGCTCAAGCCCAACTTGGTGACCCAGTTGCGCGGCAACGTATAACCTATATTGATATTCTGCAAAGACAGTGTTGTAGCGTTTGTCAGGAAGCGATCCGACAGATAAGCCGCATTGTTGTCGATGGTATTTATCGCGTACTGGAAGCGAGGTATGTTGGATGTAGTGTTTGTTTCCGACCATGCGTTCAGCAAGTCCTTATGGAAAGCCTTTCCGGTGTTGCCGGGAGCGCAGTTGCTCATCAAAGCCTTATATCCGTAATCCAGCGCCTTTCCGCCGATGTTATAGTTCAATGTAACCGACAAATCCAGTCCTTTGTAGCTTAAAGAGGTGCTAAAGCCACCATACAGTGTCGGGTCAGAACTGCCACAGTTAAAGTAAGAGGCTCTTGCCTGCTGGTTGGTGGTCGTAATCTCGCCGGTTGTCGGGTCTTGTACATACCACGTAGACTCTCCGCTTTCGTTTACTCCCGCATATTTCTTCAGGCGGAAAGTATGCAGCGGAAGTCCTTCGCCGGTAAAGTAGTTACCGTTTACGTAACCGCCGTGTCCGTCCAGCGAACCGTTTTTGTTATCTTCGTTCAGCATCAGCACCTTGTTCTTATAGTGTGTTGCGTTCAGGTTGATGGTCCAGTTGAAGTCTTTTGTACGGAATACGTTGTAGTGCAGGTCTACTTCGATACCTTGGTTCAGCATATCGCCCACGTTATCGTACGAGCTGAAGTAACCGCTCGACAACGGTACGTAAACGATACACAACATATCGGTAGTCTTACGACGGAAATATTCCACGCTACCAGTCAGTCGGCTTTTGAATAATTCAAAATCAACACCTACATTGAAGTTACTGTTGGTTTCCCAAGTGATGTTCGGGTTACCTACGGTGCTTTGTACGAAAGCTACTTCACCGTTAAAGTTACTCAGCGAGTAAGTATCGGTATAACGGTACGAACCGATGTTGTCGTTACCCTGCTGTCCCCAAGAGGCTTTCAGCTTCAGCATGTCAACCCACGATACATCGAACCACTTTTCCTTGTTCATTGTCCATGCGCCGCCTAATGAATAGAAGTTACCCCAGCGATGGTCGGGATGGAAGCGCGAAGAAGCGTCGCGGCGATAAGAAGCCGATACGAAATACTTCTCATCGTAGTTATACATTCCGCGTGAGAAATAACCTTCGGTGTTGTAAAGCGAGATGTTTCCACCGTTGTCTTCAACCTTAACTGCTCCGTCCAATACTTGGCTTTCGAAGAAAGAGAACATGTTCTGGCGGCTACCCCACAAGTAATTGTAATTGTATTTATAGTTTTCGTGACCCACCATCAGGCTGATGTTGTGACGCTTTATCTGAGTGGTGTAGTTCAATATCTGCTGGAAGTTGACCGAATAAGTCTGATAAGCCGTTTGCTGTACATATCCGCCGGGATAGGTAAGCGACGTACTTCCGTAGAACGGCTGCGAAGCCGAGTTTCCTTTATCTTCCTTGTTGCTTACCGTTCCGTTCAGAGTAAGTTTCAAGCCCGGCAGCGGAGTGATATCGGCGTATCCGGTAAGGGTCATCAAGTTAGAATAGCTTTTGTTGGTGTTCAGCTGGTTAGTCTGCAGCGGGTTCGAGTTCGGCAACATGGTAGACGGGCGTTTCTGTCCGCCATTCATTCCTGTACCGTAGTCGTACATCTTTCCGTGTTCGTCGGTCATGATATTGCCTTCACCGTCACGGAGATAAACGGGATAGATGGGAGCCATGTTGGTAGCCATACCGAAGAGCGAAGCCGTTCCGGTACCTACGTTATGCTGGTCGGTGTGAGTGAAGCCCATGTTTGCACCTACGCGCAACCAGTCCTTGGCCTGATAGTCGGCTTTGAAACGAGCCGTGTAACGCTGAAGGTCGGAATTGTATACGATACCTTCGTTCTTCAGGTAACCCAACGAGCTATAATAGTTCAGCTTTTGGCTTCCGCCGGTGATGTTCAAGTTGTATTCCTGACGCAAGCCCTTGCGGAAACCTTCGTCCAACCAACTGTCGGGCATAATGGTATATATCTGTCCGTTGTAAGCCACACGGTTTCCCAATGTAGCGTGCGGGTTAAGCTTTCCGTTCGTACCTATCAGATTCTCGCCGTTGGGCACGGTAAATACCATGTAGCCCAAGCCACCTTCCGAGTCGGTTTTACCCATCGCGTTGTTGGCGGCCGTATGCGCTTCGTACGGATTCATGCCTTTGTCGCGGACGTTGCTGTTGTAAAGAGCCAAGTAGTGCATTTCGTAGTACTGTCCGGGATCTTTTACGTAGTCGTATTCCTGAGTGGCGCGACTGTTTACGCCCCACTTGGCGTCAAAGGTAATGGTAGATTTTTCCTGAGTACCTTTCTTGGTAGTAATCATAATGACACCGTTCGCACCGCGCGCACCATACAAGGCGTTCGAAGCCGCGTCTTTCAGTACGGTGATGCTTTCCACGTCGTTCGGGTTCAGGTTGTTCCAACCGCCGTCGTAGGGAGCGCCATCCACGATGATGAGGGGAGACGTTCCGGCATTGATGGAGCTAAAACCACGGATAGCCATGCTAAATGAAGCGTTTGTAGGGTCACCGCTGGTATTGGTCATCTGCAGACCGGCCACCTGACCTTGCAAGCCGCCGGCTACGCTGGTTACCTGACGCTTTACCAACGCGTCACCCTTGACTACGGCTGCCGAACCGGTAAACGAAGATTTCTTCTGCTGACCGAAGGCCACCACCATTACTTCGTCCAGTTGCTGGCTGTCGCCGTGAAGCGTGACCTTCATCTGAGGCTTGGCCGCTATTTCGGTCTTCTCCATTCCGATATAAGAGAATACCAACTTATCTGTTTTCTTAACTCCTTTCAGAGTAAAGTGTCCGTCCAAGTCGGTTACAGCTCCCTTGGTGGTGCCTTTCACCACTACCGACGCCCCGATAACGGGTTCGCCGCTTTCGTCTATCACTGTTCCCGTTACGGTCAGAACCTGCGCCAAGGCATGTCCTACACAAAACAGCAGCGTGAACAGGAATAAATAGTATTTCGTTTTCATGCTTTATTCTTTTTATGATTTTCCGCACCGTTCATCAGTTGTCCATTCCCCATTTAGGCAGGACGAAGCCAATGCCCGAGTCATCGGACCACAGCCAAATGTAGCGTGCGTCTTTCTTTAATAAATAGATTCCGGTTATCTCGCCCATGGTCACTCCCATGTTTCCGGTCAGAGTGCCTTTCACCCGAGTGGTTTCGGTAGGCAGGCTTTCCAGGGTAAGGGTTGTGTATTTCTGTCCATCGTTGGTCATGATGGTAAAGGTCTTGGCCGATGGACTGAAGTGATACTGCTGATTGTCTTTATCGAAAGCCAGCAATTCGCTTCCATCGCGGTAGATACCTATTTCGGTAGACGAAGAGAGCTGGTTGCGCTGGCCTGCATAAGTATCGTCATCGTTACAGGCGGAAACGAACATTGCGCAAAGAGCCAGACCAATGTATTTCAATGTTTTCATCTTTCCTTAGTTTTTCTGATTACATATAAACCGTTACATATTTCACAAAGTACTCTTTCGTGCCATCGGCGCGGGTTACTTCGGCTTGTACACGATGTTCGCCCTTGGTCATGAAAGTAAACGGATCTTCCACCGTTTCGCCATCGATGGTCCAGCGTACAGTTACATCATCGCTGTAGTCGGAAACCATCAGAAGTACGGGCTTCGTTGATACGCATTTCTTGGTAGAGAGGCCGATGTGCGGCAGTGCTCCCGACAGAGCCGGTGTAGTAATGGTCTGTTCGTAGCTGGTGCCGTTTCCGATGATGGTCACGGTGTAAGTCTTGCCCGGTTCCAAGTTGGGCAGGTTGGTATAAGGAGTAGAAATGGTTACCGACTGTTCTACATCAGAGCCTTCTTCCTTATAAGTAACGGTCCACTGCGAAGCTGCATCGTCTTCCCAGCTAATGACTGCATCGCGCTGGAAAACCTGTACGGTTACGTCGCTGATGGCAGAGGCGTGAAGCGATGCGGTGAATGTTACGGCCTGATTGTCGAGAGCTATTTCGGAGAGTTCTACTGCGGTCTGCGCGCCGGCACGTGAGATAAATCCGGTTTTCGAATTGCTCTTCAGCGTAGTAACGTTGCTTCCGCCGGGGAAGAAACAGTGCGAAGGTACGTAACGTGCGGCGTGTCCGCCTTCGCTGCTGGAATTGGAGTATACCATCCAGGCGCATTCGCTGCCTTTCACGTTGTTTATGGTGTTGTTCAACCATTTAGAAGACTGCGTATTGTCGATGTGGTGTGCCAGCAATCCCCATGAGTTAGCTCCTGTATTGTAGTAGTTCAGGTATTCGGGATTATCCCACACGTTTTTCTTTGCTCCGCGACATTCCAACAGGAAGTAGTCGCCGTCGGTTCCGGTTTTTACCTGATAGCCTTCGCCATCGGTCACGGGCTTCAGAGAATATTTACCGGCTTCCTTCAGTTCTTTGGGTTCGGCCCATCCCATCATCCAGCGTTCCAGAATGCCCAGTGCCGGAGGTGTACAGCCGTCATTGATATTCATACCGTAACCCATCAACGAGAAGAAGCCGTTATCCTCGGATACTCCATCTGTATCACCATTGGCGTCGTAGAAGTCGGGCCATCCCAACGCATGTCCGAATTCGTGACAGAACGGAGCGATACCGGTCATGCCGATGCCGCCTTTGCGGTTTCTCAGCTCACTCACCAAGGTAAAGCCGTACAGAGTTCCGCCGCTAACGTTTACGCCGCCTCCCAGGGCACGGTGTTTGGGCCAGATGCCGGCTGCGTCGCTACCGTCATTGCTGGTACCGCCTGAGAAGATAACGCATACATCGCGTACCACGCCGTCTTCAGCAAAGTTGGCCATGTTCACGCCCTCGGCTTCGGCCTGCTTCAAGGCTTCGGTCAAGATGTTTGTTACGTTGGTTTCGTCCAGCGTACTGCCGTTCTTTACCACATAGTCGGTACGGTTTCCTACGGTGTATACTCCCTTTACGGTGAATTTGGGTTTGAACTTACCGTTCGAGTTGTCGGTGTAATACTGACGCACGCTTCCGGTAGCGTTGTTGTCGGTGTAGTTGTCGCCGTTCAGCATGTTGTCGAAAGCGGTTTGCGGATTGGCTACGGTAAAGGGGATGTCCTTAAAGGCCACCAGCAGTACCAGGAAATCCTTTTCGCCTTCGGCTTTGAAGCGCGAGCTGCCCATCAGCGAAGGAGCGGCGTTCTTGTCGGCGGTAGCGCGCGAAAGCGAACCGGTTGCCACCATACGCTGTTGACGCTGACTGGAGGTCATAACGGGCAGTACGCCTTTCGATGAGGCGGTCACCCGTTGACGTTCGGACGGTGTAAGACGGGATAGAGGCTTCGCTACAATGCCCGTTGAGGCCAGCTGGCCTTTGCTGTCGAGCTTGGCAAAGTAGTAGTTGCCGTCAGTACCGCCCACCAAGGTATATCCGTCGGTGGTCATGGTGTAGTTGTAATACTCGTCGCCGTAGATACGGACTTTCAGACGGGTGCCGTCACGCTGGGTAACAGTAATCACACCCGGAAGCGCCGGAGCCGCATGGGCTGGCGCAAAGCTTGCCTGCGCACATAGCAATGCCAGGCAAAAGCCAAGTTTCAGAAGTTTTCTCTTCGTCATGCTTCCATGATTGTTTTAGGACAAAGTTTGTCTTTGTCTTGAGTTTATTTGTTAGTTATTATGTTTCTCTACTGTTTTATCAGATTTAAGTTTAAAAACGAAGAGCTGCTTTCATTAGGTTGTATCTTGTTCTTAAACGAATTGCGTTTTGCGCCGCAAAATTAAACGTTTTTTATAAATCTTACCTACTTAATATTATCTTTAACCTTTCTTTTTCTGCTTTTTCGACTACTTTTTTTATTTCGTTTAGGGGGGGGGATTTTTTTTCACAAAAGAACGGCTTTTCCTGCCTCCTACAGCCCTAAAAAAACCTCGCCGGAGACTGACTAAAACGGTAACGGAGAATAAAAAAACCTCGCCGGAGATTTTTATTTCCTCGCCGGAGATTTTACACCCCCTTCCATGCCCTATTTCAGGCTCCGAAATTGGGCATTTTCTCGCTTATTATAGTTTGAAAGAACCGAAAACACATGTTTTTCATATTTTATAGTAACTTTGCAAGCTAAGTACTATATATTAGAACGAAATAAGATGGTTTCAACTAAATTACTCGGAACGTTCTTCGCTCCACGCCGGAAAAAGATAGAGCTGTACGCCACACAGGCCGAAGCCATTCAGGAGCGAGTGTTCCAGAAACTGATACATACAGCTTCCTCTACGGAGTGGGGTACCAAATACGATTACGCACACATCAGTTCGTACGCCGACTTCCAACGCGTACCCATACAGGTGTACGACGACATCAAAGCCGATGTAGACCGGATGCGCCACGGCGAAAAGAACGTGCTCTGGCCGGGACAGGTGAAATGGTACGCCAAGTCATCGGGCACTACCAGCGACAAGAGCAAATTTATCCCCGTCAGCCCCGACGGTCTGAAGGGAGTACACTACAAAGGCGGTACCGATGCCGTAGCTCTGTATTTAGGCAGTAACCCAAGCAGTAAGATGTTTTCGGGAAAAGGTCTGATACTGGGCGGAAGCCACAGCCCGAACTATAACCTGAAAGACAGTCTGGTGGGAGACCTCTCTGCCATCCTGATTCAGAATATCAACCCACTGGTGAACTTCATCCGCGTACCGAGCAAGGAAATCGCCCTACTGAGCGAGTTCGAAGAAAAGGTAGAGCGCATCGCTTCCACCACCATCCATCAGAATGTGACTAACCTCTCGGGCGTACCTTCGTGGATGCTGGCCGTAATAAAACGCGTCATGGAGAAAACAGGCGCCCAACACCTGAATGAAGTTTGGCCCAATCTGGAAGTATTCTTCCACGGAGGAGTTTGCTTCACACCTTATCGCGAGCAGTACAAAAAGCTGATAGACAGTCCAAAGATGCACTACATGGAAACCTACAACGCCAGCGAGGGTTTCTTCGGACTGCAGGACGACCTGACCGACCCGGCCATGCTGCTCATGATAGACTACGATGTGTTCTACGAGTTCATCCCATTGGAAGAAATAGACAACCCACATCCCAACATCGTTCCCTTGTCGGGTGTAGAGACGGGACGAAACTACGCCATCGTCATCAGTACATCGTGCGGACTGTGGCGTTATATCTTGGGCGATACGGTAAAGTTCACCCAAAAAGACCCGTACAAATTCGTCATCACCGGACGCACCAAGCACTTCATCAACGCCTTTGGCGAAGAACTGATGGTGGACAACGCCGAAAAAGGTCTGGCCCGCGCCTGCGCCGCCACTGGCGCACAGGTATTGGAGTACTCCGCCGCCCCCGTATTTATGGATGCGAACGCCAAATGCCGACACCAATGGCTGATAGAATTTAGCGTTATGCCCAACTCGGTAGAGACGTTCCGTCATGTGCTGGACCAGTCGTTGCAAGAAATAAACTCCGACTACGAAGCCAAACGACACAAAGACATCACCCTACAGGAACTGGAACTGATAGTGGCACGCCCCGGACTGTTTCACGACTGGCTGAAAAGCAAAGGGAAACTGGGCGGCCAGCACAAAGTGCCTCGCCTAAGCAATAACCGCGACCACATAGAAGAAATGCTGAAACTGTTATGAAACCCTTTTACAAATATGCAGCGGCGCTTTTAGTCCTCATCGGAATGTACGCATGCGCCAGTATCGGCTCGCCCGACGGCGGAGAATACGACGAAACGCCACCTCGGTTCGTGCGATCGACCCCCGAACCGAACGCTACGAACAATACGAAGAAGAAAATATCCATCGAGTTCGATGAATATATCAAGCTGGAAAAGGCTTCGGAAAAGGTCATCATCTCGCCACCGCAACTGGAAGCCGCCGACGTAAGAGCCAACGGCAAGAAAGTTATCGTGCAGTTTCAGGACTCGCTGAAAGCCAACACCACTTATACGGTAGACTTCGGCGACGCCATCGTAGACAACAACGAAAGCAATCCGTTGGGACAATATACTTTCACCTTCTCAACCGGAACGCAAATAGACACCATGGCTGTTTCGGGAACCGTACTGAACGCTGAAAATCTGGAACCCATCAAAGGCATCCAAGTAGGACTGCACGCCAATCTGAACGACTCGGCTTTCGTGAAACTGCCGTTCGACCGCATCTCGCGCACCGACAGTCGCGGACGCTTCACCATCCGAGGCATTGCCCCCGGAAAATACCGCATCTATGCCCTAATGGATGGTAATCAGAATTACCTGTTCGACTCAAAAACAGAGACCATTGCCTGGAGCGACTCGCTCGTTGTTCCCAGTATGGAAGGCGCCGTACGACAAGACACCGTATGGAACGCCAAAGACACCACGAAGATAGACACCATCAAAACGGTAAACTATACCCGATTCATGCCCGACGACATCATGCTTCGCGCCTTCAAGGAAGAAAACAACTTCCAGTACTTGGTAAAGAGCGAACGTCCTCGCACCAATCAGTTCTCCATCTACTTTAGCGCCAAACAAGACACCATGCCTCGACTGACGGGGCTTAACTTCGACTCGCGCCAGCTCATCGCTGAAAACAATCAACGAAACGACACCATCCTGTATTGGGTGAAAGACACCACGCTTTGCGAACAAGATACCCTGCTGGTGCAACTGGACTACGCAGCCACCGACACCTTGGGTAAACTGGTGCCGAAAACCGATACCCTGCGCTTTGTAAACAAAATACCACAGGCAAGAAGACAAGTGCTGAAAGCCGAAGAAGAAAAGAAAAAGGAAAAAGACAAGAAGAAACGGGCGCGTAAGGGAGACACCTTATCCGTGGAAACAAAATTCCTGCCCATCAGTGTGGATGCTCCTTCGCAGCTGGACTTGAACCGCAACATCATCCTGAAATTTGAAGAGCCCTTGGCGCGTATTGACACGGCCGCCTTGCACATGTTTCACAAGGTAGACACAACGTGGCAAGACATTCCGTTCATTTTCCAGGCCGATACCGCCACCTATCGCCGCTACGAAGTGCTGGCCGACTGGAAGCCCGGAGAAGAATATCGCTTGCAGATAGACTCGCTGGCCTTTACCGGCATATACGGTCTTTCTACCAACAAGTCTGAAAACACCCTCAAGGTGAAAACGCTGGAAGACTACGGAACCCTGTATCTGAATATAGAAGGAGCCGGACCACACGCCGTGGTTCAACTTCTGAACGGTAGCGATGCCGTAGTACGTCAACAGCCCGTAACCAAAAAGCATACGTGCGACTTCTATTTCCTCCAGCCCGGTACCAAATACTACATCCGACTGTTTAACGACACCAATAACAACGGCAAGTGGGACACCGGCTCGTATGAAGACAAACGGCAGGCCGAAGAAGTTTTCTATTTCCCGAAAGTATGGGAAATGAAAGCCAACTTCGATTTTGAAGAGACCTGGAATCTGAACGCCACTCCGCTCGACAAACAAAAGCTGGACGAGATAAAGAAACAGAAGCCCGAAGAAAACAAGAAACAAAAAGACCGAAACAAACAGCGGGCTTTGGAAAAAGGAAAATAAATCCATAGTTATGATGAAGAAGATTCTATTTATCATACTGCTCCTCGTAGGGACATTATCGGCACAGGCACAGTGCGGATCGGAAAATAGCGCCATAAAGGCTGGTGAGTCGCTGAGCTATGAACTGAAATTCAACTGGAAATTTATCTGGATAAACGCCGGATGGGCACGCATGACCGTAAACGACACCAACTACAAGGGTAAGTCGTGCCTGAAAACCGAACTTCAGTCGTACACTAACCGAAAGATAGACCGCTTCTTCAAGATGCGCGATACCCTCACCTCCATCGTCACGCAAAATCTTGAGCCGCTCTACTTCAAGAAAGCGGCCGAAGAAGGCAAACGCTACACCGTAGACGAAGTACGCTTCGGCTACAAAGGAGGAAAATGTATCGTCAACCAGCAGCGCAGCGTTAATCTGGAAACTCCACAGAAACGAACCGATGAGGCATCGGTCTGCGTATACGATATGCTCAGTATCCTGCTTCAGGCTCGCTCTTACGACCCCACCAACTACAAACCCGGACTGAAAATACTTTTCTCAATGGCAACGGGACGGGAAATAGAGAAAGAAACGCTCATCTATCGAGGCAAAAAAGAATACAAAGCCGAAAACGGAGTGAAATATCGGTGTCTGGTATTCTCGCTAGTGGAATACAACGAGAAGAACAAGGAAAAGGAAATCATTACGTTCTACGTCACCGACGACAAGAACCACCTGCCCGTACGCCTTGACCTCTACTTGAACTTCGGCTCAGCGAAAGCGTTCCTGAAAGACGTTAAGGGAAACCGTCATCCGCTCACCTCGATAGTGAAAGACTAACCAAACAATCTTTAAATTTCAATTATATGTCGACAGTAATCTATCCGTCTCCTATTTTCGGCCCCATACACAGTCGCCGATTAGGAGTATCATTGGGAATCAACCTGCTTCCAGCCGATGGTAAGTTTTGTACTTTCGACTGCATCTACTGCGAATGCGGATATAACCGCGACCACCGGGCTCACCTTCCTCTCCCTACCCGTGAGGAAGTAAAGAACAAACTCGAAGCCAAACTTCTCGAGATGAAAGCCAATGGCCCGCATCCAGACGTACTCACATTCGCCGGAAACGGTGAACCTACCGCTCATCCGGACTTTGCCGGAATCATAGACGATACGCTCGCGCTGCGCGATAAACATTTTCCAAACGCCAAGGTAAGCGTACTGAGCAACTCCACCTTTATACACAAACCCGATGTATTTGCAGCCCTCAACCGGATAGACAACAATATCCTGAAACTGGATACGGTAAACGCCGCTTATATCAAGCGTGTGAATTGCCCCACAGGACACTATTCGGTAGGAAACATCATTGAGGGGATGAAAGCCTTTCACGGAAACCTCATCGTACAAACCATGTTTATGAAAGGAAAAACGGATGAAGGCATTGATGTAGACAATACTTCCGACGAATATGTTATGCCTTGGCTGGAAGCCGTAAAGCAGATTAAACCTCACCAAGTGATGATTTATACCATCGACCGCGAAACCCCTGACCATTTTTTGCAAAAAGCTACCCACGAAGAGCTAGATCGCATTGTCTCATTACTAAAAGAAGAAGGCATTTACGCCACTGCCTCGTACTAAGGCAGACGTATAGACATAAAAAAAGGAGTACCGCTGTACTCCAACCTTTGTTAACCTTAAATCTAATACTATGAAAAACACAGTGCAAAGATACGGACATTTACCGCACATGCAAACAATCCGCTATAAAAAGTGATTTTTATAACTCATTTTAACAAAAAGACCGCTTTTATACTAACAAACGAACAAATCGGCGGCAAGAGCCCAAGGGTTCAAGCCGCCGATATTCTGTATGCAATAAAGAAACCGCTTTATTATTTGATGCGCTTGTAGCCGTAAACAGCCAAATCGCCCAATTCTTCCTCGATGCGGAGCAACTGGTTATATTTAGCCATACGGTCTGAACGGCTTAATGAGCCGGTCTTTATCTGACCGCTGTTTGTAGCAACCGCAATGTCGGCAATGGTTGCGTCTTCTGTTTCACCCGAACGGTGCGAAGTTACTGTGGTGTATCCATGACGATGTGCCATCTCGATAGCATCAAGGGTTTCGCTGAGCGAACCAATCTGGTTAACCTTAATCAAGATGGAATTAGCACAGTGGTTAGCAATACCTTTCGACAGGAATTCCACGTTGGTAACAAACAAGTCGTCACCTACCAACTGACAACGGTCACCGATGCGTGCGGTAAGCTTCTTCCAGCCTTCCCAATCTTCCTCGTCCATTCCGTCTTCTATGCTGTCAATAGGATACTTGGTTATCAGCTTTTCGAGGAACTCAATCTGCTCTTCATCCGAAAGTTTCTTTCCGTTCGGATCTTTAGGCATACCATTCTTCAACTGAGAATAGTCGTAGAAAGTTTTTCCGTTCTCTCTTACGCAGAACTCCGATGCAGCGCAGTCCATAGCGATACGAACATCGTCTCCCGGCTTGTAACCTGCGTTCTTTATGGCTTCCATGATGCAGTCTAAAGCATCTTCTATACCGTTAAGTTTCGGAGCGAAACCTCCTTCATCGCCTACAGCGGTGCTAAGACCGCGGCCTTTCAATACCTTCTGCAGAGCGTGGAATACTTCGGCACCCATACGCAAACCTTCACGGAAAGTAGGCGCGCCTACCGGACGAATCATAAATTCCTGGAAAGCGATAGGAGCATCGCTATGCGCTCCGCCGTTGATGATGTTCATCATCGGAACAGGCAGTACGTATGTATTCACTCCACCTATATAACGGTAAAGCGGAATATTCAGATAGTTAGCCGCAGCTTTGGCTACTGCCAGTGACACGCCAAGAATAGCGTTTGCTCCAAGATTAGACTTGGTAGGAGTACCGTCCAAAGCGAGCATTTTTTTATCAATGGCACGCTGTTCCAGTACCGACCATCCTTCCAATGCGGGAGCAATGACCTTGTTTACGTTTTCAACAGCTTTCAGTACACCTTTTCCACCGTAGCGTTTGGGATCTTTGTCGCGAAGTTCAAGCGCTTCGTGTTCACCAGTCGATGCACCCGACGGAACAGAAGCACGACCAATAACACCCGATTCCAACTTTACCTCTACCTCTACTGTAGGATTACCGCGTGAATCAAGAATCTCACGAGCTATAACCGATTTGATTTTCATAATAAATCCTTTCTTTTAGTTATAATTATAAATCACGCAAAGGTGCTGAAAAACCATACCGCACGCAATACCCAAAAAAAGGTATTTTTCGGATTAGTAGTTGGTCTTCTTCACTTCGAAATATGCTTGCGGATGCAAACATGCCGGACACGTTTCAGGAGCTTCAGTACCTATATATAAGTATCCGCAGTTACGGCACTGCCATACCACTTCGGTTTCTTTCTTGAATACCGTGCCTTCTTCTATGTTTTTAGCCAAAGCAATATATCTTTCTTCATGGCCACGTTCGGCTACCGCTATCTCACGATACATCTTTGCGATGGCAGGGAATCCCTCTTCTTCGGCAATGTCGGCAAATTTTGGGTAATCCAATGTCCATTCTTCGTTCTCGCCGGAAGCGGCTGCTTTCAGATTCTGCAGAGTCGTTCCAATTACACCCGAAGGATACGAAGCGGTAATTTCTACCGTTCCTCCCTCCATAAACTTGAACATTCGTTTGGCGTGTTCTTTCTCTTGGTCGGCTGTTTCGGTAAAAATAGCCGAAATTTGTTCATAACCTTCTTTTTTCGCTGCGCTGGCAAAATAATTGTAACGCATTCTTGCCTGTGATTCGCCCGCAAAAGAGATTCCCAAATTCTTCTCTGTTCTTGTTCCTTTAATGCTTTTTTCCATAATTGTCAGTTATTAGTAGTTATACATGTTCGTTTTAGCTTTTCACAAAGATAATATCATTCTTTAAATTGTAATCGTTACAATTTCTTTTTATCGTTAATTAACTTTTTCTCCCTACCTTAAAGATTTATAAGGGTTTCTTCGGCCAATTAGTAGGAAAGATATACTTTTGCACAACTTTTCTAAAAAACAAAAACAAATACATCGCATGAAAAATTTCGATTTTAGCCCGAAATTGTTTTCTACTCTGAAAAACTATTCGAAGGCTGACTTTACGGCCGATGTTATGGCCGGAATCATTGTGGGCATTGTAGCGCTTCCACTTGCCATTGCTTTTGGTATCGCTTCGGGAGTAAGTCCTGAGAAAGGTATTATAACCGCTATCGTGGCCGGATTTATCATTTCGTTCTTCGGCGGAAGCAAAGTACAGATTGGTGGCCCTACGGGAGCTTTCATTGTTATTATATACGGCATTATCCAGCAGTACGGAATAGGGGGACTTATGGTAGCCACAATGATGGCCGGCGTGATTCTTATCTTATTGGGAGTATTTAAGCTGGGTACTGTTATTAAATTTATTCCTTATCCCATCATCATCGGATTTACAAGTGGTATCGCACTGACCATTTTCACCACACAGATAGCAGACATCTTCGGATTGCAGTTCGGTGATGATAAGGTGCCAGGCGATTTTATCGGAAAATGGATTGTTTACTTCAAACATTTCGATACGGTAAACTGGTGGAACTTTGCGATAAGCGTGATAAGTGTATTTATCATCGCCATCACTCCTAAATTCTCCAAGAAGATTCCCGGTTCACTGGTAGCCATTATCTTGGTAACTATAGGAGTGTATCTGCTGAAGATGTACGGTGGTGTAACTTGCATTGATACCATCGGCGACCGATTCAGTATCAAGGCTCAGCTGCCTGAAGCAAACATCCCCGCACTTGACTGGGAAGCTATAAAGAACCTATTCCCTGTAGCTATCACTATCGCTGTATTGGGTGCTATTGAGTCGCTTCTCTCGGCTACGGTGGCCGATGGTGTAATAGGTGACCGCCACGACTCAAATACCGAGCTTATCGCTCAAGGTATAGCCAATGTGGCTTCGCCCATCTTCGGAGGTATTCCCGCTACTGGTGCCATTGCCCGTACAATGACAAATATCAACAATGGCGGTAAAACGCCTGTAGCCGGAATCATACACGCCGTTATCCTGTTACTTATTCTACTTTTCCTTATGCCGTTGGCGCAATATATCCCTATGGCTTGCTTAGCCGGAGTACTGGTTATCGTTTCGTATAACATGAGCGGATGGAGAGTTTTCAAAGGATTGCTGAACAATCCGAAATCGGATGTGAGTGTGCTTCTTATCACTTTCTTCCTGACAGTTATCTTCGACTTGACTGTAGCCATCGAGGTGGGATTGGTTATCGCCTGCGTCTTGTTTATGCGACGCGTTATGGAAACTACACAAATTTCGGTTATTACCGATGAGATTGCTCCCGAAAAGGAATCGGACGTAGTGTTACATGAAGAACACCTCATCATTCCGCAGGGAGTGGAAGTGTACGAAATCAACGGACCGTACTTCTTCGGCATTGCAACGAAGTTTGAAGAGGTAATGTCTGGATTGGGAGACCGTCCCAAAATCCGCATCATACGTATGCGACGTGTACCGTTCATCGACTCTACAGGTATCCATAACTTGACCATCCTGTGCCAAATGTCGCAGAAAGAAAATATACATATCATCCTTTCTGGAGTTAACCCGAAAGTACATGCGGTACTGGAACACGCCGGATTCTACGAGATGTTGGGCAAGGAAAATATCTGCAGCAACATAAACGAAGCCTTGGAGGTGGCACGAAAAGAAGTGGAAACACTGAAGTAAGCCTTACCTTATTATATATATTATACAGCATCGGTCGCTACTCATACGTGCATGGAGTAGTGGCCGATGTTGCTTTATATATAGCTACTAACTATAGCCAAAAATCAAACGTTTATTATCATTTCGTATGGTGTTGTTTAAAAATATTTTTTCTTTCTTTGTAACATAACACACCGACATAGCCGAACGCTATCGGTAACGAACTTTAAACTAAAACCTTACGACATGATTAACAGATTTATTTTGAACGAAGTTTCTTACTTCGGCGCAGGATCCAGAAAACAATTACCAGAAGTTCTTTCACGCCTGAACCTGCACAAGGCACTTGTAGCTACTGATAAAGGATTGCTGAAGGTAGGCACGGCCAAAATGGTGACCGATGTATTGGACGAAGCCGGATTCCCTTATGAAATATACAGCGAAATTAAACCAAACCCCACCGTAACAAACGTAAAACAGGGAGTAGAAGCATTCAAAGCTTCAGGAGCCGACTGTTTGATAGCCATCGGCGGAGGTTCTTCGATGGATACAGCCAAAGGTATCGGTATTGTAACAGCGAACCCTGAATTTGCCGATGTGGTATCTCTAGAAGGATGCGCACCAACCAAAAACAAGTCTATTCCTATCATAGCACTGCCTACTACCGCCGGAACAGGTGCCGAAGTAACCATCAACTATGTCATCATTGACGAAGAGCATCAGAAAAAAATGGTGTGCGTTGACCCCAACGACATTCCTGCAGTGGCTATCATCGACCCAGAGTTGATGTATTCACTCCCTAAAGGTCTGACCGCAGCCACCGGTATGGACGCATTGACACACGCCATCGAAGGTTACATTACCAAAGGCGCATGGATTATGTCGGATATGTACGAACTGCAAGCCATAAAGATGATAGCCGAAAACTTGCCGTTGGCTGTAGATGAACCTAAAAACCCAAAAGGACGCGAAGGTATGGCACTGGCACAATACATCGCCGCACAGGCATTCTCTAACGTAGGTTTGGGATTGGTTCACGGCATGGCGCATCCGATGGGTTCACTCTTCGATGTTCCACACGGCGTAGCAAACGCATTGCTTTTACCTACCATTATGGAATACAACATGCCTTGTTGCATCGAAAAATACGGCGTGATAGCCCGTACCATGGGAGTAGACACTACCGGCATGACACCCGAACAAGCGGCTCAGGCAGCTTGCGATGCTGTAAAGGCGCTATCTATCCGAGTAGGTATTCCACAACACCTTTCCGAACTGGGCATTAAGGAAGAAAACATCCCGGCACTGGCAGCTCAAGCCATCAGCGACGTTTGTACGCCGGGCAATCCGCGTGACGTAACCGAAGAAGATATCAAGGAACTTTATAAGAAAGTGTTGTAATAACACTTTTTCCACCGTCTTTCAACACCATTCTTTAAAGCGATGAAGAAAGACTGAAAATGCGCTAAAAGAGAGATAAGTCTCCTTTAGCGCATTTCTTAATATATATGTTTGCTTACCTGAAAACTGGAGTTCTATATCAGAGTCCCAGCTTTGCGGATATTTCCAACATTTTCTGAATAGGCTTAATGGCTTTGGCCGCTACTTCGGGTTGTACATTCACCTCCGGCCATTCGTATTTCAACGCGTTATAGAGCTTTTCCAGCGTATTCAGACGCATAAAGCTACACTCGTTGCAGGCGCACGTACTGTCGTCGGGAGGAGCCGGAATAAAGTTCTTTGTGGGACACTTCTTACGCATCTCGTACAAGATGCCGCTTTCAGTGGCTACGATAAAATCTTTCTTTTCGCTTGCGATGGCGTACTTCAGCAATCCGGCCGTAGAAGCTACCTTATCGGCCAACTTTGATACAGCTCCCTTACATTCGGGATGTACCAGAATAGCAGCATCGGGGTACTGTTTCTTCAGCTCCAAAATACGTTCTACCGAGAAGCGCTCGTGTACGTGGCAAGCACCGTTCCACAAAAGCATATTTCGTCCTGTGATGGAGTTTATGTAACTTCCAAGGTTCTTATCTGGACCGAAGATTATTTTTTCGTCAGCGGGGAAACTTTCCACTATTTGTTTGGCGTTGGTAGAAGTCACCACTACATCGGTTACTGCTTTCACCGCCGCGCTGGTGTTAACATACGAGATGACCGTATGATCGGGATGGTCAGCTACGAATTGCGCGAAACGGTCGGCCGGACAACTGTCGGCCAACGAGCAACCTGCGTTCAAGTCTGGAATCAGCACTTTCTTGCCGGGGCAAAGTATCTTGGCCGTTTCTCCCATGAAGTGTACGCCGCACATCACGATGATGTCAGCATCGGTTTTCGAAGCCCATTGAGCCAGCGCCAAACTGTCTCCCACAAAATCGGCTATCTCTTGTATTTCGTCCGTCTGGTAGTAGTGTCCCAGAATCACGGCGTTCTTTTCCTTGCGCAACTTGTCTATCTCCGCTTTCAAGTCGAGGCTTTTGTCTACGGGTTCGTCGGCATATCCCTTTTTCAACCAATCTTCTTTTTTCATTATTCTATATATATTTTTTCTTCTTTTTAAAAGAAATATATGATGATAATAATAGCGTGTTGATAGTGTTCGTAAAAACTATCTGTTTTCTTTGCTTTTTAAGTTATCAAGATGAAAGGCGAAGTAATTGGCATTTCTTTAACAGGCTTATGCGCTGATTTTGTAGCTATTAATTCGTCTTTCAACTGTTTGTTGACAAAGTGCAAAGTTAAAAACTTTATTGCTGGAAAGGCGTTGTTTTGGGCTAAAAAATATGTTTAAAGTGCATACAGAACTTTTGGTTAGAATATTTGGTTTGTTTATTGCCTTTCTTTTATAATCGTTCCTTTCTATCGTGCAAGCGAAAGTTTTCATTTTCTTTGAAGAGTTTTTATACAGCTTTTCAACCGATATCAACAGGGTTATCAATAGAGTTTTGTCTATCTTTGCCCGAAAGATTAGAATATATGTCGGAATTACGAAAATTGAAAGTTACCGAGATGAACCGTCTCACGGTAGAAGAGTTTAAGGATGCCCGGAAACTGCCTTTTGTGGTAGTGCTCGATGAGGTGCGCAGCTTGCATAACATTGGTGCTGTATTTCGCACATCAGACGCTTTTCTGGTTAATCGCATCTGTCTTTGCGGCATTACGGCCACGCCTCCGCATCCGGAGATGCACAAAACGGCTTTGGGAGCGGAATATACGGTAGACTGGAAATATTATAAACATACACAAGACGCAGTAAATGAGCTTCATGAAGAGGGCTATACGGTTTTCGCCATCGAACAGTGTGAGGGAAGCCGGATGCTGGATAAACTGGAGTTGGACGAAAACGGAAAGTATGCCATCGTGATGGGAAACGAGGTGAAAGGCGTACAACAGGAAGTAGTGGATATGTGCGACGGATGTATCGAAATACCGCAATACGGCACCAAGCATTCGCTCAACGTGAGCGTTACGGCGGGCATTGTGATTTGGGAGTTTGCCAACCGGATGATAAAGTGTTTATAACATTCCCTGTTCTACCATGATTACCACCCGTTCTATCAGCTTATCGTCTTCATCGGGTCGGTATTCTTTTTTTAGGCTAGCGCCGAACAAGGCGGCAAAGGCTTGGTAAAAGCCGGCTTTAAACGGTCCCATAAAGGCTTTTACCAGTTGGTACGACGATTGGTTGCACTCCCTGTCTATCAGCTTGATAAGCAGTTTACCCTGCGAGAAAGTGAGTCGTTTCATCTTGGGGGTATACTGTTTCTTTACTCCCTTTTCCATTTCTTTGATGTGCTTGGCGCGTGCCTTCTCATCGGGTAGGGTTTGCAGATATTCGTAAGTCTCTATCACTGCGTTTCTTACCTCGTGTGCAATGGGAAGCGTTTTTTTTACGTCTCTCACCAATTTGTTATAGTATTTTTCCTGTCTTTTGTTTTTAAAGACTAACTTTGGATATACGTAGATGGTGCGTAGGGTAAACGAGGGGATGAGTTTGCCTTCGTACCAGTCGGCCGGTACCCGGTAAACCGCCTCTGTTTGGGTGGACGTTTGTTGTGCCTTTAGTCCTGTGGAAAAGACGAGCATGAGAAGAAATATGCGAATACTGTATTTCATGCGGCAAAAATATGAATAATAACAACTCATGGTGTTTATATACGCAAAATTAACGTATCGCACCTGTTTAAAACCTTACGATAATATGTGGAAAACACTCTTAACCACTTGTGTTTTAATGTGTATCACGGTGTTGAAATCGTGGGGACAATCGGAGTGGACGGAATGGCGGCAGGATGTATCGACCGAGGAGGATGCAGCCGACTGGAGGGAGATTTATGAGGATTTGTCCGATTTGGCCGAGCATCCGTTCAATATAAACACCATCACCAAGGAGCAGTTGGAACAACTCCCTTTTCTGTCGGATAAGATGATAGAGCATATTCTGTATTATGTGTACAAATACGGTCCGCTTCTCACCGAAAAAGAACTGTTGGGTATAGAGGATATGGACAGGCGAACCCGACGTTTTCTACAGGACTTTATCTATATCGGACCTCCTGACAATGAACCAGATAAACTGTCTTTAAAACGTCTGTTGAAATATAATAAACAGGAGTTTTCAACACGTGTTGATTTTCCGCTCAATCAGAAGGCCGGCTATGCCGATTACAGTGCGGAAACGCTTTCACGCTATCCAAACCGAAAATATTCTGGCGATCCGTTTTATCACAATTTCAGGTATAAGTTCGACTACGACCATCGAATCAGTTTCGGACTGACGGGCGAGAAGGATGCCGGCGAACCGTTTTTCTGCAAGTATAACCGCAAGGGGTATGACTTCTATTCGGGGTATTTGTTTTTGCAGAACATCGGTTGTGTCAAGGCGTTGGCGCTGGGGCATTATAAGGCCAGCTTTGGTTACGGACTGGTTTTCAACACAGGCGGTTTCTTTCTTGGAAAATACAATTTGGACTTAGCCGTTCATCGTTTCGGACGGGGATTTTCTAAATACACTTCTACTAACGAGAGTAAGGCACTTCAGGGAGGTGGGGTTACTTTTCGGTTGAAAGATTGGGAACTTTCGGCCTGCTACTCCTATCGGGCACTCGACGGACGTGTGGAAAATATGTTTATAAGGTCGTTTAAAACAGATGGCTATCATCGTACTCCCGGCGAGGTAGAGAAGAAAAATACCATTCATAATCAGTTGGCAGCTTGCGATATAGCTTATAACCGAAACAAATTCCAGTTGGGAGCTACGCTGGTTTATACACATTTCAACAGGGTGTTGAATCCCGAACTGAAACCCTATAACAAGTTCTATCCCCGTGGAGAGGATTTCCTAAACGTGGGAGTGCGGTATAAGTATTACTTCACGCGTTTTATCTTTTCGGGCGAAACAGCCGTGGATAAGGACGGACGGGTAGCTGCCCTTCATATCCTGTCTTATTCACCGTCTGTTCATACTTCACTGTTCTTTATCAACAGGTTTTTCGATAAGCGTTATCAGGCCATTTACAGTTACAATTCGTTTGCTGAAAACTCACGGATGCAAAACGAACTTGGAAACTATATAGGTTTGAACACCAGTCTGTTCGACCGCAAACTGAAATTAACATCCTATGTGGATATCTTCCATTTCTTCTGGCGTAGATATCAAGTAGACAAGGAGCATACCACAGGTTTCGATATGCGTGCCGAAGCCAGTTATTCACCGAATAATAAACTGCAGATGTTGATAAAGTACAGTCTGAAAGATAAGCCCGAAAACTATACCGAGGCCAATAAGGAGAAGTATGTACTTCCATACGTCCGTCATCGACTGAGCGGACGACTGAGTTATGCACCACACGAAAAAGTGTTGTTGAAAACCGATATTCAATACATCCGTGCCGGAGCAACCGGTCACGAACAGTCCGATGGCTGGATGTGTAGTGGCACCGCCCGGATAGGGTTTGGTAGATTGCCCTTGCGTCTGTCAGTGCTTGGAGCCTGGTTTCATACGGCCGACTATGCCTCACGTGTCTACTTGTCCGAGCCGGGGCTACTCTATTCGTTTTCTGTCCCATCGTTCTACGGAAAAGGCCAGCGATGCGCCCTAAAAGCAGAATATGAAATAGGGAGTCGCATACAGCTTCAGGCCAAGTGGGGATACACCCATTATACCGACCGTGAGTCAATAGGTTCTGGTAGGGAAGAAATCCAAGGAAACCAAAAGTCGGACATCCAAGTGTTATTAAGGCTCAAGTGGTGAAAAGTAATCCTCTTATCTAACCCCGTTTCAGGAAACAGAAATCCGCACCCGCATCCTTTGGCGAGTCGTCAGCCCATTCCCCGGCGAGAGAATAAAAATCAGCGGCGAGCGATAAAAAATCTCTCGGGACGCATTAAAAATCCCTCGCCAGAGATTAATCCCAACTGAAGAAGCTGATAAAACAGCGGGTGGTTTTTTGCGAACAGAAAAAACATCCGCCTTACTTTAATCCTTTTATTTATTATATATATAAGTAGGAAAACGTCAAGATGTGGCACACCGTGAGGCACGCCCGTGTTGTGATTTTTGGAACTCACACGTACTAAGCCAGATATAAAATTCGATTA
>CAVBJM010000021.1:0-44590 GCA_963595925.1 bacterium
CGCCTCTATGTATCAGCTGTTTACAAAGGACTATCGGGCGGTGAGACGGATGCCAACATATACGGCCAAAAGACCGATACAGAGGCTTAATCCGGCGTAGAGGGCGGTACAGACCAGTTGCCCGGCTCGCAGCAGAGACAGGTTCTCATTCATAAACGTGCTAAAGGTGGTAAATCCGCCACAGAAGCCCACGGTGAGAAACAGTCGCAGTCCGTTGCTTTGCAGTGCCGAACCGTTGCGTTGCGCAAGCCCGTAAAACAGGCCGATAAGCAGACAGCCGGTTATATTTACGGCCAGTGTGCCCAGGGGAAACGGGGCGATGGCGGAGCTTTGCAGGCCTTTCGAAATCAGGTAGCGGGCTACCGATCCGAGGCCTCCGCCCAAGGCCACCAGTAAGAGATGCTGTATCATTTTTTTTCGTTTGTTCTAAGGTTTAGCAATCGGGCCAAAGCATGGGCAAAGTGTTCCCAATCGTTTCCTTGCAGAAAGTGGCGATAGTCGTCCGCCGACGCTTGCCGTTCGCTGCCGTGAGCCACGATGTGTGGTATGTCATCGAACGTGCGGAACGTGTACACCACCGGTTGTTTCATCTTCGCGTAGTCGCGAAACGAGCCGGTATCGGGGCCTATCACTTTGGCGCCGAACGAGAGCGAGTCCATCAGCATGCCCGATGAGAGTACCGATTCGGGATTGTAGGGGCAGAGCACGAATTCCGATTGCGCCACATACCGGGCCAGTTCGTCGAACGACGGGCGCTGCCTGATGACGGTCACTCCGGACCCGGCCAGAGATTCCAACTCGCGGTAGTCGGCCTCCGACGCGCCTCCTACGATACACACTTGCAGCCCGTGTTCGGGATGTCGGTTCAGATATTCCACAAACTGGAATACGCCTTTGTATCGGGCAATGGTGCCCCAAATGAGCAGCTGGTATTTCTTCTCTTCCGTGGGCATGGACGTTTGCGGCAGTCGGCACTTGGTGGGATGGTGCAGAAAGTGCGCCTTGTTCCTGGCGTACGGATATGCTTGCTCTATCAGGCGCAGCCCTTCTTCCGAGTGCGTAACGATGAGGGTGGAGAGCCTTGCCATGTGCTTGGCCAAAAAGCGTTTCAAGCGTTCGTATCCCTTGGCGTGCGGCCGTTTGTTGTGCAGCATCCACACCACTTTTCTTCCGCGCAAGCGCAGAAATATCACGAAAAGGGCGGCTACGAGCGTTTGCAGCACCCCGTATTTCGTGTCGGGGATGTTTTCGTACCAGTTGAAGATATAGACATCGGCTCTGCGCGAGTGGGGCAGTATGCTAAGCAACGGATTTTTGTGTGGCGGGTTCACCACCTGGCAGTGGGGCAAGGCGTTGAGCGCGCGCACAAAGTCGTCGATGTACGGGTTCGTCCGCTGGTCGGGTTGCGCTTTCAGGTGTGGAAAAACTACAATTCGGGTCATGAATCAATGCTTCATTTTTAGTTTCATTCTCAGTTTGGTGCAGAAGTCGGCCAGCTTCTTCCTTGTACCGATGTCGGGGATGCCGCAGTTTCGGCCCGCTTGCTTCCAGAACTTGTCTTCGGAATGGATGGCAAAGTCGTGGCGCAGGGCATGGTACAGACGGTACAGACCACGCTTCTTTTCGTAAGGCAAGTGCCACACGGCGTAGTTCTCGTCGCCCTTTCGCACGTTATTATATCGTGGATTGGTCCACATGCGTTTCACGTAGCTGTTGGCGGTTCGGTTTCGCAGATGCAGCCTTTCGGCCAGCACGCTTATCACGTGTGCCTCCTCGTTCAATTTGGGTTGCCCGGTTCGGGCGTGCGCCAGGTTGAAGCTCCAAAGCTCGGGATATGCCGCGTTAACGCTCCGTACGGCATCGGTGTTCAGACATATAAATTCGCCGCCGTAGTAGGTGATGGGTTGTTGCGGCTTCTCTCCGTAGCACGCTTCATAAAATGAGTTTATCTGCGGAAGGGTTATTCCGTTTATTACATAGTCGCGGTCGGTGATGAACTCGTATAATGCGCTTCCGTTGCGGCGAGCCTCGTCGAACAGGCCACTGATGGAGGCACGGCATAGGCAGTCGGCGTCACTCACCAAGAGGCAGTCGCCCTCGTGCATATGCGGTTCCATCGTGCGCAGGATATCGAACAGATAAAACTGGTTCTGCCATGCGGCGTACCATCCCTGTGGCGGACGGCAAGTGTACGAGGTGGTCACTACCTCCACGCCCAGTTGGGCGAACATCCGTTGCAAAAACGGCGGGAGGTCCTCGGCCTTCATGTTGGTGAAAAACAGCAGACGCGCGTCGGGATTATATCGGTGAAACGTGACGAAGAACGGCACTTGAATCTGCATGTAGATGGAGTGCACCAGCTCTGAGCTTCCTTTCTCTCCCATTTGGGGATAGAAGCTGGCTTCATCGGCCGACTCCCGGTAGAACCATGTGGCGATGTAATTTACATGTTGTGTCATAGTTTGTGTTTCTTTATAAGGTTTAGAAAGTAGGAAAAGGTTTCGCGCTGGATGTGTGAGCGGCAGACGAACATGATACCGGCGTAGCAGACGGCGGCCACTGTTATCTTACCCAGCAAAACAATCGCTTGGCTGGTCAGTCCCGATGTGGCGTAATGCGCCATCAGCATCGAGATGGCGGCCGCACCGGCAAAGGGCAGGATGTCTTTCAGGAACGGAACGATGCCAAGCCCCGTTTCCCGCCGCACAAAATAGTGCCACACCAGCAGCCAAGCAATGTTGAGGCACGTATAAAACGTTATCATGGCCAGTATGCCCCATCGGTACATGGCCAGTATGCCGACAATCTGCAGCGAACACAGTATCACCGTGTTCCACAGATAAACGTTCGACTTGTTCTTGCTGATGACCAGATTCGAGCACAGCGTAGCTATCGGAGCGAACGCTCCCCATACGCAGAGTATCTGCAACATGGGTACGCACGGCATCCACTTCTCGCCGATGGTGATGTAAATAAATTCGGGAGCGATGAGCGCCAGTCCGAGCAGAGCCGGGCACGAAAGGTAGGACGTGAAGCGCAACATCTTACGGAAAGCGTTCTGCTGTCGGCTCTTCTCCTCAGAAAGTTGAGCCAGCACAGGTTGCGCCACGCTGCTTATCATGCCGCTTACGGTGGAAACGCCCATATTGTTCCACTTGTACGACTGAGAATACTGCCCCACTTCATTAGGTGTGTATAGTTTGCCTAAAATCCACGAGAAGATGTTGTCGTTAATCTTCAGGAAGACATTGGTCAGAAGAATCTTACTGCTGAACCCAAACATCTCCTTCAGCGGACGGAAGTCGATGGGCAGCGTAGGACGCCAAGGCGAGAAGTACCAAAAGCACAGGTTGATGGTGCCGATGTACAACAAGTTTTGTATGGCAATGCCCCAATACGACATCCCGTTCATGGCCATCACGATGCCCGCCGTTCCCGAGATGATGAGCGACGGCACTTGTGAGATGGCCTTCTGTTTCACCATCAGATTCTTAAAGAGGTAGGCGCTGTGGGCTGTAGCCGTACTCGACATCAGAAAACCCAAGAAGAACAGGCGCGAAAGCGGCAAGAGGTCGGGCTGTCCGAAGTAGTCGGCAATGAGCGGCGCCGAGAAGAAAAGGATGATGTATATAGACAGACCCATCAGAAAGCTAAACCAGAACACGGCGTTGTAGTCGGCGTGCGTTACGTGCTTCTTATTGGCCAACGCAGCCATGAAGCCGCTTTCTTGAAGGGTGCAGGCGATAGCCGGAAAGATGGCAAGCATACCTGTCATTCCGTAGTCGTGGGGAGTGAGCAGTCTGGCCAAAAAGATACCGAACACAAGGTTCAGCATTTGCTGCATCCCTGTGCTCAGTCCTCCCCAAAGCAGACCTTTGGCGGTTTTCTCTTTCAGCGATTGTTCCGGCATAGCGCGGCGCTTTTTTATTTCACTTCGCTTCCTGGCTTCACTTCGTTAAGTACGGTGGTTACAGCCAAAGAGCCATCGTAGTTCTCGGCCGACAGAATCATGCCCTCACTTACCAGTCCGTTCTTAAACTGTCGGGGAGCCAAATTGGCGATAAAGAGCACTTGTTTTCCCACGAGTTCTTCCGGTTTATAGTGTTGGGCGATGCCGCTAACGATGGTACGGTTTTCCAGTCCGTCTGCAATCTTGAACTTCAGCAGCTTCTTCATCTTGGGCACCGTCTCGCATTCCAATACTGTTCCCACGCGGATGTCCAGCTTCTCCAGTTGGTCAATGCTTACTTCCGGTTTGATGGGATTCGCTTTGTAGTTGGCGGCCTCGTTGGCTTTCTTTGTCGCGAGCAGCTTGTCTACTTGCGCCTGAATGACATCGTCCTCCATCTTTTCGAACAGCAACTCGGGCTTGTTCAGCTGATGTCCGGCTTTCAGCAAATCGGTCTGGCCAAGCTGATTCCAGTCGAAGCTGTCCATATTCAGCATCTTGCGCAACTTTTCGCTGCTGAACGGCAGGAACGGGTCGAACGCAATAGCCAGATTGGCTACCAGTTGCAGAGCGATATTCAGAATAGTGGCCACGCGGTTCATGTCGGTCTTGGCCAGTTTCCAAGGTTCTGTATCGGCCAAATACTTATTTCCGATACGTGCCAGATTCATGGCTTCCTTCTGCGCTTCGCGGAACTTGAAGATATTGAGAAGCTTCTCCACTTCCGACTTCACGTCGGCAAACTCCTTCAGCGTTTCGCGGTCGTAGTCGGTCAGTTCGTTGCAGGCAGGTACTTTGCCTTCAAAGTATTTGTTTGTAAGCACCAGCGCACGGTTTACGAAGTTTCCGTAAACGGCTACCAACTCATTGTTGTTGCGTGCCTGGAAGTCTTTCCATGTAAAATCGTTGTCTTTGGTCTCGGGAGCGTTGGCCGTAAGCACGTAGCGTAGCACGTCTTGTTTTCCTGGAAATTCTTCCAAGTACTCGTGAAGCCATACCGCCCAGTTGCGTGAAGTGGATATCTTGTCTCCTTCCAGATTCAGGAACTCATTGGCCGGAACGTTGTCGGGCAAGATGTATTGTCCGTGGGCTTCCAGCATAGCGGGGAATATCACGCAGTGGAACACGATGTTGTCTTTTCCGATGAAGTGTATCAGACGTGAGTCTTCATCTTGCCACCACTTCTGCCAGGTTCCCCATTTCTCCGGTTCTTTGTCGCACAACTCTTTGGTATTGCTTACATAGCCGATGGGAGCGTCGAACCACACGTAAAGCACTTTCCCTTCTGCTCCGTCTACAGGCACGGGGATTCCCCAGTCTAAGTCTCGGGTCATGGCGCGTGGTTGCAAATCCATGTCGAGCCAGCTTTTGCACTGTCCGTACACGTTCGGGCGCCATTCTTTATGGCCTTCCAATATCCATTTCTTCAGCCACTCCTGATAGTTGTTCAGCGGCAGGTACCAGTTCTTGGTTTTTCGGATGACGGGTTTGCTTCCGCTAATGGTGGAGTGCGGATTGATAAGCTCCATCGGGCTGAGGTCGCTACCGCATTTTTCGCACTGGTCGCCATAGGCGTTCAGGTTGTGGCAGTGCGGACATTCGCCCATGATGTAGCGGTCGGCCAGATATTGGTGAGCCTCTTCATCGTAGTATTGTTCCGATTCTTTTTCTACGAGCTTTCCTTCATCGTAGAGCTTGCGGAAAAAGTCGCTGGCGAACTTGTGATGCACGTCCGAAGTCGTACGGCTGTAAATATCGAAAGAGATTCCGAAATCTTCGAAGCTCTTTTTAATCATGCTATGGTAGCGGTCTACCACATCTTGTGGCGTGATGCCTTCCTTGCGGGCGCGGATGGTGATGGGCACGCCGTGCTCATCGCTTCCTCCGATGAAAATCACTTCTTCCTTTTTCAGGCGCAGATAGCGCACGTAAATGTCGGCTGGTACATAAACGCCAGCCAAGTGGCCGATGTGCACACCGCCGTTGGCGTAAGGCAATGCGGCCGTCACGGTAGTGCGCTTGAATTTCTTCTCCATATGTGATATGATGTTTGTTGTTTTATCGTATGGTTATACGATGCAAAGATAGGAATTTTTGCGGGTAGGGGAATATGGCAGTCCGAAATAAATGGGCTTTCTTACTCCGACAGCCGAATAATTAAGTACCTTTGCGCCACGAATAACATTATCAACCGAATAATTAATTAAGATATAGAATATGGCTCTACAATGCGGAATTGTGGGTTTGCCCAATGTGGGGAAGTCCACTCTCTTCAACTGTTTATCTAACGCTAAGGCTCAGGCCGCAAACTTCCCTTTCTGTACCATCGAACCGAACGTGGGTGTTATCACGGTTCCTGATGAACGCCTGAATAAGTTGGCCGAGTTGGTTCATCCCGGACGAATCGTTCCCACAACGGTGGAAATTGTGGACATCGCGGGACTGGTGAAAGGAGCGAGCAAGGGTGAAGGGCTGGGAAACAAGTTCTTGGCCAATATCCGTGAAACGGATGCCATCATACACGTGTTGCGTTGTTTCGATGACGAAAATGTAACGCACGTAGACGGTAACGTAAATCCTGTGCGCGACAAGGAGATTATCGATACCGAACTTCAGCTGAAAGACTTGGAAACGATAGAAAGCCGAATTCAACGTGTGCAGAAGCAGGCGCAGACTGGTGGAGACAAGGTTGCTAAGCAGACGTATGAGGTGCTGGTGCAGTATAAAGAGGCATTGGAACAGGGGCGTTCGGCACGTACCGTGCAGTTCGATTCGAAAGACGAACAGCGCATTGCGCACGACCTTTTCCTGCTGACCTCAAAGCCGGTGATGTATGTATGCAATGTAGACGAAGCCAGTGCCGTAAACGGAAACAAATATGTGGAACAAGTTCGGGAAGCGGTAAAAGACGAGGGAGCCGAAATCTTGGTTGTTGCGGCGAAGACTGAAGCCGATATCGCAGAGCTGGAGACCTACGAAGACCGACAGATGTTCCTGCAGGAAGTAGGACTGGAAGAGTCGGGTGTGAATCGCCTGATAAAGGCCGCCTACAAGATGCTGAATCTGGAAACGTTCATCACTGCCGGCGAGATGGAAGTGAAAGCCTGGACGTACCATAAAGGATGGAAAGCTCCGCAGTGCGCCGGTGTTATCCATACCGATTTTGAAAAGGGCTTTATCCGTGCCGAGGTTATCAAGTACGACGACTATATTCAGTACGGCTCGGAAGCTGCCGTGCGCGAGGCTGGAAAGCTGAACGTGGAAGGTAAGGATTATGTGGTACAGGATGGAGACATCATGCACTTCCGTTTCAATGTGTAAAGGGCTTTTAGGAGAACGATGAAGCACATTGTAGATATCGATACTTGGGAACGTCGGGACAACTACCGCTTCTTTCAGGGGTTCGCCAATTCATGGATTTCATTCACCAGCGAGGTAGATTGCACCGAGGCTTACCGTGAGGCGAAAGCCACTGGACGTTCCTTCTTTCTGTATTATCTTTACGCCATTACGCGTGCAGTAAACGAGGTGAAGGAACTCCGCTATCGCAGAACCAAGAGCGGGGAAGTGGTGTGGTATGACACGGTAGATGTCATCTCGCCCATAGCGGTGCCGGGAAAGACCTTTTATACGGTGCGGATTCCCTATCACGAAGATTTTGAAACCTTTTATGCCGAGGCTCGCCGCATTGTCACATCCATCCCGTCGGATGGCGACCCGTATCAGACCGACAAGGAGATAGCCGAAAAAGGCGACTTCGATGTATTCCTGCTGAGCGCGATGCCCAAACTTTACTTTACCTCTATCAGTTACACCATGCAGAGTGTGGGACACGTGCTCGACTATCAGCTGATGAACGCCGGGAAAGCCATCATGCGCGAAGGCCGGCGGGTAATGCCTATAGCGCTGAGCATAGACCACGCCTTTACCGACGGAGCGCACGTATCCTTGTTCTTCGAAAAGGTACAACAATACTTGGAGCGGCGCTGATGCCGACTTTTAGGCATCGGTAACACAGGCTCAGTAGTCTGTGTTACCGATGTTTTCTTTTGGATGCGCCTAAACGGCCAGATATTCGCACAGTTTATGTACGGCGCGCGCCCGGTGACTGATTTTGTTCTTCTCGGCGTTCCCCATCTCGGCGAACGTTTGGTCATAACCTTCGGGTTTAAATACAGGGTCGTAACCGAAACCCTCCGCTCCGTGCCGTTCTTCGGTGATTGCTCCGTTTACGATACCTTCAAACAGATGCTCTCTGCCTCCCTCTATCAGGCAGATGGCCGTGCGGAAGCGTGCCTTGCGGTTTGTCTTGTCTTCCAACTCGTGTAGCAGCTTGCGCATATTGGCTTCCGAATCGTGCCCTTCGCCTCCGGCGTACCGAGCCGAATAGACTCCAGGCGCTCCGTTCAGAGCTTCCACTTCCAGTCCCGTATCGTCGGCAAAGCAGTCTAGACCAAAATTCCGATACACGTATTCCGCTTTCAGACGTGCGTTGCCCTCCAACGTATCGGCTGTTTCGGGAATGTCGGCTTCGCAATGGATATCATTCAAGCTCAGAACCTCCATTTCGTTGCCCAATATGGCGCGTATTTCTTCCAACTTGTGCGCATTGTTTGTGGCGAAAACCAATTTTTTCTTCATGCTAATTGAACTTTAAAAAGTGAGGCAAAAATAGTGAAAACCCCTGTAAAGCGGCCGAAATCCGGTTTTAAAAGACATAATTGAAAGTCTTTTGTACAAATTTTACCCCCCCCCCAATGGGGATTTCCGATACATTTGCGGCATCACAAACCATTTAAAACTATATTACATGAAAACATTACTCAAGTATTTGGTCATGGCCGTGATGTCAATGGGCCTTATGACCGCTTGTCACGATGACGAAAATGTTTCCGGCAAGCAAGAGAGCAGACAACCTGTACAATTTAATATGAATCTGAACCAGTCGCGAACTGTAACCGGAACCGACAACAATCGTACTACTAAATGGAGCGAGGGAGATGCCGTAGGTATTTTTGTGTGTAAGCACGGCACCCAAGAGTTGGTTTACACCAATGCGAAGTACGTTTTGTCGGGCGGTTTCTGGTCAGCAGCCGATGAAGAAAGCAAGATTTATTCCGACGAAGCGTACGATTTCTATGCTTATTATCCTTACGCTTCCGGCGTTACCGACCCGAAATCGGTTGCTGTAACCGCTCTCTCTGACCAGACTACAGCCGACAACTATGCGCAGAGCGACTTCCTTGCGGCTCAAAATACAGCTGTAGACAAGAACGCTACTACCGTAAGCCTTACTTTCTCGCATTTGTTCTCTATGGTAGAGGTGAAGATTTCCGGCGACAATGTTTTGCAAAAGCCTACTAAGGTGACGCTGAACAATGTGAAGTTGGTTACTACAGTCGACCTTACCGCTGCGACTCCGGCCGCTACCGTTACCGATGGCACTACTGCAGGGAACGTTGAAATGTATTATCTGGAAAAAACCGAGAATGCCGATGTGGCTCCGTTTGTGTTCCGTGCCGTAGTTCCCGCACAGGAAATCGCAGCCGAAACTTCACTGGTAACTATCGAGAACCCCTCGGGCGATGGAAAGAGCCATTATATGCAATATTCGGAAGCTGTTACTTATGAAGCAGGCAAGTGTCGTCAGATAAACGTGTCTGTAAACAAGGCAAAAGTAACCCTTAGCATCCCTGATACTGATTTTAGCTTCAATCCTTGGGGTACGTCCGACGAAATCTCGGGCAAAGGTGAAGAGGTGCCCGTCTCAACGCTTTCTTTAGATTTGACAACAGATACCGAGTTTAAAGCTTTGGGTTCGTGGGGCAGCAAGAACTTGATAAGTGAAACCTCTGACACGTGGTTTACCCGTTTTGCTACAGATTCCAATCCGGCTACCTATACGTTGACCGAAGAAGATGGCGTGACGGTGATAAACCTTACAATGGCGGCAGAATCGGCTAACGGATGGAACAAGAATGCTTTGGGATTTCACAGTACGGGTACCTTTGCACTCGGTGTATACAAGCTGACTTATCAAATACAGGCAACCAATGCTAGTGCTGAAACTCCTGTAGCGGGTGGCATCGTCATAAGGACAGCCGATGATAAGAGCGCGTTTCGTATCAGTAAAGTAAAAGGAGGAACTGAAGATTCTGACAAAACCGCTCAGACGTTTACACTAAAGGATGCGACTGTGGCTACGGGCTCTCCATATGTTGACTTCTCGAAGAAATGTGCTACTATAACGTCTAATGCAATGAGCTTAACAGCGTTCTCCGATGCAGAAGAGTCAGATGTAAAAGGTATAAACATCTATCTTTACTGCAACACGAAAGGTGCTACCTTATCTTTTAAAAACATCAAACTTGAGAAGGTAGATTAATCTTAAATATTAAGTGAGACATAAAAAAAAGCCGCCGCCCCGATGCGAATCAGGATGGCGGCATTTTCTTTATGTGGAGTCTTTAGATTAATTCTCTTTTCGTTCGGCGTGCGGATAGTCGATGGTGTAGTGAAGGCCGCGGCTTTCCTTGCGTTCCATTGCCTGGCGGGTGATGAGGTAGCCTACGTTTATCATGTTGCGCAGTTCGCATATCTCACGCGAGGCCTTGACACGTTTGAACAGACGTTCGGTTTCTTCGTAAAGGATGTCCAGACGGTTCCACGCCCGTACCAAACGGAGGTTGCTCCGCACAATACCCACATACGCTTCCATGATTTGGTTTACTTCCTTCATGCTTTGCGTGATGAGGATACGCTCTTCGTTATTCATGGTGCCTTCGGCGTTCCATTCGGGGATGTCTTCGTTGAAGTCGTACTGGTCCATTGTGGCCAATGCGTGCTTTGCGGCCGAGTCGGCGTAAACGATAGCTTCTATCAGTGAGTTCGAAGCCAAGCGGTTTCCGCCGTGTAGTCCCGTGCATGAGCATTCGCCTAGGGCATACAAGCGCTTGATGCTGGACTGTCCGTCAAGGTCGACCTTGATACCGCCGCACAGGTAGTGAGCGGCTGGAGCTACCGGGATATAATCTTTTGTGATGTCTATTCCCAAGCTGAGGCACTTCTTGTAAATGTTGGGGAAGTGTTTCTTCGTTTCTTCAGGGTCTTTGTGCGTTACGTCCAAGAATACGTGGTCTTCGCCTCGCTGCTTCATTTCGCTGTCGATGGCTCTTGCTACAATGTCGCGTGGGGCAAGAGACAAGCGTGGGTCGTATTTCTGCATGAACTCCTCACCGGCCAAGTTGCGCAGCACGCCTCCGTATCCTCTCATCGCTTCGGTGATGAGAAAGCTGGGTCTGTCTCCAGGATGATAGAGTGCCGTGGGATGGAATTGGATAAATTCCATATCTTTCACCAAGCCTTTTGCGCGGTAAACCATGGCGATACCGTCGCCCGTGGCTACCAGCGGGTTGGTGGTATGTCGGTACACCGCTTCACATCCTCCCGTTGCCATGACGGTAATTTTCGAAAGGAACGTGTCTACCTCGCCTGTGGCTTCGTTCAGCACATATGCGCCGAAGCATTTAATGCCCGGTGTATGGCGAGTGACGATGATGCCCAAGTGGTGTTGGGTAATGATTTCCACTGCATAGAAGCCGGTGAATACAGTGATGTTGGGATGACGTTTCACTTCTTCAATCAGGCTGGTCTGAATTTCGGCGCCCGTATTGTCTTTATGGTGTAGGATTCGGAACTCGGAGTGTCCGCCCTCTTTGTGCAAGTCGAATTCTCCGTCGTCTTTCTTGTCGAAGTTTACGCCCCATTTTATCAGCTCGTCTATTTGTGAGGGAGCGTTCGTTACAACTTTCTCTACTGCCTGCGGGTCACTAATCCAGTCGCCGGCTACCATCGTGTCGTGGATATGTTTTTCGAAATTGTCTACTTTTAAATTTGTCACAGAAGCGATGCCTCCTTGTGCGTAGAAGGTGTTGGCCTCTTCCAGTCCGGCCTTGCAAATCAGAGCCACCGAACCTTTGTGCGCTACTTTAAGCGCAAAGCTCATTCCGGCTATTCCTGAACCGATAACGAGAAAATCGAATTTTCTTACCATAACGATTGTTTATAACGTTGCAAAACTACAAAAAAAGGCCGTACCCGGTGGACTCGTAGAAATATTTTTCTATCTTCACTTCGTTTTAAACGAAAAACAGAAAAGCTATGGACAGAACATTTCAGGCACGGGTGGACTTGGGGTATTGGATGCTGACAGCCGTGACATCGATATTGATGTTTTACACGTTTTGGGTGTATGAGGCGGTGATAGCCGTAGTGTTGGCACTGGCGGTAATACTGGAGATTGAAGCGGTGGTGCATACGCATTACGTAGTGACTGCCGATGGAAAGCTGATTGCAAGCGGCGGACGATTCGCACGATGCCGGGAAGCGGATATTTCCCGTGTGGAGTTGGTGCGATGCACGCGGAGTTTAACGTTTGGGCAACCGGTGTTGTCGGTAAAGGTACTGGAACTGGTGTGGCGCAAGGGCAACCGTAAGATAAGGCTCTATGTTTCGCCACGAAACGAGGAGGCGTTTATCGCCTGTCTGCAGAAGCATAATCCGTCTATCGAAGTGGTGTAGTGATATGAGGAGAGCGATACTTTTATGCGTCTGCCTGTTGAGGCTGGTACTCGTCTCGGCGCAGACGTTGGCCGAAAGGCTGGATGGTGCGGTACGGAACGCCGATATTCTTGAGACTTCGGAAGTGGGCATATCGGTCTATAACCTTACCCGAGGCGAATCGGTATACACTTATCAAGACCAGAAGTTGTACCGCCCGGCTTCGGTGGAGAAAATCATTACTTCTATTACGGCCTTGAGCCAGTTGGGGAAAGACTATCAGTTTCGTACACGGCTTGCTATGACGGGACAGCTGACGGATGGCATGCTCTGCGGCGACCTGTATGTAGTAGGTGGTTTCGATCCCGAATTTATGTCGGCGGATATGGATCGACTGGCAAAGGCTGTGTCCGACCGTGGCATTACCTCTATCGGACGAGTGATGGCAGATGTCTCGATGACCGACTCCGTGCATTGGGGAACGGGTTGGGCATGGGACGATACGCCCGAGTCTTTCCAACCATACCTCTCGCCGCTGATGCTGAACCGCGGTTGCGTTCGGGTTACGGTTCAACCGGGTGGGAAGGGCGAGGCTCCACAGGTGGAAGTCTATCCGGTTTCCGATTACTACCGTGTGGATAACCGTGCCGAAAGTCGTTCCTCGGGAAAAGAGAAGCTAAAGATAACCCGCGACTGGGTATCGAATGGGAATACCATACGTATCACCGGAAATGTTTCCGAGCGCAAATCGGAACTACTGAACATGTATTCGTCGAAAGATTTCTTTCTCGCGACACTCTGTTATAAGCTGCGTGCAGCGGGCATTCAGATTGGCAAGAGTGGTTTCGGCACTTGTCCCGAAGACGCTGAAGAATTGACCGTAGTGAGTCATCCGCTTTCCGCCGTGATGCTTCGTGCGCTGAAGAAAAGCGATAATCTGGATGCCGAGGCTATGTTTTACGCCCTGGCAGCTTCGGCCGATGGGGAGAAGAAAGGAGTGGGTTTTGCCGATGCGCAACGTGAAATCTATCGTTTCATGCATCGGCACGTAGGGCGGTCGCCTAAGAACTTCAAGATAGTAGACGGAAGCGGCGTTTCGATGTACAACTACCTGTCGCCCGACTTGCTGATGGACTACCTTCGGTATGCCTACCGACACGAGGACATCTTCGAGACTTTCTACCGGTCGCTTCCCGTATCCGGAACCGATGGAACACTGGCTGGGCGCATGACCGACAACGATATCCGTGGCCGCGTACATGCCAAGACGGGAACCGTTACCGGGGTGAGTTCGTTGGCCGGATACGCCCAAACGGCCAATGGTGAACTTCTGGCATTCGTCATCATTAACCAAAACATACTGAAAGGAAAAGAAGCTCGTAGGTTTCAAGATAAGATTTGTGAAATTTTGGTGCGATGAATAAAAGATTTAGTATATTTGCCATTGCAAAAAATCGTCCGTGCTCGCAAACGGAACGAAAAAAGGTCAAGGATATTTAGTCATTAACAATATAAATACTAAAAAGATTATGGTTAATTTTTCACTCGAAGGTAAGGTTGCCCTGATTACAGGAGCTTCTTACGGAATCGGTTTCGCCATTGCTACGGCTTTTGCTGAAGCAGGTGCTACCATCGTTTTCAACGATATCAAACAGGAGTTGGTAGACAAAGGTTTGGCTGCTTACAAAGAAAAAGGTATCAACGCACACGGTTATGTATGCGACGTAACCAACGAAGAAGCTGTTAACGCTTTCATCGCTCAGGTTGAGAAAGAAGTAGGTACTATTGATATCTTGGTAAACAATGCCGGTATCATCAAGCGTATCCCGATGTGCGAAATGTCTGCTGCCCAGTGGCGTCAGGTAATCGACGTTGACTTGAACGCTCCGTTTATTGTATCGAAAGCCGTTATCCCAGGTATGATTAAGAAAGGTCATGGCAAGATTATCAACATCTGTTCAATGATGAGCGAACTTGGCCGCGAAACAGTTTCTGCATACGCTGCCGCAAAGGGTGGATTGAAGATGCTGACACGCAACATCTGCTCGGAATATGGCGAATACAACATCCAGTGCAACGGTATCGGCCCGGGTTACATCGCTACTCCGCAGACCGCTCCGCTCCGCGAACGTCAGGCCGACGGTTCTCGTCATCCGTTCGATTCATTCATCGTTGCCAAGACTCCGGCAGCTCGCTGGGGAACTCCCGAAGACTTGATGGGTCCTGCAGTATTCTTGGCTTCCGAAGCTTCTAACTTCGTAAACGGACACGTATTGTACGTTGACGGCGGTATCTTGGCTTACATCGGCAAGCAACCTCAATAATACAGAGACTTCGCCTTATGGCATAAAAGAGCCGGCACGGTTCCCGCTTGAGCGGAAAGCCGTGCCGGCTTTGTTTTTTGTCTCTTCGGGGCGTGAAGAGTTATAGCTCTTCGGCCAAGGTAAAGTCCAACTGTTTCTTTTCCAGATTGGCTCGTGCTACCTTTATCTGTATGGGGTCGCCCAGCGAATATTTGCGGTGACGTTTGCGTCCTATCAGGCAATAGTTCTTTTCATCGAACTCGTAGTAGTCATCGCCCAAGTCGCGCATGGGAATCATTCCCTCGCATTTGTTTTCGTTTATCTCTACATAGAGTCCCCATTCGGTTACGCCCGATATGACGCCATCGTACACGTTTCCGATGCGTTCGCCCATAAATTCCACTTGCTTGTACTTTATCGACGCGCGTTCGGCGGCAGCGGCTGTCTGTTCCATGGCCGAGCTGTGTTCGCAGAGGGCTTCGTATTTATCCGCCATTGCGGTGCGTCCACCGTCCAGATAACGGGTCAGTAGTCTGTGTACCATCAGGTCGGGGTATCGGCGGATAGGCGAAGTGAAGTGTGTGTAGTATTCAAACGCCAGTCCGTAGTGTCCGATGTTGTGGATGGAGTAGCGTGCCTTCTGCATGGCGCGCAGCGAGACGGTTTCTATCAGGTTTTGTTCCTTTTTCCCTTCGATGTCATTCAGCAGGCGGTTGATGGAGCGTGAAACCTCTGTTTTGCTTCCTCCGGTGCGAATCTTGTATCCGAAGCGGGCGATGAACTGGCTCAAGTTATCCAGCTTATCGGGATCGGGCAAGTCATGGATTCGGTACGGGAAAACCTTGGCTTTTTTGTTCTTGGGCACCTTGCCGATGTGTTCGGCCACCGTGCGGTTGGCCAGCAACATGAACTCTTCCACCAGCTTATTGGCTTCCTTCGATACCTTAAAGTAAACGCTCAGCGGTTTCCCTTTTTCGTCTATTTCGAATTTTACTTCGCAGCGGTCAAAGTTGATTGAGCCGTGCGCCATGCGCTTCTCTCGCAGGATTTGTGCCAAAGCGTTCAGTTGCAGCACCTCTTCCTTGTAGTCGCCTTGTTTGGTTTCGATGATGTCTTGGGCTTCTTCGTACGTGAAGCGTCGGTCGGACTTAATAACCGTATGACGGATGCGGTAGTCTTTTACTTCCGCCTTTTCGTTCATGGTGAAGATGACCGAGTAAGCCAGTTTCTCTTCGTTGGGGCGTAGTGAGCAGATGAAGTTGCACAAGCGTTCAGGCAGCATCGGGATGGTGCGGTCTACGAGATAGACCGATGTGGCTCGTTTCACGGCTTCCTTGTCGATAACAGTGCCTTCCTTTACGTAGTGCGACACGTCGGCAATGTGTACGCCTACTTCCCACAGTCCGGGCTTCAGAGCGCGTATGGAGAGCGCGTCATCGAAGTCTTTCGCGTCTTTGGGGTCGATGGTGAATGTTACCACGTCGCGGTAGTCTTCGCGCTCGGCGTAGTCTTCGGGTGTAATCTCGGCCGGAATCTTCTCGGCGGCCGCTTCCACGTTTTGCGGATAAGTATATGGCAGTCCGTACTCGGCCAGGATGGCGTGCATTTCGGTGGTGTTGTCGCCTGCCTGTCCCAATACGTCTATTACTTCACCGAAGGGGTTCTTCGCGTTGTCGGGCCATTCTACAATCTTGACCACTGCTTTGTCGCCGTCGTGCGCTCCTTTCAGTTTTTCTTTCGGGATGAATATGTCATTTGCCAGAGTGGATGTCTCGGTAAGCAGGAACGCGTAGTTCTTGCTTACTTTCAGTGTACCCACAAAGGTGGAATCGGTATGTTCCAGTATTTCGATGACTTGTCCTTCGGGTTCGTGTCGATGGCGTTTGGCCGAGAGAGCCACCTTAACCTTGTCTCCGTTCATGGCGTGCGCGGAGTTTCGTTCAGCAATGAATATAGGCTCGCCTCCGTCTTCGGGTACAAACGAGTTCTTTCCGTTGCTTTTCCGCAGGAACGTTCCCGTCATGACTTGTCCTCTTTCGTTCAGGCGGAAGTGTCCCTTTTCGGTTTCAATGAGGAAGTTGTCTTCCAGCATTTCTTCCACAATGTCGGCGCAGAGCATCTTCAGGGGATGAGTGGTGAGGTGCAGTCCGTTGAAGATTTGCTTCATTCCGAAGCTGTCTGCCGGACGTTGGCGGAAATAATTGACAACCAGTTCTACCAGTTCTCTCTTCTTCATGCGCTTTCCGCCTTTCTTCTCTTTTTTCTTTTTAGCCATAGCGTGTAGTTTTATATGTACAAATATAACCAAAAAACTTTAGATTGTCGTGCGCTCCGCGTTAAATAGTATTAGAGATTTCCGGGCGTTTCCCGGGAAAGAAAAGGCCCGATGCGGAATCCGTATCAGGCCTTTTTCTTCTGTATGGTTTGTTTTAGGCTTTTGCCTCGGGGGTATTGCCGGCCGGTGCGGTCATTACCGGCACTTCCGCAACCTGACGGATGTAAACGTCGCGCTGCGGGAACGGTATTTCAATGTGATGTTCGTTGAGCGTGTTGTAGATGACTTCTTTCACCTGCGCTACGAATCCGATTTTCTCTTGCACCAATACCCAGAACTTTACGGAGAGGTCTACGCTGTTGTCGCCGAAGTTGGCGAAGGCCACGCTGACTCCCTGCTTCCGGTTTACGATGTCTTTTCCGTCGGCGTTCTTACGGTTCAGTGGCGTGATGGCGTTTATCAGCAGTTCGCGCACCTGATTGATGTTGGAGCCATAAGCCACGCCTATGGGCACGCTTACCAGTTCGTAACTGTGGTTGCGGGTCAGGTTCTTAAAGTTCTTGCTGAACAGCGAAGCGTTGAGGAACGCGATGATGCTTCCGTCGGCGGTAATAATCTGCGTGCTTTGGTAGGTGATGCTGTCTACCTTACCCAATATGCCGTCGCACTCGATGTAGTCGCCCACACGCACGCGTCCGGTCATTAGCGAGATGCCGTAGATGAAGTTCTCCAGTAAGTCTTTCATGGCGAAACCGAGACCGGTAGCCAGACCTGCCGTTACGATACTGATGCCGCTCTTTGGCACTTGCAGCAAGATGAGGGCGAAGATGAAGTAACTGCCCCACACCAGGATGGCAATCAGGTTATTGGCGAGTGTCAGGTTCAGGTGTTCATCGGGCAAGCGATGCTTCTCTTTGTAGTGACGATATAGCGAGCGGAACAGGTAGTTCAGGTAGCGGAACAGGAACCAGCAGGCGGTAACCAAGCATATCTTGAACATGGAGAGTTGGATAACTCCCGGCTTGTTGATGAAGTCGTAGAAGAAGATTTCGCGGCACACGGCAGTCATGTCGAATACGTCGGCCGCCCAATAGATGCAGAGCAAGACGGAGATGACACCCAGTATCGGGATGAGGCCTCGTGTCACGAGGTCGAACACCCACGTCTGGTGGATGAACAGTCCCTTGTGCGCTTGTTGCAGCACGGCTTCCTTATCCAAGCTTTCTGTGTTGTTATTCAACGCGCGCGCTATCTTCTGCAAGATGAAACGCGACTCGTACATCCGTGTCAGGTCGTAGCAGCACGTGATGGTCTGGATGGCGGCCAACTGGAACATCCACCAAATCATAATCTGTACGGCCAGCAGCACGTATCCGCACCACGCTACGATGCAAGACACAATCATGGCGGCCAGTGAGATGGCCGAGTAAAGCGTGTCGCTTTCGGGGATGCGCTCGGTACGCCGTTTCAGTACGCGGTGTTGCCAAATGGTGCAGAACAGCAACAATGGCGGATAAATAAGGTTCACCATGTTGTTGGGGATGAACACGATTCGGAACACGATGACGATGAAAGCCATGATTAAGAAAGGCGAGTAGACGCGGAATCCGGCTTTCACCTGCTTGCCCGTGAGGCGGATAAGCAGTGAGAGGAAGATGGCGTTCATCAGCCAGGCGATGTTAATCATCAGGTCGGTGGCCATCAGCACGAAGTTCTGCCGGATGAAAATCTTGGCCACCATTACCGCCAAGGCGAAGATGGTTACGCCGCACACCATTATCAGTACGGGACGTTTCTGCCGATAGGTATCGTTGTTGCGGTAGCGTTTGGGCAGAATCCAACGAAGCAGGATGTTGCTCAGCAACGCGGCTACAAAGATGTAGAACAGGATGAATACGCTCACGCTCATAATGATGGGGCCTCTCCATTCCGACGCGCTCCGTTTTTGCTTCAGGGGCATGTACTTGTCGTTCGCGTCTTTTTTTGCCAATTTGAAGTTCTGTCCCAAGCGGGAGAGGAGGGAAAAGTAGTTTTCGCCGCCGTTTATGAAGATGTTCTTTTGCAGATGGTCATAGCACGACATGGCGTAGTCGTTCAGCGTTGATATCTTTTCCGAAACCATCTCGTAGTGTTGGCTATCGTTCTGCACCGAGTTCATTAGGCGCACCAAGTTGTTGCGGAGGGCCTTTGCGTAGAGCAGACAGGCGTCGCGGTCGGCTTTCTCGTCGCCGGTTAGCATGAAGGGTTCCACGTCGACCTGCTGCATGATGCTGTCGGGTATTTCCATTTTCGCCGAGTCGGGGCGATGCTCCACCGGCATGTCGGGCTGGTCTACCCTGGGCGGAAGTTCTTTCAGCGACTTGATGAGGCCGTCGTATCGTTCTACTTCGCCTTTCAGTCGCTCTCTGATTTCGCTGTAGGGCAGGTTAGTCTGTTGGAGTTTCTTGTACTGCTCGGTGGCAGCCTGACAGGCGTAGGTGAGGTCGAAGGTAAAGTCGGCTTTCTGCGAGTATAGCATCAGCGCGATCTGGTCGCTTTGTTGCATGAATTGTATCAGCTGCGCGTGTTGCAACTGGTTCTTCTGCTCGTAGCGGGCCATGCTGAGTTTCTGTTCGCGGTAATTGTTTTCCAGTTCGGCTCTTAGCACTCCCAGAGTGCGTGCCAGGTTCTTTTCTTTCAGTACGGCATGCGCTGGCGCAAGTACGGCCAGCAGCAAGGCAATGATGATACTTATCCGTTTCATGTATGTTTAGTGTCTGTTATCCTCTGTGTTGTACGATTCGGGCTCCTGCGGGTACGCTTTCCGTTACCCAGATGTTGCCTCCGATGGTGGCTCCGCAGCCTATGGTGATGCGTCCCAGGATGGTGGCGTTCGAGTAAACGATTACGTCGTCTTCCAGGATGGGATGTCGGGGTATTCCCTTGATGGGATTTCCGTGTTCGTCGAGGGGGAAGCTCTTGGCTCCCAGCGTTACGCCCTGATATAGCTTCACGTTGTTTCCGATGATGCAGGTGGCGCCTATCACCACGCCTGTGCCGTGGTCTATCGTGAAGTGATGTCCTATCTGCGCTCCGGGGTGGATGTCGATGCCTGTTTCAGAGTGCGCCATCTCGGTAATGAAGCGTGGTATGAGCGGTACGTTCAGTTTGTACAGCTCGTGCGCCAGACGGTAGTTGGTGATGGCGCGTATGATGGGGTAGCAGCAGATGATTTCGCCAAAGCAGGTGGCGGCCGGGTCGCCGTAGTAGGCGGCTTCTACATCGGTGGCCAGTACGCGGCGTATCTGTGGCAGACGTGCGATGAACTGCGAGGCGATGTGTGCGGCTGTCTCACGGCAGGTAGCGCGGTTGTCCGAGGGAGTGGCGTCGGTGTTGGCCGAGGTGTTTTCAGTGCCGAAACAGAGTCCGGCCCGAATCTGCTCGGTGAGTAACCCGAAGAGTTCTTCCACGTTTACTCCGATGTGGTAATTGATAGTCTGTCGGTTGATGGTAGAGTTTCCGAAGTAGCCGGGAAACAAGATTTCCCGGGCGAGCTCTACGATGCGTTTCAGCGAACGGCCCGAGGGCAGTGGGTCGCCGTCGCGGTACTGGTGAAACAGACCTTCGTACGACTTGCTGTCGGACAGTTCTTCGGCGGTCTGTGTCAGGATTTGTGTATAGTCGGATACGCTCATTTCTTGTGAAGTTTCTTGGTGGACAAAGGTAGCTATTTTTGGATTAATGCTGTATCTTTGTCAGAAAATAACGAGCAATGCCAGTCAACAAGAAGAATCCGTTTGCACACAAGGCGAAGCCTTCGGCGCGTAAGAAGGCGAGCGGGAAGCGTGTGGGAAAGTCGAAGCCCGAGAAAGCGAACAATCAGCTGAACCGTCGGGTCAAGTGATTGCGCCGTCTGCATAGGGGTGAAAATCTCCGGCGAGAGATTTTAAAAACGTCTCGAGAAAATAAAAAAACGTCTCGAGAAAATAAAAAAACGTCCCGAGAGAATAAAAAAACGATAACGGAAATTTTTTTTCTCCGTTATCGTTTTTGGAGTATTTCTTAACGCTTGATAATCAGAGCGTATGTTATTTCTTCTTTAGCTCTTCGGCGGGTACCATTCGGTATAGCTTGTCGCTGGGGCGTATGCGTTCGGGAACCTTAAACGACACGTGCTGGCCCTTGCCTACCACGCTGACGGGTTTCAGGTCTACCCTTGCTTCTTCCAAATCCACGTACACAGCTCCGGTAGTAGGGCCGGTGATGAGCAAACGGTCGCCCACTTTTATCTCGGAGGCTTCTATCAGGAATTCGGCCACGCCGATGTTCGAGAAATACTTGATGCCGCGTCCGGCGTAAACCTTCCGTTCCGTAGCTTCCGAACCGTAGTTCTTGCTCCATTCGCCCAATCGCTGTCCCAGGTAGTAACCGTTCCAGAATCCGCGGTTGAACACGGTTTTCAGTCGGGCGTCCCATCCTTCTACCTTCTCGGGCGAGAACGTGCCGTCCAGGTAAGACTGAATAGCTTCTTTGTAACATTCCACTACGGTGCGCACGTATTCAGGGCCGCGCGCCCGGCCTTCTATCTTAAACACGCGAACTCCGGCTTCTATCATCTCGTCCATGAAATGGATGGTCTTTAGGTCTTTGGGCGACATGATGTATTGGTTGTCCACCTCCAGTTCGATGTCGCTCTCCTTGTCCTTTACGACGTACGAGCGTCGGCATACCTGCATGCAGGCGCCCCGGTTGGCCGATGCGTTCAGCTCGTTCAGGCTCAGGTAGCATTTCCCCGAGACGGCCATGCACAAAGCGCCGTGGCAGAACATCTCAATGCGCACGGGCTTACCCATAGGCCCCGTGATGTGCCGTTCCTGTATAGCGTCGTAGATGTGTCGCACTTGCTTCAGATTCAGTTCGCGCGCCAGCACCACCACATCGGCGAAGCGCGCGTAGAAGCTGAGCGCTTCGGCGTTGCTGATGTTCAGCTGGGTCGACATGTGTACCTCTTGGCCTATCTCGTTGCAGTACGCCATCACCGCCACGTCGGCTGCTATCACGGCGCTGATGCCTGCCGCCTTTGCAGCGTCTACAATGCGGCGCATCAGTTCCACGTCCTCGTCGTAGATGATGGTGTTTACGGTCAGGTAGCTCTTCACGCCGTGCTCGTTGCACACACTGGCTATCTCGCGCAAGTCGTCGATGCTGAACGTGCTGGCCGAACGCGCGCGCATGTTCAGACTCTCTATCCCGAAGTAAATGGAGTCAGCCCCTGCGTGTATGGCCGCGGCCAGCGACTCGCGTGAGCCTACCGGCGCCATAATCTCAAAGTCTTTTATCGAGTAATTCATCGTTTAATGTCCGTTTTGCCGCAAAGGTACGGAAAAAAGCGTAATTTTGCGGCCTAATCACGTGACGTAATGAAGATAAGAAACATAGATTTAGGCGAAAAGCCGGTGCTTCTGGCACCCATGGAAGACGTAACCGACCCGGCGTTCCGACTGCTCTGCAAGGAGTTCGGAGCCGATATGGTGTACACCGAGTTCGTGTCGAGCGACGCGCTCATCCGTTCGGTGGGAAAAACCCTGCTGAAGCTGAACATCAGCGAAGCCGAGCGTCCCGTGGCCATACAGATTTACGGCAAAGACACCGACACTATGGTGGAAGCCGCGCGTATCGTGGAGCAGGCGCAGCCCGACATTCTCGACCTGAACTTTGGATGCCCCGTAAAGCGGGTGGCCGGCAAGGGCGCCGGATCGGGGATGCTGCAGAACGTGCCCAAAATGTTGGAGATAACCCGCGCGGTGGTCGATGCGGTAAAGATTCCCGTAACGGTCAAGACCCGTCTGGGTTGGGATGCGGAGCACAAGATTATCGTCGACCTGGCCGAACAGCTTCAGGACTGCGGCATCGAGGCGCTGACCATTCACGGACGCACCCGTGCGCAGATGTACACGGGCGAAGCCGACTGGACGCTGATAGGCGAGGTGAAGCGGAATCCCCGAATGCGTATCCCCGTCATCGGCAATGGCGACGTGACCACGCCCCAACGTGCCGCCGAATGTTTTGAATGCTACGGCGTAGACGCCATTATGATAGGTCGTGCCAGCTTTGGCCGTCCGTGGATATTCAAGGAAGTAAAGCATTTCTTGCAGACGGGCGAGGAACTGGACGGGCTGACCGACGGGTGGAAGATGAACGTGCTGCGCCGCGAAGTGGCCGACAGCGTAAAACTGCTGGACGAACGCCGCGGAATCCTTCACGTGCGCCGTCACTTGGCGGCTTCGCCTTTATTCAAGGGCATTCCCAACTTCCGCGACACGCGCATTGCCATGCTGCGTGCCACTACGCTCAACGAGCTGAACGCCATACTGGACGACATCGAGCGCGACTGGCTGAAGTTGTAGCTCTCTGCCCGGGCGTTTATCCCATGAGCTTAAACACCGGCGACACGAACCAGCGCCGGTACATCTGCGAGGCCACTTTGTAAACTAGAAAAGCCGAGGCGAAGCCCACGATGGCGTCTATCAGATAATGCGCCTGAATGTAGACCGTAGCGCAACACAACAGCGCGTAGAAAGGCAGCAGTGTGCAGAACAACTTCCGGTTGGCGCGCCACGCCATAATCATTACAATGGTAGAAATGCCTACGTGCGAGCTGGGGAAAGCGGCGGTAGGGCGTTCGCCCACCTCTTGCGAGGCTTCCACCAGGCTGTAGAAGAATCCTTGGTCGTATCCCGGCCCGGGCACCAAGTAATCGTTGGTATTGAAGTAATCGCCGATGGCCGGAAAGATACAGGCGTTTACCTTGTCCATCCCGATGGCCGGGAAGTAGAACTGCGGACCGGCTACCGGCAACAGAATATATACGGCATAGTAGATAAAGAACGAGGCCACCAGCACGAAACATATCTTCTCGAACCACTGGAAGTGGAAGAAGAAATAATAAAGCACCACCACCAGTATCATGGGATAATAAAAGAAGTAACCCATATTAAACGGCTCGCTGAACCAGATGGACGGACAGAGCCGGCTGAACTCCACGGCGGGTTGGCAACCGAACAAGAACTGATCGGCGTGGGCGAACAGGTAATCCAGATTCGGGAACAAGCGATTGAACTCGAACGTATCGGGATACCAATAGGCCAGCAGCGACATCTGCACCGCCATACGGATGAATGCCGTGAGCCTGCAGGGGAACGCCTGATACAGGAATATCAGCGAAAACGTGAGTAGCACGATGCCCGCCCGCTCAACAAGCATGACTCCCGGGTGGTCCATGCGCGGATAAAGCGCCAATATCAGCAGTGTGGTGAGCGCGTTGTAAATCAGACTGACGGTTTCAACCGCAAACAGTCCTTTTCCGCTATCTACTTTCTCGAATAGTCTTATAGCCATCTTTCTTCCTTATACCATGCAATGGCTTCCTTTACTCCCCGTTCTAACGGATATTCCGGGCGATAGCCCAGCTCGGAGGTAATCGGAGTAATGTCGCATCGCCAGTTGCGTTGTTTCATAATCTTGTATTTGTCGCGGTTCAGCGTACTGGACTTGTGCGCCAGCTTCGCTACCGCTTCGGCCGCATAGGAAATAAGTTTCAGCAACGGCAGCGGACACACGAAACGTATCATCCACGGGTCTCCCAGTTCCCGGCGTATCAGGTCGGAAAAGGCGCAGCTATTGTACGTCTTGCCATCGCTCACGAAATACGCCTTACGCATAGGTTGCTTCTCGATGCCTAAATATACGGCCTGCACCAAGTCTTTTACGTACACGAATGTAATGTCCTGTCGGCTGAACCCGGCTGCAAAGTCTACGTGCGAACGGATGGACTTCGCCATCAGAAAGTAGTCGCGCTCCCGCGGGCCGTACACTCCCGTGGGGCGGAAGATAATATACGGAAAGCCTTTCAGGCTCTGTAGGTATTCTTCGGAATGGAGTTTGCTTACGCCGTAAGCCGTGTTGGGTTGAGGCGTATCAGATTCGGATATGGGGGCGTAGTCTTTTTCGTGGATGGGGCCGAACACGCTAAGCGAGCTGAGGTATATAAATCGCCGGGGAATCATGTCCAACCTTGTGAGCGTTTCGATGAAATTGCGCGTAGCCCAATAGTTTCCTATCTCGAAATCGCCTTTGTGTTGGCATTTGGTCACTCCGGCGCAGTGGATGATGTAATCCCATCCCCCGTGCTCCAGCTTATGTCGTTTCAGCGTCTCCTCCAGTCGGTCGGAATCGGTAAAATCCAGTTCCGCCCAACGTATGCGCCCGTCCTGCAAATATTTGCGGCTGCTGCTCTTTCGCACTCCCGCCCATACCTGCATGCCGCGCTCCAGTCCGCCTTCTACCAGAAAGCTGCCGATGAAGCCGCTTGCGCCTGTTACCAATACTTTTACATCCATCGTAATCTTGTTTCCTACACGAAATTGCGACAAAGATAATGGTTTCTGTAGTTTCTGCGATGTGTTCGTACACTTTCCTTCGATGGCCTCGTGTTTTTTACCTAAAAATAGGTATTGTCCGATTTTTAGGGAAGCGGTAATTTTGCGCCCGACATATATGGCGTCTGCGCAACCTGTGAGGGATGCGCCTTTTTGAATAAGTGGTATAAATTACAGAAAAATGAATAAAAAGATAACTATGTTGGGAGCTATGCTCCTGTTATGCGTTGCCTTTGGCTTCGCACAGAAAACTTCTCTCGTGTCTTCAAACAAACCTCTTCAGGGAATCTTGCTGGTACATTACGGCTCGCAGAACGATGATAGCCGTAGCCGCACCATCGACCGCCTGAATGCGGCCGTGGCCGAGCGCTTCGCTGATTGTGCCGTGGTGGAAGCCTATGCCGCTCCCTCCGTAATCCGCACCCTTGCGCGCCGCGGGGTACGCAAACTCACCATTACCCAAGCGCTCGACTCGCTTTCCGCGTTGGGATGCCGCCGGCTGGCGGTGCAAAGCACCATGCTGTTAGACGGAGTGATGACCGACGTGCTTGAGGAACAGCTCGCCACCCGTCGGCAGCTTTTCGATACGGTGGCTGTAGGCCGTCCGTTACTCTATAGCGTAGACGATTGCCGCACCATGTTGGGTTGCATAGAGCGTAACCTGCAGGCCGACGACAGTTTGCCGAAAGACGCCAAGACTCACATCGTGTTGGTAGGTCACGGCAGTGACAGCCCCGCCAACGCCATGTATAGTCAGGTGGACTACGTGGCGCAAAACGAAGGTCGTCCGCGTTGGCACGTGGGAACGATAGAGGGATATCCTACGGTGGAAACTGTAGCCGCTCGCCTGTCGGCGGGAAAAGCCCGCCGAGTGGTGTTGGTTCCGCTGCTTTACATCGCCGGTAACCATTTGCGCGATGACATAGACGGCGTGTGGCGCAAGGAACTCGAAAGCCGCGGATACAAAGTAAGCGTGGTAAAGCGTGGCCTTGGCGAGACCGAAGAAGTGCAACGCATGCTGGCCGACCGCATCGCCGACTTGCTGAAATAATGCTCCCCAAAGAAGAAATTAATCATTTACAACGAATATATGACAAGTAAAAAGATTGTTTTCATGGCACTGGCCACCGCTGCGGTTGCATCGGTCCACGCCGCAGGAAAAACCGAAAAAACAAACACCGCAATTACAACTGCCGATAGCTTGCAGTTGGTAGAACTGAATCCGGTGGTGGTAACCGGAAACGGATATCGCCAGCTCCTCAAGTCTACAACCACTCCCGTACACGTGCTCTCGCAGCGTCTCATCAAAGAAACGGGTGTAACAAACTTCATGGACGCCATGACACGCTTCATGCCGCAGGTGTCGTTCACGCCCAATGCCATGGGCTCGTACATCCGCCTGAACGGACTGGGAAACAAATACGTGCTTATCCTTGTCAACGGAAAGAAGCTCACGGGTGACATCTCCGGAAACGTAGACCTGAACCGCATTGATATGTCGCGTGTAAAGCGTATCGAGGTGCTCGACGGGGCGGCATCTTCGCTCTATGGTTCCGACGCGATAGGCGGTGTGATAAACATCATCACCGAACAGAAGCAGACCGAACTGGTTTCGGTAACGTCCGACACTCGCCTGACGCGCGACCAGTTCTCGCAAAGCGTGAATCTGGACATCAGTACCGACGTATTCGAATCGCACACTTCGTACATGCACCAGGAAGCCGACAGTTATCAGAACAACGGCATGACCCGTGCCGATGACGGTACGGAAACACCTACTATCGCCCCTTATGCCATCGGTTACAACTCGAACTTGGTGACACAGCGTTTCGATGTACGTCCCATCAAAGACCTCTCGATTTATGCGCAAGGCTCGTTCGACTACAAGCTTACAGCCCGTCCGAACACCCGCGAAGACATAGCCGGAGGCTCCGACTACGACATCCGCAGCAAAGGACGCCGCTGGGAAGCCGGCGCCAAGTATAACTTAGGCAAACACTCCCTGCAGTTCGACTTCATCAATGACAACTACCACTATGGAAACCTCTATCAGGTGGAGTCGAGCAGCCATCCCATAGGCGACTACGTAGTCAGCAAGAGACAGAAGTATTACGAAGCCGAACTGAAAGGCATCTTAAACCTTTATGAAGGAGCTACCACCATAGTGGGTGTAGACTGGCGTAACGATTTCCTGAACGCCACCAGCGGCAACGTGAACAATCACGTCCACACAATGGCGGCTTACCTGCAGCACGATACGGAGATACTGCGAAACCTGACTGCGACCGTGGGTGTACGCTATACCAACCACGGCACTTTCGGAAACAATGTAACTCCCAAGATCTCGCTGATGTACTCACCGAGCCGTTTCCGCTTCCGTGCGGCCTATTCGCGCGGTTTCCGCGCTCCCGGACTCGATGAGCTTTACTACCACTACTTCAAGCTGATGAAGAACCGTCCCGTTATCACGTTTGGAAACACCGGGCTGAAAGCAGAGAAAAGTCAGTACGCTTCGGTCAGCGCCGAGTATACCAATGACTTCATTTCCGTATCGGTAATGGGATATCTCAACTTCGTGAACGACATGATTGTGAAGGAAACCATCACCGTGACCGACGAAGACCGTCAGAATTTGGCGAAAGAGTTTCCCGAAGCTACTCAGGAACAGCTGAACCAGCTCAAGACCTACGGACACTACATCAACAGTGACAAGGGTATTGTGAAAGGCATTCAGGCCAACGTGACGGCCAACGTAACCCGTGACTTTACCCTTATGGCAAGCTACGCCTATACTTACGGACGTTCGAAAACCGGCGGAGAATGGCAGAACCTGGAACGTACGTTCCGCAACTCGCTGACTGCTGCGGCAAACTACGCTCACACTTGGAGAAACTATACGCTCAACGTTAATCTGAATGGACGCTTCCAGTCGCGCACTTACTATCCGTCTTACGAAGACGCTCCCGGATATGGTATCGTCAGCCTGAACACGACTCACACGTTCCGTGTAGGCCGACTGTTCACCCTCGTGCCGAGCATCGGTGTTGACAATATCTTCAACAAGACCGACCATCGCATCGATACTACGAACATCCGTCACGCCCTTTATTCTCCCGGCCGTTCGCTGACGTTGGGTCTTAAGATTAACTTCGCAAAATAATGAACATGACCAGACAGTTCGTCTATAAGTTGCACCTGTGGTTATCCATCCCGTTGGGCATTATCATTACCCTGATTTGCCTGTCGGGAGCCACTCTGGTATTTAAATCGGAAATTCGGGAGGCTCTCGGAATGCCTCGTGTAGTAGCTCCGCATGGACATCACGTTCAAGCGGGCGACAAGACGGCGCACGGCAAAACGTTCTCCGTTGACGTTCGGAAAGACAAGCACGGAACTACTTCCAAACGTGACTTCTTTTCTTACGTCACCAAGTTTCATACATCGCTGTTGCTAGGCACTGCGGGCAAGTATATTGTAGCCTATACCACCTTGGCTCTTGTCTTTATCCTCGTGAGTGGACTGTGGATAAGCTGGCCGCGCAACGGCAAACAATGGCGACAGCGCTTTATCGTGGAAAAGCGGAAGGGGCTTCGCCGTCTGATGTACGATTCGCACGTGAGTCTGGGTTATTGGACTTTGCTGTGGCTCTTGCTGCTCGCCGTTACCGGACTGGGCTTCGGTTTGCATCTTGTACCCAAGGGTACGGCCGCAATGCGTGTGTTTCATGAATTGCACGTCGGGTCATGGGGAGGCATCGTTACCAAGTGCATCACCTTTGTGGTGAGCCTTATCGGAGCTTCGCTTCCCGTTACAGGTTATTGGCTTTACTTTAAGAAACGGAGCAAGAAGACTTCGCGTTGACTTCGCTTTAGAATTGATTGATATTGGGGCACGCCTCTTGCCGAAATTCGGCAGGAAGGCGTGCCTTCTTCGTGTGTATGCTTCTTTCCGGAAAGGGAATTCTTAAGAAACCGCCGCAAAGAGTTGATAGGCTGAGCGAAAATGTATATTTTTGCAACTCAATAGAAATTACGTAATTGAAATAAGATGAATCAAGAATTCGAGCTTATCGCCAAGACTTTCCAAGGACTGGAAGAGGTATTGGCTCAAGAACTCACAGAACTGGGTGCCGGCAATATAGAGATAGGACGGCGCATGGTGTCGTTCACCGGAGACAAGGCAATGATGTATCGTGCGAACTTCTGTTTGCGTACAGCTATCCGCATCCTGAAACCCATCAAGCATTTCGAGGCCAAGACTGCCGATGAAGTGTACGAAGCCGTAAAGAGCATAGAATGGGAAAACTATATGAGCAACATGGAGAGCTTTTCGGTGGATGCCGTGGTCTTCTCGAGCGAATTCCGCCATTCCAAGTTCGTTGCCTATAAGGTGAAAGACGCTATCGTGGACTATTTTCGCGAAAAGACAGGCAACCGTCCGTCAGTGCGCATCAACAATCCCGATTTGGCTTTGAACATTCACATCGCCGAGGATAAGTGTACATTGTCGTTGGACAGTTCGGGCGAATCGCTTCACCGCCGCGGTTATCGTCAGGAACAGGTTGAGGCTCCGCTGAACGAGGTACTGGCCGCCGGTATGATTCTAATGACCGGATGGAGGGGAGAGTGTGATTTCATCGACCCCATGTGCGGTTCGGGAACAATTCCCATTGAGGCTGCGCTCATCGCACGCAACATTGCGCCCGGTGTGTTCCGAAAAGAGTTCGGATTCGAAAAGTGGAAAGACTTCGACCAAGCCTTGTTCGACTCCATTTATAACGATGACTCGAACGAGCGCGAGTTCACTCACAAGATATATGGATTCGACAACAACCCCAAGGCGAACGAGATAGCCATACACAACGTGAAGGCCGCCGGTGTGGGAAGAGACGTCGTTTTGAGAATACAACCCTTCCAGCAGTTTGAACAGCCGAAGGAGAAGAGCATCATCGTAATGAATCCGCCTTATGGCGAGCGCATCTCTTCGGACGACCTGCTTAGCCTGTACGAGATGATAGGCGAACGCCTGAAACATGCTTTCGTAGGATATGACGCTTGGGTGTTGAGCTATCGCGAGGAATGCTTCGACCAGATTGGCTTGAAGCCATCGGTAAAAGTGCCGTTGTTCAACGGCTCGCTGGAGTGCCAGTTCCGCAAGTATCAGATATTCGACGGTAAATACAAGACTTTCCGTAGCGAGAACAGCGACCAAGAGTTTAAACCCAAACGTGAAGAACAGGCTTCTGAACGCAAAGAGCGTGCCGTTCGTCCACGTCGCACGGCCGAACGTGTGGATTACAAGGGCAAGCAAGACAAGCCGTTCGGTAAACGGAGCTTCCGAAAAGGTGGTTCAGACCGTGAAGACGCTAACCGCGAAAGCTCTGACTTTAAGGGCTTCCGCCGTGAGCGGAGAGCCGGTGATGGTAAAGAATTTACCCGTGAACGCCGTGGCGAATTCGGAAAAGAACGCCGTGGCGGGTTTGCCCGTAAAGACGAAGACGCTCCACGTCGTCGTCCGGCTACCGGCGACGGACGTCCTAAGCAGGCTCCGGCTCCGCGCTACATGCACAGTCGCCGGTCACTGGACGAGAGTGAAAGAAACGACTTTAACAAGGACTAAGTTTTAAGACAAATTAGGATGAAAAATATATTTCGAACACTCATGATATTCTGTATGGCTACGGCATCGCTGTCGGCTCAGGAAAAGAAAGCGTTTACGCTGAACGACGTAATCCCCGGCGGAGACAATTACTACAACTTGACCCCGAAGAATATGACCGGCCTGAAATGGTGGGGCGATGTATGCGTGCGCACAGATGTAGAAGAGGTGAAGACCATCGACAAGGTGAGCGGAAAAGAAACCCTCTTGTTCTCTCTGTCGGATGTGAACACGGCGCTGAAAGGCGAATTGCCCTATAAGCCTACCCACGAACTGAAGCCGATGCGTACCTTGCAGTCGGCGGCTTTGCCATGGGCTGACAAGAAAGAGGCCGTGCTTATTACTCGTTCATCGGAGAAGGAAAGTTCGATGTACGCCGTTTGGTACGACTTCGGACAGAAGAAGATTACCCACCTGTTTCGTATCGAAGGGAAGAATGCCGCCAACCTGGATTTCTGCAAGGCAAACGGCTGCATGGCATACACTTGCGGTGAATCGCTTTACGTCGCCAGCGAGGGTGAACACAGCAAGGCGGTAAACCCGTTGCTGGAAGACGCCGACGGAAAGACCGGCATCGTTTACGGACAGGCGGTACACCGCAACGAGTTCGGCATTTCGAAAGGTACGTTCTGGAGTCCGAAAGGTACGTATTTGGCCTTCTACCGCATGGACCAAAGCATGGTGACCGATTATCCTCAGGTAAACACCACAACCCGAATCGCCACGCTCGAACCTGATAAATACCCCATGGCGGGAATGACCAGCCACAAGGTTACGGTGGGCGTGTACGAGGTGAAGAGCGGAAAGACCGTTTATCTGCAAGCCGGTGACCCGACCGACCGCTATTTTACCAACATCAGTTGGTCACCCGATGAAAAGAGTGTGTACGTCATCGAACTGAACCGCGATCAGAATCACTCGCAGTTGGTGCGTTACAACGCACAGACCGGCGCCAAAGAGGCCGTGCTTTACGAAGAAGAGTACGCCAAATACGTGGAACCCATGCATACGCTTACGTTCTTGCCTTGGGACGAGAGCAAGTTTATTTACCAAAGTCAGCGCGACGGGTTCAACCATCTGTATTTGATGGATACGAAACAGCAGGTTTCTCCCGAAACCCGTGAAGGGAAGTTGGAAGGATATAAGTACCGTGAATCGCTGAAGACCACAGCTCTTACGCAGGGCGAATGGTTGGTTCAGGACATCCTGGGCTTCAATACGGCCAAAAAGGAAATCATCATAGCCAGCACCGAAGTGTCTCCGTTGCAGACCAATGTCTTTAGTCTGAACGTGAAGACGGGTAAACGCACGCTGATAGGCGAGAAAGACGGAAACCACTCTGTCCGTATATCGGAAAGCGGAGCGTATGTCATCGATAACTTTACGTCGAATGCCGTGCCGCGTGTGGTAAGCGTGTTGCCTACTAACGGAAAGAAAGGCGTAGTGCTTCTCACCGCTACCGACCCGCTGAAAGAGCAGTTCGAATTGCCCGAGATAACCGTGGGTACGCTGAAAGCCGCCGACGGGAAAACCGACCTGTATTACCGAATGGTGAAGCCCGTTCATTTTGACGCTAACCGCAAATATCCCGCTGTAATCTATGTTTACGGAGGCCCGCACGCGCAGATGATTCACAACGTGCGTTTCTACGATGCCCGCGGATGGGATTTGTACATGGCGCAACTGGGATACGTGGTGTTTACGGTAGACAGCCGCGGTAGCGACAACCGTGGCTTGGCGTTCGAGAACTGCACGTTCCGTCAGTTGGGAACCGAGGAAATGAAAGACCAGGTACAGGGCGCTAAGTTCTTGCAGTCATTGCCCTACGTCGATGGCGAGAAGATAGGCGTACACGGATGGAGCTTCGGAGGTTTCATGACTACCAACCTGATGCTGACTTATCCCGATATCTTCAAGGTGGGAGTAGCCGGCGGACCGGTTATAGACTGGCAGTTTTACGAGGTAATGTACGGAGAGCGTTACATGGACACTCCGCAGAGCAACCCCGAAGGCTACAAGAACGCCAATCTCCGCAACAAGGCCGGACAGCTGAAAGGCCGTTTGGAAGTCATTATCGGAGGCGAAGACCCCACTTGCGTGCCGCAGCATAGCTACACGTTCCTGCGCGCCTGCATTGATGCCGGAACGCATCCCGACTTCTTTGTCTATCCCGAGGACGGACATAACATGTTCGGACATGACCGCGTACACTTGCACGAACACATCACCCGTTATTTCGAAGACCACTTAAAATAATTCATACGATATGAGGCTGTTATTATTAGGATCAGGAGGCCGCGAACATGCGCTGGCATGGAAAATCGCACAAAGCCCCAAGATAGAGAAACTTTTCATTGCTCCGGGAAACGCCGGAACACGTGAAGTAGGCGAAAACGTGGCCATCAAGGCCGACGACTTCAGCGCAATAAAGACGTTCGTGACCGAGAACCAAATAGACATGGTGGTAGTAGGCCCGGAAGACCCGTTGGTGAAAGGCATTTACGATTTCTTCAAGAACGACGATGCCTTGAAGCACGTTCCCGTTATCGGACCGTCGAAAGCCGGAGCCGTTTTGGAAGGAAGCAAGGAGTTCGCCAAAGGATTTATGCAGCGTCACCATATACCTACTGCCGGTTACAAGAGCATTACCGCCGATAACTTGGAAGAGGGATTGGCTTTCCTCGAAACACTGGAAGCTCCTTACGTACTGAAAGCTGACGGACTGTGCGCCGGCAAAGGCGTACTGATTCTGCCTACGCTGGACGAAGCCAAGAAAGAGTTGAAGGAGATGCTGGGCGGTATGTTCGGAAACGCTTCGGCTACGGTGGTTATCGAAGAGTTCCTGAGCGGAATAGAATGTTCGGTGTTTGTGCTTACCGACGGAAAAGACTATAAGATTCTGCCCGAAGCGAAAGACTATAAACGCATTGGCGAAGGCGATACGGGTCTGAATACAGGAGGTATGGGTTCGGTTTCTCCCGTCCCGTTTGCCGATGCTGAATGGATGAAGAAGGTAGAAGACCGCATCATTCGTCCTACCGTAGACGGACTGGCAGCCGAAGGTATCGACTACAAGGGCTTTATCTTCTTCGGACTGATTAACGTGAAGGGCGAGCCGATGGTGATAGAATACAACGTGCGCATGGGCGATCCCGAAACCGAAACCGTGATGCTGCGTATCAAGAGCGACTTGGTGGAACTCTTCGAAGGCGTAGCCGCCGGCAATCTGGCCGAGAAGACGTTGGAAACCGATTCGCGTTCGGCCGTATGTGTGATGTTGGTGTCGGGCGGTTATCCCGAAGCTTACCAAAAGGGATTCCCGATGACGGGCATCGAAGAGGCCAAGGCCGGAGGAAGCATCGTGTTCCATGCCGGAACGGCTTGCAAAGACGGACAGGTAGTGACCAACGGCGGACGCGTGATAGCCGTCAGCTCGTATGGCGCAGACAAGGCCGAGGCTTTGAAGCGTTCGTTTACCAATGCGGGAAAGATTCAGTTCGAGAAGAAATACTTCCGTTCGGATATCGGTTCCGACTTATAAGTCATGTCTCCACGCGACAGATTTCAATATGATTTGACTACGGGAAGATGGTCTCTTCCTGTAGTCGCTGTTTTTACGCTGCTGGTGTGGTGGGTGTTTGCCGAACGCCCCCTGTCGGACTTCGGTGCGCTGGTGTGCGTCGGGCTGACACCTTATCTGCTGGGCGAGCTGAACACCCGGTTCATGTTGGTGCGCACACGTACCACTTCGCCTTCGTGGTTCTTCTTGCTTTTGGTAGTGGTCACACCGTACCTGTTCCGATGGTCGGCCGGATGCATGCTGCCCGTGTTCTTCTCGTGTATGCTTTTCTCCCTGTTCCGTAGCTACGAATCGCATTACGCTTCCACCACCATTTTTCACGCCTTTTTGTTTTTGGGCTTGTGCTCGCTGGTTTTCCCGCATTTCCTTTGGCTGGTGTTGCCGCTGTATTTACACATGATTCCGCTTCGTTCGTTCAGCGCGAAGACATTCTTTGCCGGGCTGGTAGGCGTTTCGATTCCGTACTGGTTGGCTTTCGGATATAGTCTTTACTCCGGCGATTCCGTTTGGTTTCAGCGGTTGGCGCTTCGTCCGTTTCGTTTGGAGATGCCCGACTATGTCGGCGTGCCGATACCTGACGTGATAATGTATGGTGTAGTGGCGTTGCTGTACGTGTGTTACGTGGTGTTCTACTTCCAGTCGGCTTATAAAGACAAGGTGCATACCCGCATCCTGCTGAATACCGTGGTGTGGATGGGCGTGTGGATAAACCTGTTGATATTGCTTTGTCCGCAGGCGCTTGGTTCGTTGCTTCCGGTGCTGTTCGTTCCTACGGCCATCTTAGCCGGACACCTTTATTCTCTTACTTTCGGCCTATACGTGCGCATCTCTTTTTACGTCACGTTGGGGCTATTGTTTCTTCTTTTCTTATTTCATATATGGATACATTTGTTCAACTGTTAAGCCAGTGGGGTTGTTTGGGCATGTTCATTTCGGCCTTGTTGGCCGGAAGCGTTCTTCCCTTCAGTTCCGAGGCGGTGCTGGTGGCTTGTGTGGGTTTAGGATTAGACCCTGTGCTTGCCGGCCTGTCGGCTACGGCTGGTAACGTGCTGGGCGGACTGACCTGTTACTGGATGGGGCATCTGGGCAAGCTCTCGTGGATAGAAAACGTTTTCAAGGTGAAGCGCGAGCGGCTGGACAGCGCCACACGCTTCGTGCAAGGGCGCGGTTCGTGGATGGCTTTCTTCGGATTCCTCCCGCTGATGGGGAGCGCCATCCTGATAGTGCTGGGACTGATGCGCGCACGGGTGCTTCCTGTTACCTTTTACATGGCCGTGGGCAAGGCGCTTCGATACGCCGTTCTGGTAGCCGCTACGGTGGGACTTATTCATGCGTTCTGAGAACGCTTTAGCTTATACTTATGATAGAAATTGAGCAGACTGCCGATGGCAGCAATACGCTTTACGTTCCCGAACTGGACGAGCATTATCATTCGGTAAAGGGGGCTTTGACCGAATCGGAACATATCTTTATCGGCATGGGGCTGAGGCATACCGCTGCGTCTTCGCCCCGGATTCTCGAAATCGGATTCGGTACGGGACTGAACGCTTTTCTTACGCTTTTGGAAGCCGACGCTTCACGCCGACACGTACATTATACCTCCATCGAACGTTATCCGGTAGCGGAAGAAACTGTCCGTCGGCTGGGGTATCCCGAACGGATATGTCCGGCTCGCTCGGCCGATTTTTACGCCCTTCACGCCGCGCCGTGGGGGTGCGACAGCGTACAGTCGGAATACTTTACCTTACATAAGGTAGAAGGTGATTTCACCACTTATACATTTCCGCGCGAGGCGTTCGATGTAGTCTACTTCGACGCTTTCGCTCCGGAGAAACAGCCCGAGATGTGGAGTCAGGAACTGTTTTGTCAGCTTTATGATAGTTTGTCGGACGGCGGCGTCTTCACCACCTATTGCGCCAAGGGCGCGGTACGTAGGATGCTTCAGGCGGCCGGCTTCGTGGTAGAGCGTTTGCCGGGGCCTCCGGGGGGCAAGAGGGAGATACTTCGTGGCACAAAAACAGCAGGCCGAAAGGGGTGAAAATCTCCGGCGAGAGAATATTTTTCTCCGGCCGGAAATTTTTTTTCTCTCGCCAGAGGATTTTTTTCTCTCGCCGGAGATTTTTCTGAACTGCTTACGCACACGGAAGCTCTTCTGCTTCAAGCGTTATTATCGCAAACATCCGTAAAATATCTGTTGGGTGAAAGGCTAAAAGCAGTACCTTTGCACAGACAGAACAACAAGGAATCGTCATGAAACATCGAACGTTATATATCATCACCATATTGTTGGCCGTGCTGACATCGTGTGGCGGAAAGAAATCATCCTCGTCCGGCGAGCAGCGCCCGTTGCTTACGGTAAGCGTAGAGCCTCTGCGTTTCTTTGCCGAGGCCGTGGGCGGCGACAAGTTTCAGGTAACGAGTTTGGTGCCCGAGGGCAGCAGTCCCGAAACCTACGACCCCACGCCGCAGCAACTCATCGCCTTGGGCAAGAGCCGCGCTTTCTTGCGTGTGGGATACATCGGTTACGAACTGGTTTGGGCCGACAAGCTGCGTCAGAACGCTCCCGGCGTGGAGTTTTTCGATATGTCGGAGGGCATTGACCTGATACGCGAAGAGGAGCACGACGACCATTCGCACGAAGGACATACGCATGCGGCAGGGGTGGAACCGCACATCTGGGCTTCGGTGCAGAACGCCCGTGTGATAGCCAACAACGTTTACCGCTCGCTGTGCGCCATAGCGCCGGCCGACAAGGAGTACTTCCGTAACCGGCTGGATTCGTTGGAACAGGAAATAAACAAGGTAGACGAAGCGGTCAAGGCTTTCTTGGCCAATGGGCAGAGCACGTTTCTGATTTATCATCCGGCCTTGTCGTATTTTGCGCGCGACTATCGGCTGCAACAAGTCAGCATAGAGAAAGGAGGCAAAGAGCCTTCGCCTGCCTACCTGCGTCAGTTGATAGAGCTATGCCGTGCGAAAGGCGTAAAGGTAGTGTTTATACAGAAAGAGTTCGATGTGCGCAATGCCGAAGTGATAGCCAAGGAGCTGGGCGTGCAGGTGGTAACTATCCATCCGCTTAGCAGTAAGTGGCCCGATGAGATGCTTCGGATAGCCCGGGCGCTGTCGGGCGACAATCAGTAATCGGTAACAGAAAGGATTAGGATGGAACATAAGAAACCTCTTATACAGTTGGAACACATCTGCGCCGCATACGGTGGAAAGCAGGTGTTGGACGATGTGAACCTTACCATATTCGAACGCGATTTTCTGGGCGTGATAGGCCCGAACGGCGGAGGGAAGACTACGCTGATGAAAATCATCTTGGGATTGCTTCAGCCCTCGGGAGGAAGCGTGCGGTTCTTCGATGCCGAAGGCCATACGGCTTCATCGGTCAGCATGGGCTATTTGCCGCAATACAATACGATAGACCGGAAATTCCCCATCTCGGTTTACGACGTGGTGTTGTCCGGACTCGACCGTCAGAAGTCGCTTTTCCGCTCGTTTACCGCGGCTCAGCACGAGCAAGTAAAGGCCGTGATAGCCCGCATGGGGCTGGAAGGCCTGGAGAAAAGAGCCATCGGCCAGCTGAGCGGAGGGCAGATGCAGCGAGCCTTGTTGGGGCGTGCCTTGGTCTCGAATCCGAAGATTGTGATTCTTGACGAGCCGAACACGTACATCGACAAGCGCTTCGAAGCCCAACTCTATTCGCTCCTGAACGAGATAAACAAGGAGTGCGCCATCGTGCTGGTAAGTCACGACATCGGTACGGTGCTGCAGAACGTCAAGTCGATAGCCTGCGTCAGCGGACGGCTGGATTATCATCCCGATACCGAGATACCGCCCGAATGGCTCGAGCGGCACTTCGGATGTCCCATTGACCTGATAGGTCACGGCAATCTTCCGCACCGTGTGCTGATGTGCCACCATCACAGCGAAACGCTCTGAGGCTGTCTGCCTGATACAATACGAAGCGCCGCGCCATAGGCAAGAGACCCGTGGCGCGGCGCTTGGTGTATCAGGCGTTTATACCAGTTGCGGCAGGAAGCAAGACACTATCAGTACGGTAATGCCTGTGGTTAGCACGGCAATCGTTCGTTGCGAGCATCCTTTCCACTCTTTAAGGATGATGCCCCACACGTTCGAGAACACCACGTTCAGTGCCATCAGGATGCAGAATGACAGGGTAAGCAGCACTGGCGATTCGCCAAGGAATCCCTTGCCCAGCGAGAGGCCGAAGAACTGACTGTACCACAGGGCGCCGGCCAGGGCGCAATACGGTATGTTGTTGGCCCATGCGCACACGTCGTTGTAATCAGACCACGTGTGGTTCTTGCTGTTTTGGTAGAAGCAGAAAGCGGCGTTTGTCACGAATCCGCCCAGCGTTACCAGGAAGGTAGCGGGCAATGTCTTGAACATGTCGGGCGTAAGGTCGCCAAAGTGGATGTCACTGCCGAAGGCCAGTCCCACGTTGAAACATCCGCTCATGAATCCCGCCAGTAAGGCGATGGCCAGCCCTTTCGGAAAATTAAAGTCCCTTACAGCCTCCCGTTTCTCTTCGTCGGAGAGTGATGAGGCTTTCATCGATCCCGCCACGCCGATTACGGCGATACCCACCAAGGTGGCCACTACACCCAAGATTACACTGAAGGTGAGCGACGACAAGGCGTTCATCTCCGGGAAGAATACGTTCAGCAGTACCGGCCCCATGATGGTTCCCAAGGCCGCGCAAGTGCCGAGCGCGATGCTCTGTCCCAACGCTACGCCCAGGTATCGCATAGAGAGTCCGAACGTCAGTCCGCCTACGCCCCAAAGCATGCCGAAAAGGATGGTCATTAGGGCGTTGAATCCGTTGCCTTCAAAGAGTTCGAAGAACGAGTAGCCGCAGGGCACCGCGAGCCAGGCTCCAAAGAACGGCAGTATCAGCCAGGCGAACACGCCTTGCACTATCCAGTACGATTCCCAACTCCAGTTCCTTATCTTGTTGATGGGCACGTAACTGCTGGACTGGCAAAATGCGCCCACGGCTATGATGAAGAGTCCGATAATGATGTTCATGGTCAGTTGCGTTTAGAGGTTACATCGGTCACGTACTTGTCTATGTCGGTCGTGAAGTCCGCTCCTACGGGCACGTCGTTTCGTACGCAGAACTCGTCGTAAACGGCTTGCCAAGGCATGGCTTTCTGTTCTTCCATAAGGGTAAGCACTTTATATCCTTCGCCGGCCAGTTCCAGCCGCGCGATGGTTTCGTGCGGCTCAAGCAGGGCGCGCAACATACATTTCTGCGCGGCGCGCGAACCGATAACGTAAGCTCCGATGCGGTTTATCGAACCGTCGAAGAAGTCGAGGCCGTAATGTACACGGTTCAGCGCGTCGGCTCGTACGATTTCCGAGAACAGTTCTTGCGTGGGGTCGTCCATGATGGTCACGTGGTCGGAGTCCCAGCGTACGGGGCGCGACACGTGCAGCATCAGTTCTTTCAGGAACGGCAGCAGGGCGCTCACCTTGTCTGCGGGCGATTCGGTAGGATGGTAATGTCCCGTGTCGATGGTCAGCAGTTTGTCGTTTTGTGCGGCGTAAGCCGTGTAGAAGTCGTGCGAGCCTACGGTAAACGATTCCAGTCCGATGCCGAACACCTTGCCTTCGATGCAGTCTTTCATCATGGGCTGTTTCTTTTCGAATATCTCGTCGAGCGACTTCTTCAGGGTGTTGCGGTAGAGGGCATGGTTTACCGATACGTCCTTGCATCCGTCGTGTACCCATAAGTTCATGATACACGGGTCGTTTTGCGCTTCGCCCATGGCGTTGGCAATGTCACGGCAGCGTTTGGTGTGTTCCACCCAAAACTTGCGGATGCTTTCGTCGGGGTTGGCCAGAGACAGGTTGCCGCTTTTAGGATGCGAGAACGACGACGAGTTGAAGTCCAGCAGGGTGTGGTGTTCTTTAGCCCAGTCTATCCACGACTGGAAGTATTCCACGGTTACTTCGTCGCGGTCTACAACCTTGCCCTGGAAATCGCCGTATATCTCGTGCAGGTTCAGGCGATGGCTTCCCGGTATCAGGCTCTTGGCCTTGAGGATGTCTTGGCGCAGTTCGTCGATGTTTCGTGCCGCTCCGGGGAAGTCGCCGGTAGACTGTATGCCGCCCGACAAGGCTCCGGCTTGCACTTCGAATCCTTTTACGTCGTCGGCTTGCCAGCAGTGTAGCGAGAGGTGGAAGTCTTGCAGTTGTTTCAATACTTTTTCGGTGTCGACACCGGTTTCGGCGTAGCGTTCCTTGGCTATCGCGTAAGCTTTTGAGATGAGTTCTGTTTTCATATGTTTTTCATTTTAAATAGATGATTCGGTGTGTGTGGCGTTTCCCGTTATTGCCAGGTAACGCTTGTATGCTTCGTCCCATGTAGCCTTGTCTTGCGGATGGAATTCTTTCAGGGTGGTGCTGCGGGCTATGGCGCGGCGCATTTCCCAAAGGTCTTTCACCTGAGCGTTTGCTTTGGCCTGTATCATGATGTTTCCTAAGGCGGTGCATTCCTGCGGACCGGCCAGAACCTTTACGCCGCACGAGTTGGCCGTGAACTGGTTGAGGTAGTCGTTCATCGACCCGCCTCCGATGATGTGCAGTGCGTCGATGGGGAACGGCGCCATTTCGGTGAGCCACGAGAATACCTGACGGTAGCGCAGCGCGAGCGAGTCGAAGATGCAGCGGCATACTTCGGCGTAGCCTTGCGGCACGTGCTGCCCCGTGTTTCTGCAATATTCCCGGATGGCGGATACCATGGACGGCGGATTGGCGAACATGGGGTCATCGGGGTCGATGAGGCTTTGGAAAGCTGGTTGGTTTACGGCTTCGGCCTGCAGCTCGGCGTGCGAAGCCGGAGCGTCCGTGCCCCATTCGCGTCGGCAACATTCGTAGAGCCACATGCCGCAGATGTTCTTCAAGAAACGGGTTGTGCCTTCTGCTCCGCCTTCGTTTGTGAAGTTGCGGTTATACGATGTAGGGTTAATGATGGCTTGGGGCGTTTCGATGCCCATCAGCGACCACGTCCCGCTGGACAGGTAAGCGAACCGATTGTTCTCCGCCGGTACGGCGGCTACGGCCGACGCCGTATCGTGTTCGGCTACGGCTATGACGGGGATGGCTCCCAGTCCGGTGATTTTCTGCACCTCGGGTGTGAGCGTGCCTACGGTGTCGCCGGGCGATACCATGCGTCCGAAGTCGGACTGCGTCAGCCCTACGGAGGCCAGCAGTTGCGGGTCGAGCTGTCGGGTGTGCGGGTCTACCAGTTGGGCGGTTGAGGCGATGGTGTATTCGCATACGGTGTTTCCGGTGAGCAGATAGCTCAGCGCGTCGGGTACGAACAGTATCTTGCGGGCGTGTTTCAGGGCCGAGTTCCCGTTGCGGCGCATGGCGTACAGTTGGAACAGGGTGTTGAAGTTCATAAACTGTATGCCCGTGATGCCGTAAACCGTCTCTTTGGGGAGAACCGTATTCAGGTATTCGTTCATGGCGGTCAGCGTGTGGGGGTCGCGGTAGGCGATGGGTTGGCTTACCGACCCGTCTTCGGCCACGCACGCCACGTCTACTCCCCACGTATCGATACCGATGCTTGTGAGGGTCACGCCTCTCTTGTGGACCTCTTTCAATCCTCTGATTATTTCGAAGTAAAGGGCGTAAATGTCCCAGTAAAAGTGATGGTTGGCTTCGATGAGGTGATTGCTGAAACGTGTCAGTTCTTCCAGTTCGATGTGTCCGTTTTCCAGCCGTCCGATGATAGTACGTCCGCTGGTCGCGCCGAGATCCGCGGCGAAAAAGTATTTCCTGTTTTCCATGTTAGCACGAGATTCTTGGTTGATATCTGTGTGCAAACATAGGTTGAAATCCGTGGGCGGAGCACGAGATTTTGATTTTCAAGCCTTGATATTTGTCCGGCTGGGCGGACTTGTGTCAGAGGGGGTCAGTGCGACTGGCCGCGGAATTCGGAGGGCGTCAGGCCCGTTTGGCTTTTGAATTTGGCCGAGAAGTAGTCGGGCGACTCGAAGTTGAGTCGATAGGCTATCTCCTTGATGCTCTCGTCGGTGGTGGAAAGCAGTTCTTTGGCTCGCTGCAGGCGCAGGTTCTGCTGATACATGGCCGGAGCGAAGCCCGTGTGCTCCTTAAACAGTTTGCGAAACGACGAGTAGCTTACGCCCAGAGCTTGCGCTATCTGCTGGATGGTGACGTTCGCTTCCAACCCTTCGCGTATGCGCAGGCGAGCCTTGTTGACCAAGTCTACGTGTGCCGAGTTCTTGCTGAGCATGATGTTTCGCTCCAGCGAGTACATCACTCCGATAAGGTGGTTTACGATGCCGGCCAGCGTCTGTTGCGAATAGGCCGCCTCTTCCAAGGCGGTGCGGTAGGCTTCCTCGTACAGGTCAATGATTTCGTTGCTGAATCCTACGTGGTAGATGGGCTTTTCGGGCGACAGGAAGTTGTGTTTCACACGGTCGTCGATGTTTTTTCCTTTGAATCCTATCCAGTAGCTTTTCCAGCCTTTCTCCTTTACGGGGCGGTAGGTGTGCCATTCGCCGGGAAAGAGCATGAACAGGTCGCCTTGGCGCACGATGGTGGGCTTGCAGTGGGCCGACTGGAAGACGCCTTCGCCTTCGGCCGTATAGAGCAGTTGATATTCCTGAAGCGTGCGCCCCTTGTTTACGTCGAAATAATAGCCGTCGGCGTGTCCCTTGGTGGGATAATCGGTCATGGGCGCAATGTCTTCTATCCCCACCGTGCTGACGGTGAGTCCCCAAAGGGCATCCCTTTCTGTAGCCAATAAGTATTTGTTTCCCATCGTTTCGACTGAAGATTACCTGACGAAAATAGCCAAAAGAGTTGGAATGGCCAAACAATCGGGAGGCTTTTCCGTGCGGCTTCGCAATCCGGTCAAATCTTAAAGGCGAAATGTCAAAACAGAAAGTGCACGCCGTGGGACGATGCCTAATTTTGTTTCGTAATTTTAAGCGTAATACTTTAAAAACAATCATTGAAGATGAACTGTAGTATATTAGACGGTCGGCCAGCTCTGAAGGCGGAGGTCGACAAGATAGCGGAAGTGGCCGGATATCTTTGGCAGAACGGTTGGGCGGAACGAAACGGCGGTAACATTACCGTAAACATCACCCGACTGGTGGACGATGGCATCCGGGCGTTGCCTCCCATCAGCGAAGTGATGCCGATAGGTACCGTGCTCCCGGAGCTGAAGGGCTGTTATTTCTTTTGTAAAGGCACGGGAAAGCGCATGCGCGACTTGGCTCGCCGGCCGATGGAGAACGGGTCGGTGATACGCGTTATGGACGACTGCGCCAGTTATGTCATCGTAGCCGACCAGCCTGTGGCTCCCACCTCCGAGCTTCCCAGTCACCTGAGTGTACACGCGCGTCTGGTGGGCGAGGGCTCAAATTATACGGCTACCCTCCACACGCATCCCATCGAGCTTGTGGCGATGAGTCACCACCGGGCGTTTATGGGCAAGGACGTGCTGACCAATCTGCTCTGGAGCATGATTCCCGAAACGAAGGCGTTCTGTCCGCTGGGGCTGGGCGTTGTTCCCTATCAGCTGCCCGGCAGTTTGAAGCTGGCCGAAGAGACGCTGAAGGAGCTGGAGCATTACGACGTGGTGCTATGGGAAAAGCACGGCGTGTTTGCCAAGGGGCTTGACGTGATGGACGCTTTCGACCAGGTAGACGTGTTGTCGAAGAGCGCCAAGATATACATTGACGCCAAGTGCATGGGCTTTGAGCCGGAAGGCATGAGTCAGGCCGAGATGGCCGAGATGACACGGGTATTCCATCTGCCTCGCTAAGCTGACGAATCAGG
>CAVBJM010000022.1:0-41174 GCA_963595925.1 bacterium
ACTATCACCGCAGTTGTGATACGCGTTTACTTCGGTCGAAGTAAGACAACTTTCCGGCGAGAGACGAAAAAACAGGCGTTAGGGCAGGAGTCCTGAAAATAAAGTGTATTTTTGCAAGGATAAACTTGCACTCTATGTTCAACAATACATTTGGAAACATTTTCCGGCTGACCAGCTTCGGCGAGTCGCACGGAAAGGCGATAGGTGGCGTTATCGACGGATTCCCGGCCGGGATAGCCATCGATACCGACTTTATACAGCAGGAGCTGGACCGGCGACGTCCGGGACAGTCGGCCATCACCACGGCGCGTAAGGAAGCCGACCGGGTGGAATTGCTTTCGGGCGTGTACGAAGGCGTGTCTACGGGATGTCCCATCGGTTTTGTGGTGTGGAATTCGAACCAACACTCGGCCGATTACGACAACATGAAGGACGTGTACCGTCCCTCGCACGCCGACTATACCTATACGCAGAAGTTCGGTCTGCGCGACCATCGCGGAGGCGGCCGTTCGTCGGCTCGCGAAACCATCTCGCGCGTAGTAGGTGGAGCGTTGGCCAAGCTGGCGCTGAAGCAACTGGGCGTAAGCGTTACCGCTTATACCTCGGAAGTGGGAACCATCCGCTTGGAGAAAGACTATACCGAGTATCAACTTGATACTATCGAACAGAACGCCGTGCGTTGCCCCGACCCCGAAGTGGCTCAGCGGATGATAGACCTCATCGGTCAGGTAAAGGCCGAAGGCGATACCGTGGGTGGAGTGGTGACATGCGTAATAAAAGGTTGTCCCATCGGTTTAGGCCAGCCAGCATTCGGGAAACTGCACGCCGCCTTGGGACAAGCCATGCTAAGCATCAACGCGGCCAAGGGATTTGAGTACGGACAAGGCTTCCGCCATATGGAAATGAAAGGAAGTCAGCAGAACGATATCTTTTACAACGACGGAAACGGAATAGCCCTGCGCACCAACCGTTCGGGCGGCATACAGGGCGGCATCAGCAACGGACAAGACATCTATTTCCGAGTGGCGTTCAAACCCGTGGCCACGGTGCTGATGGAACAGCCCACCGTAGACCGTGACGGACGCGAAACTACGCTGCAAGCTCGTGGAAGGCACGACCCCTGTGTGTTGCCGCGCGCCGTTCCCGTAGTAGAGGCCATGGCCGCCATGACCTTGCTGGACTATTATCTGTTGAACAAAACCACCCATCTATAATAAAAGGAGTATTTCTATGGAAATAAAAGAATATATCAAAACCCACGAGGCACGCTTCCTCGACGAATGGTTTAGCCTGATACGCATCCCCAGCATTAGCGCGCTGCCCAGTCATAAAGACGATATGCAAGCCTGCGCCGAGCGATGGAAACAACTGCTTTTGGCCGCTGGAGCCGATGAGGCGATGGTGATGCCTTCGGAAGGAAATCCGTTGGTCTATGCCGAGAAGCGTGTGTCGGCCGATGCGCCTACCGTACTGGTGTACGCCCATTACGACGTGATGCCTGTAGAGCCGCTGGAACTCTGGCACACACCGCCTTTCGAGCCGGAGGTGCGAGACGAACATGTGTACGCGCGCGGTGCCGACGATGACAAAGGCCAAGCCATGATTCAGGCGAAAGCGTTCGAATATCTGGTGCGCGAAGGCTTACTGAAGCACAACGTGAAGTTCATCTTCGAGGGCGAAGAGGAAATAGGTTCGCCCAGTCTGAACGCTTTTCTGAAAGAACATCGTGAACTGCTGAAGGCTGACATTATCTTGGTTTCGGACACCAGTATGTTGGGAGCCGAGTTGCCCTCGTTGACCACGGGGCTGCGCGGTTTGGCTTATTGGGAGATAGAAGTAACCGGTCCCAACCGCGACCTGCACTCCGGGCATTTCGGCGGTGCAGTGGCCAATCCCATTCAGGCGTTGTGCGAGATGCTCTCGAAAGTGATTGACGCCGACGGACGCATCACCATCCCACATTTCTACGACGAGGTGGAAGACGTGCCAGCGGCCGAACGCGACATGATAGCGCACATCCCGTTCGATGAAAAGAAATATATGGAGTCTATCGGGGTGAAAGCCCTGAGAGGCGAGAAAGGATACAGCACGCTGGAACGCAACAGTTGTCGCCCGTCGTTCGATATCTGCGGCATTTGGGGCGGATACACGGGCGAGGGAGCGAAAACGGTATTGCCCTCGAAAGCATTCGCAAAGGTGTCTTGCCGATTGGTTCCGCATCAGAAACACGAAGTCATCTCACAGTTGTTCATCGACTATATTCGCCAGACGGCACCCGACTACGTGCAGGTGAAAATCACCCCGATGCATGGTGGCGAAGGATACGTATGCCCCATCAGCCTTCCGGCCTACAAGGCTGCCGAGAAAGGCTTCGAAAAAGCGTTTGGCAAGAAGCCGCTGGCCGTGCGCCGTGGCGGAAGCATCGGCATCATTAGCGACTTCGAACAAATCTTGGGTGTAAAGACCATCCTGATGGGATTCGGACTGGAAAGCGATGCCATCCATTCGCCCAACGAGAACTTCTCGCTCGACATCTTCCGTAAGGGCATTGAGGCGGTAGTGGAATTCCACCGCAACTACGACTGCCTATAAACGGAACGTAAACGGATAAAAAGCAACGCATCCGATGCCTCACCACTTGGTGGAACATCGGATGCGTTCTTTTTTCGGCTTATCTTAACCGCAGGATGTCGCCCACTTTCGGCGCATCCGATTCGGGAGTCATTTTGTTCAGCTTATAGAGCTTATCCATACGTATTCCGAACTTCTGCGAGATGCCGTACATCGAATCGCCTGTCCGTACCACATATACGATGTTCTCCTTGGTGGCTCGGCTGCGCTTCTTCTCCAGATAGACAATCTCTCCACCAGCGAAGGTGTAATCCTTAGGCAGTTCGTTGTACTTGCGTAGCTTGCGTGCGCTGATGCCGAACTCCTTGCTCAGACTATTGAACGTATCACCCCGGCGTGCCACTACGTAAAGCAGTTCGTTGGCCAGATAGGGCTGGTGCATATTGGGTATCTCCTGCTCAATGGAAAGGGCGTTCTTGCGGTCGTACTTGCTCAGTCCGTACAGCTCGATGATGTTTATCAGTCGGTTGGCATATTGCGGGTCGGTGGCATAGCCCGCCTTTTTCAGTCCCTTGGCCCATCCCTTGTAGTCGGTTATGGGCAACTGAAACAGGAAAGCGTATCGTGCGCCCGAGCGCAAAAACTTGGAGTGGTCGCGATACGAATCTTTCGGGTGGCGGTATGCGCGGAAACATTCGTTTCGGGCATCGTCGTCATGCCGTACCGATGGGCCGCTCCACGACCCTCCGCACTTTATCCCGAAGTGGTTGTTAGACTGCCGCGCCAACGTACTCCGTCCGGCTCCCGACTCCAGCAGTCCCTGTGCCAGCGTAATGCTGGCCGGAATGCGGTAATGCTTCATCTCTTCTACCGCTATCGCCTTGTATTTTTGTATATATTCTTCGTACGCCTGGTTGCGCCGCATGGTCTGCGCTCCGGCTACACCTGCCGAAAGCAAAACCCATAGTATCACTCCGATGAGTTGTTTCATCCGAAATCTGTTTATGATGTTGAACAATCGGTGTAAAGTTAATGAATTTTCGCCTAAACCATGGGCGGTGTATAAAAAAGAAAGTCAGGAATCCGCTAACGGGAGATTCCTGACTTTTCAGATTATATGGTTTGTACAGTTGGCTTACTTGTCGTTCTTCTTCAGCTTGATGTTGTCAAGGAACCAGCGTCGCTGAGCCTTGTTCGTTGCACTCCAGTCTTTGGAACGGATAGTAATCTTGGTATCTTTCGTGATGTTGATACCTTCGATGTTTACTTCGGCGTGCAACCATCTCATCTTTTCGGAGTTGTCAAGCCCGTGACTGAATGTAGCCAGCTCGGTATCAGTACCGTTGTTGGTTATCAGAACGGCCAAATCTACAGCGTCGTACTTGTGTGTTCCGGTAATCATCGGACACCAGTCGAACGAGAGCGTCAGCTTTTCGCCTGCAGGTATTCCGTCGATGGCAGGCAACACGATACCGGCTTCGAAGCTGGTCTTACCGAATTTCAGGTAGTTGCTTTGTACGTACACGGCATCGGCTTTGTTATCGGAAGCGTTTCGGAAAACGAATTTGTATCCGTGTGTCTCTTCTACGTCTTTCAGGAATTCGGTTCCCAATGTTTCGGTAGTGAACACGTTGGGAGCGTTGGCTCCGGAATCATCGTTTTCTACGGTCTGTCCGGCATCGCTTGCCGTAGCCCATGTGCTGAGCCATTCAAAGTCATCGGAGAAGTAAACCAGTTCGGCCACGCCCTTGTCTTCTACTTCGGTAGCCATTACTTTTACGACTGGCGCGGCTGTTCCGGCGTAATATCCTTTTACGGTTACGTTGTGTCCGTTCAGGTCGGATAGGTTCAGGCTTTCAGTAGCATCGGAAATCAGTACCTGGTTGGCTGCGTCGGTGATGGTAATCTTGTTTCCGCTTAGCAGTCCGGTAGCGCTGATAAAGCTACGGCTGTCTGACGTATAGGTGTCTACTGTTGCAGTGATGTCGGTAGCCTGCGGATAGGTTACGGCGTTACCCGATGAGAGTACTTTCGTTTCATCGCAAGTTACGAGCGTGAGCGAACCGTTCTCCGTACCTTTGCTTCCCTTTACGCTCACCTTGTCGCCCACATTTACCGAAGCGGTAGTCTGCATAAAGATGTTGGCGCTATTTGTAGCGTCGGTTGCAATGAAACCTTTGTTGGTAACGGCCGAAACGATGGCTTCGGAAACGGCTACTACGGCCTCGTTGTTCAGAGCTGCTAACTCGGATAACTTGTAGGTAGGGCAGTCGCGATACTTGTCGCCTTCCTGCGACACGGTGACTTCGGCACGGCTGGCCAATGTTCCGCCACGGAATACCAAAGTGCCCTTGCGCGGATTGTCGATGCTTCCGCCGCGCATATTGTCGGAAACGGAAATGGTTACGTCCATGGTACCCGTTCCTTGAGCGGGGGAGACCGTTACCCATTCGGGCACTTCAGCCACCCAGTCGGCATCAGCATAAACGGTAATGATTTTCTCCGATGCGTTGTTGGCCGCGAAGCTAAGTTCGTTGGCACTGGCCAAAACGGCTTTTGAGAGTGTGCTTTCATCGCTGCTGCAGCCCGATAACAGGCCTGCAGCTACAGCGATGAGTGAGTAAATGATAGATTTTATCGTTTTCATACGTTTTCGTTTAATGTTGGAGTGACTACTAAAAATCAAGACCGTCTACCCAGCCCGGGTTTTGGGTGAGCTTGTTGTTCAACGAACGTTCGTTGGTAGGTATCGGGTACAGATAGTCGCGTACTTCGTCGTACGGAGTGCGGGTTATGTTCTTGTGGTAGTACACATATCCCTTGTTGTCTCCAGTAAGCTGGATGTCGGTTCCTATTTTATAGACCAACACGCCTGCATCGGCCGTCGGTTTAGCCTGGTCGCTGGTGTAGAGGATGATGTCTGCTTTTCCATTGCCCGACAAGTCGTACGAACCGGGACCGGGGAAATACATACCGTAGATGGGCTGATCCATGCAGTAACCCGCTTTCCAGCGTACGAGGTCTTCGTAACGGAATCCTTCCTGAATAAGTTCGATGGCGCGTTCGCGTCGGATTTCCAGAATTACCCCTTTATTGCTTCCTGAAACGTTGGTAAAGCCAGTCTCTTCCGAAGAGAGATAACGGTCAGGATGTGCATTGGCCGTGCTCAGGTTCAAGTCCGGCATTCCGGCACGTTGGCGTATCTTGTTGATGGACTTGTCCAAATCTTCTTGAGTCAGAGTACCGAGTTCGGCTTTCGCTTCGGCATAGTTCAGTAGCACTTCGGCGTAGCGATAAACGGGGAGGTCACAGGTAGAGCGTTCGTTACGGTCTACGTTTCCACCCGAAGCGGTAGGTTCCTGTACAAACTTGATAGGCTGATATCCTGTGACGCTTACCGAGAGGTCGGGAGCCAATACTGTCGTTGTTCCGATACGGGTGTAACCTTGAGTTCGGATGCTTTGTGCCAAGCGTGGGTCGCGGCCGGCTGTTTCCTCACTGAATGTCTTTTCCTGCCATTCAGCCTGGTCGGTAAAGGCCGTTCCGTCTGTTTTCAGGTACATGTTTACCATTTTGCGTGTCAGACCGGGACGTCCCTGTGTAGGAATCAGCGTATGTGCGGTGGCATTGTGGTAGATTCCCAATCCGTAGTCGAACTTGATGGCCAGAATATACTCGTCGGTATTGGCGTTCTCTTCCGAGAAAAGCGTCAGATAGTCCTTTTCAGGATGTCCGGTGATGTAGAGCTTGTATTCGTTGCGGTTCATCAGTTGGTTCGCAGCATCGGCCGATAGCTGCAAGTAGTACGCATAGTCGTGTCCGTCCAGTTGGAGGCTGTGGTATTTACGGTATGTTCCTTCGTACAGACAGAACTGGGCTTTCAGTGCGAGGGCTGCTCCTTTGGTCACGCGGTACGGACTGCTTGTTTCTTCGCTTTTAGCCGGCAGGTTCTCGATGGCGAAGTCAATGTCTTCCACCATGTGAGTCATGACCAGTTCTCTGGAGTCGCGCGCTTTGTATAGGTCTTCGTCGGCTGAACCGAGTTCCACCTCGTACCAAGGCACATCACCGAACCGTTTAATCTTTTCGAAATAGAAGAATGCGCGGAAGAAGCGGGTCACAGCTTTGTATTTGAGGGCTGCGCTGGCACTGTTACACTGGTCAGCATATGCCAGCAATGTGTTCATCTTGCGCAGGTCGCCCCATGACCAACCGCCTCCAGATGCCGGTACTACACGTTTGGTTCCGCCCAGCATCTCATCGCACAACGTCTGCTGCACGTACAGGTCGCTTTGGTCATCGTAAGGCGACTTGTCCAACAGATTGTTGTAAAACGTGTTGCTGAACATTTGCAAGTCGGTTTCGGTCTTGAAATAGTCCATTTGCGATATCTGGCTTTTCGGCTCAAGGTCGAGCAGGTTATCGCAGGCCGAGCAGGTGATGAGCAACGAAAGTGCTCCTAATATAATAGGTCTCATATTTGTGAAATAGTCTTTTGGTGAATTAGAATGTAACATCTATACCGAATGTGTATGTCTTGTTCCACGGATAATAAGCATTGTTATTTACGCTACTGCTGCGTGTGAAAGCGGCTTCTGGGTCAATGTATTTGGTATGCTTTTTCAGCGGTGACCAGTAGCAGAGGTTTTCGCCAGAGAAGTAAACGCGTACTTGATCAAGTCCGATTTTCTTAGTCCAGTTGGCAGGAACGGTATATCCCACGGTCAGGTTCTTCAGACGAGTGTAGCGGATATTCTGCAAGTAGCGGTCGTTGGTTTTGCTCAGAGGTCCGGAAGTGGCCGAGTAAGCCATCGGGCGGGTGAAGTAAGCGTCGCGGTTATCCTCAGCCCAAACATCTTTCAAGAAGTCTTTCTGCAGATAGGTCAGGTATGGGTAAGAGTAAGGTCCCCAGAAGCTCATGGCGTGTCCAGATGGATACCAGTAGTGGTTTCCGGTACCTTGGAAGAATACCGAAGCGTCGAATCCGCAGAATCGCAGACTGGCGTTGATACCGTACGAAAGGCTGGGCAGAGAGTTTCCCAATATCTTGCGGTCGCCCGGATTGTCTACCGTATTTGCTCCGATACTCAACTTACCGTCGCCGTCCAGGTCGACAAACTTCAGGTCACCGGCTTGCCATCCGCCTGTGATGCGGTTATTGATATAACTCAAGTCTACTTCCTTGGCATAGGCTTGCGCTTCTTCTGTGCTTTGGAACAGTCCGTCGGTTACGAATCCCCAGATCTCACCGATGCGCATTCCTTCGTAATACGATTTGGCGAAAGTCTTGTCTTTGTTGTCGTACTTGGTGATGTAACTGCGGTAGTCGCTCATGTTTGCACCGATGCTGTATTCCAGCGTATGTCCTCCGAGTTTAATGCGGTCTTTCCACGTTGCTGAGATTTCATATCCTTTGGTGCGCAGGTTGGCGGTATTCATCTGCGGTACGCTAGCACCGTAAACAGCCGGAAGTTCGATACCGTCGGTCAGCATGTTCTTGGTGTTTCGTACATACGCATCGGCCGTAATGCTTAAACGGTTGTTCAGCAGACCGAGGTCAAGACCCAGGTCCCATTGTTCGGCTGTTTCCCAAGTCAGGTCGGATGCGATAGGTGCACCCAGAGTAGAATATTTTGCCATTGCACTACCTTCGTTGAACGAATATCCAGAGAAGCTGGCAATGCTTACCAGTCGTAGAAACGTGTAGTATGACGATACGTTCTGGTTACCCAAACTACCGAAAGAACCTCTGAGCTTCAAGTTGTCTATTACCTTGCGTGCCGGTTTGAAGAATGGTTCTTCCGAGATGCGCCATCCCAGTGAACCTGAAGGGAACAGTCCCCAGCGGTTGCCACGGGCAAAACGAGATGTACCATCGTAACGTCCGCTCACCTCTGCCAGATAACGTCCCTTGTAGTCGTAGTTCAGTCGACCAAAGAAGCCCAACAGAGCGTATTCGTTTTGTCCGCCGCTTACACCGGTAATGGTTTCGCCTTCGCTGTTTTGGCCTACCAAGCTTAAGTCGTCGAGGGTCGTAGAAGACAGGTTTTGTCCCCAAGCCGAAATGTTCTTGATGTTCATGGTTTCGTAATTGGCACCCAATACGGCTGTTACATGGTGTGCGCCTTTGAAGGTGTCTTCGTAATTTACGTAGGCGTTTGCTGAGTAATAGTTTCTGGTGTTAACCGACTCGTCCAGTTGGTTTTGTCCTGCTCCCGTAGAGTACGAGCCCATTTCTGCATCGGGATATTCGCGGAAATACATCACGTTGGAACGGCTCGTGTTTCTGGTTTGATACAGGCGGTAGGTAAAGTCGGCAGTGAAGCTGAGCGGCTTGATGGGGGTGATGACAAGTCGGGTGGTGTTCGAGAAGTCTGTCGAACGATTCACGTTGCGGTGCGACCCTTCGCCCAAGATAATGTGGCGTCCGTTGCCCACTTTGTAGTTCAGATAAGGCGTACTGTACAACCACGAACCGTCAGGGTTCTTCATAGGGAAGCAGGCCAAGGCGTGTCTGGCACCGTAAGCTAACGTGTTTTGCACGCTTCCGTCTCCCTGGAATGTATATTGCGATCCGAAGAACGAGGTGTTGTTGCTTAGTTTCGCATATTTGTTAATCTGGAAATCCAATTTAGAACGCAGGTTATATTTGCGATAGATGTCTGGATTCTCCTTCAGGATTCCCTTTTGGTAATCGTATGCTCCTGAGACCAGATACTTGATATCCTTGTTTCCTCCGCTCAGCGAAACATTGTGTTGCTGGGTAGGGTGTGTGTCGCGATACTGCATGTGCCACCAGTCGTAGTTTCCGTAATAAACCCACTGCTTGCGTCCGTTTCTTACTTCCTCTACTACCCAGGGGCGGTCGGGATTCTCGGTCTTGTCGTTCACACGAGCCAACAGCTGCTGCATATCGTGGTCGGTGTAGTTGCAATACAAGGTTCCCGAGTCAGCTTTCCAAAACTTGTTGACCGTATAAACCGACCAGTAACCGGTGGTTTCGTAATCGGTGGAAGTAGTTGGACTTTCCCAACCAAGTCGTCCGCTATAACGTACGGTAGCTTTCCCCGTCTTTGAAGATCCCGATTTGGTGGTTACCAGAATCACACCGAAAGCGGCGCGCGCACCATATACGGCTGCGGCCGAAGCATCCTTGATGACCGAGATGGATTCTATATCGTTGGGGTTGATGCGGTTTAAGTCTCCTTCAGCGCCGTCAATCAAGATGAGCGGGCTGGCTCCGTTGATAGAAGTGGTACCGCGGACATTGATGCTGGCTGAACTGCCCGGAACACCCGATGACGTGGTGATGTTTAGGCCCGGAACGGAACCTTGCAGCATATTTACTACCGAGTGTGCGGAGCGGCTTTCAAGTTGTTTGCTCTCTACGGTGCTGATGGCACCGGTAAGATTTACTTTCTTTTGGGTACCGTATCCTACGACTACCGTTTCGCCCAGCATGACGGCGTCTTCCTGCATACGTACTGTAACGATATTCTGAGCAGAGGTAATCTTCACCTTTTGTGGCAGATAGCCTACGTATGAGAAGTTAAGTACGGCGTCTTTCGACGGCAGTTGCAGTGTGAACGTTCCATCGGCTGATGTAATGGTGCCCTTGGAGGCTTCTCCTCCTACATAAATGGTTACGCCAGCCAAAGGCTCTTGTTGTTCGTCGAGTACTTTACCCGATACTGTCCGGTTCTGGGCGGAAAGCGTGGAAACGCTTCCCGCAGTGAGAACCATCATAGTAAACAGTGTTGAAACTTTCATAAAATTGTATGGATGGTTAGTCTTTTCTCTTGTGTGGGTTTATTGAGCTTGATAAGCATCGGTTGAGAATGCTTTCGGACGTTGCATGTTTTCGGTCCAAGTGTGTCCGAATTCATCTTTTACAGTGATAGTTAAGTCTACGTCGGCGTTGTCTGCTTTAACTTTGAAGAAATGGCCGGCCTTTTCGGTGATGAAGGAAGGAGTAGACTTCAGACTGGCAGAATTAAAACGTTTGACCGAAAGTGCTGCAATGTGTAGAGGGTCGTATGCCCATACTCGCGAAGCGGTGAGCGTTTTTCCTGTTTCATCAGTTACGGTAAGTGTCCAGTTGGGATTCCAGTTCCAGATGTTTATCAGTACTTCGTTATTATTGTTGGCTGGATAAGCATCTACATATTTAGTATACTCTTTCTTTACGGTAGCAGAGATGTCGGATGGCATCAGTGGAACATCGTTCATAGAGAATGAAACGTTATTCAGGTCGTAGCTGCGGAACTGATAGTTCTCGTCTCGGCCAGTTGCCTTGTAAGTGTATTTGATGTCTTTTCCATTGATATCCCAAATGGCATATCCTCCGGGAGCTCCGTCTAAACTTACATGGATGCCGGGAGTAAGCTTGCCAGACCACCACCATGAAGCGCAAACAGCAGCTGTGTTATGTTCGTAGAACTGTTGTCCGTTTGTAATGGATTCTTGTGGAGTCAGGTTGTAGTTTACGTGCGTGTGTCCAGTGACGAACTGAACATTGTATCCGTTCAAGAGATTCAGTAGTTGTTTGGTGCTATTGGCATCATTGGCAATCCTGAATCCGCCTTTTTCCTGTGGACTGAATACCGGAGCGTGCATCGAAACGATGAGCGGAGTGTCTTTGCTTACGTAGGCTAAATCTTTGGCCAACCATTTTAGTTGCTCATCGGATAGGCGTACTACGTAATTACGCGAAGTGGTTCCATCGTAATTGCTGCAGTCGATGTCGTCCATTACGATATAGTGAACCTTACCGATGTTGAATGAGTAGTACATTGGGGCGAGGTAGTTTCGGAAGTTGCTTCCGGCGGCAAAATCGGAAGTGGCTTTGTAGTCGAAATCGTGGTTCCCGATGGTATGGAACATCTGCAATCCTGCCAATGAGGAATTTACGGTGCTTAAGTATTCAGGGAAAGAGAACTTGTTGGAATACCAGTAAAGATCCCACGTCATGTCGCCCAAAGTAAGGGCGTACATCTTTTCGTTCATGTGATAGTTACGGTAACTGTTCAAGTCATCGGTGAACTGCTTAAATTGGTTGATGTCGTTGGTACGGTTGGCCAAGTGCATATCTCCCAAGATAAATATCTTGTATTCGTCCTGTCCCGAAACCTTGTTCAGGGTGAAGTCTACGCGCTCTGCGGTGTTGGCATCGCTTTTCAGCGTGTGGTAGAATGTTGGAAGTACGCCTTCCGACGGTACTTCATATCCACCGGGGATGGAAATGAATACATAGTTATATTTCTTCTTCGATTTCAGTTGGTAGATACCGCGTGAGTCAGTAGTTGTTACTTCATCTCCATCCGAAACAACTACGTCTTTCACTCCGCCTTCGGTTGTGGAAACCACTCCGTATACGGTAGTGCCTTCATCGGGGGTAAAGTCCAGAGCGTCTACCCAGCTAATGTAGATGCGTCCCAGTTGTTTCTTTCGGTTGCTCCGCTTGATGGATACATTATAATATCCTTCGGTACATTCGGATGGAACCTTTATGGTAAACTCATTGTTTTCGATGTCTACGAAAGAACAGACATAAGAAACACCTTTGTCCGATTCGAGAATAAACGTGTCGGACGATTTTAGACTGTTACCGTTGGCAGTACTGAATGTATATGTACTGTTGGCTTTGTTAATGTTGGTTTGTGAGGGAAGGCTGATGCTGATGTTGAAGTCTTCTTCTGCGGAAGTTTGGTTGAAATCATTGTTGCAGGCGAACAATGGAAAGATTGCGGCTATAACAAGCCACAAAAAAAGATTCGTAAAATGTCTCATTATTATTGTTAATAGTTGTTCTCTTTATCCCATTCTATTTCGGTGACAAAGTAACGAGTTCGCTATTTCAATAATGAGGCGTAAGTGTTACGATGTTATTTCTTTCGTGTTTCAGTATATCTACGGACAAAAGCCTGAACTGAATGTTCAGTGCAACTGCAGGACAAAAATCCAAAAGTCTTTCAAGCGGTCTTTCATGTAATGGTTGGCTTTGTTTATATGCTTTTTTACCGTGTTTATAGATATGGCGAAAGTTTCGGCTATCTCTTTTTGCGATTTCCCGTCCAAGCTGGCAGCGTACACTCGTCGGCATTGTTCGGGCAGTTCTTCGAACACTTGGTTCAGAGCTTGGTATATTTCCGCTTCGATGATTTTGTACGATGCCTCCTGCTGTTGTTGCTGTTCTTCCAAATCGAAGGGTTGTTTGTCAGCGTACCCCTTTACCACATTATTATGTTTGATGAGATTCAGGATAGAACGATAGAGCGACTGATAGAGGTAGCTTTTGAATGCCGCTTGGCTGATGCGAGTTTCCCGTCGCTCCCAAATCTTCAGCCAAATGTCTTGTATGAGGTCAAGTACGGCTTCTTCATCGGGTAGATATTGCAGCCCGAAATATTTCAGTCGTCTGAAGTTCTCATTATATTGTTGTTGGAAGATGCGGATGTCGGTCAAGTCGATGTATTTCTCTTCATCAGGTTCTGTTGCCTGTGCAAACATATTTGGTATTCCCTTTGTTGTATAAATTCGGAAGTCAAAGTTACAATTTAATTTCTGTATTTCTTTTTTTGCATTTGTTTTTTGCAAAAATACATAGACTCAGATATAATACTCTGCCATTTCCACCAGTCCGGCACGGAGTGCGTATCTGGTGGCTTCGTAGACCGTGTTTACTTCCAATTTTCGGAATATGTTCTTTTTATGGGTGATAATGGTGTGTGCACTAGAATGTCGCAACTCGGCTATTTCTTTAACCGACTTGCCGTAGGCTATCAGTCGTAGTACTTCCGTTTCTGATGGGGTGAGTTGTATTTTCTCTTTGGGTCGGTTCTCGTTGTAGTCCGACCTGTCGGCTATTTCCTTGCATCGAAAGCTTTTGCGTGTTACTGCCCAATGCAATGCTTGATGTATTTCGCTCTCGGTACAGTCTTTCAGGAGTAATCCTATATTCTTTTCGGCCGAAAGCCGACGGAGCAGTTCATCGCTTAGTTCGGCCGAGAATAGAAGCCAATATACATCGGGAAATCGTTTGCCTATCACAAGGAGTTCTTCTACTCCGTAAAAGTCGAATAGGGTATAATCTAATACGATAATGCTTTGCGGATGTTTTCGGCAGAACTCCGTTAATTCTTTCTTACACGAAGCTCCGCCGATTTCACAATCGTGAAAGAGGTTTGTCAACACACTTCGCATTCCCATGGCGGTTATATACTGATTGTCGGCAATGGCAAATGCGAGCATGGCGTTGGCTTTTGGACGATTTAATAGATTTCTTTTGCAGTACGGCGAACACTTTCCGATGCCATTAGTGTGTAAAAGTGGATTCCTGGTACCTGATGTGCCATCAAATCTTTGCATTGCTGTATACACCATTCTACGCCCACTTCTTTAGCGTCTTCATCCGACTGGCATTTGTAAAGTTCGTTAGCCAACGGTTCCGGAATGTCACTGCGGAATATGCGCGGCAATACGGTGAGCTGGTTTTTCAGCACGATGGGTTTAATACCTGGTACGATAGGTACAGTGATACCTTCGGCACGGCAACGCTCTACGAAAGCGTAATATTTACTGTTGTCGAAAAACATTTGGGTAACCAAATAGTCTGCTCCTTGATGTACCTTTTCTTTAGCAAAGGCTATGTCCGATTCCATATTGGGAGCTTCCTCGTGTTTTTCCGGGTAGCAGGCCATACCGTACGAGAAAGGTGTGTTGATGCCTTCCAACTTGCTTCCATCTAAGGCGATGCCCTCGTTGAAGTTGTTCACTTGTTGTTGAAGGTCGGTGGCGTGTTCGTTATACAATGGCAAATTTTCTTTGGGGATGTCCAGTCCTTTGGCGTCTCCGCGTAGGAGCAACAGATTTTCTACACCTAAGAAGTTTAGGTCTATCAAGGCGTATTCGGTTTCTTCTTTTGTAAAGCCTTTGCAGATAATGTGCGGAACGGCCATGAAGCCGTACTTGTTTTGTATGGCAGCAGCAATGGCTACGGTTCCTGGACGTTTGCGGATAGTAGCTTTCTGTAGCGAACCGTCTGCTTGTGTCTTGTAGATGGTTTCACTGTGATGTGAAGTGATATTGATGTACTTCGGGTCGAATTCTTTTAACTTGTCAATTACATGAAACACCTTTTCTATATTGTTTCCTTTCAGAGGAGGAAGTATTTCGAACGAAAATATCGGCTTCTTGCTGTTGTTTATAAAATCGATAACTCTCATAGAGGTCTGTTTTTATTCTAATGGTTTGTTTTGCAAAGATAAGGGTTTCGTCAGAATAGGCCAATAGAATGCTGTTTTTTGGCAAAAGGTTCTAAAAAACTGCGGAATAAACAGCTTGGACAGAACAAGATTCTGTCTAAACCTTATTTTGCAGAATCAGAAATGTATTCCATAATCGTGCTTTACCTCGTCCATGACGAATGTGCTCTCTATCGAACCTAAACTGTCAATGGTACCCAAAACGTTGATGATGAATTCTTGATAATATTTCATATTGGGGGCATGTATTTTCAGTAAGTAGTCGAAACTGCCCGATATGTTGTAGCATTCGGTTACTTCGGGGATATCTTGTATGACTTTGGCAAAATCCATGGCGATATCGCGGTTCATTCGTTTTAGTTTTACGTTGCAGAATACTACAAATCCCTGATTCAGTTTTTCCGCATCAAGTACAGCGATGTATTTTTTTATATAGCCGTTGTTCTCCAGTCTTTTCAATCGTTCAAATACGGGGGTGGATGACAGGCTAACCTGTGCGGCCAACTCTTTTGTAGTGAGTCGGGCGTTTCCTTGTAGAGTGCGTAATATTTGCAAGTCTACCTTGTCCAGCTTTTCGTTCGATGCGCTCATACGTTTACTTGTTTGGGTTTAGTTTTATCAATATCTATCAGTTCTTGTGCCTTAACTCTTCTCTTAAGGCGATACAATTCAAAATGCAATGCAAAATTAATACATTTCCTTGAAACAAAAGATGGTATGTTTTGTAAAAAGCAAGGGGTCTCCGAATGGTGTTAATATGCTTGTTTGGAGAGCCGAAATTGTCCAAATGAACTTTTTCCGTCTGAAAACGGAGTATTTTACCATACAGAATAATACGTTTTGTTTAAGTTTGTAGCTGAAATGGGGCGTAACCCATATCGGTAAGGATAAAGAAAAATATATAATAAGCGAACATATATGAAAGGTAATATCAATTCAGTAAGTTTGGCTCTGTGGACTTTTAGCGCATCTGCTTTTATAAGTCCTGTGATGCCGGTTTGTGCGGCCTCGTTGGTTCAAGCTGAAAAAACGGCTGTTGCTGCATCTGTTCCGCAGGTGCTTTCTGTAACACAGTTGAATGCGACAACGGTAGAGGTCTTGTTCTCCAATCGTCAGCGTATGATGGTGGATTTTTATGGAGACAATATATTCCGTATGTTTCAAGACTGCAATGGGGGAATTATACGCGACCCAAAAGCATCTCCCGAAGCGCAAATATTAGTGAACAATCCGAGAAGAACCTTTGGAAAACTGAAGATAGAGGAATCTTCGGGGCTGATAACTGTTTCCACACCGAGAGTAAAGTGGCAAATAAATCGCAGCAATGGACTGATAAAGGTGATTAATCCATCTACAGGTGCAGTGGTAATGGAAGAACTTCAAGCACCTCGTTTTGAAGAAGGGGGAGTGACGCTGACACTGAAAGAGAACCCCGAAGAATACTTCTATGGCGGAGGCGTACAGAATGGACGTTTTTCGCATAAAGGCAAGGTCATTTCTATAGAAAACCAAAACAGTTGGACGGATGGTGGCGTGGCTTCGCCCACTCCTTTTTATTGGTCTACCGGTGGGTATGGAATCATGTGGCATACGTTCAACAAGGGTAAGTACGATTTCGGTGCAACCAAAAGGGGGACTGTTACGCTGTCGCATGAGTCGGCTTATCTGGATGTGTTTGTGATGGTAGACGATAGCCCGGTGGCTTTACTGAACGATTTTTATCAGCTTACGGGAAATCCGGTTTTATTGCCTAAGTTCGGTTTTTATGAGGGACATCTCAATGCTTATAACAGGGACTATTGGAAAGAAGACGAGAAGGGAATACTGTTTGAAGACGGGAAACGATACAAGGAAAGCCAAAAAGACAATGGCGGAACGAAAGAGTCGCTGAATGGGGAAAAGGGAAACTACCAGTTCTCTGCACGTGCAGTGATAGACCGTTACCGCAAGCACGACATGCCGTTGGGATGGTTGTTACCGAACGATGGTTACGGAGCTGGATACGGACAAACCGAAACGCTTGACGGCAATATACAAAATCTGAAGGAGCTGGGCGAGTATGCCAAGAAGAACGGTGTGGAAATAGGACTTTGGACACAGTCTGACTTGCATCCCAAGGATGGAGTGAGTGCATTGCTTCAGCGAGATATTGTGAAAGAAGTGCGTGATGCTGGAGTTCGTGTACTGAAGACAGACGTGGCCTGGGTTGGTGAAGGGTATTCGTTCGGGCTGAACGGTGTAGCCGATGTGGCGCAGATAATGCCATATTACGGTTCAGAAGCCCGTCCGTTTATCATATCGCTTGATGGTTGGGCCGGCACACAACGTTATGCCGGAATATGGTCGGGCGACCAAACAGGAGGCGTATGGGAATACATCCGTTTTCATATCCCGACATATATAGGTTCTGGTTTATCGGGGCAACCTAACATCACTTCGGATATGGACGGTATATTCGGTGGAAAGAACCCGATTGTTAATACGCGCGATTTCCAATGGAAAACGTATACTCCCATGCAACTGAATATGGACGGATGGGGAAGTAACGAGAAGTATCCGCACGCTTTGGGTGAACCGGCTACATCGATAAACCGTATGTATCTCAAGATGAAGTCGGAACTGATGCCTTACGCATATAGCATCGCTCACGAAGCCGTTAACGGAAAGCCTATGATACGCGCTATGTTTTTGGATTATCCCAATGCATATACTTATGGAAAAGCCACCCAATATCAATATATGTACGGACCGTACCTTTTGGTGGCTCCCATTTATCAGGCTACAGAGTCGGATAAGGACGGAAATGATATCCGCGATGGTATTTACTTGCCCGAAGGCGAATGGATAGACTTCTTTACGGGTGATAAGTACAAGGGCGGATGTGTCTTGAATAATTTTAGTGCGCCTTTATGGAAGCTTCCTGTTTTTGTAAAGAACGGGGCGATTATACCATTAACCCATCCACATAACAATGTGAGCGAGATGGATAAGTCACTCCGCATTTACGAAATCTATCCCGATGGGAAAACGTCGTTTACGGAGTACGATGACGACGGCGTTTCAGAAGCCTATAGAAAAGGAGCTGGAGCTACTACACTGATTGAATCGGATTCGGATGGAAAAGGGAAGGTTGTCGTTACGGTTCATTCTACGCAAGGTGAATTTTCGGGATTCGTAAAAGAGAAAACTACAGAGTTTAGGCTGAACGTTACAGCTTGCCCCAAGAAACTTGCAGCGCAGATAGGGAAGACGAAGTTGAAACTTACAAGAGTGGAAACACTGGCCGATTTCGAGAAAGGAACAGACGTGTATTTCTATAACGAAGCTCCCAACCTGAACCGCTTCTACACTCCGGGTAGTGATTTTGAGAAAACAAGGGTTGTAAAGAATCCGCAGGTATGGGTTAAGGTACGCAAAGCGGATGTCACCGCTTCCGAAGTGAAGCTGCAAGTAGAAGGTTTCCAGTTCCAACCTACCGACCATACATTGGAACAAACAGGAGCGTTGACAACTCCTGAGATGACTTCCTCCGCAGAAAAAGACGTGGAGGCTTATGATGTAAATCTGCGGTGGAATAAGGTAAACAATGCTGACTATTATGAGGTGGAATTCCAAGGCATGCGTTACACCACTATTCGTAATACTTACCTGCTGATGTCGGGTTTGACTCCAGAAACGGAGTATCGCTTCAAGGTGCGCGCCGTAAACAAGGACGGTGTTTCGCCGTGGAGTGAATACTCAGCCACTACAAAATCTAATCCGTTGGAATTCGCTATTCACGACATAACCGGTGAGTGTACAGCCGCTTCCCACAACTGGAACGGTACGGCTCGTCTGTTCGATTTCAGCGAGCTTAGCGGAGAAATCTGGCACTCGAAGTATTACGAAAAGGCTGTGCCGTTTGATATTGTTATGGATTTGCATACGGTGAACCAGTTGGACAAACTGCAATACCTGCCGAGAGAGGATGCCGGAAACGGTACATTCCTGAAAGGAACGTTGGCTTACAGCATGGACAAGAAGACGTGGACGGATGCAGGTAGCTTTGAGTGGAAACGCAGCGCGGAAACCAAGGAATTCACATTCAGTGGACGGCCGCAGGCTCGCTACGTGCGTATTTCTGTGACCGAAGCTGTGGGCAACTATGGCTCAGGACGCGAAATCTACGTATTCCGTGCTCCGGGTACTGACGGTTATCTGCAAGGGGATATTAACGCCGACGGTAAGATAGACCACAACGACCTGACATCTTACATGAACTATACCGGATTGCGTAAGGGCGATTCCGATTATGAAGGTTATATCAGCAACGGCGATATCAATGCGAACGGACTGATTGACGCTTATGACATATCGGTTGTAGCGACTCTGCTGGACGGAGGAATAGATTCGGAGAAGGCAGATACATTGGCTGGAAAAGTGCAGATTAGCGTGCCGAAGAAGGTTTTCGAAAAAGGAGAATCGGTTCCTGTAACAGTGCGCGGCATCGGACTGAAGGATGTAAACGCATGGAGTTTTGCCTTGCCGTATAGCGCGCAGGATTACGAGTTTGTAGGTGTAGAGATGGTTAACATGGAGAAAATGGAAAACCTGACATACGACCGCCTGCATTCTAACGGAGTAAAGGCGCTTTATCCCACCTTTGTAAACGTGGGCGAAAAGCCTGTACTGAATGGTACGGCAGACCTTTGTGTGCTGAAGTTTGTGGCTAAACGAAAGGTGAAATTCAGTCTTCAGCCGAAAGACATGATATTGGTAGACAGAAAGCTAAATAATATAAACAGTAATGAATAAAAGACAGATTGTATTATCGATTGTTGTGTATGTGTGCGGCGCTTTCGTCGCTCATTCGCAATCTTTTTGCAAAGACAGTGTGACGCAGAGCATGCGCCGGGTAGCCGATTGGCAGATTGCGCATTATGACAAGCGAGTGTATGGCGACCTGAATTGGGTGAACGCAACGTTCTATTTGGGCCTGGAGCGTTGGGCGGCCATTGCCGAAAAAAACGAAAACAACGACACTTACTATAAGTGGTTGCTCCGGCTTGGAGCACGAAACTATTGGCAGGTGGACAAGCGGATGTATCATGCTGATGATGTCTGCATATCTCAGACTTACCTGAACCTGTATGCCAAGTACGGGCGCAAGGATATGATAGTACCCACGAAAGCCCGAACCGAATGGGTTATTGCCAATCCGCCATCAGGTTCGTTCTTGCTGAATTATGCCGATGGTACAACCTTGGAACACTGGACATGGTGCGACGCGCTTTTTATGGCGCCGCCGGTATATGCCAAGATGTATGTGCTAACGGGTGAAAAGAAGTACATTCGTTTTATGGATAAGGAGTATAAGGCCACTTACGATTACTTGTTCGACAAGGCGGACTCGTTGTTCTTCCGTGACCATCGCTATTTCGAGATGAAGGAAGCCAATGGCGCCAAAGTCTTTTGGGGACGCGGAAACGGATGGGTATTGGGAGGCCTGGTGGAAATATTGCGCACGCTTCCTTCCGACAGCAAGTACCGCAAGTTTTACCAAGACTTGTTTGTGAAGATGTGCAACCGCGTAATGCCGCTTCAGGGAAAGGATGGCTTTTGGCATGCCAGTCTGCTCGACCCCGCTTCGTATCCGTCACCGGAAACCAGTTGTAGCGGTTTCTTTGTCTACGCGTTGGCCTATGGCGTGAATGAAGGCTTGCTGCCGGCTGAGCGGTTTATGCCGGCTGTGGAAAAGGGATGGAACGCGCTTCTTTCGGCGGTTTCGCCCGATGGAAAGTTGGGATACGTACAGCCTATTGGAGCCGATCCGAAGAAGGTGACCAAAGACATGACCGAAGTTTACGGACCGGGTGCTTTCCTTTTGGCGGGAACGGAAATATATCGGATGACTACAGATAAGACTTCTGCCAAATAAAGTCCGAAAATATTTGTTCCGTTATAGGGCTTTCTGTACATTTGTGGCAATAAAACCTTTAAACAATTAATGTCATGAGTGAAAATATTGAAAAGCCCTATGTATTGGGTATGGATATAGGTGGAACAAACACCGTATTCGGAGTGGTTGATTCTCGAGGAAATGTATTGGCTTCCGACTTTGTGAAGACTCATCAGTATACAGATGTAAACGAATATGTTGCGGCTATCTGTGAGAAGATTGTTCCGATGGTAGACAAATTCGGCGGAAAAGACAAAATCAAGGGTATGGGTGTAGGCGCTCCTAACGGCAATTATTACACCGGAACTATTGAGTTTGCTCCCAACTTGCCGTGGCGCGGCATACTTCCGCTGGCTGCAATGTTCGAAGAGAAATTGGGTATTCCCACTACGCTGACGAACGATGCGAATGCGGCCGCTATCGGTGAGATGACTTATGGTGCGGCACGCGGACTGAAAGACTTTATCATGATTACGCTGGGTACGGGAGTAGGTAGCGGTATCGTGGTAAACGGACAGTTGGTTTACGGTCACGATGGCTTTGCCGGCGAATTGGGACACGTTATTGTGAAGGAAGAAGGACGTATCTGCGGTTGTGGCCGTAAAGGATGTTTGGAAACATATTGTTCGGCTACCGGCGTAGCGCGTACAGCGCGTGAGCTTCTGATAGCACGTTCCGAACCCAGTTTGCTCCGCAATATTCCGGCAGAGGAAATCCAGTCGAAAGACGTGTACGATGCCGCTGTGAAGGGTGACAAGTTGGCTCAAGACATTTTTGAATTTACCGGAAAGGTCCTGGGTGAAGCTCTTGCCAATTTCATCGCATTCTCAAGCCCCGAAGCCATCATCCTTTTTGGTGGATTGGCGAAGTCGGGCGACTATATCATGAAGCCCATGAAGCAAGCGATGGAAGACAATGTACTGAATATCTACAAAGGAAAGACCAAATTGCTTCTCTCTCAACTGAAAGACGCTGATGCAGCCGTATTGGGTGCCAGTGCATTGGGTTGGGAAGTAAAAGAATAATTAGGACATTCTACGAATTAAGGCGGAAGCCGAATGTGCGGTGGCGATACCCTGCACATTCGGCTTCCTGCTTTTTCTGGAGATGAGATAGTCTTTTTATGTGTTTAGAAAGCGTTGAATAATAGCACGTTATGATGCTCGAAAAAACGCTAACGGAGAATTTAAAAACGCTAACGGAGAATTTAAAAACGCTAACGGAGAATAAAAATCTCCGGCGAGAGATTTTTAGGCTGTCGCACCACAAAAAAATAACGAGGAAGTGTGCCTGTTTTGACACACCACCTCGTTAAAAAAATGCGATGCTTTACCGAATGAAGAGAAGCTCGCGGTATTTTGGCAAAGTCCACATCTGGTCGTCTACTATTAGTTCCAGCTTGTCGATGTGGTAGCGTATCTCTTCCAGCATAGGAGCAATGTTGTCGTGATAAGCGATGGCTTTTTCGCGTTCGGTAGTGATGCGGTTTGCCACTTTACGTGCTTCTACCATCTTGTCTACGTGTTCCTTGATAAATGCTGTGCGTTCGGCTATTTCCTTAATGATGGTCAGATTTTCGGCCGAAAGTCGTGCGGCTTCTTCCTCGGAGAAAAGCGCTTTCGTCTTGTAGGCGTTGTCTATCAACTTGCTTTGGTATTCGATAGCCACTGGCACTACATGGTTCAGAACCAGGTCGCCCAATACGCGCGCTTCTATCTGAATCTTTTTGGTGTACATTTCCCATTTTACCTCGTTGCGCGCTTTCAGTTCTTTGCTGTTCAATACGCCTGTCGATTCGAACATACGGATGCTTTCCGGTTTCAGGTAATTGTCGAAAATAAGCGGGCAGCTGGTTTCGCAGTCCAATCCGCGTTTTGCGGCTTCCGCTTTCCATGCTTCGCTATATCCGTTTCCGTCGAACCGTATGGGCTTGCATTCCTTTATATATTGGCGTATAACCTGAATAATGGCCGATATTTTCGGAGCGCCTTCATCGATAAGTCGGTCAACGTCTTTCTTAAACTGAGTGAGTTGTTCGGCTACGGCAGCGTTCAGCACAATCATGGCACAAGCGCAGTTCGATTCCGAACCTGGCGCACGGAATTCAAAGCGGTTTCCCGTAAAGGCAAAAGGCGATGTACGGTTTCGGTCGGTATTGTCAATGAGCAGTTCGGGGATTTGTGGAATATCCAGACGTAAACTCTGCTTGTTTCCCAAAGAAACTAAATCGTTGCTGGTACTTTCTTCCAAATGATCCAAAACCTTGCTAAGCTGCGTGCCGAGGAACGAAGAGATGATGGCAGGCGGCGCTTCGTGTGCTCCAAGTCGGTGTGCGTTCGTAGCGCTCATGATGGATGCTTTCAGCAGTCCGTTGTGATGATATACAGCCATAAGGGTATTTACCACAAAGGTGATAAAGCGCAGATTTTCTTCGGCGGTTTTCCCGGGAGCCATGAGTAGTGTGCCGTCGGATGTACCAAGAGACCAGTTGTTGTGCTTGCCCGATCCGTTGATGCCTTTAAAAGGTTTCTCGTGCAGCAGTACGCGGAATCCGTGGTTGCGGGCAATCTTCCGCATGAGCGACATGACGAGCATATTGTGGTCTACAGCCAAGTTACATTCTTCAAAGATGGGAGCCAACTCGAATTGGTTGGGGGCAACTTCGTTATGGCGTGTTTTTACGGGGATGCCAAGCTCGAGAGACTGTATCTCGAGGTCTTTCATAAAGGCTGCTACACGCGGTGGAATAGCTCCGAAATAGTGGTCTTCCAGCTGTTGGTTTTTCGAGGCCTCGTGTCCCATCAGTGTACGTCCTGTCAGTAAGAGGTCGGGACGTGCGGCATACAAGCCTTCATCTACCAGAAAGTATTCCTGCTCCCATCCCAAGTAAGCCACTACTTTTTTGGTAGAAGGTTTAAAGTATCGCATTACATCGAGTGCGGCACTTGTGACTGCGCGCAACGATTTAAGAAGCGGAGCTTTATAGTCGAGCGATTCTCCAGTGTAGGCAATGAATACGGTAGGAATACACAAGGTGTCGCCTACAACGAATACGGGTGACGAAGGGTCCCACGCACTGTAACCGCGTGCTTCGAATGTGTTTCTCACACCTCCGTTAGGGAAAGATGAACCGTCGGCTTCCTGCTGAACCAATAACTTCCCTGAGAACTCTTCTATCATTCCGCCTTTTCCGTCGTGTTCTACAAAGGCGTCATGCTTTTCGGCGGTTCCTTCGGTAAGAGGTTGAAACCAATGTGTGTAGTGTGTTACTCCCAGTTCAATGGCCCAACGTTTCATGCCTTCGGCTACTTCGTTGGCGATACTTCGGTCAAGTTCCGTGCCGTTGTCGATAACGTCGGTCAGTTTGGCGTATACTTGTTTGGGAAGGAACTTGAACATCTTTTCGCGGTTGAACACGTATTTCGCGAAATATTCACTGGGGCGTTCTTTGGGCGGTATTACCTCTACGGGTTGTTTGTGAAAGGCTTGTTCTACCACCCTGAATCTAAGTTTTGACATAATGTACCTATAATTTTATCTTATCGTTGTTGCTGTTTCGGTTGTTCTTCATTTCAAGTACTCGCATTTCGGTACGTATCACACGCACCGGCAAATGCGCTGCATGGCCTCTTCGCACTTCTCTTTCTTTCCAAAAGAGGTAAGGCGCAGATAGCCTTCGCCGCTCGGACCGAATCCAACGCCAGGTGTGCTGACTATTTGGGCTTCGTAAAGCAGCTTTTCGAAGAATTTCCACGATGTCAATCCATCGGGAGCTTTGACCCACAGGTATGGTGCGTCTTCTCCTCCGGCCACTTTCAGTCCGATGCTGGTTAACGCCCGTTTCATAATGTGGGCGTTGTTCATATAATATTGGATGTTTTCTCTAACTTGTCGTTTACCCTCCGGCGTATAGATGGCTTCGGCTCCTCGTTGGGTGATGTACGATGTCCCGTTGAACTTTGTTTCCTGATGCCTTCTCCACAAACGGTTGAGGGGGATGCGCTCTCCTGCCAATGTCCCGGCAGTGACTTCTTTCGGAACGACTACATATCCGCATCTGACGCCCGTAAACCCCGCCGTTTTCGAGAAACTACGGAACTCAATGGCCACTTTCTTCGCTCCTTTGATTTCGTAGATGGAATGCGGTATTTCCGGATTTTGTATATAAGCTTCGTAAGCTGCGTCGAAAATAATCAGCGTATCATTTGCCAAGGCGTAATTCACCCACTTCTTCAATTCGGCTTTGCTCAATACCGTGCCGGTGGGATTGTTGGGATAGCACAGATATACGATATCGACGCGCTGTTCGGGCAGTTTCGGAATGAAGTTGTTTTCCATCAGGCAAGGCATATACACAACGTTGCTCCATTTACCGTCGAGTTGCAGTTCGCCAGCGCGTCCGCAGGCTACGTTGGTATCAATATATACAGGATAGATGGGGTCTGTTACTCCGATGCTGTTGTCATGGCGCAAAATGTCTCCAATGTTTCCGGTGTCTCCTTTGCTTCCATCGCTGATGAATATCTCACTAGCGTCAAAATGAATGCCCCGTGGAGAGTAATCGTTTTTCAGAATCGCTTCTATGAGGAAATGATACCCTTGCTCAGGGCCGTAGCCGTGGAATGTGTTTTCATTTTCCATCTCGCTTACAGCTTTTCGCATGGCTTCGGTACATGCTTTCGGCAGCGGGAGGGTAACATCTCCTGTACCCAAGCGGATAATGTCGGCTTTGGGGTGTGTAACCCTAAAGAGGTTTACTTTTTTCTCCAAATCGGAAAAAAAGTAATTTTCGGGTAACTTGAGGAAATGTTCGTTTACTAATGCCATAACTATGAATATATGATAGAATATAACATTCTAATTCCTAATCTTCCGCAAAAGTACAATTTTTCTGTTATTTGGAAAATCCTTTGTCGCTCTTTTGTAGGAAGCCTCACAAAAATAGGGGAAGAAGAAATCAATAGGGCGATATTTTTTCTTATTTTTGTAGCCGATAATGTGAAAACACATTCTATAATAAGGATATAAGATAAAATGAGAACTATTACAACTACGTTGGGAACAAAGGTTTCTTTGTTTAGTGAAGCTAAAGATTTCTTTATGATTGCCTTGGGCATGGTAATGTATGCAGTAGGATGGTGCGTATTCCTGTTGCCTAATGAGTTACCGTCGGGGGCAGTTCCTGGTATCGCATCTATATTGTATTGGGCTTCGGGTTTTCCGGTACAATACACTTATTTGATGATAAATGCTTTCTTGTTGGTGTTGGCTCTTTGGATTTTGGGCTTCAAGTTCTGTCTGAAGACCATTTGGGCTGTAGCAGTTCTTACGGTAGCTTTGGATTTAGTTCAGAAAATAGCTCCGGGCGGACTGATTCATGACCAACCGTTCATGGCCTGTGTGCTTGGGGCTGCATTCTGCGGATCGGGTATAGGCATCAGTTTCTCAGCCAACGGAAGTACGGGAGGTACCGATATCATTGCAGCTATCGTGCATAAGTATCGTGACATCTCTTTGGGAAGGGTTCTTCTGCTTTGCGATTTGATAATCATTTCATCCAGTTACTTGGTATTGCACGACTGGGAAAAGGTAGTGTACGGGTATGTGGTACTTTTTATTTCCAGTTTTATGGTCGATCAGGTGGTAAACAGTGCCCGTCAGTCGGTGCAATTCTTTATCATTTCTTCTAAGTACGAAGAGATAGGTCAACGCATAAACAAAGACTTGCACCGCGGTGTAACATTTGTAGACGGCGTGGGATGTTATACTCACAATGAAGTGAAAATGATGTTCGTATTGGCTAAGAAGCGTGAGTCGAATACCATTTTCCGTTTGATAAAGGACATTGACCCGAATGCTTTTGTTTCGCAGAGTGCGGTAATTGGAGTGTTTGGAGAAGGCTTTGACCGCATCAAAGTTAAGTAATGAGGTCTCTATAAATTTATGTAAGAACTAATGATGACAGGCATTGAAGAGGTACGGCAACTTGCGGCTCAGTATAAAGTCGGGTTGTCAAAAGAAAACGCTCATGCCTTGGCCGATGTACTTGTCTGCAAGAAGTACAGGAAAGGCGAACGTATACTGGACGAAGGACAGGTGTGTGACTGTCTTCGCTTTATCGAAAAGGGTATGTTGCGTCAGTTCTATTTTAAGTACGATAAAGACTTGACGGAACATATCGGCTATGAAGGTTCTATGATTGTTTGTTTGGAAAGTTATTTCAAACAAGAGCCTACACGCCTTATAATTGAGTCGTTGGAAAACTCTGTGGTTTGGGAAATGCGGAAAGAAGACATGGAACGTTTGTCCAATGAAATGCCTGATGTGGGAACACTATACCGACGTTTTTTTGAAATGTCTCTTATAGAGTCGCAAGTAAAAGCGGATACCTTACGCTTTGAACCGGCTCATGAGCGTTATAACCGTTTGCTGCGAAATCATCCGGAAATATTAAAACGTGCTCCGCTGGTTTACATCGCTTCGTTTTTACAGATGACTCCCGAGACGTTAAGTCGCGTTCGTTCCTCCAATACCTGATTGCTTTTTAAAACAGAACGATTCCAGCCTCAATTGTGGCCTTGTGCTCGATTGGGCTTGAGTGACGCTTGTAGGCGCGAGTCCAACTGTATCCGCCTGTGGCAAATAAACCGAATTTCTTTGTGATACTGTATTCGATACCTATTCGAGGCTGAAGCGCATATAGATGAGCTGGCCGTTCTTTCTCTATATTCTCAGAGGTCTCTATATGGTAGAATCCCATATCTCCGCTCAACGTCCATTTCTTGTTCTTTCCTAATGGTTGGTATATTCCTGCGCGGTAAAATGCGGAAGCCGAGAAAGCATCCCAGTCTGAATAGTAGATTCCTCCTCCCCATTCGGTATAGGTGTGTCGCCCTTTGATGCGTACCGAAACGTTTAGTTTGTTTAAGTTCCCGCTACTTATACGGAGTTGGGCACGTGTGGCAGGATTGATATTCAGTAAACCTATTTGGTGTGCAACACTGTCTCCGCTAATGTTTAGCACGCCTATTTGTACACCTTTCTTTGAAGTGTTGTTAATGTTTCCGATACCGAGCTGGATGCCCGTATTGTTGGTCGCGTAGTTGAGCGTTGCAATCTGTATGCCTTTATTTGATACATCAATATTCGACAAGGCCGCTATTTGCCCACCCTTGTTCTCTTTTCCTGCTACGTTCATTAGTGAGGTTAGCTGGATGCCTCTCAGCGTGTCGCTTACTACGTTTATAAGTCCACCTACGATAACACCCTTTTGGTTTCTCGCGATGTTTCCCAGTCCGCCAATAATCATCCCCGAGCTGTTCTTTCCGCTGATATTTATCAGTCCACCTATTACTAATCCGTTTTGATTACGGCTTGCCACGTTTCCTACTCCTGAGAAAATTAAGCCATCCAAATCCTTGCCGTTGGCGTTCATCAGTCCGGAAAGTATAATGCCTTTTGATGTTCCTCCTGTGGCATTGGCGATACCTGCAATTTGGATGCCTTTAACATTCATTCCGGTAACATTGAAAATGCCTGCGGTTTGGAATCCATTGGTGTTTTGCAATGAGATGCTTGATATGATATTCATTCCCCATCCGCAAATATTCTGGTTGTTGCTTACCAAACCGACATTGAAATAAGTCTTTTCCGGCTCTTTCTGTTTACTCTTGATGTTTAGCGAGATGTTGGCCCATTTCTTCAAGTTTAATTGAGGAGGCTGAGCTTGTGCAAAGAGTGTTCCTGCCAGAATAGACCCTGACAGAAACAAGAACTTTGCTGTGAAATGAATGTATGTGCGCATAATTACACTTCTTGGTAGAGGAAGCGTTTGATACTCTTCTTGGGAGTCTTTTCAAATTCTTCCGGATAAATCTTTATATGGGCTATTTGTGAATAGGCCGGCAGTTCGCTATTCAGCATTGCGCGGTTCTGTTCCATTGCCTTTTCGATGTCGGCATCGGTGAGGTTTTGTGAATAGGCTTCCTCAAAGTCTGGATATACCAAAGCTGCCAGTTTGTTGTCTCTTTGCTGAATTACGATGCTTTCGGACACGTATGGCAAATTGTTCAGTTTCTCTTCTATCTCTTCCGGGTAGATGTTCTGTCCCGATGGACCAAGCAACATATTCTTGCTTCGTCCCTTGATGAAAATGTTTCCATCGGCATCCATGATACCAAGGTCTCCGGTGTGTAACCATCCATCTTTGTCTATGGCTTGTGCCGTTGCTTCCGGGTTTTTATAGTAGCCTAACATAACGTTTTCTCCTCGGGTAAGGATTTCGCCAACCTCGTTTTGTGGATCAGCGCTATCTATGCGTACTTCCATTCTCGGAGCGGCTTTACCACATGATCCAGAGCGGAAGTTTTTCCAATCTTCATATCCGATGATGGGGCCGCATTCGGTCATGCCATAGCCTACGGTGTAGGGAAAATCAATATTGCGAAGCAGTCTTTCCACTTCTTGATTGAAAGCCGCTCCTCCGATGATAACTTCGTAGAAGTTTCCGCCGAACCCTTGAATCATGTGCTCGCGTACAGTAGCCTTTATCTTGTCGTTTATGATAGGTACTTTTAGAAGGAATTTCATCTTTAGGGTTTCCAGTTTCGGCAGAACGTTTTTCTTGATAATCTTCTCGATAATCAAAGGTACGGCTATAACGATTCTGGGCTTTACCTCGGCAAAAGCTTGGAAGATGATTTTGGGACTCGGTATTCGAGTGAGGAAATAGACATGGCTTCCGCACGACATTTCATAAAGGAATTCGAAAGCTAGCCCGTACATATGTGCCATGGGGAGCATGGAAACTACCTTGTCGCCAGGATTCAGGTTGATGACTTCAAAGGCGAATTGGGTATTCGACCACAACGTGCGATAGGCTAGCATAACACCTTTCGAGTAGCTAGTTGTTCCTGATGTATAGTTTATTACGGCCAGCTCATCGGGCATGTCGCGGCGGTATGAAACATGTTCGCGGCGGAAATTGCGCGGATATTTTTTCCCGAACATCTCATTGAGGTGTTCGCGGGCAAATTCCAGTTTTTTGCTTCGACATACTAACAGGGTAAAGTCGGTCATCAGAATAATGCCTTCCAAATTCGGCATTTCGGCTTCGTTGACTTGTTCCCACACTACATCGCCCACAAATAATAACCGGGCTTCGGAATGGTTTACAATGTTGTGTATGTTGTCTGCCTTGAATTCATGCAAGATAGGTACAGCTACCGCTCCGTAAGTAAGTATTGAAAGAAAAGCCACTCCCCAGTGCGAACTGTTGCGACCGCAGATTGCTACTTTGTCGCCTGGTTTTATGCCGCTTTCCTCTAAGAGGATGTGTATTTTTTCAATTTTTCGGGCGAGGTCTTTGTATTGAAGGGTCGCTCCTTTGTAATCGGTAAGGGCATCAAGATCCCAATGCTTTTTTATGCTCTCCTCAATGAAGGCGATAAAACTCTTTTCCATATTGTTTTCAATAGTAATGATGCACAAAGCATCGAATAATGTGCAAATATATGGGTTAATTCTTATACGGCCAATCGTTTGGGAGTATTTTGCTGCCTTTTTGTTGAAAAAACTGCTTTTAATAGATTCTTTCGCCGAAAATCTTGCTTCCGACTCGTACTATAGTACTTCCACAATCCATTGCGATGCGGTAATCGTGCGACATGCCCATTGATATTTCACAGAAAGAAGGGGATGAGGAGAACCACGTGTCTTTCAGTTCGTTGAAGAATTTGTGGAGCGATTGGAATTCCTGTTTGGTTTCTTCTGTGTCGTCGGTGTTCGTACCCATTCCCATTACTCCACATATACTGATGTTGGTCAGGTTTCGCCATTCGCCTTGTGTTAGCATCTCACGGCAGGAATCAAATGTGAATCCATATTTGCTTTCTTCCTGCGCAATGTGTATTTCCAATAGGCAGGGGATGACCCGATTATTCTTCTTTGCTTGTTTGTCTATCTCGGACAGAAGCTTATAGGAGTCCACTGCATGTATCATTGCGATATAAGGAGCGATGTATTTCACCTTGTTGGTCTGCAGATGTCCGATGAAGTGCCATTCAATATCTTTGGGTAGTGACTGGTATTTTTCGGAAAGTTCCTGCTCTTTGCTTTCGCCGAAGATGCGTTGTCCGGCACGATAGGCTTCTTCGATGGCCGATGCCGGATGATATTTTGAAACGGCCACAAGCCGCACTCCGTTGAGAAGATTGGCTTGGACGTTTTTCAGATTTTCTTCTATACTCATCGTTGTATTACTGTTTGCCGGCATCGGGAAATTCAGGTTTAACATCAGGTTCTGCACCGTAAGGATATACGTCCATAATGGCGGTCTCGGCTATTGATGCAATAACATAATCGGCCATGGTGCCTTTCATCCCTTCGTCCAACTTCTTGACTGCATCGCGCAAGTCAGCAGCCTGTACCAGTACGTTGGTTGATGTTTTCTTTTCTACGCCGCTTTTCTCATCAAGAGTGATAAAGAGAAGTTTGCACTTGAACCAACGGTCGGCTGCATCTTCTTCGCAAGGGAATAGTTCGCTGTAATTAGCGCGTTTGATGTCGGACACTACAAATTCGCCGCTGATAAAAGGTGTTATTTCTTCGATGATACGTGATTCGGCTTCGGTGAAGCTGAGGGCATCTACCAGATAAGGTTCGGTTACTTTCTTGTTCATTCCGTTATCCATTACTTTCTCGTAACGGATTTTGCATTCAAACCAGTTATGCATCATGATAAAGTCTGTTTTTCGTTTAAAAAATAGGAGAGCAAAGGTATGTATTTGCTACCGTTCGGCCAAGTGAAAAACGTGTTATTCTGTTAAAGAGAAAGCCAAACGGACTCATGCAGATTGATTTTTCCGTATGAGCCCGTTCGGTAAGCGGTATGAATGAGTTAAGTGCTGATGGATGTGTTACTGGTTCTTCTTAAACAGAAATCGTGCCAATCCGTATACGTATCGGCGGAAGCCAGGCTGATAGGCCAGTAAACGGTCGAACCAAGCAAGATGCTTACTGGCTATGCGTACTACAATGCCTACATAAACCATGGCGAATAATGTTCCGATTCCTACGATGTACCATTGCCAAGCGCCGAAGAAAATGTAACTGAAAATCACAGCGAGTACTACCAACGTGATGTCTACGCAGATTTTTGTTTTATGGAAAGGGATGCCTGTGATGCTACTTACGGCTACCGGGAAGCCCTCGCCGGGCATTGTAACGGAACCGCAACGCACTTCCAAGGCGATGCCGGCTCCTAAGATGGTGCACCCCACTACTTGTGCTACGATTTTGGTAATCATTGAGGTGGGGATAAGCCAAGAAGTAAGCCACATGTTTACGTCAATCAACGAACCGAAAACGAATCCCACCAAAAGTTGGAATAGTTGCACTGCCTCAAATCGGCTGCGTAGCACGGCAATCTGACCCAAAACCAATACGCCGTTCATGATATAAGTATATTGTCCGATGGTAAGTGCCGGAACGCCTAACTGTTTTTTTCCCGCCGTCTCGAATACGTACGGTAATGTGGATATGACACTCGAGCCTAACATGCTTCTTACACAGATGGCAACGCCTACCGTCATTACGAACAATGAAATAAGCAGCAAGACGTGCTGCCAGAGAAATGAAATTATCTGTTCTTTTCTACTCATGAATATGAATTTAAAATGATGTTTCCTGAAAAAAAGATGCGCAAAGTTAATAAAAATCAGTAAAAGGTGTACGCCTGTCTGTAGTTAAGGTATGTCGGGTTAGGGCTTCACTTCTTAATTTTGTTTCCATAAAAGCAGAAAAAGAATATGATGAAAGTTAAGATGGTTGTAGCGCTTGTCTCTTTATGTATGGGGCTAGGTGCACAAAATGTAAAAATTGAAAAAATGGAAAGAAATGAACTAACACCAAAGCAGTGCAGCCTGATAACTGTTGCTGCTTTCGAAGCTAAGGGTAATCAGGAGGGACTGAAGAAGGCTATCGGTGAAGCTCTTGACAGGCAACTAACGGTAAACGAAGTGAAAGAAGCTCTGTCGCAGCTTTATGCCTATACAGGTTTCCCACGTAGCTTGAATGCATTAGGTACACTTCAAGGGGTACTTGCAGGCCGTGAGTCGCAGGGACTGGCTGTGGATGAAGGACGTGAAGCTTCATCGCTTCCTGTTGAGTATGATGCTCTGAAACAAGGAACAGAGGTGCAGACACGTCTGACCGGGAAGGCGTTCAATTATGCTTTCTCTCCGTCTACCGATTTTTATCTGAAGGCTCACTTGTTTGGTGACATTTTCGCACGCGACATACTTTCTTTTCCTGAGCGTGAGTTGGTGACCATCGGTGCACTTTCGGCGATGGATGGCGTAGAACCGCAACTGAAGGCGCACGTATCTGGCGCACGTAATATGGGGGTGACCGATGCTGAATTGCATGCGGTTTCTTCGGTCTTGGAGAAAGAGGTGGGTGAAATGGAAGCCTATCGTGTTCGAAAAGCCGTAGCGGAAGTGTTTGGTGAAGATTTTACGGAAGGTCGTCCGATAGATAAGATGATGTTCCCGAAAGGGGAACTGAATACAGCGTACGCTCGGTATTTTATCGGGAACAGTTTCTTGGCTCCGCTTTTGCAGGAAGGACTGCCAATGTCGAATGTGACGTTTGAGCCGCGCTGTCGCAATAACTGGCATATTCATCATAAGGGTGGCCAGATATTGATTTGTGTAGGTGGCGAAGGATGGTATCAAGAGTGGGGAAAGCCAGCGCAGAAGTTACGTCCGGGTGACGTTGTGAACATTCCGGCCGAGGTAAAGCATTGGCACGGTGCTACTGCCGATTCTTGGTTTCAGCATATAGCTATCGGAGTTCCTGCCGAAGGTGCGTCAACCGAATGGCTTGAGCCGGTTACCGATGAGGAATTCAATCGACTGAAATAGTTCGATAGTGAACATAAAAGAAAAACAGAAGGCGCAAAGGGATAAGTTCTTTGGGTGAAATTACGCTCTTTGCGCCTTCTGTTAGGTGTGCATCGTTTACTTCATTTTCTTTATATAGTAGGAAATTGTGGGTAAGTGGTCGCTATAACCATTTGTCTGAAACTTCTTTCCAAAGAATGAGCGAAAAGGTGAGCCCTTGTATTTGCCTTCTTGTTGTATCAGAAATGGGCGGCTGAACACTTCGCATTTCCAAAACTTCAGCGTGCGTTTTTTCTTGTTTAGTAGGTTAGATGAAATAATATGTTGGTCGAACAGATTCCATTTCCCCTGATAACACAAAGTTCCTTCGCCTTGCTCGTGGATTTTCCAAGTTGCGTTATAGTATCCGTCTTTCTTGGCTTCCTTTTCCGTGCGTTTCGCTCCCAGTACTTCGCAGCAACTCTTATCGGATGGATCATCGTTCAGGTCGCCCGTGATGAGAATCTTTGCCTGGTGGTCTGCTGAGCAGATGGAGTCGGCTATATGTTTGGTAATGGTGGCGGCGTATTCTCTCAGCGGTGATGATTGGCCTCCGCCGTAGCGTGATGGCCAATGATTTACAATTACGTGAAAAGGTTCCCCGGCCAGTTTGCCGCTTACCAACAGTTGGTCGCGAGTCTTGAGCTCGGGGTTCTTTGGATTGTGGTACGGATAGACGGTAGCTGATTCGAAGTCAAACAATTTCGGATTATAAAGAGCGGCTACGTCTATGCCCCGATGGTCGGGACTTTCGAAATGTACGATTTTGTATCCCGTGGAGGCTATGGGTGGTTGTTTTACCAAGTCTTCCAGTACGCGGCGGTTTTCTACCTCGGCTATGCCTATGATAGCAGGGCCTTCCGGGCAGTGTTCGCGCGCGAGTTGTGAGATGACGGTAGCCATGTTTAGTAGTTTCTGCTCATATTTCTCCTTCGTCCATTGGTAAGTACCATTGGGGGTGTAAGGGTCATCGCCCGGATTGTTTGGGTCGTCTTCGTAATCCCAAAGGTTCTCTAAATTATAAAATGCAGCGGCGTATACGCTCTGCTTGCTTTGTGCAAGCAGTCCGGTAGGTACGCAACACAGGATAAGGATAAATGTGATGATTCTTTTTTTCATTGTTACAAGTTGGTATTTGAATACTGTTATTCTGATTGTTTCGTTACATTGATGGCGTTGTTTTGGAACGGCAGTGTAAAAGTACTATAAAAAAAGATAGTGAAGGTTATGTGTTTGCTGCTTTTTTCGTTTTCGTATACCTGAAAGGCTTGACTGTTTCAGTTTTTTTTCAAAAGCGTTACGGAAATGCTTACTATGACCTGGTATTGCAGAAGCTGATTATGACGGTAAGGTATAGAGCGTATTCCCGAAATATTAGAAATCGGTGAATTCCAAGCGAAGCTGTATCCACTGTGGGGCGGTATAGCTTTCGATGGAGTCCTCTTTCGGATTGGAAACAGATAATCCGATAAGGCGGATGGGATGTTGTTCGTAGTCGATGTTTTTCAGTAACTTCTTTGCCAATGGTAGAATCTCCTTGAGTGTGGTAAGCGGGTGTATAGAGCTGAAACTCCGGGTCTGCTGCACGAAATCGTGATACTTAATCTTCAGGGTCAGTGTGTTCCCCTTGAACTTTTGTTTCTCGATTCGTTCCACCAACTCCGTGGCTACGTGATAGAGTTCGATGATGACCGATGAACGGAGCGAAATGTCTTTTTCCAGTGTATGCTCGCAGCCTACAGACTTCCGGACACGCTCCACTACAACCGGACGCAGGTCTACGCCTCGGGCAAAATCGTAGTAAATTTGTCCAGCTTTGCCGAACTGGCGTGTCAAAATCTCCAGCGAACAGGCTTTTAGCGTGTGTCCGTTGTAGATGCCTAAGGCGTGCATCTTCTTGGCTGTCACGGAGCCTACTCCCCAAAATGCCTCAATGGGCAGACGCTCGATGAATGCATCCGCTTGGCTGGGATGGATGGTGCAAAGCCCATCGGGTTTGCGGTAGTCCGATGCTACTTTCGCCAGAAACTTGTTGTACGATACACCTGCTGAGGCTGTAAGCTGAAGCTCTTCCCAAATGCGCCGTTTGATGTCTCGTGCTATTTCTATAGCTAATTCCGTTCCCGTCTTGTTCTCTGTTACATCCAGAAACGCCTCATCAAGCGAAAGAGGCTCAATTACATCGGTGTAGTCGCTGAATATCTTGTGAATCTGTTTGGAAACCTCCTCGTAACGCTCCATCCGCCCTTCTACAAAGATAAGTTGCGGACATCTCTTCATGGCCATGACCGAAGACATTGCCGAGTGGACACCGAATTTTCGTGCCTCGTAGCTGGCCGTTGCCACCACACCCCGTTTGTCGGCGTGACCTACAGCTATAGGCTTGCCTTGTAGCTCGGGATTGTCCCGCTGTTCCACCGAGGCAAAAAAGGCGTCCATGTCTATGTGTATAATCTTTCGCATACGGTCAGTTGTTCGTTACATTCCTGTTTCAGGACGTAAGCAGTTCCGCAAAATTACGGAAACTTTTTTGGGCTATCATAAAAATGATTTGTACTTTTGTCCTGATTGCGAAAAGAAATAAGTTAATATTCGTTTGTTATGATGAAAGACGAAGTGAAGAAAGCATGCGAGGTCATGCAGAAAGGCGGCGTGATACTTTACCCAACCGATACGGTCTGGGGGATAGGTTGTGACGCGACCAATGAAGACGCAGTGCGCCGTGTGTACGAAATAAAGCGGAGAGCCGATAGCAAGGCGATGCTGGTGTTAGTAGACAGCGAAGCCAAGGTAGACTTTTACGTAAAAGATGTTCCCGTAGTGGCGTGGGACTTGATAGAAATGACGACTAAACCGCTTACCATTATTTACGATGGAGCGCGTAACTTGGCTCCCAATTTGGTGGCAGCCGACGGGAGTGTGGGCATACGGGTTACAGCCGAAGCCTTTTCTAAAGAACTTTGTTTCCGCTTCCGGAAGGCTATCGTATCTACATCAGCCAATATCAGCGGCGAACCCGCTCCGGCCGTATTCTCCGAAATAAGCGAAGAGATAAAGCAGGCGGTGGATTATATAGTAGACTTCCGTCGTCAGGAAAAAGGACATCCCAAACCGTCTGGGATTATTAAACTAGGACAAGGTGGTTTGGTAAAAGTAATTCGGGAATAAACGGCGGCGGAATGGATACGACAGAAGAGAAAGTCGGATGGTTGGAGCGTTTCGTGCATTGGCGTGAAAAGCACATTTCCGATAAGCAGTTTATCTTGATATTGAGCTTGCTGGTGGGGGTATTTACCGCATTGGCTGCCTATATACTGAAATTCTTTATAGAGCATATCAAAGAGTTCTTGACAGAGAACTTCGACCAAATGGGAGCCAACTGGCTTTACTTGGTCTATCCTGTGGTAGGTATATTCATTACGGGCGTGTTCATCCGCCGAGTGGTGCGCGATGATATTGGGCATGGAGTAACCAAAATTCTGTATGCCATCTCGCGGAAGCAGAGCCGCATCAAGCGGCACAATGTTTGGTCTTCGGTTTGCGCTTCGGCCATCACCATCGGCTTTGGTGGATCGGTAGGAGCCGAAGCTCCTATTGTACTTACGGGGTCGGCCATTGGATCCAACTTGGGCAGTATCTTCCGTATGGATCACAAAACGCTGATGTTGCTAGTGGGGTGTGGAGCAGCTGGAGCCGTTTCGGGTATCTTCAAGGCTCCTATCGCAGGATTGGTCTTTACGCTGGAAGTGTTGATGATAGACCTTACCATGGCATCGCTTCTGCCACTGCTGATAACCAGTGTGACGGCAGCTTGTGTGTCGTACGTGCTAACCGGTACTCAGGCCATGTTCCAGTTTCATCAGGATTTTCCGTTCGAGCTAGATCGCATACCGTATGCCATCATGCTGGGAGTGTTCTGCGGGCTAGTGTCGTGGTATTTCACCCGTTCGATGAACTGGATAGAGAATATCTTCGGACGGTATTCCAACCCTTACGTCAAGTTTGTGATAGGTGGCGTCATGCTGAGTGTGCTGATATTCCTCTTTCCGCCACTTTACGGTGAAGGTTATGATACCATCGGGTTGTTGCTCAACGGAACGTCATCGGCCGACTGGGATACAGTGATGAACCGTTCATTCTTTTACGGAAACGGGCATTTGCTGGTGTTGTATTTGCTCCTGATTATCTTGTTCAAGGTCTTTGCGTCGAGTGCTACCAATGGCGGAGGCGGTTGCGGTGGTATTTTCGCTCCCAGTCTGTTCTTGGGGTGTATCGCCGGATTCGTATTCTCGCACGTGTGCAACGAGTTTCACATCGGTGATACCTATATCCCCGAAAAGAATTTCGCCTTGATGGGCATGGCTGGATTGATGTCGGGGGTAATGCATGCTCCGCTTACCGGGGTCTTCCTGATAGCCGAGCTTACCGGTGGCTATGACTTGTTCTTGCCGTTGATGATTGTTTCGGTATGTGCTTACCTTACCATTATCGTATTCGAACCGCATAGTATTTATTCCATGCGTTTGGCTAAGAAGGGGGAGCTGATTACTCATCACAAAGACAAGGCCGTATTGACACTGATGAATATGGAAAGCATCATCGAAACCGATTTTCTGAAGGTTCGTCCCGACATGGATTTGGGCGAGATGGTGAAAATCATATCTAAATCGTTCCGTAACTTGTTCCCGGTGGTGGATGTACACGATGAGTTGTTGGGTATTGTGGTACTGGATGATATCCGCAACATAATCTTCCGTCAGGAGCTTTATCACCGCTTCCATGTGGAAGGTTTTATGAAAGTTCCGCAGGAGCGTATCGTCAATACCGATTCGATGGAGGTGGTGATGAAGAAGTTCGATGAAACCGGAGCTTGGAATCTGCCTGTCGTAGATGGCGACGGGAGGTATATCGGCATGGTGTCGAAATCGAAGATGCTGAATACTTACCGGCAGATGATGGTAGACCTCTCGGCCGAATAAAGCAAAACAGAGAAAAATATTAACCATATAAAACGATGTAACTATGAATAAAGCGATTATTACAGTGGTGGGAAAAGATACAGTGGGTATTATCGCCAAGGTTTGTTCTTACCTGGCCGAAAACAACGTGAACATATTGGATATTTCGCAGACTATCGTGCAGGAATACTTCAACATGATGATGATTGTAGACTTCTCACTGATGGAGAAACCGTTCGAACAGGTGGTTGCCGAGTTGGAAGGACTGGGTAAAGGCATTGGTGTGCAGGTGAAATGCCAGCGTGAAGACATCTTCAACAAAATGCACCGTATCTAAAACACTAAAATATTATCTGCCATGATTAATATAAACGAGGTTCTTGAAACCAACCAGATGATAGAAAAAGAGAATCTGGATGTGCGTACCATTACCATGGGTATCAATCTGCTGGATTGCGCAGACGGTAATCTGGATACTCTTTGCCAAAATATCTACAATAAGATAACCCGTTATGCCAAAGACCTGGTGAAGACGGGTGAAGACATATCGAAAGAATACGGAATTCCTATTGTAAACAAGCGTATCTCCATTACTCCTATTGCCTTGGTGGGAGGTTCGGCTTGCAAAACTCCCGATGACTATGTAAAGGTGGCGCAAACGCTGGATAAGGCCGCATGTGAACTGGGCGTGAACTTTATCGGAGGTTACTCGGCTATTGTGTCGAAAGGCATGAGTCGCAGTGATGAACTGTTGATACGTTCCATTCCGAAGGCCATGGCTTGTACCGAACGTATATGCAGTTCCGTCAATGTAGGTTCTACCAAGACCGGTCTGAACATGGATGTCGTACGTCTGATGGGAGATATCGTTAAGGAAACGGCAGAGAAGACCAAAGATGTCGATTCGTTAGGATGCGCCAAGCTGGTTGTGCTTTGCAATGCTCCCGATGATAATCCGTTTATGGCCGGAGCGTTTCACGGTGTATCCGAAGCCGATGCCATCATCAATGTGGGAGTTAGCGGACCCGGTGTAGTGAAATACGCTTTGGAACAGGTGCGCGGACAGAACTTCGAGGTGCTTTGTGAAACCATCAAGCGCACGGCGTTCAAGATTACCCGTGTAGGACAGCTTGTGGCTCAGGAAGCGTCGCGCCGTTTGGGTATTCCGTTCGGCATTATCGACCTGTCATTGGCTCCCACTCCTGCTATTGGCGATAGTGTGGCCGAAATTCTTCAGGAAATCGGATTGGAATATCCGGGCGCTCCGGGTACTACGGCGGCCTTGGCCTTGCTGAACGACCAGGTGAAGAAAGGCGGCGTCATGGCGTCATCGTACGTAGGCGGACTGAGCGGGGCGTTCATCCCCGTGAGCGAAGACCAAGGTATGATAGACGCGGTAGAAGCCGGTGCCTTGACTCTTGAGAAGCTGGAAGCTATGACTTGCGTTTGCTCTGTAGGATTGGACATGATAGCTATACCTGGCGATACGCCGGCTACTACCATTGCCGGAATCATTGCCGATGAGGCCGCTATCGGTATGATTAACCAGAAGACTACCGCCGTGCGAATCATTCCTGTTATTGGTAAGGGAGTGGGCGAGACGGTAGAGTTTGGTGGCTTGTTGGGCTATGCGCCTGTAATGCCTGTCAACCGGTTCAGCTGTGAGGCGTTTGTAAACCGTGGCGGACGTATTCCGGCACCTATCCATAGCTTTAAAAACTGATACGTAGGTAATGGCGGATTACTTGGACGACTTGAACGAGCGGCAGCGCGAGGCCGTGGAGTATATCGATGGCCCTTCGTTGGTGATAGCGGGAGCCGGTTCGGGAAAAACGCGCGTGCTTACTTATAAGATAGCGTATTTATTAGACCATGGTTATGAGCCATGGTCTATTTTAGCTTTGACCTTTACGAACAAGGCGGCTCGGGAGATGAAAGAGCGAATAGCCCGTCAGGTAGGGGCGGAGCGTGCCCGTTACTTGTGGATGGGAACGTTTCACTCCATCTTCTCGCGTTTGTTGCGTGCCGAAGCCGGGATATTGGGATTCACGTCCAACTTTACCATCTACGACGCGTCCGACTCGAAGAGCCTGATAAAGGCCATTATCAAGGAGATGTCTCTGGACGAGAAAGTATATAAGCCGGGTTCGGTACAGAGCCGCATAAGCAACGCCAAAAACCACTTGATACTGCCCGGCGAATACGTTTCGAACGTTGAATTGCGGGCATCCGACAACGACGCGAAGATGCCGGCCATAGCCGATATTTATATGCGCTATTGGGAGCGGTGCAAGTCGAGCGACGCCATGGATTTCGATGATTTGCTGGTTTATACCTATATGTTGCTTGACAAGCGTTCCGATATCCGTGACAAGTACGCTTCGCATTTCCGTTTTATTCTGGTAGACGAGTATCAGGATACCAATCACGTGCAGCATAGCATCGTGCAACTGTTGTCTGAGAAGTACCGGCGCGTGTGCGTGGTGGGCGATGATGCGCAGAG
>CAVBJM010000022.1:41971-44219 GCA_963595925.1 bacterium
TTCACGACTTTTGCAACGTGCGTAAGGAAGAAGGTAACCCGCATGTGTTCTTGACTGACTACTTGTCGGAGGTGTCACTGCTGACCGACCAAGACGATGAGGCCGACCGGGATACTCCGAAAGTAACCCTGATGACCATCCATTCGGCCAAGGGGCTGGAGTATCGCGATGTGTTTGTCGTAGGGGTGGAAGAAGGTATTCTGCCCAGCTCGATGTCGCTCGAATCATACCGGCAGGTGGAGGAGGAACGTCGTTTGTTCTACGTAGCCATTACCCGTGCCGAAGAGCATTGCTACCTGTCTTATGCCAAGAGCCGGTTCCGTTACGGAAAGATGGAGTTCGGGAATCCCAGTCGGTTCCTTCATGATATCGATTCCAAATACCTGAACTGGCCGAAGGGTGTCGGAATCAGCAGGGCGGAGCTTGGCGCAAGTCTTTTCAAAAAAGAGAAGCCCGACTTCTTCTCCGAACGGAAAACGGGGGCGTCTATGTTCGATGGGGGAGAGATACCGCAGGAACGTCCGCACTTCGTGAAACCGATGTCCGACCGCAAGCTGAGGCGTATCTCGCGGAGCGAGACTTCGGACGCGGCACCTTCGGACGGCGGAAGTCAGTGGGGAATTACGGTGGGAAAGACCGTGCTTCACGAGCGTTTTGGTCGTGGAGAAGTGATACGGATAGAAGGTTCGGGTGAAAACTGCAAGGCCACTATTCGTTTTGTGAATGCGGGCGAAAGGCAACTGCTGCTGAAGTTTGCCCGTTTTAAGGAAGTGAATTAAAAAAAAGAATATCAGAAAGAATAAGAAAATGAATACGCTGGATGTAACCCAAGTGCCGTCTCCGTGTTATGTGATGGAGGAGGAGTTGTTGCGCAAGAACCTGACTTTGATAAAACGTGTGGCCGAACAGGCCGGAGTGGAAGTAATTCTAGCATTTAAGGCTTTTGCCATGTGGAAATCGTTCCCGATATTCCGCGAATACATCAGTCACACCACAGCCAGTTCGGAGTACGAGGCACGGTTGGCGTTCGAGGAGTTCGGCAGCAAGGCGCACGCGTATTCTCCGGCGTATACCGAGCAGAATTTTCCGGCGTTTCTGAAGTATTGTAACCATATCACATTCAACTCTCTGTCGCAGTTCCGCCGGTTCTGGCCGTTGGCGAAGGCGAATCCCGAACCTGTATCGTGCGGCATCCGGGTAAACCCCGAGTATTCCGAGGTGGAAGTAGAACTGTACAATCCGTGCGCTCCGGGCACCCGTTTCGGAGTAACGGCCGATTTGCTTCCCGACCGTCTGCCGGAAGGCGTAGAAGGCTTTCACTGTCATTGTCATTGCGAGTCCAGTTCGTACGAGTTGGAGCGTACCTTGCAGCATATCGAAGAAAAATTCTCCCGTTGGTTCCCCCAACTGAAGTGGTTGAATTTGGGTGGCGGACACCTGATGACCCGTAAAGATTACGACGTAGAACACCTGATTAATCTCCTGAAAGGACTTCGTTCCCGCTATCCGCATCTGCAAATCATCTTGGAACCCGGTTCGGCCTTCGCTTGGCAAACAGGGCCTTTGGTGGCTTCGGTGGTCGACATTGTGGAGAGCCGAGGCATACGCACGGCCATCTTGGACGTAAGTTTCACTTGTCACATGCCCGACTGTTTGGAAATGCCCTATCAGCCGGCAGTTCGAGGAGCGGAAACCTTGCCGGCCGATGCAGTGAAGACGGCTTTGCCCGAAGACCATGTTTACCGTCTGGGTGGAAACAGCTGTCTGAGCGGTGACTACATGGGCAGTTGGAAGTTCGATCACGAGTTGCAGATTGGTGAGCGTGTGGTGTTCGAAGACATGATACACTACACGATGGTGAAGACCAACATGTTCAACGGCATTCAGCATCCATCGGTAGCGTTGTGGAGGCAGAACGGGCAGTTGGATGTGTTCCGTACGTTCCGTTACGAGGACTATCGTGACCGCATGTGCTGACCTGCTATAGCGGGTCAAATCTCCGTACGGGGAATAAAAATCTCCGGCGAGAGATTTTTATTCTCTCGGGACGAATTTAAAATCTTTGGCGAGAGATTTTTATCGGCTCGCCGGAGATTGAAGCCCATCTGAAGTGTACGGATGTTTATAGCTTATCTCTTAAAAACTGAAAGGGATGCGGATGCTTTTGGGGGCCCGAAAAAACATCTGCCTTACTTTTATCCTTTTATTTATATATATAATAGGTAGGAAAACGCCAAGATGTTGTACT
>CAVBJM010000023.1:0-42368 GCA_963595925.1 bacterium
CTACTCTCTAAACTACAATAAAGTTCCAGATCTTCTTTTCTTAGAATTTACACCCAGTCCTACTTTCAGTGTTCCATCCCAATTCGTCAGTTGGTCAGCACTGCCATTAGAGCCACCAAGTGAAACAAAAGTGTCTGCGCTGCATGACATATGGTCAACAAAAGCGAGAAAGTTGTCAATGGCATTGTCTGTGAATTGAACTTCATTGGTGGCAAAGAGTTTTGCCCAATTGCTGACACATTCCTGTTGAAATTCCGTAAAACCACGCCAAGACATATTAGAGAGGAACTTGTCGGTTGCAGTTTCAATGCCTTTTTGTGAGTCCAAGTCTATGATATTTTTTGCTGCTGTTGCCATAATGCCATAGTAGATGGAAGCTGCTTCTTTATCGTCAAAGTTGACTCTGCCTGTTCGGGCAAAGGATGACAATGCTTCATGCCCTTCATCAATGAACTTGTCAAGCACATCCATGTATCTGTTTTGTTGAGCCTCGCTTTCTCGTTTGGCTTCCGCTTCCTGTCGTGCCTTTTCCTTGGCTTCTTGTTCCTTTCGTTGTTCCACTCGTTGCCAAGCCTCCGTCATTTCAGGCTCTTGCCAAATAGCATTCCAACGAGTTCTCAATTCATTATAGTTTGCTGCATCCTCTTCCGTGTAGCTAAAACTTACACCGTCCATTATCAGAACCATCGCCACCTTGTGCTTCACGCTCTGTGTCTGCCACTCCTTTAATTCGCTGTCGTTCATATTCTTTAATTGCTAAAATTCGTTATTCTCGGCCATTTTTCGTACCTTTGACCGCTCGTTAATTCATTAACACGTTACAAAGACAACACTTATTTTTGACACACCAAACAAAATGGCGTTTATCTTTGACATTGAATGGAAAATTTGAAAGATAGACTGAAATGGCTTGCACAACAGAAAGGGCTTTCTATGAGAGCTTTTGAAGAGAAATGTGGCCTTGGAAGAGGTAACATAAGTAACATGAGTCAAGATGGGACTCTTGGGCCTGACAAACTGACAAAGATAATTGACGCATTCCAGGAGTTGACCTATATTGGCTACTCACGGGAAAAGATGACCCTACCGGTTCACTCAATTACCAAGGTTTTGATGAAACGCCAAATTCAAATGACCCTCAATTACTTAATAAGCTATTAGAACAAGCAGAGGAGATAGGACGATTAAAAGAACAAATACGACAAATGACTATTGAAAAAGAAAAGCATGTATCGGATGCAGACACTTCAAATATTGCAAGTGCCGGGTAAACCCACTTCATGTTATCATTGGTGGTAAACCATAACACCATACATATATCCCTCCAATACCATTAGTACCCTCATTTGGAGGGGTGTACCCCCTCTTTTAAGGATTATACCATACAAGAAGTCACATAAACACAAGGCTTTAGACAAAACCTGGTACATTTTACCTATATCACAAATGGGTAGTTTCCCCCACCCTACCCCTTAAAACATTCCTTTTCCCTCCCCCTCTATCCTACCCCCTAAAACCCTAAATGTGTAACCCCACTTTTCGGAAAATGTAACCCCACTTTGTAACCCCAGCACCTATTTTTGACATTTTTGAGACCATCTCCCCTTATCACATCATAACGCCATTCAAGCATCGCTCAAATGACATTCGGACAAAGCCCATATAAGCCCCATATATGCGCTAAAGCCGCATAAACAAAGGGATTACCGCATGGGCACAAAAAAAGGCCGTAGATGCAAACCTACAGCCCAAAGAATTAAACTCTACGCAAACCTGCTCCCCAGCCTACGCCCCCAAAAGTAAACCGAAATTAAACCTATGTAAACGCTTCGTTTTATGTCGCCATTTCAGCCAACAGTACATAACTTATTGAAACACAAACATCTTACAACGTTTTCAGCCGACCGACACATATACGTTTCGTTCTGTGCCCGGTATTTCGCTACAGCTTATAGCCAAACCACAATAAAGGAACTGTTGTTGATAGTCAGCAAATGGGAATACAGCATCATTTCCCCCGTTTTTCAAGTTCCTTTAAGGTTTTTCCAAAGCTTTTTTGTAAGTTTGCCAACCAAAATCTTTATTCACGTCTATGGCAAACAGCGATAACAAAGAAAGGGCAGCACGCTTCCGGGCATTTTTCATGAGCAACTATCCGCGCGTGAAAATGTTCGCCTTAAAACTGCTGAAATCGGAGGAAGATGCTGAAGACATTGCACAAGATATATTTACTAAGCTGTGGGCTGAACCCGACTTATGGGAAAACCATACAAAATGGGATTCGTACCTGTATGCCATGACGCGGAATCACATCTACAATTTCATCAACCATCAGAACATTGAGATGAACTACGCCGAAACGGCTGCGGAACGGATGAAAGACGCAGAGATTAGCGGCTTCGATTTAAACGACGAACTGTACGCCAAAGAACTCTCCCTACTGATAAAGTTAACTGTAGAGAAGATGCCCGAACAACGCAGACGCGTTTTCCAACTTAGCCGACAAGGCGGACTATCGAATTTGGAAATAGCTGATAAACTGGGAGTTTCTGTACGAACAGTGGAGCGTCACCTCTATTTGGCCACCCAAGAACTAAAAAAAATCGTCCTTTTCTGCATTTTTTTTGCAATTCCGTTGAGTAGATAGGCCGAGATGTTTGTCTTATAGGAAACGACAAACAGAAAACGACTTATGAAAACATACATCAACGAACTGATTCGCCTCTTCTTCTCTTCCGACTTTTCGGAGAAAACCACCCGTGAAGTACAAGAGTGGATGGCCGACGAAACGCACCGTGAGGAAAAAGATGCCGCACTGACCGAAGCATGGCGCAGCATCGATGCCAAAGCGGACGCTTCTACCCGGCGTGCGTTCCAGCAAGTGATGGAGAACATAGGTATAGTACCCGAAAAGAGAATCCCTTTCTACCTTCGCCCCGCATGGAGGTATGCGGCAGTATTCGCCCTGCTTGTCGCTTCGATAGTCACCACATACTTCATAACGCTGAATTATTCCGAAAACGAAACGGCCATGATGGAAGAATACGTTTCGGTAGGGAAAACACGCACCATATTGCTGCCCGATGGCAGTGAGGCCATGCTCAACTCGGATTCATACGTGTTGTTCCCTGACAATTTCAAGGGGAGCACCCGAACCGTTTATCTGATAGGTGAAGCGAACTTCAAGGTACAGAAGAACCCGAAGAAACCATTTATCGTCCGTTCGGGAGACCTGTCGGTTACCGCTCTCGGCACGGAGTTCAATGTGAATGCCTATCCCGAAAACGATGACATAGAAGCTACTCTGCTGGAAGGAAAAGTACAAGTAGACTGCGGTGAGGACAGTTACATCCTGAGCCCGGGTGAACAAGTAGTATACAACCGCCTGAACAACCACTCGAGAAAGACTGTAGCCAACCCCACCGATGTAACGGCATGGCAACGCGGCGAGATTGTATTCCGCAGCTGCAACATCAGCCAAGTACTCCAGACTTTGGAACGCCGATTCGGAGTAAAGTTCCAATATAACGAAAACCTGTTCGACAACGACAAGTTCAACTTCTCGTTCCGCAAGGATGCCAGTCTGAAACAGGTGATGAATATCATGAAGACCGTAACTGGAAAATTCACCTTCAAGATAGACGACAACACGTGCTTCCTGATAGGTGTAAACTAAGAACAGAAAAACAGAGAAAAGAAATAGAAATACGAACCCTTAAAAACAACGATTGAAAAACATGAAAAAAAATACCCGAGCCAAGGGCAAGTTGGCTCGGATATGAAATGTCTTTAGCCCGCTGATGCACTCGCACGGCAAACACTTAAATGTAATTATATTATGAGTTTAACACTAAAAACGCTGTAAAGATATGAATTTATATCGAATAAAAGCAAGAAGAATAACAATTATTGGCTGCCTATTGTTCATGGGGACAGCACTTTTCGCACAGTCGAACGCGAAAATTACAATAAAAAACAATCAAATTACCGTTCAGAAAGCATTGAGAGAGGTAGAAGCCCAATCGAAAATGCAAATCGCATTCAATGAGTCACAACTGAACAACAAACCCATCGCTCTGGACATCACCAACCAGCCGCTGACCACTGCCCTACAGAAAATACTGAAAGGTACCGGTTTCACCTATCAGATAAACGACAACTACATCATGATTGTTCCGGTAAAGAAGTCTACCGCTCCCAAGAAGAAAGTGACGGGTACCATCGTAGACGACAGTGGTGAAACCCTTATCGGAGTAAACGTTACGATAGACGGAACCACAAGCGGTACAATAACCGACATGGACGGAAATTTCCAGTTGGAAGCTCCATCGGATGCCAAACTGAAGGTTTCGTACGTAGGCTACAAAACCAAGGTGGTGCCACTAACTGCCTCCAACACCTATAAAATCACTCTCAGCGCCGACTCGGAAGAGTTGGGAGAAGTAGTTGTTACCGCACTGGGTATCAAGAAGGAAGCAAAGGCTCTTTCGTATAACGTGCAGGAACTGAAATCGACCGACGTGGTTGGTGTGAAAGACGCCAACTTCATGAACGCCCTGGCTGGTAAGGTAGCCGGTGTAAACATCAACACCAGTTCGTCTGGTATCGGTGGCGGTGCCAAAGTCGTGATGCGTGGTGCCAAATCTTTGGCCGGAAACAACAACGCCTTGTATGTGATAGACGGTATTCCGATGCCTTCGCTGCAAACCACCCAACCCAAGGACTTCATGACCGGTATGGGTCAGTCGGGTGATGGCGCTTCGATGATTAACCCCGAAGACATTGAAAGCATGTCTGTTCTGAGTGGTGCTGCCGCATCCGCCCTCTATGGTAGCGAAGCCGCCAATGGTGTAATCATGATTACCACCAAAAAGGGAAAGGCCGAAAAGCTGAATGTAACATATAGCAACAATACCTCGTTTTACAACCCTTTCGTAACTCCTGAATTTCAGAATACTTACGGTGCAAAGACTGGCAGCTTTGACAGCTGGGGAACTAAACTGGCACAACCCAGCAGCTATAATCCGCTGGACTTCTTCCAAACTGGATGGAACGAAACAAACTCATTGACCATCAGTAACGGAACAGAAAAGAATCAGACATTTCTTTCAATGGCTTCTACAAACGCCGAAGGCATCGTAGAGAACAACCGGTTGGACCGTTACAACTTCGCCATCCGCAACACCACTTCGATGCTGAACGACAAGATGCATCTGGATCTCAGCGCCAACTACATGAACATCCGCGAGCAGAACATGCTGGCCGAAGGACAGTATTTCAACCCCATTGTTCCGTTGTACCTGATGTCGCCAGCCTATAGTCTGAGTACTTACCAACTGTATGAGATGTACGACGAATCGCGCGGCTTCAAGACACAGTACTGGCCTTGGGGAAACAACGGTTTGGCCATGCAGAACCCGTACTGGATTGTTAACCGCGACAACTTCATCAACCACAAGAACCGTTTCATGGTAAGCGGCGGCCTGAGCTATAACATCGCAAAAGGCATCACTCTGGGAGCACGTGCCAAGATGGACTACACCTCGGCTATCAACGAGAAAAAATATTCGGCTTCTACCGATGCTATCTTCGCACAGTCGCAAGGTGCTTACTATAAAGACGACGCCACTACCCGTCAGCTATACGGCGACGTAATGTTGAACATTGACAAGTATTTCGGAGACTTCTCGCTGACCGCCACCCTGGGTGCCAGCATCAACGATACCGATTACAAATACTACAGTGTAGGCGGCGACCTAAACTCGGTAGCTAACAGCTTCACGCTGAAGAACCTGAAGACCTCTACCGCCAAATACGACCAAGACGGTTACCACGACCAGACACAATCTCTCTTCGGAACCGCCCAGCTGGGATGGAAGAGCAAACTCTACTTAGACGTAACTGGCCGTGTTGACTGGTCATCGGCTTTGGCCTGGACAGACTACAAAAACGTAGCTTATCCGTCAGTAGGTCTTTCGGCTATCCTCACAGACCTGCTACCCATCAAGAGCAACGTTCTGTCTTTCTTAAAGGTACGCGGCTCCTATAGTGAAGTAGGTAACGCCCCTACCCGCTACATCGCTTACCAAACCTATCCGTACGAATCGGGTTCGCCCAAGACATCGGCAACCTACCCCAATACGGATATCAAACCCGAACGTACCAAAGCATGGGAAGTAGGTTTGCAGTCTCGCTTCTGGGGCGACAAGTTGGCCCTGAACCTGACTCTGTACAAGACCTCTACTTACAACCAGCTGTTTAACCCTGAACTGTCTTCTTCGTCTGGTTACTCATCCATCTACATCAATGGTGGGCAAGTAGACAACAAAGGTATCGAACTTAGCTTCTCTGTAAACCAGCCATTGGGCCCGGTACAGTGGAACTCTACTTTCACCTACACCATCAACAAGAACAAAATCAAAAAGCTACTGAACCCCACCGTACTGAGAGACGGATTGACCGTATCGCAAGACATGATGAACTTGGTTCAGATAGGTAACGTTAGAACTCGCCTGTTCGAAGGCGGTTCGGTAGGTGACCTCTACGTAACAGCCCTCAAGACAGACGAACACGGATTCATCGATGTAGACTACGTAAACAATACAGTTCAGAAAGACGACCAGGCTGGTCCGCTGAAAGACGGATGGGTTTACGCCGGAAACGCCCAAGCCAAATACACCATGAGCTGGCGCAACCAATTCTCGTGGAAAGGTTTAACCCTGTCCGGGCTGATTAACGCACGTATCGGCGGTGTTTGCGTCTCAATGACACAAGCCCTGATGGATGCCAGCGGTACATCGAAAACTACAGCCGATGCCCGCGATGCAGGTGGCGTGATGATAAACGGAGCCTTAGTGCCCGCCACAGAGAAATACTACACAACAGTAGGACGCAACATCGGTTCAATGTATGTTTACAGTGCCACCAACGTTCGTTTGGCCGAGCTGTCGCTGGGATACGATATCCCCATCAGCCGCTGGGTTCCTTGGATTAAGGGCGCAAACGTAGCGTTTACCGGACGAAACCTGATTATGTTCTATTGCAAAGCACCTTTCGACCCCGAACTGACGGCCAGCACAGGCACACACTTCACAGGTATGGACTACTTCATGTTGCCCAGCTTGCGCAACCTCGGTTTTTCGGTCAGACTTAATTTCTAAACACGCACATCGACATGAAACAGATATTGAAAAATACAACATTTAGCGGCGCACTGCTCATGGGAACACTACTTCTCGGATCGTGTACCGGAGAATTCGAAAAATGGAACATCAACCCTAACGAGGTGACTCCCGACCAGATGAAATACGACAACCTGAATACAGGTGCCTACTTCGTACAGATGGAAAAGGGTGTATTCATCGTAGGTAAAGATATGGGTGGAGAATACCAAATCACGGAAATGTATACAGGCGACATCTTCGCCAGCTATATCGCCAACACCAAGAAATTCGACTATACTACTTACCACAACGACCACTACCGACTCTACAACAACTGGTACGACGCCGCATTTGCCGATGCTTACAAGGAAGTGATGGAACCGTGGCGCTCCATCACCAAGGAAACATCAGAATCGTCTGTAGACCGCGCCATGGCTACTGTAGTAAAAGTATTGGGCATGAGCCGCATCACCGATATGTATGGTCCTATCCCCTACAGCAAGTTCGGAACGGCACTGACAGTTCCTTACGATAGCCAGAAAGACATATATTACCAGTTCTTCGATGAACTGAGCAGCGCCATCGATGTTATGACCGCATACGTAGACGGCGGTGGCTCGAAATATATGTCTAACTACGACTACATCTTCAGCGGCGATGTGAGAAAATGGGTAAAATTCGCCAATACCTTGCGCCTGCGTTTAGCCATGCGTATCTCTTACGTAGATACGGCCAAAGCCACTACCGAAGCACAGGCTGCTATCAATCACTCCATCGGACTGATGACCAGCAAGGACGACTCGGCCATCTTGCACCAAACCACTTCGTTGTCATTCCGCAACCCGCTATGGGAAGTGAGCGAAAGCTTTACCGATGTTCGTATGAGCGCCACGATGGACTGTTACTTGAACGGTTATGAAGACCCTCGTCTGTCGGTTTACTTCCTCCCCGCCGCCAACGATGGCAAATATCACGGCGTAAGAAACGGTATGAGCTCTTACGATCAGACCGGCTACTACAAGGCTTGCTCGGGACTGAACTTTGCCGAAAACGACGGTATGCAATGGATGGACGCATCGGAAGCCTATTTCTTGCAGGCTGAAGCCAAGTTGCGCTTGAATATCGGTTCGGGAACAGTACAAGAGTACTATGAAAACGGCATCCGCACTTCCTTTGATTCAAAAGGTGCTTCAAACGTAGACAGCTATCTGACTTCCGACAAGACTCCGCTAGAGACTTTCACCGACGCAAAGACCGGACGTAGCACAAACGTAAGCAGCATGATATCCAAACTGACCGTAGCCTGGGATGAAAGCGCCAATACAGAAACCAAGCTAGAACGTATCATGATTCAGAAATGGATTGCACTCTATCCCGACGGACAGGAAGCATGGAGCGAAATGCGCCGTACGGGTTATCCGGGATTCGTAAGAATATCGACTTACAGCGGCGTTACCGAAGTGACGAACAACGAGCTTATCAGCCGACTGAAGTTCCCCTCAACCGAATACTCGAACAATGCGGAGAACGTAGCCGAAGCGGTTTCCCTTTTGGGAGGCAAAGGCGATATAGCCGGAACCCGTTTGTGGTGGGATGTAAACAGATAACTGATAACCTAAAACTATAAATGTAAAACAGAATATGAAAACATTCAAGAATATCGTAATGGCTGCGGTTGCAGTAAGCGGACTGCTTACTGCATGCAACAACGACATCGAAACCATCGATGTGCAAAAGCCATATACATATAGCGAACTATACTACCAAAACCTGCGCGACTACAAGGCCAGCGACCATTCCATCGCTTTCGGATGGTTTGCCCAGTACGGTGCGCAGAACTCCATGGCCGTGCGTTTCAACGGACTTCCGGACAGCTTGGACATCTGCTCGCTTTGGGGCGGTATTCCCAATACTCCCGATGTATGGGAAGACCTCCGCTTCACTCAGAAAACGAAAGGTACGAAGATGCTGGTGGTAGCCATTACCCGTATTGACGCCGAAACCGACGAACACGATTTCAAGAAAGCATATAATGAAGCGAAGGCCATGGAAGCAGGCGATGAGAAAGATGCCGCACTGAACCGCGCCATTGAGATGTATGCTGAATACTTTCTGGACCAGGTATTCCAAAACGACTTGGACGGATTTGACGCCGACTACGAACCGGAAGGCGACTGGCTGAGCGGAGACCGATTCAACTACTTCATGCAGTACTTGGCCAAGTACATGGGTCCCAACCCAGACATCACGAAAGAGGAACGTCTGAAACTGATTCAGGCTCGCTACGGAGCGGATGTTACCGATACCGACAAGCTGCTCTGCGTAGATAGTCCGGGCGATCCATCATCTGCCCTGCAGCCCATCTGCAATTATTACTTCAAGCAGGCTTACGGTGGCGGCACAAGCACTGGATGGCCCATCGAAAAGACAGTATTCTGCTGCAACATGGGTGACAATTGGAGCGGTACCATGTCAAGCATGTACACTCAGGCACGTTACCAACCCAGCCAAGGCCGGAAAGGCGGTTTCGGTGCGTTCTTCATCCACCGCGACTACAACGTACACGAAAACAATCCTCGCCCCTACGGACGTTTCCGCGAATGTATCCAGATTCAGAATCCGGCTATTCACTAATACCTTTAATTAATACGATATAAACATGAACAAGTATAATTATATATTCGGAGCGTTGTCTCTTCTGGCTGTGGGGTTAGCTTCCTGCAACAACGACGAGAGCTACGATTTCCCCGGCGACGCGTACAACCGCGTATATATGCAAGACAATTCAAAGTCGTTCAAGATTGTACAGACGCCTATCAGCAGCATTAGCAATTTAGACTTCAGCATTCCCGTGAAGTGTACACAGAAGGCTTCCGAGACAATCAAAGCCACCGTTGAAGTGGATAACAGCATGATAGCCGAGTACAACGAAAAGAACGGCACCAACTACGAAGCTTTGCCTTCCAACGCATTAGTTATAGAACATGCCACCATGACTATCCCAGCAGGAGGTATGGCATCGACCGACACGTTGCACATCACCGCCACCGACAATGCAGAAGTGCTGGCTTCGTTGAAAAGCGAAAACGGCTACCTGATACCGTTGCGCATTTCTGAGACCGAAGGTGGAAACGCCCTGCCCAGTACGAACGTCTATACTACTTATCTGACCATGACCGTCACCGAAGACAACGTGAACCACGAGGCAACGGAAGACGATATCAAAGGTACACTGGTAACAGAAAGAACGGACTGGAGCGCAACAACCGACGGCACTGTCTATTCATGGTACGCTCCGCTGGAAGAGTTATTCGATGGAGACGCAAGCAATTACTCATATATCAGGAATAGCGAGATTAATTTGGATATCAACATGGGTAAACCATACACGTTCGATGCCATTACCCTCTACTACCTAAATTGGAGAGGAAATAAGAATGGCAGCTTCTCGAACGGAACAACCATTTACACAAGCAATGACGGAACCACATGGAAATCGGCTGGAGTCGTAGAGTCTTCAAGCTCCATCTGCGTGTTCTACGCCCCACTCACCGCACAATACGTACGAATTCACGCTAATAATTATATGTATGTCGGCGACTTCAACATCTATGTAACCAAATAAACCTTAAGCATCATGAAGAAACTTAGCATTATATCCTCTGTTTTTGCCCTATTGCTCTGCGCTACGGGCTGCAAAAACGGCCCCGAATACGGCGATGCCGTTTATATGACCGGAACATTGACTTCGCCTACCGTAAAGTTTCTGGTAGACGGGCAGTCCAGCCTCGGGCTGACGGTAACTTCTACCGAAAAGGCAGTCGAAGACATGACCATCACCCTGAAACCGGCTCCCGAACTGTTAGAATCGTTCAACGCCTCTACTGGACGCAACTGTCAACTTCCACCTGATGGAAGCTACTCAATAGAAGGCCAGAAAGTAACCATCAAATCCGGGAAATCGCAATCCACACAGTTGGAACTGATGGCCAACTCGGAAGATTTGCAGGAAGGTATCTCCTACTGTCTGCCCGTATCCATCACCTCGGTAGAAGGCGGTGATCTGAATGTACTGGAAGACTCACGCACGGCTTACGTCATGATGACCAAGGTTATCAATATCAAGGCTGCCTATCTGCCCAAGAGCGGTTGCTTCGACATCCCTGGATTCGGTGGAGACGATAGTCCAGTAAAGGCTCTCAACCAGATGACACTGGAAATGAAAGTGCTTCCGTTGGGCTTCAGCGGCATCAGCTCGCTTTGCGGATGCGAGGAAAACTTCTTGTTCCGTTTTGGTGACGCAGCCTCCATTGCCGATAACAAGTTACAGTTGGCCAAAGGCTCCATCGGAACTGCCAGCCATCCCGATAAGAAAGACCACTACGAGACCGTAGCCGAAAAGGATTTTGAAACCGGACACTGGTTGCACTTCGCCGCCGTTTACGACGGACAATACCTGCGGGTATATCTGGACGGAGAACAAATCAGCTTTGTAGAAACCAAGAACGGCGGAAGCATCAACCTGAGCATGGCATACGATGGACACAGTTGGGACGACACGTTCTCTATCGGACGCTCGGCCGGCCACAGCCGCTTCTTCAACGGTTACATCAGCGAGTGCCGTGTATGGAACATCGCCCGCACATCGGCCGAAATTGAAGACGGTGTATGTTACGTAAACCCAACGACTCCGGGTTTGGTAGCTTATTGGCGATTCAACGGTGAGTTGCAAGACGACGGTACCGTATTGGACGAAACCGGACACGGTTACAACGCCCATCCGTACGGAACGGTGAAGTGGGTAGATAACCAGAAATGCCCGTTCTAAGAACGAAATTCTTCTCGTTAATATTCAAAGCGGCGAGGCTGCCTCGGAGTTCCTAAACGGAACGAGAGGCAGCCTCGCTTTCTTATTATTATAAAGTAACGTCAGATAGACAATTCATCAAGCACGTGAATCAACGACTTGTCCAAAGGCTTATCTTTCTTGATGGCCTCGCTGAACGGCACGTACACGATTTTGTCGTTTCGAATACCAATCATCACGTTGCGTTGGTCTTCCTTGATGGCCTCAATAGCCCCTACCCCCAAGCGACTAGCCAAGATACGGTCGTATGCGCTGGGCGAACCTCCTCGCTGCAAGTGTCCGAGGATGGTTACACGCACGTCGTACTGCGGATATTCGTTCTTCACGCGTTCAGCGTAATACATGGCGCCGCCGTCCTTGGGCGATTCGGAAACGATTACGATACTGCTGTTTTTCGATTTGCGGAATCCGCGTCCGATGAACTGTTCCAACTGGTCCACATCGGTCTGGTCTTCCGGAATGATGGCCGCCTCGGCACCCGAAGCGATGGCACTGTTCTGTGCCAGGAATCCGGCATCACGTCCCATAACTTCCACAAAGAAGATTCGGTCGTGCGACGTAGCCGTATCACGAATCTTGTCCACACAGTCTACGATGGTGTTTAATGCCGTATCGTATCCGATGGTAGAATCGGTACCGTACAGGTCGTTGTCTATCGTACCCGGCAGCCCGATGCACGGCACATTATATTCCCGTGCGAAAATCTGCGCACCGGTAAGCGACCCGTTACCACCGATAATCACCAAAGCGTCTATTCCGGCAGCTACCATATTGTCGTAAGCCACCTTACGTCCCTCGGGCGTGGTGAAGTCTTTAGAGCGAGCTGTTTTCAAGATTGTTCCTCCACGCTGGATAATGCTGCTCACGTCTTGCGTAGTCATGTCCTTGATTTCGTTTCTTATCAGGCCTTCGTAGCCACGATAGATACCTTTCACACTAAATCCATTATAGATAGCGCTGCGGGTCACGGCGCGGATAGCCGCGTTCATGCCCGACGCGTCACCGCCGGAAGTCAGGATTCCGATACATTTAATCTGTTTCATATCATCCGTCTGTTTTTAAGTCGTCTTATAATTTTGCACGTCAAAAATAGAGCTTTCCGCACAGTTGCAAGATTTCATTGATATAAATATCGCTAAAAAGGAGCGAAAAAAAACGTTTTTCCAGTGACTGCTGATGCAAAAACGCGCGTATTGCCAAGCCGACTAAACATGTTGCAGAACATATAACGAAGTCTCAACGCCCCATTCCGATAAAACATACATCTTTTAATCAAAACGTAATCTACATTTTAGGGGAATGTCTAGAAATCGTCAAAAAATCACTACTTCCTGAGGCTTTTTTAGTCTTTTTTTTAGGCAAAAGTGAAATTATGCCATAAAAACAAGATGGAATTAGAATATTAATCATACCTTTGCGGCAAAGTTTAATGTCGATAATTATAAACTAAACTAACAACATTATGAAAAGAAACGTAGTTATGTGTTTGGCAGCAATGGCGTTTGCTGGTTGCTTGTCTGTTTCCGCTCAAGGAACAAAAGCAAACGAATACACTGACAAGTATTCAGTTGCAACAAACCGTTTTGGTGCAAACTGGTTCATCGGAGCCAATGTAGGTGGCCAACTCTATCTGGGTGATGGAAGCAGTATGGCTTCCAATTGGAAATTGATTACTCCCGTTTTCGAAATCAACGCTGGTAAATGGTTTACTCCGGGTATTGGAGTCCGTTTGGGTGTAGGTGGCTTCAGCGCAAAAGGCTATTCAGCTTCCCGCAATATTGGCTATTACGACCATGATATTAAGAATGGTTTGTATTCGACCAAGAAAGGTATCTTCACCGCTCACGCAGACGTAATGTTCAACCTGAGCAACCTGTTCTGCGGATATAATGAAAACCGTGTTTACAACGCTATCCCGTACGCAAGCATCGGTTATATGAGAAGCGTAGGCAAAGACGCTAAAGACAACGAACCTACTGTAGGTGTAGGTTTCATCAACCGCTTCCGTGTAAGCAAGGCTTGGGACATCAACTTGGAATTGCGCGGAACAATGGTTAACGATGTAATGGACAAAAAATTGGGTGGTAAAAACGTAGAAGGTAGCGCAGCCGTTATGGTTGGTGCCACTTACCACTTCAAGAAAAGAGGATGGACTAAGGCCAGCACCGTTTCTCCTGAAGAAATGGCAGCCGTACAGAACCAGCTGAAAGCTCTGAACGCAGAAAACAAGAACTTGAAGGATCAGATTGAGGACCTGAAGGCTAACGCCAACAAGCCCGCACCGGTTGTAGAAACTCCGGCTGAACAGAAAGCTTACGATATGGCTGACTATGTAGTATTCTTCAACATCGGCAAGTCTGATTTGAACGGAAAAGAATATGTAAACCTGAAGAACGTAGCAGACCAAATCAAAGCTAATCCTGATACGAAGTTCAAAATATCTGGTTATGCTGACAAGCAGACTGGTAGCGCAGCACTCAACCAGAAGCTGAGCGAAAAGCGTGCTGACGCGGTTTACGATGCTTTGGTTAACAAGTTCGGTGTAAACAAAGACCAGTTGGTTAAAGAAGGCAACGGTGGTGTAGACACTATGTTCGACAACAACTCTCGTTTGAGCCGTGCTACTATCGTTAGCTTGACTAAGTAAAATCATTTCTGAACAAGAAATACATACTTATAAGAATCCCCTTGCTGAACCATTCAGCAAGGGGATTCTGTTGTTTATCACAATGCCTTGTAGCCCCGTTTTGCAAAGGGCAAAATCTCCGGCGAGAGATTTTTATTCTCTGGCGAGAGATTAAAAAAACGTCCCGAGAGATTTTTATTTTCCGGCGAGGGATTTTCAGCCTACTTCTGTGTACGGAACTGACGCGGCGACAAGCCCAATTCCCTACGTACATATTTGCCGAAAAAAGAGAGGTTATCGAAGCCAGCCTCTGCGGCAATTTCCTTGATACTTTTGTCCGAAGAACGGAGCATCTGCTGGATATAGTTCACAGTCATACCGTTGATGAGTTCGGAAGCAGTCTTACCGCACTGTTTTTTGCAAATGGACGACAGATACTTGGGCGTAATGCAAAGCTGGTCGGCATAAAAGCCTACATCCCGTTTGGCCGGACACTCGCGTGAAAGCATCTGCGCAAAACGCCTGAAAATCATCTCGGCCGATGAAAATCCATATTGCGAATCAATTAATTGGAGGTGAGGCGCCAAATAATCGTAAAACTCAAAGAGCAAAGACTGCAGCAGATGCTTGATAAGTTGTGCATGGTGCGGAAGTTCGGTCTGCTCCAGCTTTTTCTTAAGCACGGTGAAGTTAAATAGAAAACTTTCCGCCTCTTCGTCATTCAGATGCATAACCGGGGTTCGTTTAATGGCCACGTCCATATCCCAGTAATTGCCGTCCACAAAAAAGATGGCCTCAAAGTAAGTGGGAGACAGTATCATTCCCTTACACTTAAAATCTAGATTTATCATGATGTTGTCCACAAATGCATTGGGATGGCAAAGCAGAAGGTCGTTTTTCTCTACATTTAGTTCCATGCCGTCTTGCTTGCAGTATGCCTTCCCCGAAGTGCAAAGCAACGCGACATAACAGTCTGCCTGTATGCTTCCTTCGGGTACAACCTCAATGTTCTCGAAAACTGAAACATCCTGTCCGGTAATGCCATCGAACTGACGGATATAGTCTTTTGCTGTCTTCATTGCGTATCGTTCATTTGATTACAGGGCAAATTTACCACATAATGACATTCCCAAAGTGTTCCCAACAGAAGAACAACTGTCCGATTACAGAAAACGGCTCCTACCAGTGGAACAAAAGAACACTTCCGCCGCCTATTTTATTCCTTCTGTACCACAAAAACACGCTTATTTCGCAGCAAAATCAGGAAAGCAATATAACAAACAAGAAAAACTGGCAACATGAAACAAACAAAAGTGAAAAGCCACAAAAGCGTGGGTGGCGTCACGCTTGCCTCTGCATCCGTAGCGCTGCTGTCATCGCTCCTTATGGGCTGTGGAAGCAACGGAAACAAGCAAGAGGAGGCAACCGGGGAAGTTAAGGTTAAGGTAATAACGGTAGGCGCAGCTGACGAAAACCTCGCCGCTTCCGCAAGCGAAGACTACAATTATTCGGGAACGGTGGAAGAAGAAAGCGGTGCCTCACTGAGCTTTCTCACCGGTGGAACCATCACCCAACTAAAGGTGAAGATGGGTGACCGTGTACGTAAGGGACAGCTCATTGCCACCGTAGACCCTACTTCCATCCGCAACAGTTACGAGATGGCTCGCACCACCAAAGAGCAAGCCGAGGACGCATTCAAACGCATGAAGCAACTCCACGACAAAGGCAGCTTGCCGGAAATAAAATGGGTGGAAACCAAAAGCCAACTCCAACAGGCCGTATCGGCAGAAAACATCGCCCGAAAAAGCCTCAACGACTGCTCACTCTATGCCCCCTTCGACGGGGTCATCTCAGAAAAGTATGCCGAGGTAGGGCAAATAGCCGCCCCCGGAATGCCTATCGCCAAACTCGTTACCACCTCGGTGCTGAATGTAAAAATCTCCGTACCCGAGAGCGAACTGGCAAACGTCAGCGTCCGCCAGCACGCCAAAGTGCAAGTACCGGCGCTAAGCAACCGACAGTTTGAAGGATACGTCGTAGAAAAAGGAGTGATAGCCGACCCCATCTCCCGGTCGTACAGCGTAAAGATTCGGGTAAACAACGCATCGAAAGACCTGCTGCCCGGCATGGTAACAGGCGTGAGCCTTGACGGGGGAACCGCATCGCCAGCCATTGTCATCCCTGCCCGCCTGATTCAACTGGGCGATGACAACTCCAACTTTGTATGGGTAGACGAGGGCGGCAAGGCCGTACGCCGAACCGTAGTATGCAGCGATTACCGCAGCAATGGCGTAAACATAGCAAGCGGACTGAAGAACGGCGACAAACTAATCGTAGAAGGGCAGCAGAAAGTATGTACAGGTACACCCCTTAACACAACGCAGCCATGAAAAAGAAACGAAACATCGTAGAATGGGCGATGCACTACCGTCAGATAGTCATCGTGGTGGTGTGTTGCCTTATGGCTTTCGGTATCTACAGTTTGCCGAATATGCGCAAAAACGAGTTCCCCGACTTCACCATCCGTCAAGGCATCGTGGTGGCGGTGGCTCCCGGCAACACCGCCGAGGAGATGGAACAACAGGTAACCAAGCCGCTTGAGAACTACATCTTCTCCTACAAAGAGGTAAAAAAAGAGAAGACTTACTCCATGAGCCGCGACGGCATCGTTTACATACAAGTACAGCTGAACGATGAACTGAACAACAAGGACGAGTTTTGGTCGAAGTTCAAACACGGCGTACAAGACTTCAAGAACCAGTTGCCGCAGAACGTGATGGCGGTGGTGGTGCAGGATGACTTCGGCGATACCTCCTCGCTCCTCATCACCATGGAAAGCGAAGAGAAAACCTATCGCGAGCTAAGCGAGTACATGGACCAGTTGCAGGACCGTCTGCGCGGCATCAATAGCGTGGGACGTCTCACCGTGAGTGGCATGCAGCAGGAGCAGATATCGGTAGTACTGGACAACGACCGCCTCGCCGAGTACGGCCTGTCGGACCAACTGGTAGCCGCCACCCTCTTCCAGAAAGGCTTCGTCACCACAGGCGGGCGCATCAAGACCCCTACCTATACGATGCCCATCCACGTGGCTGGCTCGCTCAACACCGTGTACGACATCGAGCAACAAATCGTTTACTCCTCCCCCACAGGCGTAAACGTTCGTCTGAAGGACATCGCTACCGTAAGGCGCGAATATCCCGAGGCCGATAGCCGCATCACCAACAACGGAAAGAAGTGCATCCTACTGAGCGTGGAGATGAAGAAGGGACAGAATATCGTAAAGATGGGCGAAGCGATAAACGAGCAGATGGCAGCCTTTCAGAAGACATTGCCCAAGGATGTGAACATCTATCGCATCACCGACCAAAGCGAGGTGGTAAACGACAGCGTACTGAACTTCTTGCACGAACTGGTCATCGCCATCATAGCCGTAATCATCGTAGTGATGCTCCTACTACCCATACGTGTGGCGTTGGTGGCCGCCTCCACCATTCCTATCAGCATCTTCATCTCTTTAGGATTGTACAACGCTTTCGGCATCGAACTGAACACCGTAAGTCTGGCGGCGCTTATCGTGACGCTCGGAATGATAGTAGACAACAGCATCGTCATCATCGATAATTATCTGGAGCAAATAGGCGAAGGCAAGAGCCGCTGGCATGCGTCCATAGGCTCTACCACCCACTTCTTCAAGAGCATCTTCTCGGCCACCTGCGCCATCAGCATCACGTTCTTCCCGTTCTTAGTGTGCTGCGTGGGACAGACGCACGACTTCCTCCTCGCGTTCCCTTGGGCGGTAAGTATCGTGTTGGGCGTGTCGCTCATCATCGCATCGCTTCTGGTGCCCTTCATGCAGTTTTTCTTCATTCGCAAACCGCTGAAGCAGAAGCTCAACCCCAAGACAGGCAAGAAAGCGTTCTCGTTTCTCGACCTGCTGCAGAAGTACTACGACAAGCTGCTAAGCCTCTGCTTCGCCTGGCCAAAGACTACACTGGGCATCGGTTTGGCTTCCATCGCCGTGGGTATGCTGATGATGAGCCGACTGCCCCAGCAGACGATGCCTTACGCCGAGCGCAACCAGTTTGCCGTAGAGATATACATGCCTACGGGTACCTCGCTGCAGAAGACCTCCGAAGTGGCCGACAGCCTAGAGCACATCCTGCGCCGCGACCGCCGCGTCGTGTCGGTCACCTCGTTCAAGGGATGCGGCTCTCCCCGTTTCCATGCAGCCTACGCTCCACAGATAGCCGGCACCAACTATGCGCAGTTCGTAGTAAACACCACCAATGACAAGGCAACGGAGGCTGTACTCAACGAATACGCCGACAAATATGCCGCCTACTTCCCCGAAGCCAACATCAAGTTCAAACAGTTGAGTTACAACGAGGCGACCTGTCCGATAGAAATCCGGCTAAGCAACGACAACCAGCAGCAGATGATGGCAGACGCCAACAAGGTTATCACGACATTGCATTCCATATCCGAGTTGCAACTGGTACGTACCAACTTCAATGAGCCTCAGGCTACCACCACCATCCGCCTAAAAGAAGACGAGGCTACTCGGTTAGGCGTTACCAACATCCAGTTGGAAGCGACCCTTGCCATGCGTTACGGCAGCGGACTAGGCATCGCCAACGTATGGGAGGGCGACAAGCAAGTACCCATCGTATTAATGAGCACCCGCAGTAACCAGGCCTCCACCGACCACCTTGCCGATGAACAAATACCCGTAATGGGCGGTATCAAGACCGTGCCCCTGCGACAGATAGCCGACATTGTGCCTACTACCCAATACGGACAGATGGTGCGCCGCAACGGGGTGCCCACCATCACGGTAATGGCCGAGACCAAACGAGGCGTAAACGCCATGGCAGTAACAACCAAGGTACAAGAGAAGATGAAAGACGTACAGCTCTCGCCCGATACCCGTCTGGTATATGGCGGCGACCTTGAGAACAGTACCGAGACGATGGGACCCACCATGGCTGCACTCGGCATCGCCGCCGTGATGATATTCTTTATCCTCATGGCGCATTTCCGCAAGATCAACCTGGCAGGCATCGTGTTCGGAAGTATGGCCTTGAGCCTCTTCGGCGCCTGTGTAGGACTGAATATACAAGGTCTGCCGTTCGGCGTGACCTGCGTAATGGGACTCGTTGCGCTGATGGGCATCATCGTACGAAACGGCATCATCATGTTCGACTATGCCGAAGAACTCCGCGAAACGGAGCGCATGAACGTACGCGACGCCATCTGGCACTCCGCCAGCCGCCGTATGCGCCCCATCTTCCTCACCTCCGCCGCAGCCTCAATGGGTGTCATCCCGATGATACTCGGCGGCAGCGGACTGTGGATGCCAATGGGAACGGTTATCTGTTACGGAACGCTCATCTCCATGCTCTGCATCCTCACTGTGGTGCCAGTGACGTATCTCCTTGTGTTCGAGGGAACGGAAGCACGCCGAAAAGCCTTACTCGAAATGGAAAAGGAATAATGTTTTAATAATGTAACGAAATGATGAAAAAGATATTCGCATTGACTTTAATCATCGGGGGACTGGCAAGCACATTGCCGGTCTCCTCACAAGAGAACAAAACATACTCTCTTGAAGAATGCCTCAGCGAAGCAGTGAAGAATAACCTCACGCTCCGCAATGCCGACAATCAGGTAGCCATGTCTGGCGAACAACGCAAGGAAGCTCTGACCAAGTACTTCCCCACCATCTCGGCCACTGGCGGAGGTTTCATAGCCAACAAAGGTCTGATTGAGATGGATATGGGTGGAGGCTTGGGCATGTCACTAGCAAAAAACGGTCTAGTAGCAGGTGTAACGGCAATGCAGCCCATATTTGCCGGCGGACAGATAGTAAACGGCAACAAACTCGCCCGGGTTAGCGAAAGCGTATCACAGTTGCAACGCAATCTCTCGGAGAATGAAATCCGCCTCAACACCGAACAGTATTATTGGCAAATCGTTCAACTCAAGGAAAAGCTCCACACCCTCGACCAACTGGACTGCCAACTGGAAACGGCTCGCAAAGACGCACAAGCTGCCGTGGATGCAGGCATACGCAACCGTAACGACCTACTACAAGTACAACTGCGTCAAAACGAGCTAAAGACTTCGAGAATACAGGTGCAGAACGCCCTCTCTACGGTGAATGACTTGCTGGCGCAACTGATGGGACATCCCAACGAAACGATAGACATAAACACCCGGATTTCCACGCCGGAACAGCCGGAGCGGTTCTATCAGTCGGCAGAGGCATCCCTCCCCCAAACCAACGAATATCAACTCCTTGACAAGCAGGTGGAGGCCGGCAAACTGCAGTACAAACTCGCCGTAGGAAAGAACCTTCCTTCGGTGGCTGTAGGTGGCGGATATCTATATAACGACATCATGGATAAGTCGCAAAACCGTTTCGTGGGGATGCTCACCGTATCTGTACCCATCAGTAGTTGGTGGGGCGGCTCGCACGACATGAAACGTCAAAAGCTTCAGGTGGCCAATGCCGAGAACGACAAGCGGAACCAAAGCGAAATGCTCATCATCCGCATGCGCAAGGCTTGGAACGACCTAAACGACGCCTACCGCCAGGTGACCATCGCCCAAGAGAGCATCGCACAGAGCGAAGAGAACCTGCGCCTCAACACCGACTACTACCAAGCCGGCACCGTCGCCATGAGTGACCTTCTCGATGCACAGAGCCTCTACCAGCAGAGCCGCGACAAGTATGTGGAGTCGTTCACCAACTACGAGGTGAAAAAGCGCGAATACTTGCAGGCCACAGGGAGATAACATTCAGTTCTTTTTGTTACTTTTGCGCTTGTTCTATAGTAGGAAGAAGAAAGGATAACAAAAAATGAAAGAGCTCGTACCCAACGGCGGCATACCACGAAGCATTCTTTTCGCAATGGCCGTCATCGGCGGTCTGACCGTCGCCAACTTGTATTACAACCAACCGCTGCTCGAAGCCATGCGCCAAACACTGGGCGGCACGGAACTGCAGGCCAATCTCATCACGTTTATTACCCAACTGGGCTACGCTTCGGGACTGATATTCATCGTCCCCCTTGCCGACAAGGTGTCGCGCCGCAAAATTATCACCGTCAACATCAGTGTGGCGGTGGTTTGCTGTATAGCCATCGCCCTCAGTCAGAGGCTATGGCTCGTATGGGCGGCATCGCTCATATTGGGGTGTAACAGTGTGGTGCCTCAGATGTTCATCCCCGTAGCCAACCACTTCTCCAAGCCGGAGAACAAATCGCGCAACATGGGCATCGTGCTCACAGGACTCCTGAGCGGTGTGCTTGGGGCGCGAGTGCTAAGCGGATATGTGGGCGAATGGCTCGGATGGAGAGCGATGTTCGGCATCGCAGCCATCATCATGACGGTAAGCCTCGTTGTCATGCTGCGCACCTTACCCGTAATGCCGTCCAGTTTCGAAGGCTCTTACGCCAAACTGATGAAGTCTATCGTGCGCATCTACCGCGACATACCCGCCATACGTGTCTATGCCCTCCGCGGCGGACTGAGTTTCGGTAGCATGATGGCGATATGGTCGTGTATGGCGTTCCACCTCACGGGCGAGCCCTTTCATGCGGGAAGCGACGCCGTAGGACTACTCGGCCTTTGTGGGCTAGCGGGCGCTACGGCTGCAAGCGGCATCGGCAAGTACATTCCCCGCTTCGGCATTGAGCGCTTCTGCCTCGTGGGAGTCCTTCTTCAGTTCATAGCGTGGGCGGTAGCGTATCTCTTCTCCGACACTTATGCGGGACTTATCGTCGCTATCATCCTGGTGGACGTAGGAGCGCAATGCTATCAGTTAAGCAACCAGAGCGGTTGCTTATCGCTCGTTCCCGAAGCGACCAACCGTGCCAACACCATCTTTATGAGCCACCTTTTCGCCGGAGGAAGTCTCGGTACGTTGTGTGCCGGGGTAGCATGGAACAGTGGAGGCTGGGGTGCAGTTTGTCTCGTAGGATTTGGCTTCGCCTTCACCGTATCGGTAGTAAACCTGTTGTTTCACCTCTCTCATCGTGGCTAAGAAAACAAACATGATAGACACAAGACTAAAGGTATTTAAAAGCGTAGCGACCCAACTGAGCTTTACAAAGGCGGCCTATGAATTGTTTATCAGCCAACCGGCCATCAGCAAGCACATTCAGGAGCTTGAGAAAGAATACGGGGTGCGTTTATTCGACCGAATAGGCAATCGCATCCAGCTTACCCAAGCCGGTCAGCTGCTATTGGACCATGCCTGCAAGATTCTCGGGGATTACCAAAGTTTGGACTACGAAATGAAGAGACTCACGAAGAAGTCGGAAGGCGAACTCAGATTAGGAGCAAGCACTACCATCTCGCAATACGTACTACCCGAGACCGTCGCCGAGTTCCGAAAGAAATACCAGAATATCCGTCTGACGTTACTGAGCGGGAACTCACACGAGATAGAAGAAGCCTTGGAATCCGGACGCATAGACATGGGGATGGTAGAGGGCATCAAGCGTCAGCCGCAGTTTAAGTACACGCCCTTTATGGACGACGAGCTTGTGGCCATAGTCAACGCCAATAGCCCCTTGGCCCGAAAAGACGAGGTATGCCTGGAAGAGCTGAAAGCTATGCCTGTAGTATTGCGCGAGCTGGGATCCGGCACACTGGACGTGATACAGGATGCGCTCAAGGCTCACGGCGTCAACCTCTCCGACCTGAACATCGAAATGAATCTCGGCACTACGGAAGGCATCAAACACTTTGTGGAACATTCCGACTGTATGGGCATCATCAGCATAAGGGCGATATACCGCGAGCTTTACGCCAAGACATTCAAGGTGCTGGACATTGAGGGATGCAAGATTACACGCAAGTTTCACATCGTGGAGAAGCGGGGAGAAACGGCCGGACTTCCTCAGATTTTCAAGGGCTTCATAACCAACGGTTATAGCGGATAGTTATTCTGTATATATAACGCCGCCTGATTTCGCTTACTTTTGCAAGCGAAAGCTAACCGAATAAATTAGAATGATGAAATTATCTGAAAAAAGAAGCAGCATGCTGCATGGGGTGCTGCTCATCGCTCTCTTTGCGTGTGCCGCCTTTTACCTCGGAGACACCGACTGGGTAAAGGCGCTATCGTTAAGTCCCATGGTCGTAGGAATCGTGTTAGGTATGCTCTACGCAAACAGTCTTCGCAACAATTTGCCCGAAACATGGGTGCCCGGCATCAAGTTTTGCTCCAAGCGCGTCTTGCGCACAGGCATCATCCTTTATGGGTTCAAGCTGACTTTTCAGGATGTGATGCAGGTGGGCGTACCGGCCATCGTTATCGACGCCATCATGGTATGCGGAACCATCGGTCTGGGCGTGTGGGTCGGAAAGGTATTAAAGATAGACCGCAGCATCGCCCTTCTTACCTCTTGCGGAAGCGCCATATGCGGAGCGCTGCAGTTTTGGGAGTGGATGGCGCCATCCGTCCCAAGCCTTACAAGACTGCGGTAGCAGTGGCTACGGTGGTTATCTTCGGAACGGTATCCATGTTCCTCTATCCCATTTTGTATCGGGCGGGCGTATTCCAGCTTTCGCCGGAAATGATGGGACTGTTTACTGGGGCTACGGTACACGAAGTGGCTCACGTGGTGGGGGCATCCAACGCCATGGGACCTGAAGTGAGCAACATCGCTATCATCGTCAAGATGATACGTGTAATGATGTTAGTTCCCGTTCTGTTGGTGATAGCCTGGACGGTGGCAAAAAGCGTGAACAAGCAGAGCGCATCGGAAGACGGGAACAGCGGAAAGACGCAAATCACCATTCCCTGGTTTGCGGTACTGTTTTTGGTAGTTATCGGGTTCAACTCTCTAAATCTGTTACCGGAGAGTGTGGTCAGATGGATTAATCAGTTAGATACGTTCTTGCTTACCATGGCTATGACCGCACTGGGAGCAGAAACCAGCATCGACAAGTTCAAGAAAGCTGGATTCAAGCCATTCCTGTTGGCCGCCATCCTTTACTGTTGGCTTATAGGCGGAGGGTACTGTTTGATAAGGTTTGCACTACCTTCTGTATTACAATAAGTTAGAACACTTAAAGAAGGCTCAAAAAACGTCCCGAGAGAATTTTATTTTCTCGGGACGTTTTTTTAATCTCTCGCCGGAGATTTTTATTTTCCGGCGAGAGATTTTCACCCTCTTATCGGCGTGTAAAAACAGAGACTGCACGTGGTAGGCATCCATATCCTTGATGCGCAAAAAAATCCGCAAGACCCATCATGTCCTGCGGATACATTATGGAGTAGAGCATACCGCTACATTCTTTCTTTAAGCACGATGGCAATACGCTCAACTATACTTGTCACCAATGCATTGCCCATCAGAAAGGCGCGGCGCAAGTCGCTTGAACCAAACGTATGATTGTCGGGGAACATATTTAGTCGTTCCAATTCTACGGGAACAAGTCGGCGGTATCTTCCACTTTCCGTCTTGATAATGTGCTTGAAGCGTGACGGTCCTGCGCCGCCCTCTCCCGTAATTATAGTGCGTGATGCCCTGTCAAGGTAATCGGGAAAAGCCATTGCGCCCTCGCTGTAATTGTATTCAAATCCTGTAGTCTTATTGATGCGTTTCAGCGATTTTGACCCTTTCTGATATTCCCACTTTGGCAAATCCTCATCGGAAATGAAAAACTCTTCAGGCACTTGACTATCATCTACAAGTATATCTCCAAGTGTGAGGCAATGACCGTTGTACACTGGCAATGTGTCAAGCGTAAACACCTGTCCACCGTACATGATACCCGAGTTTTGGAATGGACTTTCTTTCTTGCCCTTATTGAAATTGTCGGAAACATCTGCGATATCGTCCCCTACGACAAACGATGCAGTCTTACTGTCTTTGGGTCTACAAGGAAACGCTTTCGCCATAATGCCCTCGCCAGTTATCCAAGAAAAAGCATCTTCCATTTTTCCAAACTGACTGTACAGGAACGTGTTGTGCTTGTAAGCAACCATGTATGTACGCCTGCGGCGCTGCGGCATACCATATTCGGCAGCGTTAATGACACGCCACTCAACAGCATATCCGAGACTTGACAACGAAGAAAGAATAATAGCAAAATCACGTCCTCGCTGTTTTGCAGGTGAGTTAAGCAACCTGTCCACATTCTCCAACATGAGATATTTAGGACTGTTTACTCCTTTCTCTTTCAGTATACGGTATATCTGCCACCAAAGTACGCCTTTCTTACCCTCAATGCCGCCAGAGCGTTGGAGCGTCGTAGCAACCGAATAGTCTTGGCACGGAAAACCTCCACACAATAGGTCTACATCGGGAATTTCGCTCGTAGGAACAGTGGAAATATCCTCGTTGGAATGTCCTTGTGTGCCAAACCTACGGCAATAGATGATACTTGCGTCCTGTCGCTTGGTTGACGGTTCCCACTGGTTGTTCCATACAGTCTTGAAATGGCTCGACGCTCTCTCCAAACCGATACGGAAGCCACCGACTCCGGCAAACAACTCTACCACTTTGATATCGCCTTCCCCTGTCTGCGGAGAAGCGAAATCGTCAAATAAGCTCTGCTCCTTAAATTGTTTGTGTATGGTACATGAATATTGCGCAATAGGTTCGCACAATACCTCGCTCATTTCATTCTCTTCTTCGTCTATATTTTTATATTTCATTGCCAATGATATCCTTTACATATTTAGCGTTGAACCAATAGCTATATTTCTTAGCTTTAGTTCCGTGTGGCGTTTCCACCATATCCTTTGCCAGTGCAGCTTTGGGACGGACATGGAAACATTTGTCATCTTTCAGTCCCCAAAAATATTCGGGGGAAATATGGTCATCTTGGACACATTTTCTGATGTTTTGCCAATACTGCATGGCAATCATCAAATCACTTTGTGGCATTGTCCAAAAGGCCACCTTATCCAACTTATACTCCTTTTCCGTCTTACCGCTCGGCAATTGCAAATCATTGTCCGTTTCTCTGAATACGACAAACATAAAACGGCTGGTGAACAGTTCGTAAAGTCGTGAATCCGTCCATTCCTCGCAGTCAAATACCTCTTGATAATCAATGTTCTCAAACGACATACTTTCCCTAATTGTGCCGTTCTTCTTCACACGGATAGTTTTCATCGTGAGACCCGACTTTACAAATTCTTCCGATTTGTTCACGTTACCAATCTCATCATTGCTCGCAATGGCGTTTGACAGGACAAAGTATTTGGATTTTGCCATTATTGGATTAATGTCGAGTTTATCGCAGATTTCCGTATAAGACAATCCGATGTATGGAGCAAAACGTCCGTTCAAAACGTCATCAACGGAGTGTTCACGCAGTTCTTTGGCGGAAAAGAGTTCTTCAAGGTTGGTTTTCTTTATGTCGTAATTGCAGTAAGCACCGTCTACGTTGTTTCTCTTCACCTCTTCAAGCACCGTGCGCATATACGCCGTTTTCAGACTCCATGCACGCCTTGGCGCACCAATCTCGCTTCCGTGTTGTGCCATAAGCGAATCGCCCTTTTGTCCCTTACGGCATGCGCCAAGGTACATCGTGTCACCCTCTGAAAGAGTTTCTGCCTGTCCGTTGCGTATCTTCGTTATAATGATTTCATAATCCTTTCGTATGACATTGAGGTCTTTTTCGGGTATCTTCCACAATACGGCGAAAAGGAAATGCAAGTCGAGTTTGGAAACGTTCTTTTGGTGGAGATAAAACATTATCAGCATAATCAGACATTTCCTGTAGAAATGCGATTCCTCAAACGTTTTGTCCCAATCCTCGGTATAGTTTATCATACTGCAAACGAGCCGTTCCTTTATCAGCAGTTCGGCATCCCTTGCCGACTGTTTCAGCGGAGTACATTTCAGTTCGGCATTGACGAAAGCAAAGTCGGCTTCCTGTCGGGAATTGACATCGTACTTGAAAAATAGTTCTTCTACAAGTTGCCCCAATCCGCCTTTACCCTTATGCTCGTCAGCATCGGGTGCAAAGTCACGCAAGCTTTTATTTACCAACTGCTTGCTATAATCGAATATAGAAACAATGTCCTTGTTGTTGTATGGTAACATAAGAAAAGGTTCAACGAAATGTCACAAAGTTACAACAAAAATCGCCGGAGATTTTCACCCACCTCTTATCGGCGTGTAAAAACAGAGACTGCACGGCGAGCTTCTCCGGCTGCCGCTTCCTTGTCCGAGCCCATTCCTACGGCTGAGATACGGGAGGCGTCAATTCCAAACTGACTGACCAGGCTTTCCTTTACCGCTTCGGCACGGGCTTTCGATACCTGTTCGTTTACCGCTTTCGAGCCTCGACTATCGGCATACCCCTCTATACGCAGAGCGGCATCCGGGCGCTCTTTCAACGTTTGGGCAATGCGGGACACTTTGGCACGCTCGGCCGGAGCTATCCGTACGCTATTGAACGAAAAACGCACGATGGGCAGCTCGACATCTTTCAGACTACACTCTGCGTTTTCCGCCGGTACAAGTTCTATCAGTTCCGGCGTCGCCTTTACTTTCGGTTCTTTATACACCTTGGGAGTCAGGGTATTGCCTATACTATTCTTCACCGTTTGCAAACTGTCTGCACTGGAAATACCTACCATGCTCTCAGCCTGTACGCCGAAAGCAAACAGTCCGCTAAACAAAGTCAGTGACATTATAAATTTTCCTACCATATCCTTCTGTTTTTCCGCTATAACTTCACGCCCTTCTTTACCGACTTCGACTCGTTATGCAAGCGGTCAAGGGCTGTCACTACATACTGATACTTGGTCTTCCCGTCATCGTACGGCAACTTGTAGAACGTATTTCGGGTAATCGTTACGATGTGCGAGGGGTCTTCGGTATTAACGGCCTCGCCCTTTCCGAAACGATAAACCACATACTGCACCGCCTTGTCCATCTCGGCCTTAGCGTGAGGAGCAGTCCAGAATAAGATGTAACCATCTGGCGTCCATATCGGCTTCAGCTTCTTTACCTTTCCTGGAGCCTTGTTGTCAATAAACGGTGAAAGCGGTACCAAAGCCGGATATTTATGGTATACCTTGGAAAGCATGTCGCAATAACTTCCCTTGTTTTCCACCACTGCGGCGGCATACCACTGGCAACTTCCCTGCACGGTAGGCAGCGAGCGTTGCAACTTATACTTTGCCGCCATTTGATTCTGGTTGGGGTCGTTTACATCGGCCTTAGAAACTGTACGAACCACGTCCTGTCCGATGAAAAGCGGACGGGCAGCCGAGTTCTTCGCCCACCAACGAATCAACTTTTCGTAATCGGCCGCAGGGTGTCCTATCTCCCAGTATATCTGCGGGATGTTATAGTCTACCCAACCGTTGTTCACCCACATCAGCACATCGGCGTACAAGTCATCATAATTCTGCAAGCCCTTTGTATCGCTGCCATTGGGCGATGACTGCTTGTTGCGGTAAATTCCGAACGGCGATACACCGAACTTCACCCACGGCTTACACTCGCGTATGGTTTCGTGCAACTCCTTCATCAAAACGTTTACATTGTCGCGACGCCAATCGGCCTTGTCCGTAAATCCACGTCCATAAGCGGCAAAACTCAGATTATCCGGGAACTCCTCACCCGCATTGGGATAGGGATAGAAATAATCGTCTACGTGAATGGCGTCCACGTCGTAACGTGAAACGATGTCGCGCACAATCTTACAGATATACTTTCTTGATTCGGGATAACCCGGGTCGAAATACATCTGCCCTCCGTAATTCACAAACAGGTTAGGATATCTTTTCGCCGGATGGATGGGTGACAACGCTCCCGTGCCCTTGGTCTTGGCACGATATGGGTTTATCCAAGCGTGAAGCTCCATACCGCGCTTGTGACATTCGTCTATCATAAACTGCAACGGATCCCACATCGGACTGGGCGGCAACCCTTGCACTCCGGTTAGGAAGCGACTCCACGGCTCGTACGACGAGGCGTACAAGGCATCGCATTCGGCGCGCACCTGAAAGATAATGGCGTTAATGCCAGCCTCCTGCAATTTATCAAGTTGCCCCACCAGTAAGCTCCGCATCCGGTCGGGAGCCATTCCTTGGAACTGTCCGTTTACACATTGAATCCATGCGCCGCGAAATTCGCGCTTGGGAAAATTATTCTGAGCCGCAACGTTTGGGGCACAGCACAGCAACAGCCATGCCAATAAAGCGAAGAAGGTTTTTTGCTTCATGTTTCCTGTCTATAGTTTCTAAAATTGGGAGCAAATATAACGATTCTCCCCCACATTGGCAGTGCATACTCTCAAGAATTATCTCTATCTTTGCCTTTCTAAAACAACAGAACGTAAAGAATTATACAAGCCATGTCCGAAACCAACTATATCTCCATCAAGGGAGCCAAGGTGAACAATCTGAAGAACATCGACGTAAACATCCCGCGAAACAAGCTGGTAGTCATTACCGGATTGTCAGGGTCGGGCAAGTCGTCTCTCGCATTCGACACGCTTTACGCCGAAGGACAACGGCGATATGTGGAAAGCCTCTCGTCGTACGCCCGGCAGTTCTTAGGACGAATGAGCAAACCCGAATGCGACTTCATCAAAGGCATTCCGCCAGCCATCGCCATCGAACAGAAAGTAACGAGCCGGAACCCACGCTCCACCGTTGGCACTTCGACCGAGATATACGAATATCTGCGTCTGCTCTTCGCGCGAATAGGGAAAACATATTCGCCTGTAAGCGGCAAGTTGGTAAAGAAAGACTCGCCCGAAGACATTGTAAACTGTATGCTTTCTTATCCCAAAGGTACCCGATATACGGTACTTACCCCCATCGTTCCGCGTGAGGGTCGTAGCATAACAGATCAAATCGGCATGGATTTGAAACAAGGATTTACCCGACTGGAAGTAAACGGAACAGCCACACGCATAGAAGACTACACCTATAGCGAACAAGACAAGATCTATCTGCTGGTAGACCGCATGAGCTGCGATGACACGAAAGACGCCATCAGCCGACTCACCGATTCGGCCGAAACCGCCATGTACGAAGGCGACGGAGCATGTTTGCTGCGCTTCTACCTTCCTGAAGGGAATACCGAATTGCATACGTTCAGCACCAAGTTCGAGGCCGACGGCATAAAGTTCGAAGAGCTTTCCGACCAGATGTTCTCGTTCAACTCCCCCATCGGCGCATGTCCCACGTGCGAAGGCTTCGGACGGATTATCGGCATAGACGAACACTTGGTCGTACCCAACCGGGCACTCAGTGTTTACGATGGAGCCGTCATGTGCTGGCGCGGAGAAGTCATGCGGGAATGGCTGAATGAATTCCTACGCGAAGCTCCCGCCCACGACTTCCCCATCTTCGCCCCTTACTACGAGCTGACCGATGAGCAGAAGGATTATCTGTGGCACGGAGACCGAAACAAAGTATGTATAGACTCTTTCTTCAAGATGCTGGAAGAGAACCAATATAAAATACAATATCGTGTGATGTTGGCACGCTACCGCGGGAAGACCGTCTGCCCCACCTGTCACGGAGGCCGTCTGAAGAAAGAAGCCCTTTACGTAAGGGTGGGCAGCAAGAACATTGCCGAGATAGTAGACCTGCCCATCAATGAAGCGGCTGAATATTTCCGCACCCTAAAACTGGACAAGCACGATGCTGCCATCGCCGAGCGTCTGCTGAACGAAATAAAGAGCCGGCTGAAGTTCCTGCAAGACGTAGGATTGGGATATCTCACCCTAAACCGCCTCAGCAATACGCTTTCGGGTGGAGAAAGTCAGCGCATCAATTTGGCGACCTCGTTAGGGAGCAGCTTGGTAGGCTCGCTTTACATCTTGGACGAACCGAGCATCGGACTGCATAGCCGCGACACCGACCGCCTGATAAAAGTATTGCGCCAACTGCAGCGGCTGGGGAATACGGTGGTAGTGGTGGAACACGACGAGGAAATTATCCGCACGGCCGACTATATTATCGACATCGGCCCCAAAGCCGGACGGTTGGGAGGACAAATTGTCTACGAAGGAGACATGAAAGACTTGAAGCCCGGTAGCGACAGTTACACGGTAAGATATCTGTTAGGAGAAGAGAAGATACCCTGTCCACAAAGCCATCGCTCATGGAACAATTACATCGAAGTGAAAGGTGCACGCGAAAACAATCTGAAAGGCATCGATGTGAAATTCCCATTAAACGTTATGACCGTAGTAACCGGCGTGAGCGGATCGGGGAAAAGCACCCTGGTTAGAGACATCTTCTATAAGGCCTTGAAGCGGAAATACGACGAGTCGAGCGAACGCCCCGGAGAATTTTTGGAACTGAATGGCGACACCACACAGATAAGCAACATTGAGTTTGTAGATCAAAACCCCATCGGAAAATCATCAAGAAGCAACCCGGTAACCTACGTAAAAGCATACGATGAAATACGGAAACTGATGGCAGATCAACCCTTAGCCAAACAAATGGGTTACACGGCAGGCTACTTCTCATTCAATACCGAAGGCGGACGCTGCGAGGAATGCAAAGGCGAAGGTACCGTAACCGTGGAAATGCAATTCATGGCCGACCTGGTACTGGAATGCGAATCGTGTCACGGCAAACGCTTCAAGAGCGACACCCTGGAAGTTAAGTACGAAGGACAGAGCATATACGACATTTTGGAAATGACCGTAAACCAAGCCATTGAGTTCTTCAATGAGCACGGACAAAAAAAGATAGTCAAAAAACTACTCCCTTTACAGGAAGTGGGATTGGGATACATCAGGCTAGGACAATCATCGTCTACCTTGTCCGGTGGCGAGAACCAACGCGTAAAGCTGGCCTACTTCCTCAGTATGGAGAAAGCGGAACCTACTATCTTCGTGTTCGATGAACCGACTACAGGCCTGCATTTCCACGATATCAAGCAGCTGCTGAAAGCATTCGACGCCTTGATAGAACGAGGACATACCATTGTCATTATCGAACACAATATGGATGTGATAAAAAGCGCAGACTATGTAATCGATTTGGGTCCTGAAGGAGGCGACAAAGGCGGAAATGTAGTAGCCTGCGGAACACCCGAAGAGGTGGCGCACTGTGCGGCTTCATACACAGGCCAATACCTGGTCGAAAAACTGACAGAGGAATAATATCAAAGAACAACGGTTTCCCCAAGTTGGGGAAACCGCCTGTTTAATCACACATTTTCGAACATTCTCCAAGGGCTATTCCTAAAAGCCCTCCTACAACAATACAAACAATCAGTATCCGAATAACGTTCCACACTTTTTTCCATGTAAAAAACGGTTCGCGCATCTCGTCTAAATATTCTGGTTGTCTGCTTCCCCTTCCTTTCTTTCGATTTTCAAAGAATAATTTTTTTCGGTTCATAATCTACGAGCTAATGCTTTCTAATTTTTTCTTCTTACAATAACCTTGTCTTATACCTTCATGCGTAGTTTCCCAAACACATGAAATTCATACAAATGTAACACATTTCCATTATTTGGGGATACTTCTTCTATGAATGTCACTCTTTACCCCCCCCCGATTTAACTTTCTTTTAGAATTATTTTTCACTGAATTCTTCAACTTCTTACCGAATATACATCCAATTTCCATTGCTTTTCGCCCCAAGAATCTGTCTAAAAGCACTACCTTTGTCTGAGAAAAAGAATAGAATAAGATGACAAGAATCGGACTTTTATCAGACACACACGGCTACTGGGACGAACGATATCTGAAATACTTTGAAGAGTGTGACGAAATATGGCATGCTGGCGATATCGGTTCTATGGAAATTGTAGAGAAGCTATACCATTTTCGACCACTACGTGCCGTTTACGGGAACATCGACGGACAAGACATCCGAAAGACATATCCCCTGGTAAACCGCTTCACTGTAGACGGCGCAGACGTACTGATGAAACACATAGGCGGATATCCGGGTAAATACGACCCGTCTATCCACGCCAACCTGCTGGTACATCCGCCCAAGCTCTTCATCAGCGGACACTCGCACATCCTAAAAGTAAAATACGACAAAACCTTGCGGATGCTGCACATCAATCCGGGAGCGGCTGGGAAATACGGATTCCACACCGTACGCACATTGGTAAGGTTCAGTATTGACCAAGGCAACTTCTCCGACTTGGAAGTCATCGAATTAAGCGATTGAATTGTTGTACAATCAAAAAAACTTTCAGAAATTTGCCCACCAAAACCAAGAAACTTTTATATGAGAACTTACTTAGTTACAGGAGCTGCAGGGTTTATCGGCTCAAACTTCATCAAGTACATATTAAATAAATACGACAACGTAAAAATCGTGGTACTGGACGCGCTGACTTATGCAGGAAATCTTAAAACGATAGCCAAAGACATTGACAACGAAAGATGCTTCTTTATAAAAGGGAACATCTGCGATGGAAAACTGGTAGACCAACTCTTCGCCGACTATAAATTCGACTGTATTGTCAATTTCGCCGCCGAAAGCCACGTAGACCGAAGCATAGACAACCCGCAGTTATTCCTACAAACCAATATTCTGGGCACTCAAAACTTATTGGACTGCGCCCGCCGTGCATGGGTTACCGGAAAAGACGTACACGGATATCCCACCTGGAGAAATGATGTACGCTTCCATCAGGTTTCAACCGATGAAGTTTACGGTTCATTAGGAGCTGACGGATATTTCACTGAAGATACTCCCCTGTGCCCTCATAGCCCTTACAGCGCATCGAAAGCAAGCGCCGACTTCTTTGTCATGGCATACCACGATACCTACAATATGCCTGTAAGCATCACCCGATGCTCGAACAACTACGGACCTTACCATTTCCCGGAGAAACTGATTCCCCTTATCATAAAAAACATCCTTGAAGGGAAACACTTGCCAGTATACGGCAACGGAACCAACGTGCGCGACTGGCTTTACGTGGAAGACCACTGCAAAGCGATAGATTTGGTCATTAGAAAAGGTAAGGACGGCGAAATATACAATGTAGGCGGACACAACGAAAAGCAAAACATCGAAATCGTAAAACTAACCATCGCTACCATCCATCGGCTCATGGACGAGGAACCGGCCTACCGCCAAATACTCAAAAAGAAGGAACTGGACGAAAACGGACAGATACGCATTGACTGGATTAACAAATCGCTGATTACTTTCGTGAAAGACCGATTGGGCCACGACCAACGATATGCTATCGATCCCAGCAAGATTACTCGCGATCTGGGATGGACACCCGAAACAAAATTCGAAGACGGTATCGTAAAAACCATCCAGTGGTACTTGGACAACCAAGACTGGGTGAAGGACGTCACCAGCGGAGACTACCAAAATTACTACGAACAGATGTATCAAGACAGGTAAAACCATGCCAACATGTCATCCTTTCACACCATCCGTCTGCCGATTCGCCTCTTTAATTGATATAGGTCAATAAAAGGCCTATTCTGAACAAAAACATGTTATAAAACATATTTCGTATCCCCAAAGGCGCTATCTTTGCAGCGTAATAAAAGAACAAAAGGTTCTTAACGGATAATATAGATTGATTGTTTTTAAGGTAAATAAGAAGATTCGGAGGTCAGCCGTGAGGCCCACCAAAGAACAATAAAGTTTTCAGGTATTATTAATTAAAAGAAGAAAGGATAACATTATGAAAAAGGTAAAAAGTATTTTTCACAACATCGCTAACGCTAACCCGATGATTTGGGGTTATGTAATGAACGGTTACAGAAACGACCGATAAAAGGCGATGAGAAGCTGACTGAAGAATCAGCTTTTAATTCAGAATCTGATAAGGCCGAAAGGCCGGACGTTAATAATCAAAGAAAGCGGTTGCAGGATTGCAGTCGCTTTTTTTATTGTATCTTTGCAGAAGATAGGCTTACTCGGCTATCTGAAAAACAAGTTTTCACAACAGACATGGCATCAACAACGATAGATACAGACAACGCAGAATTCCAAAATGCCCTACGACTGATTCAGTACACCCGAAACTCGGTATTCCTTACCGGAAAAGCGGGAACAGGAAAGTCTACGTTCCTGAAGCACGTATGTCAAATTACCAAAAAGAAATACGTAGTACTGGCACCTACGGGCATTGCAGCCATCAATGCCGGAGGCAGTACGTTACATAGCTTCTTTAAACTCCCGTTTCATCCGTTGCTGCCAGACGATCCTAACTTCAGTCTCAAAGGCGGAAGACTACATAAAGCACTCAAATACTCATCGGCGCATCGCAAACTGATAAAGAATATCGAGCTGGTTATCATTGATGAAATTTCGATGGTACGTGCAGACATCATTGACTTTATCGATAAAGTACTTCGAGTCTACTCGCAAAATATGCGCGAACCGTTCGGAGGGAAACAACTGCTACTGGTTGGAGATATCTTCCAGTTGGAGCCTGTGGTAAAAGGAGACGAGCGAGAGATTATCAACCGTTTCTACCCAAACCCTTACTTCTTTTCAGCACACGTATTTCAGGAGATGGAACTGGTTTCGATTGAGTTGACCAAGGTGTACAGACAAAAAGACAAAGTGTTTGTTAGTGTATTGGATTACATACGCACCAATACAGCCGGCAGCGCAGACTTGCAGTTACTGAATACCCGATACAACGCCCCCATCAGCACACACGCCAACGACCTGTATCTAACGCTTGCTACCCGTAAAGACAATGTAGACTTCATCAATGAACAGAAGCTAGCGGAACTACCGGGCGAACCCATTGTTTTAAAAGGGGAAATACACGGAGAGTTTCCCGAGAATAGCCTCCCTACCCTCATGGAACTAACCATCAAACCTGGAGCACAGATTATCTTCATCAAGAACGACATGGAGAAACGGTGGGTTAACGGTACCATCGGAACCATATCGGGGATAGACGAAGAAAGCGGCACCATACAGATAGTAACCGAAAACGGAAGCGAATACGACGTGCATCAGGAAAGTTGGAGCAATATCCGATACAAATACAACGAAACTGAGAAGAAGATAGAAGAGGAAGAACTGGGTACGTTTACCCAATATCCCATCCGACTGGCCTGGGCCATTACCGTGCACAAAAGTCAGGGACTGACATTCAGTCGAGTTATCATCGACTTTACGGGAGGCGTGTTCGCCGGCGGACAGACCTACGTAGCTCTCAGCCGCTGCACCTCGTTGGAGGGTATCTGTCTAAAACGGGAAATCACACGGGGAGACATCTTCGTACGCCCCGAAATTATTGCGTTTGCCAAGAAATTCAACAACGTACAAGCCATCGACCGAGCTATGAAGCAAGCACAGGCCGATGAACAATATGTGGCGGCCGTACAAGCCTTCGACAAAGGAAACTTTGAACAGTTTCTGAACTTCTTCTTCAAAGCCATACACTCGCGCTACGACATCGAAAAGCCCCTGCAACAACGCTTCATCCGAAAGAAGTTAAGCATTATCAGCAAGCTGCGCGAAGAGAACAAAGCCCTGAAAGAGCAAATGAGAGCGCAGTGCAATGACCTCCAGCAATACGCCCGCGAATATTATCTGATGGGAAACGAGTGCGTGACACGTATGCACGATGCCCAAGCCGCCTTGGCCAATTATGATAAAGCCATCAAACTATATCCCGAATATGTAGACGCATGGGTAAGAAAAGGCGTTACACTCTTCAATGAGAATCGTATAGGGGAGTCGGAAGAATGCCTGAACAAGGCCGTTGCGCTACGTCCGCAAGAGTTCAAGGCAGTATACAACCGGGGCAAGCTACGCCTGCATACGGGAAATACCGAGGGAGCTATCGTAGACTTAGACAAAGCCACCTCTATCAAGCCGCAACACGCCGGAGCGCATGAAGCCTTTGCCGATGCACTTTCCCAAGCCGGAAGAGAAGATTTAGCCGAAATCCATTACCGCATAGCCGAAGAGCTAAAGAAACGCAAGCAGAAATAGCCTTCCGGGCTATTTCGCTTGATGTATGGTGAGTTGCGGATACGGGAATCCGATACCCTCCTTGTTAAATGTTGCGTAAACCACCCGGTTCATGTCGAAGTACACGTCCCAATAGTCGGCCGATTCCACCCACACGCGCACCTTAATATTTACGCTACTGTCAGCCAGTTCTCCCAACGCGATGAAAGGAGCCGGATTTTTCAGAATACGTGCATCCGAGGCAATGATGCCTTGCAGTACGCTTTTCACCTTGTCGAAATCTTCATCGTATTCCACGCCAAAGTTCCATTCTATGCGGCGTGTAGCCTGACGGCTGTAGTTGGTTATCGCATTGCTGCTCATCTGTCCGTTGGGGATGTACACCGTACGGTTATCGGTCGTAACGATGATGGTATGGAATATTTGTATCTCCTTTACCGTACCGCTTCCGCCCGGGCTGTCAATGTAATCGCCTACCTTAAAAGGTTTGAACACCAGGATAATCAGTCCACCGGCAAAGTTGGACAGGTTGCCGGACAAGGCCATACCGACAGCTACACCGGCCGAAGCCAACAGAGCAGCGAAACTGGTAGTCTCTACACCAAGCTTTCCGATAATGGCGAACGCCAGCACCAAGTTCAGCAGCAAGCTTACCAAACTCTTCAGGAATGTCTGTACACTGACTTCCAACTTGCGTCTCTCAAGCAGCTTGGCCAACAAACGACTTATCTGCTTGATGATGAACCGCCCCACTACATAAATGATGATGGCTCCCAACAGGTCTTTACCCGCATCTACGCCCCAGTTTACCAATTTTTCCAAAAGCTGCTCCACGTCTACTTTCGAAGCTGTGTTCAAGGCCGTTGCGGCCAACGAAATCAATAATGTCATATTCTATTTGTTATCGGTTAAGTTTCATTCTTCCAAGACGCCTTTCCCCTGACGCACTATTACGGGACTGCCATCGCAGCAGTTTATCACGGTAGACGGTTCCAGTCCGCCCACTCCCCCATCTATCACCACATCCACGTCCTGACCGAATTTCTCATCTATCAGTTCAGGGTCGGTAACATACTCCACATCCTCGTCTTCCTCCAGCGGAAGGGTGGTAGTCAGGATAGGCGCATCCAGCAGACGGCATATCTCGCGGATGATGTTGTTGTCAGGCACACGGATTCCCACCTCTTTCCGATTGCGAAATATCTTCGGCAGTCGGCTATCGGCGTTCAGAATAAACGTAAACGCCCCAGGCAGGTTGCGCTTCATGAGCTTGAACGTAGCATTGTCTACCCGAGCATACTCGCTGATATTGCTCAGGTCATAACAGATGACAGACAGGTTGTTCTTCCTCGGGTCAATGCCTTTCAGTTTACAGATGCGCTCTATAGGCCGTTCCTTCAAGGCGTGACACCCCATGGCGTACATGGTATCGGTGGGGTAAATGATGATTCCGCCATCATTCAGCACGTCTACTATCTTCTGCAGCACGACCGGGTCATTGTTTTTCGAATACAGTTTCTGAATCATATACTTTCCTCTTTACTTTATCTTGTTTTCCCAACGCTTTCCTTGCCAAGCATCGCGCTCTTCCATCCGTTTCTTCACTTTGGCCGTAAACTCGTGGTTTTTCAGTCCCCAATCGGGGGCTATCAGCAGTTCCTTGGGCGACTGCGATACGAAACGTTCCAGCACCATGTCCGGCCTGAGGCACTCCACGTAGTTTATCACCACATCAATGTATTCATCGGCGGTAAACAGATGGAAATCGCTCGGACGGGAAGCGTATTCGTGAGCCATGCGTGTACCCTTTATCAGCTGAAGCTGGTGCATTTTCAGGGTGGTGAGCGGCAGTTCCGACAAGGCACGGCAAGTGGCCTGAACACGTTCCGGGTCATCATCTCCTCCCCCGGGAAGTCCCACGATAATGTGTCCTCCTGTTAGGATGCCTCTCTCGGCCGTACGCCTCACCGCATCGGCTGCGCAAGCGAAATCATGTCCTCGGTTGATGCGCCTCAATACGTCATCGTCCGTACTCTCTATGCCGTATTCCACCATCAAGAACGTTTGTCGATTCAAGTCTTCCAGATAGCGGAGTAAAGCGTCGGGCATACAGTCTGGACGGGTTCCGATAACCAATCCCACAACTCCGTCTACCGCCAATGCCTCTTCGTACATACGTTTCAACCTGTCCAGTTCGCCATACGTGTTCGTATAAGCCTGAAAGTACGCCAGATACTTCATCTGCGGATATTTACGGGCAAAGAACTGCCGCCCTTCCTCCAACTGCGCGGTTACCGACTTATCGGTGTGGCAATAGGCCGGATTGAAAGTTTGGTTATTGCAATACGTACACCCGCCGTAGCCTTTCGTACCGTCACGATTGGGACAGGTAAACCCGGCATTCAGCGATATCTTCTGTACTTTGCCTGGGAAATACCCCGACAGGAATGTAGAAAAATCATTATATCTTGATTGGTTTTCCTTCATCACTCCGTCATACAGTTTCGGTATTCGGAATACAGGTTTACTGGACGCACGGTCTGTCCCTCAAAGTCTACGGGATACTGCGCTCCCTCCTCTGTGAGTTTATGAATCATGCGGTCTATCATCTCCGATGTTTTTTTCGGATTTTTAGCGGAGATATCCTGTTTTTCAAACGGATCTGTTTTTAAGTTATAGAGCGCGCAGTCTGGACGTTCGGGATGTTCGGGGTTATAATAGTATATCAATTTCCAGTCATCTTCGCGGTAAGTAGTAAAGTAGCTCCCGTGATGACAGTGTGGGAAATGTATCAGCAACCTGCTGGCGTGTGAATCATCTTTCTTTCCAGTAAGTAATCCGGACAAATCTTGTCCGTCCACCACGTGACCGAACGGCTTGTTTACCCCCGTCACCTTAGCCAGAGTGGGATAGATGTCCATGATGGTAGCCATCTGCGTCTGCACCGCACCTTGCGCTATCGGAAGTGCACGCTGTATTTTGTTTTTCCCGTCGGGCTTACCCCAGCTCACGATGCACGGTACACGTACTCCGCCTTCAAATTCGGTTCCTTTCATTCCGCGTAACGGAGAGGAAGCGCAGTAACCGCGCGCATATCCTACCGGGGCAGCCGAACCGTTGTCGCCCATGAAAACTATCAGTGTATTTTGGGCGATGCCCTTCGCTTCCAGATGATCCATGATGTCGCCCAACGACTTGTCCATACCTTCTACCAGCGTAGCGAAAGCCTTCTCCCTATCCGACTTGCCCTGAGCCGAGGCGTAACGGTTCCAGAAACGCATATCACGCTCGAACGGCGAGTGTACCGCATAGTGCGACATATACAGGAAAAACGGTTTCTTTTCGCTCACAGCCGTATCTATCTGCGCTTTCGCCTCGATGGTCAACGCTTCGGTCAGGAACGTGTGCGTGCCGTGGTATTTCTCCAGTCCGGGCACTGCGCGCGACCTTCGTCCGCCCGTAGCTCCATAGCCCACCTCTGCGTAATAGCTTCCCGGTTCCCCAATGGACGAACCGGCAATATTCACATCAAAACCCAAATTCAGCGGATCCGCACCTTCGCTCCGCAAATTTCCCAAATGGGATTTTCCTATGATAATCGTCTTGTAACCGGCATCTTTCATCATACGTGGCAAGGTATAGTCGGAACTCTTCAGCCCGTCCCAATTCCAGTCGGTAGGTCCGTAAAGGTCTCGGTTATTTTCCTCGGTATTTATCCAGTTGGTAGTGTGATGGCGTGCCGCATTCATTCCCGTCAGAAGCGAAACCCTAGATGGAGAGCTCACGCTCTGCGCATAGAAACAAGAAAAGCGTACGCCTTGTTGTGCCATCCGCTCCATATTGGGCGTATGATACCAGTCGTTCAGAGGGTAGCGCACGGCATTCCCCAACGAGTCTGCAATGAAGGGCAACGATGTGTCCATCAGCCCCATATCGTCTACCAGAAAGATTATCACATTCGGCTTTACTACAGCCTCGACAGCTTGCACGGAAGCCAGTAAACCACCGGCCATCAAACATTTCACATAAAAGCGGTGCGGATTCAACATCTTCATTTTATCCATGTTTTTTAATACGATTTCCAAAGATAGTCTAAAAAGTTCAATCCGCCATATCTCGAGACGACAGTGTATTATATTCATTCTAAATAACGCGATTTCACATACTCCTCATAACGAACAAGTTCCAAAAATCTCGACACGCCCGTGCCTCATGGTGTGCCACATGCCGTGCCACATCTTTTTATTTCGTTATCAGTGGTTTAACCCACAAAGTGGTTCATGCCGTGCCACATGGTGTGCCACATCTTGGCGTTTTTCTACCTATTATATATATAAATAAAAGGATAAAAGTAAGGCAGATGTTTTTTCAGGGCGCAAAAAGCACCTGCATCCATTTCGGCTTTTAAGGAATGGTTACTCTATAAATCCCCGGCGAGAGATTTAAAATTCGTCTCGAGAGATTTAAAATTTGCGGCGAGAGAAAAATATTCCGCGGCGAGAGATTCATTCACTTTCGCCGAAGACAAAAGGATTTGGTAATATTATTTAAGCCGCAAGATGACAATTCCTCGATTTTCATATTATCTTTGTATCAGACAGGCTACGTTTCAGCTACCATTCGCACAACGAAGAGCCTTGGACGCATTAACAAAGAGAACAAGCATACAATAACCATAACTAAAACAAACGACTATGAATATCGGAGACAGAATACCAGAGGTTCTTGGCATCAACCAGGACGGACGTGAAATCAAGGCAAGCGACTATCGTGGTCGCAAGATAGTGCTTTACAGTTATCCCAAGGCGAACACC
>CAVBJM010000024.1:0-38767 GCA_963595925.1 bacterium
GAGATTTTTTATCGCTCGCCGCTGATTTTTATTCTCTCGCCGGGGAATGGGCTGCAAAAAGTGTCATATTTGCCTTAGGACGTAAATGAGTTAGAAACCGATAACACTGACTAAAAACATCTTTATTATGAACACAAAACATTTAAGACCTATTACTACAAATTTAATAACCCCGACTCCAAACATCCGTTCGGTTTGGAGCCGGGGTTTAAAGAAGCCTTTATTTTTCCAAGGCTCTTTTTATGGTGTACAGGCGATAGTCGTACTCATCGCGAAGCGCACGGGTGGCGGCTACGGCCTTGGCTTTGCGAAACTCTTTCTGCAAGTCCAGCAGCAAGCCGTACCAGAAACGCTCGTTGCTTTGCTGACCCATGTAGCCGATGCTTTCGATGGCTTTCATGCCCCAATAGGGATGGTAGTCGGTCAGCGACTTCGATGAGGAGGATGACGCAGACTTGTCCGCATTTCCGTTTACGTTGGACCATGTGATGGCCGCATCGGCCATGCGTCCTTGCATGAAACGTTTAAAGTCGGCCGGAGCTTTTCCTGCGCGGCTTTCCCGAAAGAGCCAATCCATCAAGTCGGAAGCAGCTTCGGCTTGGGTATAAGGATTGTCCGATTTCCGCTCACTGAGCCACATGCCGCCCAGCTGCACGAATATCAGGTTACCGAAGAACTTCTGCGAGTAATCGGCCGGACTACCTGTCAAGGCACAATGATTCAGCAAGTCGGCATTATCCATCCACGACATATCGTCCAGCGCCTTCAGCATCCACAGAAACGACTTACGCTGGATGTCTTTTGGCACCGACTGGAATGCCGCACAAGAATCGTCTTGGTACGTATCGTTCAGATAGAATCCGCCTACGTGTTGCAGTACCTGCTTTACGTATTCATCGGCCTGATTGATGATATGTCCGTATAGCGGCACGCGCTCCTCGTAATCCAAGTCTTCCTTATCCAACCAAGCGTTGGCATTGGCTATTACGTAGGCCAAATTCTGAAAGGCTATCATGGCCGAGCGTACGGCATCGTTTCCCAAATCGCTGCGCATGCCGCGCGGGTCGTAATAAGCCTTGGTGCTCTGCGGACGTTTATAGAGCAGCAACGGATTCCGATTCCGCTCGGACGCCCAACCGCGCAACACGGGCAGTTCGTCGGCACACGAATCTTTTCCGCTATCGGCGTACAGATAGTGCAGCGCCCACTCGTCGTAAGCCCCCAAGACTTGTTGGGACAGGGGAGCACCTTTGCGATAAGTGCCGGCCGTCTGCAAATAGTTCATGGGGAGCACGTCCATCACCGAGGCCGACAGACCGTGCGTTTTGACAAACGCTTCGCACTGCAGCGAGTCGATGGGATAAGCTATCGAGCCGGCCATATTGTCGGACAAGCCCAAGCAGTGTCCCCAACTCCGCAACAGAAGTGTTTGCAGCGCCTGACTCACCAGCTCGGCATCGGGTTTCAGCTGACGGGCTTTGGGCTCGAAAGCCGAGGTCTGCAAGAAGGCATCCAGTTGGATTTGCGACGCAAGATTGTGCGGCATATAGATGTTGGCGTTCAGAATCTCACCCGTTTGAGGGTCGGTCCACTGACTGTCGGTCACCGTTCCCGAGGGAGACAATACGTAGCGAACACATGAGTTGGAAAGGCTATTGGCATCGAATGTGGAGTCGTTCGGGTACGGACGCACGTCCAACGCTTTCCGATAGCCTATCTTGCGGAACGCAGCGTTCCACGTTTCGGCACTGCGCAAGACGCTGGCTTTCCACGAGTCGGGCAGCAACGTATCGACGTAGAACACCAACGAGCTATCCGGCTTCAGATTCCAGCGATTGACGAAGTACTGCGTACGACTGCCCTGAAGAGCGGGATTGAAATCCTGCACGCCGCTCCATTTCGTACCAATTCTCGCATCGGCTACCCGACTGCGGTAACCACCTTCCTCGGGCAGCAGTAGAAACGACCGCTTGATGACGGCGGTAAACGGTACATTGTCCAATACAGAAAACAGTCCGAACAAGGACATGGACACATCGTAGCTCATGCTGCACGAAACCGACACGTTGTCCGAATAGGCGGAAACGCCCGAAATGGCGGAACGTTCTTTCCGAAAGTTCGATTCGCGCTTTATCCATCCGTCCATGCCGTTATAGCCTTTGGGGTCAATGGGGTTCATGTAAGCGTCATTGCCAAACACGTAGTCGGTCACGTCTATTACGGCCGCGCTGTCGGGCGAATACGCTTTGACGGCGAACTGCTTCAGAATTTTGTCGGCAAAGCTCTTTTTCAGAGCTTCCGCAATGGATGTGTTTCCCGAGTCGGCCGGACGCTCCGTGACCGACATCAGTCTTACGAGCGAGTCCGTACGGCAAAACATCACCTCCATGGGAGTGGCCGGACTGTAGCCTACCGACGATTCCTGCGGATTGCTCACCCGGTCTACCATGCTTCCCATCAGTATGCGCCGTCCCCAAACGCTTCGGGGGATTTCCATATAGACTTTGTTCTTGGCCAGATAGAGGTTTATGAAGCCTGCCGCCCGTTTGGTGCCGGGCTGCTCCACGATTTTCTGATAAGCCGTGCGGGGCTTTTCGGTCTGTGTCTCTTTCTTTTTCCGAGCCGAAAGCGAGGCCGGAACCATCAGGGCTACCAATACGGTCAGCAGCCCACGAAGTATCAATCTGTTTCGGTTCATGGCTTATCGGTTTAAGGCATTGTTCATCTGATGCAACAACAGTTCGTAGTGCATGCGTGTATCTTTGTCGCCACTGTTGCGGCGTGTCTTCAGCAAGTCGCGGATGCGTGTAAAGTATCCGTAGCACATACTGTCTTGGGCTTTCGGCACGAAGTATTCGGCCATCGGCTCATCGAACCCGGCTACGGGACTGAAGTGCGCACACCCCTTGTGCGTCAGGCTTTCGGCGGTGAGCCGAGATTCCAACGTTTCGGCGGCAGCCTCATCGGCCAGCGACTTGGCGCTTTGACTCCAGCGGATGCCAGCCGTACCGGCCAGGTATTTCACAAAAGCGTTTTGCAACTTTATCTGAGCTTCGGTAAGCGACTGTCCCTTGAGCGTAGGATTCCAGATGAAGCGGTAAATGTCGTCCATACATTCCTCTATGCCGTATCCGTCTTTCCCCGCTTTCAGCGCGGCGAACTCCACACGGGCAGGAGCGGCCATCAGCTGCTTCATCAGCACGTTTCGCACGGCATCGGACGGGCTGCCTACCAGCGGCAGCACACGGAGCACATCGGATTGCTCCAGCCAGTCGAGGTCGGCCAACTGCGCCAGGAAGAAGTCCATCGCCTCCTTTTGCTTCCGCTTAGGTTCTACCCGAAGCATTTCCACAGAGTCGCCCACCCGTTTTTCCTGCAAGTAGATGCCTCCTATGTTGTGATACACGTGAAGCATATAGGTCACGTATTGCATCAGGATGCCATCGTACAGTTGCGAACGCTGTGAGAAATCGTAGTCTTCCTTCTCCAGCCAAGCGTTCAGGTTACTCAGGATGTATTTCAGATTCTTGATGCCGTATGCCGAAGCCTTTACCGCATCGTCGCCCAAATCCTCGGTCTGCGAACGGGGATCCAAGATATCGGACTGCTGCTTTCCGTAGCGGAATATGGGGTCTTTGGTGGCTTCGGTTATCCAACCCGAGGTTACAGCGTATTCTTCTTCGGCGGTGCGCGCCGAAAAGACCGGCGTGTAATTCCAACGCACCAGATACTCGTCGTACGGACCAAAGCGCGGAGGAGTGAGCTTCACGCCGCGCTCCTTGTCGCCGGGCTGAGCCACGTAGTTAAACCGGGCGTAGTCCATGATGGATGGCGTTGTGCCGTACTTCTGCGTGTAAGAAGGCGAACGCAGTGAGTCTACAGGAACGGTAGCCGACGCGCCCATGTTGTGCATGAAGCCCAGGCAATGGCCTACTTCGTGCGATACCACGTAGCGCAATCCGTCCTTTATCACTTCGTCGGGGATAACGGTGTGACGCACCCGACTGTCGGCTTGCGATGTCTGGATAAACAACCAGTTGTTCAGGAGCTTTACCACATCGTGATACAGATAAACCGAGGCGTTCAGTATCTCGCCGCTACGCGGGTCTACCCACGAGGGCCCCATGGCGTTCTCTATAGCAATGGGCGCATAACGTATGCAGGAATATTTCAGGTTGTCGGGGTCGAATTCGGGGTCGTCCTTCGGAAATTCGCGAGCCTCGACAGCGTTCTTGAAACCTATCTTCAGGAACGGTTCGTTCCACTGGTTCACGGCTTCGAAAACCGAGGCTTTCCATGCTTCGGGGAAGCAACTGTCTACGTAAAACACGATGGGTTTTACGGGCGTCACCGCCTTTCCGGCTCGATAGGCTGCCGTGTCGGACGGTTCCAGCCGCCAACGGTTGGCATAATACACGCTACGCGCGTTCTGACTGGCAGCCGAGTAGCGTTTCTTTTCGGTCGGGAAGATGCCGATGCGACTGTCTATCAATCGCGGACGGCGTGGCACGGAGTCTAAGAGCAGGATGGAGCGTGTAACTTTGGCCGTGAAGGGACGGTCTTCCACCTTCGGCCCTTTTCCGCCGGTGAGCGAATAGGTATAGCTCAAGCTGCTGCGCACCGATAGGTTATCGGCAAACGACTTGAATCCGTCTACGTACGAAAGTTCCTTCCGAAACGAGGTGCTCCGCTTGCGTCCTCCCGAGAGGTTCACGCTGTTCTTGTCGAACGGTTCAATCATCTTGTTGCTGCCTACAAAGAAGTCGGTTACATCGAAAACCACCGCCGAACTATCGTTGTTATACGCGGCTATATCGAACGACTGAAACACGGCGTCGATGTTGTTCAAGGCCATGGCCTGCTTCAGGCGCACATCGTCATCGCTCACGTTTCCCGTCTGCACCATGGCCATGTTTACCTTACCGTTTGCCCGTTGGAAACGGAAGTGTATGGGAGCTCCCGGCTTCGATCCGATGATGACGTTCCGGTTGTCGCTCACCTCCGATACGGTAGAACCCAGAAGCATATCGCGGTGCAACATGCCCAGCGGGAGTTCGAAATAGATTTTTCCTTTCAGTTGATGTAGAGTGATGAACCCTTTGGCGGTAGGATGCGGCTTGCCGAACAGCTTGTCGTACTCCGAAGCCTTTTTCTCCGTCACGGCTTCTTTACGTGCCTTTCTGATTCCAGCGGCTGGCGAGTGGGCGTAGATACCCATTCCTCCGGCGCACAGGAAAAGCAAGGCGATATACGCTTTTTTCATGTGCTTGTAAAAGATTATTTTTTTTTGCGAGCACTAAGGTAGTGATATTTATCGGAACGCCGAAAAACGTCCCGAGACTTTTCCGAAAACGTCGAGACGAATTAAAAAAACGTCCCGAGGCGTTAACTAAAACGTCGGGACGAATTTTTAAAACGTCGCCGGAGATTTTATTTTCGTCCCGACGTTTTTGGGGTGTCCTCTTCTTACGGCTGTTCTTCCGTAGGGAGCGTCACTATCCGATACTGATGACGGGTAGCCGGCACCAGCGTACGCAGCAAGTCTTCCGTGCGAATCTTCAGGGTAGCCGTGTTGACGCAAGGATGACATCCTACGTACGTTTCGCCCATCAGCTCGCTGTCCAGCACCAGCAGCACCTTGCCGTCGCGGTCGTTTATCAAACCCATGGGCGACACGGCTCCGGGATGGATGTCCAAGAGTTCTACCATGTGCTCCTCGGTGGCAAACGAGAGGCGGGCGCATTCCAACTGAGCCGACAGGTATTTGGTCTTGAAGTGCTTCCCGGCGGGCAGCATCAGCAAGTAGAATTGCGTTTGTTGTCTGTTGCACAGGAACAGGTTCTTGCAGATGGGCACTCCCAGCGTCTTTTCCACCTCAGCGCACTCCTCCATGGTATAGGCTGCGGGGTGACACAGTGTTTCATAAGTCATGTTCAGCGAGTCAAGCACATCGTAAGTGCGCAGTTCCGCCTCGCTTCTGCCGTCGGTCGCGGCAGGTCTTCCGATATATCGTTCCATTTCTCCCGTTTTTTTTCGGGACAAAGTTAAGCGGATGTTCCGTTCGGCGGAAAAGAACGGAGCGGATTGTTTGCCGACAGCTACGGAAAATCCCTCCGCACGCTTGGGTTTCCGATACATTTTGGCTACCTTGCCGCCCGTTTCACAACGGACTGTTTAAAGATGAATACAAACCATACCTCAAGCGACATCGGCGTAACGGTGTTCGTAGACAAACTGAGACCCTTCACCACGGGAGAAATACATACGGTGGAATGGGCGGCGATGATTTATGTAGAGAAAGGCACCGCACACATCGAGATAGACTTCAAAGAACATCAACTGAAAGCCAACCAACTGCTTCTGCTGGCTCCGAAAAACCACGTGCTCTTTACCGAAGAGAGCGACGACTTCACCGTGTCGTACGTATCGTTCTCGCCAGCCGTATCGGAAGACATCACAGGCCGCTTCGAACCGACCTTCTTCGGATTTCTGGCCGAATACCCCGTAGCCGAAATCGAAGAGAAAGACACCGTTTACGTGCATCACCTGATAGCCGGCGTAAACCATATTCTGGAAAACAGCACGGGCGAACACCGCCTACAGATGGCCAAAAACATGATACAGTGTTTCTATCTGGAGCATTACGACCGCAACAAGGAGCGCATTGCTCGCCGTCAACGAACGGTAGTGAGCAGTCAGGAGTTCCTCTTCATGAAATTCCTGAGCCTGGTACACCAATACGCGGGTTGCGAGCGCGACCTGGCATTCTATGCCGACAAGCTCTGCATCAGCACCCGATATCTGTCTACCGTGGTGCACAACCAAACGGGCGACACGGCCAAGCGAATCATCGACAACCGCAGCGTGCAAGAGATAAAGATACAACTCCGCACCACCGCCGACAGCCTGCAGTCTATAGCCGCCCGGCTCAACTTCCCCGACCAGTCGTTCTTCTCCCGCTACTTCAAGAAGAACACCGGGGTTACTCCCAAAGAGTACCGCGCCGTCCAGCCGTAAGCAGAAAGAAAAGCAGTCCGTGAAATCACTTCACAGACTGCCCGTTCCCGATTACAAAAACAAGAATAAATGACAAATGTAATCGAACTGTTGTTAGAAGATGAATAATCTGATAATCCTTTCTCAAAACATCATTCCTGTCCTCCGCCTAAGGCCTGATACAGACTGATAACATTCTGTACCAACGACAGGTTATTGCCCGAGCGAGTGAGCTGTGCACTAAGCAGCGACTGCCGGGCGGTAAGTATTTCCAAATACGTATTGTTTCCGTGTTCCATCAGCAGGGTGGTGTTTCGCAACGCATTCTCCAGCGCAGTAACCTGTGCGGCGATGGACTCCTGCTTTTCTTTGGCCGTCTGGTAGCCTGTCAAGGCATCGTTTACCTCCTTGCCGGCATTCAGCACGGTCTGTGTAAAGGCCAGTTTGGCTTCTTCCTGTTGCGCCTTGGCTATCTTCAGCTGAGCGAAGTTCTGTCCGCGATTGAAGATAGGAATAGTCAGCGCCCCCAACGCAGAAGCCAAGAACTTGCCCGGATTGACGATAATGGAACCGGCCGTGTTGGTCCAGCCCGCACTACCGCTCAGCACCAGCGAGGGATAGAAAGCCGACCGGGCTTGGTTTACGCCATAAAAGGCCGATTCAACCGTGCGTTGCGCCATGCGCACATCCGGCCGAGCCGAGATGATCTGCAAAGGAACGCCTACAGAAAGCGCTTCGGGCAAAGCCACGTTCACTTCCGAGGCCGTGGTGTAGTGCCGCGGCGTTTCGGCCAGTAACATCGCGAAAGCGTTTTCGGTTTGCGTAATCTGCTCACGCAAGTCGAGCACCGAAGTATGCACCTGATGCAAGGCGGCTTCCATCTGGTTTACGCCAGCCTCGTCATAACGTCCTACCTTCATCAAGGCACGGGCCGCCTTCAGCGTTTCTTCCCAAGCCTGCTCCGTCTCTTCCGACAGCGAGAGTTGCTCGCGCAGCGTAGCTATGGTGTAGTAAGTATTGGCGATATTGGCAATCAGCTGCGTGCGCACGGCCTGTTGGTAATCCTGACTCTTGGCATACAGCGCCTTGGCCTGTTTCTTGGCGTTGCGCATCCGTCCGAAGATGTCTATCTCCCAACTCATGTTCAGTGGGATGGAATAGGTTTGCGTAGCCCGACCGTTGTCAAAACTGCTCACCCCGCCTTGCGGAGCGATGCTGAAAGCCGGCAAGAAAGCCAACTTGGCGGCTTTCAGTGTAGCCTTGGCCTCATCTACCCGGAGCTGAGCCGACTGGTAGTCGGTGTTCCGCTCCAGTCCCTGCTCGATATAGCCTTGCAGCAACGGGTCTTGGAAAAGAGTTCGCCAATCCGTCAGTCCCAAAGAAGTGGAATCGGCCTCAACCGAGTCATTCCGGCTTCCGCCCTGGTATTCGGTGATGGACTTATCCAACACCGAATCGCCAAAGAGCCCGTCCGGAGTCTGAGTTTCCGGGTGATATTTCGTATATATTCCGCAACTGCTCAACGATGCAAGCATCACGGCTGAATAAAATATTTTCTTCATGCTCTTGTCTTTTTGGTTATTTACTTCTTGCCTTGCTCTTCTCTTCGATACTCTTCAGGAGTTCCTGCTGTAGTTGCAAGTCGGCTTCCTCGTTATAAGGTTTTCTCACCTTTTCCTGTAGCCATTCGAACACCACGTAGAACACGGGCACCACGAATATCAGGGAGAGTGAACCGACGAGCAGACCTCCTACCACACCTGTACCCAACGAACTGTTACCGTTGGCACCGGCACCGGTAGAGAACATCAGCGGCAACATACCGAACACCATACAGAGCACCGTCATCAAGATGGGTCGCAAGCGGTCTTGCGCTGCCGAGAAGGCCGATGATATGATGCCCATGCCAGCGCGTCGACGTTCTACCGCATACTCGGTAATCAGGATGGCCGTCTTAGCCAACAAACCAATCAACATGATAATACCAGTCTGCAAGTAGATGTTGTTTTCCAGTCCGAACAGTTTGGCGAATAGGAAACTTCCCATAAGACCGAACGGCACGCTCAAGATAACCGCCCAAGGGATGAGGAAGCTCTCGTAAAGACAAGCCATAATGATATAGATAAGAATCACGCAGACGCAGTAGATGAAAAGTGTTTTTCCGCCGCCACTGTTTCCCTCTTCACGCGCCATACCGCCGTATTCGTATCCGTAGCCCGAAGGTAAGGTCTGGGCTGCAACCTCGGCGATGGCGTTCTGCGCTTCTCCCGAAGAGTAGCCGTCGGCTGTATTCACGTTGACGGTAATGGAGCTATATAGGTTAAATCGGTTGGAGACCTGCGCACCTACCCCATCCTTCAGGGTAACAAACTCGCTAAGTGGCGCCATTCCCGATCCGTTGCGTACAAACATGTTGTCCAGCGAATGCTTGTCGAGGCGGTATTGGGGCGAAGCCTCTATCATTACACGGTATACTTTTCCGAATTCGTTGTAGTTGCTCACGTACGAACCGCCGCAGTAGCTTCCCAGCGCGTCGAGAATGGTAGAGGGCGAGATGCCTGCACGCTTACACTTGGCAGCGTCGATGTCTACCCCTATCTGCGGGAAGTTCATACCGTACGAGGTGTAGGCCACGCCTATTTCCGGCCGCTGGTTCAGTGCGCCGATAAACTTCATCACGTATTGGTAGAACACTTTCTTGTCGCCACCCGTCTTGTCCTGCATGTTCAGCTCGATGGAGTTACCCATACCGTAGCCCGGAATCATTGCCGGCTGGAAGACGAATACCTGCGCCTCTTTTATCTTGCTGAATTCCGCGTTGCATCGGGCCATCACGTTATCTATAGAATGTTCTTTGCCCTTACGTTCGTCCCAGCTCTTGAGCTTGGCGATGACAGTGCCGTAAGACGTACCCTGTCCGGAGAGCATACCGTAACCGGCTACCGTACTGAAGTGTTGCACCTCGGGTTGGCTTTCCAGAATATCGGCTACCTGCTTCATTACCTTGTTCGTTTCGGTCAGCGTGTTACCCGGCGAAGCGCTGATGTTGAGCATCATCACGCCTTGGTCTTCCTGAGGAACGAAACCGGTCTTGGTGGTACGCAGCAAGAATACCAGCAGCACAACCGAAACAGCCAGTCCGGCCCAAGCCAACCAGCGATGGTGGAAGAAGAACATCACGCCACGCTTGTATTTGCCCATCACGGCACTGAACGAAGCGTTGTAGGCGGCACGGATGCGGGCGTTGAAGCCCTTGGTAGAAACGATGTCTTCACCGTTGGCGTTCTTCGAGGGTTTCATCATCATGGCACAAAGCGCGGGGCAGAGCGTCAAGGCGGAAATCATGGAAAGTCCTACTGACGTAGCCATGGTAATACCGAACTGGGTATAGAAGATACCCGATGTTCCACCCATGAACGATACGGGGATAAACACCGCCATGAAGACCAGCGTACAGGATACAACCGCCATACTTACATCGTGCATGGCATCGCGTGTAGCCAGATAAGGCGACTGATAGCCGGCATCGAACTTGGCTTGTACGGCTTCTACCACCACGATGGCGTCATCCACCACGGTTCCGATGGCAAGCACCAGAGCGAACAACGTCAGGATGTTAATACTGAAGCCGGCCACCATCAGGCAGGCGAACGTACCCACCAGCGACACGATGATGGAGATAGACGGGATAAGCGTACTCTTGAAGTCTTGCAAGAAGAAGTACACCACCATGATTACCAAAAGGATGGCGATAATGAGGGTTTCCACTACCTCGTGGATGGAGGCGAACAGGAAGTTGTTTGAACTGTGCATCTCGATGAACTCGCATCCCTTAGGCAGCGCTTTCGACATTTCGTTGAGCTTTGCCGTGATGCTCTCGTTCACCTCCGTGGCATTTGCACCGGCCACCTGGAAAGTCATGAACGTCACACCCGGCTTCTTGTCCACCTCGCCGTGGTAGCTGTACGACAATCGGCCCAATTCTACCTGAGCCACGTCTCTCAGCCTCAACACAGTTCCGTCATCGTTACTGCGGATGACCATATTTTCGAATTCGGCTACGCTTTTCAGTCGGCCGTGATACTTCAGTGTATACTGAAACGTATTCTTTGAGTCCTCGCCGAGAGCGCCGGTAGGAGCTTCGATGTTTTGCTCGCCCAATACCTGGGTTACATCAGACGGCTGCAGACGGTACTGCGCCATGAGGTCGGGCTTGAGCCAGATACGCATACTGTAAGTATCGCCCAGCTCCAACACTTCACCTACACCGTTGATACGTTTTATCTCAGGCACGACGTTGATGTCGAGGTAGTTGGCCAAGAATGTCTCGTCGTACTTGCCGTCGTTGCTCACCAGTGCGCCAATCTGCAAGAAGCTGTTCTGTTGCTTCTGCGTGGTGACACCGATTTTGGTTACCTCGGACGGCAACAGTCCCTGCGCTTTCGACACACGGTTCTGCACGTTTACCGTTGCCATGTCGGGGTCGGTACCTTGCTTGAAGTACACGTTGATTTGCGCCGAACCCGAGTTAGTGGCAGTAGAGGTTACATAAAGCATGTTTTCCACACCGTTGATGCTCTCCTCCAGCGGCATGATGACGGATTTCATCACCGCATCGGCGTCGGCACCGGTATAGGTGGCTTCCACACGCACGGTAGGCGGGGCGATGTCGGGGTATTGTTCCACCGACAGATTGAACAGCGAGATGAGTCCCACCATCACAATCAGCACAGCGACGCATATCGCCATCACTGGCCGTTTAATAAATATATTGCCTTTCATTTGCTTGAGTCTTTTACTTTACCGCATCCCCTTCGTGAACCATTCCGGCTCCTTCACTCACGATAACATCGCCAGGATTCAGGCCTTCTTTCACTACGAAACTGCGTCCGTCGTCGATATCCTCTACCCGTATCTGCTGCGAAACGGCCTTTCCGTTTACTACTTTGTACACGATGCGTCGGTCTTGCTGCTGCACGGTAGCCGACTGCGGTATCACGATGCAACTGTCCAGCGTAGTAGGGATAATTACATTGCCCGAACCGCCACTGTTCAACAAGCGCTCAGGGTTGGGAAATTCGGCACGAAGCGTTACCGCTCCGGTCTCGGTGTCTATCACACCGCTGATGCTTTCTACCTTGCCTTTATGCTCATACATCGAAAGGTCGCCCAACTGAAGCGATACTTCGGGCATATTCCGGATAGCGGCATCCTTTGAACCGTACTGACGAACGAAACCAAGCAACTGTTTCTCTGTCATGGAGAAGTACACATACATCAGCGAGTTGTCTGAAACGGTAGTAAGCGGTTTGGGCATCGATGCGCTGACCAACGTTCCCACACGGTAAGGAAGTACGCCTACCACGCCGTTGGCCGGGCTGCACACCTCGGTGTACGAAAGGTCGTTTCGCGCATTCACCACCTGAGCCTCGGCCTGAGCCAACTGAGCCTGTGCTGTGAGATAAGCGTTTTCCGAAGTCTGAAACGTATAAGCCGAAATCACCTTTTGATCCAGCAGTTCCCGGTTGTTCTTATACGTAAGCTCTGCCGTAGCCAAAGCCGCCTTGGCCTGTCGTTCGTTGGCCTGAGCCGTAGCCAAAGCCGCCTGATAAGGCACCTGGTCAATGACGAAGAGCAACTGTCCGCGACTCACCTTGTCACCCTCACGTACGCAAAGGCGCTGAATTTTTCCGGCTACCTGCGGATAGATTTCGATATCCTGCTGTCCCTTGATGGAAGCGGAGTAGCTGGTAGACAGTTCCTTGTCCGAACGTTGTACGGTCATCGTCTTAAAACTGACCGTTTCGGCCGCACCCTCTTGTCCCTTCTGTTGACAAGAAGCAACCATGAGCGAGAGGCTGAGCGCCATCCCTGCACATGGAATCATTTTTCTGATTGTCATCATATTCTTCTTTTTTTCTAATCCGGTGCAAAGGTCACAACTCTTCACGGCAAGGCGTATGCTTTTCTTTAGCCACATTTTTTCAAAAGCGGAACAGAACCGCCAAATCGGGATGAGGGGTCCAAATCCCTCGCCGGAGAAAAAAAATCTCTCGGGACGTTTTTAAAATCTCTCGCCACGGAATTTTTTTCTCTCGGGACGTTTTTTTATTCCCTCGCCGGAGATTTTAAGTCCAAGTCATTCTCTTCCGATTTTTCTATAGCGATACAAAAAAATGCTTAACTTTGAGACGAGAACCTTACTTATATGACGAAACGCTTTTTATACACCCTGCTGTGCGCCGTATGCGGCAGCATGGCAACGGCCGGCGCACAGCAGCGCGTGTGGTCGGACAAACCGGCCTTTACACAAGTGCTGGAGAACGAAAACGAACACGGACTCACCTCGTGCCTGTGGGACGGAGTGTGGGAGGGTGACCCTACGCCCTCGCTTCCGCGTACCAACCTACCGAATACGTACACCCGCACCTGGCAGCAGGGCGAGGAAACCAACTATCTGAACGCCGAGACCAACGCCTTGACTCGCGGCAAGTATCCCAACCCCGTACGGCTGTGGGAACAGGAGTCGTACTTCATCGGGAATGGACGCATCGCCGCTTCGGTGCTGAACGGAAGCGGACGCGACCGATATGTACTGAACGAGGTGTCGTACTGGTCGGGCGGACAGAACCGGGGGACCATCAACGCGCAAGGCGACAAGAGTTTCGATGACGAAAACGGCCCCGAGATAACGGACGACGGGTTCGGAGGTTCGCAGCCAGTGGCCGACCTGACGGTGGACTTCGGACTGCCGGCCAGCCGCAGCGGATTCTGCCGGGCTATCCGTCTGGACGACGGCACCGTGACCTCTACAGCCACACGCCGGGGCGTAACCATCCGGAGCCAAGCCCTGTGCAGCTACCCCGATCAGGTGATGGCCATACACTATACCTCCAGCCGCGGCGGCACGCTGAGCGGCAACATCCTCTTCGTGACGCACCGTCCGACCGACACGGCACAGGCCGAGGGGAATCGCCTCACGCTGACAAGCAGTCTCCCCAACGGCATGGCTTGCAAAGCCGTGGCCGAGATTCGTCCTTACGGTGGAAAGCTCACCGCGTCGCCCAACGGGACGCTTCGGATAGAGAACGCCGACTCGTGTACCATCGTAGTAGCCGTAGAAACAAACTACGCCATGGATTACCAGAGCGGCTTCCGCGGAGAGACCCCCGACAAGCGCATTGAGCAACGCCTCGCCCCGTTGCAAGGCACCTCTTTCGCTACCCTCTACACCCGTCACACGGCCGACTATCAGGCGTTGTACAACCGTCTGCGTCTCACCCTGGATGGCTCTTCGCCCTTTATGGACACGCTGCCCACGCCCGAACGCCTTACGGCTTACAAGAACAGCCGGAACGACCCGGGACTGGAGAACCTCATCTTCAACTTCGGCCGCTACCTGATGATAGCCTCATCGCGCCCCGGCAACTTACCCGCCGGTCTGCAAGGCATCTGGAACGCGCGCGTCAAGGCTCCTTGGGGAAACGACTTCCACAGCAACATCAACCTGCAAATGGTGTACTGGCTGCCCGAAGTGGGCAATCTGCCGGAGTGTCACCTGCCCTTGCTGGATTACCTATACGCCATGCGCGAACCCTTCCGTGAGGCCACCAACGAGTATCTGGCCGCCACGGGAAACACCGACCGTACCACCGACGGATGGATAGTGTACACCTCGCACAACCCCTTCGGCGGAGGCGGATGGCAAGTCAACCTGCCTGGCTCGGCTTGGTACGCCCTGCACTTTTGGGAACATTACGCCTTTACGCACGACCGCAACTACCTGAAGCAAACGGCCTATCCCGTGCTTAAAGAACTCAGCCTGTACTGGGAACGCCACCTGAAAACCCTCGGACAGGGAGCGCGCGGATTCCAGTCGGAATACAAGCCCGTAGACACCACCCGCTATCCCGAGTTGGACAGCGTAAAAGAGGGCACGCTGGTAGTGCCCAACGGATGGTCGCCCGAGATAGGGCCTCGGGGCGAAGACGGCGTATCGCACGACCAAGAAATCGTATCGGCGCTCTTTGCACACACCATTCAGGCCGCCCGCGCCCTCGGCACCGACAAGGCTTTCGCCGAAAGGCTCAGCCAAAAGCTCTCGCACATGCTTCAGCCGGGCATCGGCAAGATGGGCAACCTGATGGAATGGATGATAGACCGCAACCCGGTGACCGACCACCGCCACACGTCGCACCTGTTTGCCGTATACCCCGGATGCCAGATAAATATGGAGCAGACCCCCGCCCTGGCGCAGGCCGCTCTGCGCTCGCTGGAATTCCGCAAAACCTCGGGCAACAGTCTGCGAGCTTTCGCATGGGCATGGCGCAGCTGTCTTTGGGCACGCTTCCGCGACGGCAATCGCGCTCACGAGATGATGGAGGGATTGCTGTGCCACAACATGCTGAACAATCTGCTCACCACGCAGAACCTTCCCCTGCAGATGGACGCCAATTACGGCATCGCCGCCGCCATGATAGAAACATTGGTACAGTCGCAGTCGGGCATCGTAGAGCTACTGCCCGCCCCGGTATCGAAATGGCCTTCGGGCTCGGCCAGCGGCATCAAGGCTCGCGGCAACCTGGAAGTAGACTTGAGTTGGAAAGACGGCCGCGTCACCGCATGGAAAATCTACTCTACCGAGCGCAAACCCGCCTCGGTAAAGGTCAAGGTAAACGGACAATATACCGAAGTAACGCCCCAGAAGCGGTGAAACCGAAATCGCGTTACACACCGCTTGCTACAACCGTGGGGAATCGCTACATTTGCAAATGTAAACGGCGCCGTTAGCTAACGCGGCCGTTTGCATTTACTGACTAACACACGTATCCGAACTTATGACTACACTCGCCCCCTTTGCCCGCCCCATCTACGTGATGGCCAAATCGGTAGGCTCGCTCTGCAACATGGCGTGCGACTACTGCTATTATTTGGAAAAGGCTAACCTATATAAAGACAACCCCAAACACGTGATGAGCGACGAACTGCTGGAGAAGTTCATCCGCGAATACATCGAGGCGCAAACCATGCCCGACGTGCTCTTCACCTGGCACGGTGGAGAGACGCTGATGCGGCCTCTGGCCTTCTATAAGAAAGCGGTGGAGCTGCAGCGCAAGTACGGACGCGGACGCCGCATCGACAACAGCATCCAGACCAACGGCACGCTACTCACCGATGAGTGGTGTCGCTTCTTCAAGGAAAACAACTGGTTGGTGGGCGTGTCGGTAGACGGGCCGCAGGAGTTCCACGACGAATACCGTAAGACCAAGCAAGGCAAACCCTCGTTCTTTAAGGTCATGCAGGGCATCAACCTGCTGAACAAGCACGGCGTGGAATGGAACGCGTTGGCGGTGGTTAACGACTTCAACGCCGACTATCCGCTGGACTTCTACCATTTCTTTAAGGAAATAGGATGCCGATACATCCAGTTCACTCCCATCGTGGAACGCATCTTCCGGCATGCCGACGGACGTCATCTGGCAGCCGTAGAGGAAGCCGAAGGACAGCCGCTGGCCGACTTCTCGGTTTCGCCCGAGCAGTGGGGAGAGTTCTTATGCACCATCTTCGACGAGTGGGTACGAGCCGATGTCGGACAGTATTACATTCAGATGTTCGACTCTACGCTGGCCAATTGGGTAGGACAGCAGCCGGGCGTATGTACCCTGGCCAAGACGTGCGGACACGCCGGCGTGATGGAGTTCAACGGCGACGTGTACTCGTGCGACCACTTCGTGTTTCCACAATACAAGCTGGGAAACATCTACTCGAAAACGTTGGTAGAGATGATGTACAGCGACAGACAGCTGAAGTTCGGACAAGCCAAACACGACTCGCTGCCCACGCAGTGCCGCGAATGCGAATTTCTGTTTGCCTGCAACGGCGAATGTCCGAAGAACCGGTTCTGCACCACGGCCTCGGGCGAAAAGGGATTGAACTACTTGTGCAAGGGATATCACCGCTTCTTTAGCCACGTGGCGCCCTACATGGACTTCATGAAGCGCGAACTGCTGGCCGAGCGTGCGCCGGCCAACGTCATGGACGCCATCCGCCGGGGCGAACTGTAACGCTTACATATGCAGCAGTCTGCGGCTGAGGTAACGCACCGGATACCACACCGAGAGGAATCCCACGGCCAGCACGGTGACGAACACCAACAATACGTCGGACACGTGTACGCTGACGGGATAGGCCGACACCACAAAGCTGCCCGAGCCTCCCAACGACACCAACCCAAACTGTTGCTGAAGCCAGCACAACAACAAGCCGGCCAGTACGCCGAAGAACGCGCCGAAGAACGATATCAGGCGTCCCTCGAAGAGGAACACGCGCACTATCTGACGGTCGCTCGCGCCCAAATTGCGCAAGGTGCGCACATCTTCGCGTTTGTCGATGATGAGCATCGAGAGCGAGCCTATCACGTTAAAGCAAGCGATGGCAAGAATAAATGTTAAGAATAAGTATGAGATAAACTTCTCTATCTTCATGATGCGGTACGTGTCGGCCTGCTGTTCGTAGCGGTCCAGCACCCGAAAGTCGGAGCCCAACAATCGCTGCACGTCTTTCTTCACCGCTTCGGTATCGGAGCCGGACTTCAGTTTCAGCCCAACGGAGCTGACCTCGGTAGTGTACTGCAACATTTCACGCGCAAAAGCCATCGAGGTGATGACGTACGAAGCGTCGTACTTCTCCTGATTGACCGCAAACACCAGTCCCGATGAAAACAAGTTGCCCGTTACAAAACTGGCAGCCGGATTGGCCACGTTTACCTTTGCGCCGCGACGTGGGGCGTACACCTCCAGGGGGTCCAGAAAACGGATGCCAGTGCCCAGATTCGCCATAAGTTGGATGCCGGGTATCGCGTAATGCGCCACCTCGTCGTGCAACACGGTCTGCCCTTGTCCGTACAGGATGCTGTCGATGGGAGTCAGGCGTTCGTATTCATCGTCTACCCCTTTCAGCACAGCCATAGCCTGACGGTTGTGGTATTGCACCATCACGTTGTCTTCGAGCGAGGCGGAGCAGACCTCCACCTGCGGAAGCGACTTCAGCCGCAGGATGCGGGCGTCACCTCCATCGAACACCTTGCCCTGTGTGGGCACAACCTTCAGTTCGGGGTCGAACGCCGTAAAGAAAGTGGCCACCAGGTCTTGAAAGCCGTTGAACACCGATAGCGTACATACCAACGCCATGGTGGCGAAGGCTACTCCACACACCGAAATGGCGGAGATGACGTTAATGGCGTGGTGCGACTTCTTCGAGAACAGGTAGCGGCGCGCTATGTAAAAGGGGAAATTCATTGATGCTCTCTCCTACTTCTTCAGCAGCTCGTCGATGTGCGCCGCATAGTCCAGCGAGTCGTCGACAAAGAACTTCAGTTCGGGGATGATGCGCAGCTGATGACGCACGCGCGTGCCCAGTTCGAAGCGGATAGCTTTCATATTGTCATTGATATTCTTCACGATTTCGTCTCCCTTTTCCGAAGGGAACACGCTGAGGTACACGCGGGCATAGCTCATGTCGGGGCTGATGCGCACCACGCTTACCGAAACGAGCACGCCGTGCATCGCCTTGGTCTGCAGAAGGAATATCTCGCTAAGCTCTTTCTGTATGAGCCGTGCAATCTTGTTTTGTCTGGTTGTTTCCATACTTATATGATATGTTCTATTTTTTTCGGATGATGGTCAGTCCGTCGCGCAAAGGCAGTATCACCTTTTCCACCCGGGTATCGGCCGCCACCAAGTCGTTAAAGCGTTGTATGCCGATGGTCTGCGTATCGGTGTGGTGCGGATGGGACTCCAGCACGTGTCCGTCCCACAGGGTATTGTCGGCGATGATGTATCCCCCCGGACGGGTCTTGGCCAACGCCATCTCGTAATATTCTATGTAGAAACGCTTGTTTCCGTCGATAAACGTCAGGTCGAACGTCACGTCCATCTGCGGAACTTCCTGCAGCGCGTCGCCTATGTGGAACTGAATCTTGTCGGCGTATTCCGAACGCTCCAGCCACGGACGCGTAAAGTCTTCCTGCTCATCGTTTATCTCGAAGGTGTGCAGGGTGGCTCCCTCGGGAAGCCCCTCGGCCAGACACAGAGCGGAATACCCGCTATAAGTACCTATCTCCAACACCTGACGGGGACGTATCATGCAGACAAACATCTTCAGCATGCGTCCTTGCAAGTGTCCCGAGGCCATGCGCGGGCGCAGTAACTTGACGTGCGTATCGCGGTAGAGCGACTTCAGGTAGTCGCTCTCCGGATCGATATGGTTCAGGATATAATCGTCTATCGCGTCGGTTTCCTTCATCTCGACAGTGTGAATGACGATTACAGATAGCGGTTGCTGTTGGGCAACACGTATCCGTCGGCGTTGCTCAGGGCATCGCCCACCTGGTTTATTTCGAGGAACGAAGTCTTCGTACCCGACTTACCGCCGCTCAGGTAAGCCACCATGTCTTGCGTAGAGATTACTCCGTCAGAGAGCAGCTTGCGCAGTGCGGTGAAGTAGTATTCCTGTCCGTTGGCCTTTTCGGGCATATATATAGACTCTACTCCGTACGAGAGAGCCAAGTGACGCATGGTCTTCTCTTTGTAGCAGATGGCCAGCACGGGGTTCTTTCCGCGGAAGGCAGCCAAGCTGCGTGCGGTAAGTCCGCTGAAGCTATCGGTAATGATGGCACGGATGGGCATCAATGAGGTGGCCGTTACGGCTTGCTTAGCCAGGAAGTTGGTCACGTTCGTATTCTCGGGAGTCAAGGGGATGGGGATATCGTTTTCTTCCATCTTGTCTATCTCGGCCTGTGCGGCAACCTTGGCCATGGTGCGTACGGCCTCTACGGGATATTTACCGTATGCCGTTTCGCCGCTCAGCATCAGCGCGTCGGTGCGGTAGTAGATAGCGTTGGCAATGTCGGTTACCTCGGCGCGGGTGGGGCGCGGGTTGTTTATCATGGTGTGCAGCATCTGCGTAGCCACGATAACGGGCTTGCTGGCCAGGATACATTTCTTGATGAGGTTGCGCTGGATGCCGGGAATGCGTTCCTGCGGCACTTCTATACCCAAGTCGCCACGGGCTACCATCACGCCGTCGGCCACTTCCAAAATCTCGTCGATGTTGTCTACACCTTCCTGATTTTCTATCTTGGCGATAATCTTGATGTCACTGTGATGCGCGTCCAAAATCTCGCGGATGTCGAGCACGTCCTGACGGTTGCGCACAAACGAGTGAGCGATGAAGTCGATGTCCTTCTCGATAGCGTACAGGATGTTGTTGCGGTCCTTTTCGGTCAGCGAAGGGAGGTTGATGCGTACGCCCGGCACGTTCACGCTCTTGCGGTTGCCCAGGGTGGCATCGTTGCACACCTCGCAGTACAGGGCTTCGGCGTCCTTATCCAATACGCGGAGCTGCAGCTCGCCATCGTCTATCAAGATGTCGGAACCTACCGAGAGGTCGTTTACAAACTTGGGATACGACACGCAGATGCATTCGCGTGTGGTTTCCTGCTCAGGGTTTCCGATGATGCGTACCTTCTCGCCGGTCTTGTAGTCGGTAGAGCCTTCGGCGTTCACTGTGGTGCGCACTTCGGGTCCTTTGGTGTCCATGAGGATGGCGATGCGGTTCGACACCCGTCGCACATTGGCTATCAGTCTTTCGAATCCTTCGCGGTTGGCGTGCGCCGTGTTCATGCGCACCACGTTCATTCCTGCCTCAAAAAGGCTTCTGATAAAATCCTCGTCGCAGCGCAAGTCCGAGATGGACGCTACGATCTTTGTTTTCTTGAGCATCATAATAATATATTCCTAATCTTTTATCTTGTTTCCAAATACCTAATTCTTATTTCAGCAAAGCTTCCACGGCCAACCGATACGAGTCGAGACCGAAGCCGCATATCACGCCCTTGCAGGCGCACGATATGAGGGAGCGGTGGCGGAACTCCTCACGGGTGTGTACGTTAGAGATATGTACTTCGATAACGGGCGCAGTGATGGCGCGAATGGCATCCTGAAGGGCTACCGAGGTATGGGTATAAGCCCCGGCGTTGAGGATAACGCCGTCGGCGCTGAAGCCTACTTCGTGCAGTTTGTCGATGAGGAAGCCCTCTACATTCGACTGATAACAGTCTATCTCCACCTCGGGATAACGCTTCCGGAGCGTGTCTAAATAAGACTCGAACGAATCGGCTCCGTAAATAGACGGCTCACGCTTGCCTAGCAGATTGAGGTTCGGCCCGTTTATTATTTGTATTTTCATATCCGTTATTGTCTGAATCTTTAATACCTTTGCATGAAAAATTTGGCGCAAAGTTACGAAAAAAGGTATGAATAACGGCAACGATGGATATAAAAAGATAACAGTCGGTTATAAGCAATATCTGAAGCTGGAGAAGGGGCTTTCGGACAATACGGTCGACGCTTACCTGACCGACTTGGACAAGCTGGAGGCGTACCTCGCGCTGGAAAACATCTACGTAACCGACGTGACCCTGGCCGACCTGGAATCTTTTGCGGCCGGTCTGCACGACATCGGCATCCATCCACGCTCGCAAGCCCGCATCATTTCGGGCATCCGCTCTTTCTTTCAATACCTGCTGATGGAAGACTATATCCGACAAGACCCCAGCGAACTGCTGGAGTCGCCCAAGATAGGCAAGCACCTACCCGACATCCTTACCGTAGCCGAGATAGACGCGCTGATAGCCAGCATCGACCGAAGCACCCGCGAGGGGCAACGCAACTGCAGCATCTTGGAGACCCTATACAGCTGCGGGCTGCGCGTATCGGAACTGTGTAACCTGAAGTACTCCGACCTGTATCTCGACGAGGGATTTATCAAGGTAGAAGGGAAAGGCAGCAAGCAGCGGCTGGTTCCCATCTCGCCCCGAGCCATCAAGGAGATTAACACGTACTTCCTGACACGCAACGAGCTGACCAACATCAAGCCCGGATTCGAGGACTATGTGTACATCAACCGCTGCGGACGTAACCTGACACGCGTCATGGTGTTTTACATCATCAAGGACGCGGCGCAACGCATCGGGCTGAAGAAAACCATCAGTCCGCACACGTTCCGCCACTCGTTTGCCACCCACCTGCTGGAAGGCGGAGCCAATCTGCGCGCCATTCAGGCCATGCTGGGACACGAAAGCATCGCCACTACCGAAATCTATACCACCATCGACCGCTCCCGTCTGCGCGAAGAAATCATCGAGCACCATCCGCGAAACATCCTTACACGCGAGAGAAAAGCAAAAAATGGAGGTTTTTAACCTACTTTCAGACTGAAAGACAGAAAAAAAAGACGAAAGAAAGAACGGATAAAGTAGTTTTTCTTATCTTTGCCCCAAATTGGAAGAAAAGAAACAAGCAGATTTACAACAATTTTTATACAAACCAAATTATTTAAAACAAGAACCATGATTAAGAAGTTGTATTTGCCTTTAGTGGCATTGCTAGTCCTTGCTTTCACATCATGTAGCAAGATGGGTGAACTTTCATCCGACTATTTCACAACCGATCCAGAAGTTCTGGAAGCTGTTGCGGGTAAAGTGCCTGTAACCATTACCGGCAAGTTCCCCGAAAAGTATTTCAAGAAGAACGCTACCGTAGAAGTAACTCCCGTACTGAGATGGGACGGCGGCGAAGCTAAGAGCCAGCCCGCTACTTTCCAGGGCGAAAAGGTTCAGGGCAACGACCAGACCATTTCTTACAAGACTGGTGGTACTTACACCATGAAAGCTAATTTCGACTATGTTCCCGAAATGGCTAAATCTGAACTTTACCTCGATTTCAAGATTAAGAAAGGTAACAAAGAATACACCATCCCTTCTGTAAAGATCGCCGATGGCGTTATCGCTACTTCCGAACTTCCTACCGTAAACTCGGCTAACGCCGCTTACTGCCCCGACGCTTTCCAGCGCATCATCAAGCAGGCTAAGGAAGCTCAGATCATGTTCCTTATCCAGCAGGCTAACGTTCGCGCCAGCGAGCTGAAGTCGGATAGCCTCAAGGCCTTCAACAAGCAAGTTGCTACCGTAGCCGGCGACGCTAAGAACTACAAACTGAACAACATCGAAGTTTCTGCTTACGCATCTCCCGATGGTGGTGTTGACCTGAACACCGGTTTGGCTGAAAACCGTCAGAACAACACTCAGAAGTACTTGAGCCAGGAACTGAAGAAAGGCAAAATCAACACTCAGGTAGATACGAAGTACACTGCACAAGACTGGGACGGTTTCCAGGATTTGGTATCGAAGTCTGACATCCAGGACAAAGACCTCATCTTGCGCGTTCTTTCTATGTATCAGGATCCCGAACAGCGTGAAACTGAGATCAAGAACATCTCTTCAGTTTACAAGAACTTGGCTGACGAAATCCTGCCGCAGTTGCGTCGCGCTCGCTTGACCGCTAACTACGATGTTATCGGCCGCAGCGACGAAGAAATCAACGAAGCATTCGACAAAGACGCTTCTGTATTGAGCAACGAAGAACTGTTGTACGCCGCTACCCTGACTAACGACAACGCTCGCAAGGAAGCTATCTACAAGAAAGCTACTGAAATGTATCCTTCTGACGCTCGCGCTTACAACAACCTTGGTAAGCTGGCTTACGCCGCTGGCGACAGAGACGCTGCTGAAAAGTACTTCAAGCAGGCTTTGAGCAAGGACGCTAACTCGGCTGAAGCTAACACAAACCTTGGTTTGGTAGAATTGGCTAAGGGCAACGTAGCTAACGCAGAAAACTACTTGAGCAAGTCTTCTGGCGCTGACGCTGCAAACGAAGCTCTGGGTAACTTGTACATCAAGCAAGGTCAGTACGACAAGGCTGTCAGCGCATTCGGCGACACCAAGTCGAACTCTGCCGCTTTGGCTCAGATTCTTGCAAAAGACTACAACAAGGCTAAAAACACCTTGTCTGCCGTTAAGAACCCTGACGCTTACACCGACTACTTGACCGCTATCGTAGGCGCTAGAACAAACAACGCTGACTTGGTTAAGTCAAGCATGGCTAAGGTAGCTCAGAAAGACGCTACTCTTGCCGCTAAGGCTCAGCTGGACCGCGAGTTCGCTAAGTACGCAAACGAAATCAAGTAAAGACCGTCTCTCCCCTACGGGAAGACCGCTTACATAACACCGAAAGGCCGGAACGCTAATCACCGCGTTTCGGCCTTTCTCTTTTTTATCCGTCAAGCAGGATGCCGTACCCCCAAATCCCTCGCCGCAGAAAAAAAATCTCTCGGGAGGTTTTTAAAATCTCTCGCCACAGATTTTTTTCCTCTCGCCGCAGATTTTGCCTCTGCCGCGCACGTGCGAAAACATTCCGAAACTTTGACAACCAGCGGTTTCCGAAAAAAGAACAAAAAATGCCGTGTTTTTTCACATTTTTACCCCATTTGTACATGTATTGTTAAGATTTTATTACTTATCTTTGCCATTGATAGTACATCTTTATGATGTCTTTATGTCAAACTCAAATTATTTACTATGTCTAAACATTTAAGATTAGTAGCTATGCTTCCTCTCCTGGCCCCAGCGTTTGGCGGGACTGCGAATGCAATACCAGTAGGAAATGTGACCGGTATAGAAAGCGTTCAGCAGAACGGAGCAGTATCTGGTGTAGTGAAGGACTCTTCTGGAGAACCCATCATCGGCGCATCAGTAGTAGTAAAAGGTACCACAAACGGAACGATTACCGACCTGGACGGTAAGTTCTCGCTGCGTAACGTAAAGAAAGGAGATATTATCTCTGTTTCATTTATCGGTTATACAGCACAAGACGTGGTGTACAACGGCCAGTCGCTGAACGTCATCCTGAAAGATGACTCGCAGACTCTGGACGAAGTGGTAGTGGTAGGTTTCGGTACACAGAAGAAAGTGAACCTGACCGGCGCGGTTTCTACCGTCGACTCGAAGACCATTTCCGCACGTCCCGTAAACTCGGTAGTAGACGCCTTGCAAGGTACGGTAGCCGGTATGAACTTCTCGACCGGTAGCGGGGGGGGGGCATTGAACTCTACCAAGAGCTTCAACATCCGCGGTACAGGTACCATCGGTTCGGGTTCGTCTGTAACCCCGTTGGTATTGATCGACGGTATGGAAGGCGACATGAACACCCTGAACCCACAGGATATCGAAAACATCTCTGTACTGAAAGACGCTTCGGCTTCTTCTATCTACGGTTCGCGCGCTGCCGGAGGTGTAGTATTGATTACTACCAAGAGCGGTAAGGCCGGAAAGAGCACCATCAACTACAACAACAGCTTCCGCTTCAACTCTCCGTTGAACATGCCGGAGATGATGGACTCTTACACTTGGGCTACTTATATGAACGCAGCCTCGGTAAACGGCGGTACCGGAACATGGTTCAGCGACGCTAAACTGGCGCAAATCAAAGCCGCGCAGAGCGACCCCACCATGCAGACCATGTTTAAGAACACCAACAACCGTTGGGAAGTATGGGACGCTACCGACATCCTGCCTATCGCAAACACCGACTGGCTGAAGGAACACTTCGGAAACTCTTTCTCACAGGAACACACGCTGAGCGCAAACGGCGGTACTGAGAAGTTGCAGTATTACTTCTCGGCCAACTACCTGTATCAAGACGGTATCATGCGTCACGCCGACGATAACAAGCAGCGTTACACCGTAACCAGCAAGATCAACGCCGAACTGGCCAAGTGGCTGACCATGTCGTACAACGTACGCTTCAACCGTACGGACTACAACCAGCCTTCGTTCACCAACGACGGCGGTCTGTTCTACCACAACGTATGCCGTTACTGGCCTATCGTGCCTGTGACCGACCCGAACGGACACTACGTGCCCGAATCGTTCGTAGCTCAGCTGCAGGACGGCGGTAATTACAAAGACCAAACCGATATCTTGGCTCAGCAACTTTCGTTCCGCGCCACTCCGCTGAAAGGCTGGACCATCAACGCCGAGTTGAACTACCGCATCACCAACCAGAACCAGCATCAGGACTACCAGACGGTTTACGGTTACGACTGCGACAACAACCCGTATGTCATCGCCAACAGCAACTCGGAAGTTTACGAATACAACTTCAAGAGCAACTACTTTAACCCGAACATCTTTACGGAATACAGCCGCTCGATAAAAGACGCTCACAACATCAAGGTGATGGTAGGTTTCCAGAGCGAATGGTTCCGCCAGCGCACCATCGGCGCTGAACAGTACGGCATCCTTTCGGGCTTGACTACACTGAACACTACCAGCGACAACCCGAAGGTAAGCGGCGCTTATAACAAGTGGACTACCGCCGGTTTCTTCGGTCGTGTAAACTACGACTACAAAGGCCGCTACCTGTTCGAAGCCAACCTGCGTTACGACGGTTCGTCACGCTTCTTGCGCGCCAACCGCTGGAACTTGTTCCCCTCGTTCTCTGCAGGATGGAACATCGCACAGGAAAAGTTCTGGGAAAAACTGTCCGACAAGGTAAACACCTTGAAGCTCCGTGCATCGTGGGGTGAACTGGGTAACCAGAACACCGACAACTGGTATCCGTTCTATCCGACCGTAGGTTACAGCCAGCAGGGCTCATCGTGGTTGGTAAACGGCGCGAAACCCAACACGGCTTCACAACCTTCGCTGGTATCCAGCTCGCTGACTTGGGAAAAGAGCCGCACATGGGAAATCGGTTTGGACTGGGGCGCACTGAACAACCGCCTGACCGGATCGTTCGGTTACTTCCAGCGCAAGACTTACGACATGGTAGGTCCCGCACCTGAACTGCCCGACGTACTGGGCGCAAGCGTTCCGAAAGTAAACAACCTGGATATGACCTCGAAAGGTTGGGACTTGCAGGTAAGCTGGCGCGACAAAGTAAGAGACTTCAGCTACGGCGTATCTTTGACCTTGAGCGACAACACCGTAACTATCGACAAGTATCCTAACGACTCGAAGAACCTGGATTATTACTACGCAGGAGCCAAGTTGGGCGACATCTGGGGTTATACCACCATCGGCATCGCCAACAGCGCAGAAGAAATGAACGCGCATTTGGCCCAAGCAGACCAGAGCAATTTGGGTAGCAACTGGACAGCCGGCGACATCATGTACGCCGACCTGGACGGCGACGGAAAGATTACCACAGGCGAATATACACTGGACAACCACGGCGACCTTTCTATCATCGGTAACACGACTCCTCGCTACAACTTCGGTTTGAACTTGGACGCAAGCTGGAAGGGCTTCGACCTGAAACTGTTCTTCCAAGGTACACTGAAACGCGACTACATGGCCAGCGGTTCTGTATTCTGGGGAGCTATCGGACAAGGCAAATGGCAGGCTTTGGGCTTCAAGCAGCACGCCGACTACTGGACTCCGGAAAACACCAGCGCATACTATCCGCGCGCAGACTATTACGGTAGCCGAAACACTTACACTCAGACTCGCTACTTGCAAAACGCAGCTTACTGCCGTCTGAAAAACATTACCTTGGGCTATACATTGCCGAAGAACATCACGGAAAAATTCTACGTACAGAACCTCCGCGTATTCGTATCGGGCGAAAACTTGCTGACCTTCACCGGCTTTACCGACCTGTCTGACCCCGAATTGGTAGGCATTGGACAGTGGGGCTTCGGTAAGACTTACCCGTTGTCTAAGACCATGTCTTTCGGTTTAAGTGTAACTTTCTAAAAACTTGCAGATTATGAAACTCAAATATTTAAGCATCCTTTTGTTAGGCTCTACCCTGACAGGCCTCACCGCCTGCGACGACTACTTGGACGTAGTGCCTGAAAGCTCTATTACGCCGGAATCGTTCTTCAACGCAGAATCCGACCTCTCGGCTTACTCCATCAACTTGTATAACTTCACCTGCATCTCTCCGGGAAGCTACGGCATCTCTGTATTCGGCAACGACAACGGAACCGACAACCAGGCTGCCACAGGCTACTCTACCCGTTGGGCTCCGGGCGAATGGCAGGTTCCTTCATCGGGCGGACAGTGGGACTTTACCGCCATCCGTAACTGCAACTATTTCCTGGATAAGGTATTGCCCAAATACGAAGCCGGACAGATTACCGGTTCTACCGACAATATCCGCCACTACATCGGCGAGGTATATTTGCTGCGCGCTTACAACTACTTCGACAAGTTGAGAAACATCGGCGACTGCCCGATTATCGAAACCGCTTTGGAAGATAACAAAGAATTGTTGCTGGAATACTCTAAGCGCCGTCCGCGCCACAAAGTAGCCCGCTTCATCCTTTCTGACCTGGACAAGGCTATCAGCTTCCTGTCAGAATCAGGCCCCGGCGGCAAGAACCGCATCACTAAGGACGTAGCTTACCTGCTCCGTTCGCGCGTGGCTCTGTACGAAGGTACTTGGGAAAAATATCATGCAGGAACAGCGTTCGTTCCGGGTGGCACAGGCTGGCCGGGCAGCGACTCGGAAGGCTACAGCGCACAAACCGAAATTAACTACTTCCTGACTGAAGCTATGGCATCGGCCAAGGTAGTGGGCGACAAACTGGTAGACAACTTGGTGGAAAACACCGACGCTGCCGAAGGCATGAACGCATCGTTCGCCAGCCTGAACCCCTACTACACCATGTTCTGCGACACCGACATGAAGAACTACAGCGAAGTGCTGATGTGGAGAGCTTACGACGAATCGCTGAGCGTAACCCACAACATCCAGAAGCAGCTGCAGGACAACGGCGGTGGTTCGGGATGGACACGCGGTCTGGTTAACTCGTTCCTGATGCGCAACGGTCTGCCTATCTACGCAGCCGCTTCAGGCTATGACACCGAATGGGAAAAACAAGGCGTGAAAGCTACCTTGCAGGATCGTGACTCTCGTATCCAGATCTTCACCAAGAAGGATGGCGACGTAGAAAACTACACCAGCTCGGGCAACACCAACTACGTAGACCTGTCGTGGGTAGTAAAGGGTAACAGCGAAACCCGTATGGTTACCGGCTTCGCCCTGAAGAAAGGTAAGCACTATAACGACTACATGCAGACTCTGCACCACAAAGGTACTACCGGTTCTATCATCTTCCGTGGTACTGAAGCCCTGCTGAACTACATGGAAGCCAGCTACGAACTGAACAGCACCATCGACGCTACCGCCGACAAGTACTGGAAAGCTCTGCGTACCCGCGCTAAAGTAGACGCTGACTATAACAAGACTATCGCCGCTACCGACATGACCGAAGAAGCCAAGGGCGACTGGGGTGCATACTCGCACGGCGTACTGATAAACACTACCCTGTATAACATCCGCCGCGAACGCCGCAACGAGTTCATCGGCGAAGGTATGCGTTGGGACGACTTGGCTCGCTGGAGAGCTTGCGACCAGGTTAAGAACTATCAGATAGAAGGTATGCGTTACTGGGGCTCTATCTACGAAGGCGCATGGACATCGGCCGACGGCACTGCCCTGACTAAGGTAGACGTAGAAGGCGGTACAGGTAACATGTCCAGCGAATCGGTAAGCGGTGTTTACATCCATCCTTATCAGATTTCGAAGGTGAACAACTCCGTATTCAACGGTTATAACTTCACCCCGGCTCACTACTTGTATCCGTTGGCACAGAGCGTATTCCGTAAATCTTCTTCCGACAGCAGTCTGGACGGTTCGGTAGTTTACCAGAACCCGGGATGGTCGAAGGTAGCCGGAAACGGTCCCAGCACAGTAGAATAAGCTGAATCTCTCCCATCCTCGTCCCATCCCAACGGACGAGGATGCACACTCATAAAGAAAGCCGTATCACAACTCCTCCACACAGAGGATGGTGATACGGCTTTCTTCATGCCCCCAATCAGGCGTTACTTCTCGAAATGCTGGTAGTCCTTGCGGTCGGTCCAGTCGCCGCCCCAACTGAATCCGGCGGCGATGAACAGGCGGTAGCATAGGTCGCCCTTCTCTATCTTGTAGTCGAACGTCTTGTCGCGGTCCAGATACGGCGCGCCGGTAGCCGGTTCTATCACCTCCTCGCCTGTAGCCGTAAACTTGTGGTAAGGATTATAAAGGGTATTGATGTCGACGGCCAAACCCAATCCGTGCTTGGATACCGTCTGCGTATGGGAGATGAAACGGAAGTTAAACGACGACGAATTGTTGTCGCGCATGGACATCTCATCGTCAGCGCCCCAGTAGTCTACCAGACGCATACGCTCTATGGGATAGCCGGCATCGTACAGTTGGCGAAAGATGTTCAGCACCTCCTGAGCCACCGACTCGTTCAGCACCATCTCGCCCACCGTAGCCGCCCCGTACTTGTCGGTATGCAGGCAGCGGATGTAGCGCAGCGACTCGCGCGGCACGGTGCAATCGGCCTTAAACGAGCGGCCTTGCATGAAGTTGAAAATAGAGTCGGGTATCGGGCTGAGGGTAAAGAACACATCGGCGCCGTAGCGTTGCAACACGGCCTCGGGCACTACGTTACCCGGTTGGAACTGTTCCGGCGTAGCCGCCAGCGGACGCTGTTCATCGTCATGACACGAAGCGAACGCTGCCGTAGACAGCGCCAGCGCAAAGAGGCCAGCACGCATGCAGATAGAAAAAGAGTTATGCATCATTCTGAACAAATAGGTTATCGTAAAAGCGTTGGCAAGTTATGCCACGACCGACAAAGATAAGCCAAAAAGGCCGAACTCGTACGAGTCCGGCCTTTTTTTGGAATATGTACGTCCTCTCCGCGGAGGATTACTTCGAAGTAGCGCTGTCCAGTCCGAACAGTTCGTTGTAGCCCGGGTTCTGCGTGAGCTGCGGGTTAAGAACGATTTCGTTCGTGGGCACCATCATCAGGTAGTAGGTATCCAGCCATCCGCCGCTCTGCGCTACAGGACTTGGATACGTGTAAATCCATCCTGAACCGGCTGCGTTCTGTTCACCGGTAGCCTGTCCGGCGGTCTGAATGGTTTCGTAGTCTACGAATGAGCCAGAGTACTTGCTGTTCTTCGTACCGTAGGGGTTGTCGGTAGCAGTAATCCACATGCCACACGGCTGACGGTTTACGTAGTAGGCTGCCTTGGCCCAGCGACGCACGTCGTAGAAGGCGAATCCTTCGCCGAAGAGCTCAATCTGGCGTTCGCGGCGTATTTCCCACAATACGGGGTCTACCTCATAGTTGCCGTACTTGCCTCCCGTGCCTGTCCACCAAGGAGCGTTACCCTTGTCGCGGTTCGGGTCGAAATTGGCGTCTATCTGCGATACCTGCATGCGCGCCACACCAGAGCGGTCACGCAGCTTGTTGATGGTCTGGTCGGCCACGCCCTGGTCAAACGAGCCCAGTTCCCAAGCGGCTTCGGCGTAGTTCAGCAGTACTTCTTCTATCTTGAAGATAGGCTTGTCGGCAGTACAGTACGCGCTGCTTCCGGTAGAGAATTCCCACATGTCGTAGTGCTTCCAAGTGTAGTAGCCGGTGCGGCAACGCATGTAGGCTGTGGTAGAGTTGTCGGTCAGGTTCGGACTGTTCTTGGTAAGACTGGCTCCCCAGTTCTGTCCGGGAACTCTCTTCATACCCGAGCCACCGAATGTTCCGCCGCGCAAGCACTGCGTATTGGCTCCCAGATAGTCCATGTAGGTGCGATACTTGGCCGCTTCTTCGGCCGTTACGGTATGTCCTTCTACCACGTCGCCTGCCTGTGCGTAGCGCCAAGTCTTGAACGAGTTTACTCCATCTACCGAACCGCTATTGGGCACTACTACGTAAGGCGGCTGAATGTTTTGGTAGAGGCGCGGGTCGCGTTCGGCAAAGGTATCCCACATGTCTTTGCCGCGTCCGCCCTGATAGCCAGAGCTGGGGTTGGCGATAGGCAATCCGTTCTTCATCAGGAACATGTCTACCGAATACTGCGGCACGTCTTCAAAGTGCGCGGCGATGTGTTCGTAGTCGTTGCCTCGGTTCATCAGGATACCGTCTACGTATTGCTTGTAGAAGATTACGCCCGGCACGTTCGAGAGGTCTTCGGTAGTCCACATTTCGCCATATCCGGCAGCGGGATAGCTTTCGGTTCCGTTATAGAGGGTGGGATACTTGGCCATGAGCGAGCTGGATACGGTGAGACACTTCTGCAAGTATTCCTGCCAAGGTTCGTCCAGTCCGTGATACTTGGCCCAAGTACCTTCGCGCAACAGGAAGCGCGAGAGCGCAGCCTGAGCGGCTTCGGCTGTGATGGTATTGTCGCCGTCGGAAGCTGTTCCGATGTTTTCGATGGCGTATTCCAGGCAGGAGATGATGTGTCCGGCCACTTCCTTACGCGGGGTACGCGCGCCGTATGTCTCGGGGCTTTCCTCGTTTATCACGGTGTCTATCCAGGGTACATCGCCGAAACGGTCTATCAGCTCCATGTACCACCATGCCTTGAAGAAGTAACCTACCGAGCGCCAGTGTTTGGCTTCGGTTTCGTTAAGCACGCCATCGTCTACGTGCGAAAGCATGATGTTGATGCGCCGTATGGTGGAGAAGTCCCATCCACCGCCCGAGGTAGTCTGCGTCAGGGTGCGGTAGGCGTAGGGGTTCATGGAGTTGTCGCGGCTGGTTACGAGGCCACCGTAGTAGTCGCCGTAGAACTGCGACTGTACCACGCAGTTGCTGAAGTTGGTACGTATGGTGGTGTTGGTAAACAGCTCGTAGCACGGATACATGAATGCCTTGAAGTTGTTGTATTCCAGAAAGGCGTTAGACTCGGTGAGGTCGGTTTTCGGCACCTTTTCCAGATAGTTGTCGTTGCACGCGGTGAACGTGATCGACGCGGCCAGCGTGGCCGCTGCTAATATCTTGGTCTTCATTGTTTCTTGATGTTAGGTTAGGGTTAGAATGTGATGTTGGCTCCTACCGAAATGGTGCGGTAGTAGGGATAATCCCATACGATAGAGTTGCTGGTGTTACCTTCGGGGTCGTAGCCTTTAGGCAGCTTGCTGATGGTAGCCAGGTTTTCTATGCTGACATAGACGCGGGCCGACTGCATGAGCACTTTCTTTATCCAGTTCTGCGGCAGGTTATATCCCAAAGTCACGTTCTTGATGCGCAGGTAAGCCGCGTTCTGCAAGTACTTGTCGCTTACGCGGGTGTTCGAGCCTACGTTGTTGCCCTGTCCGTAGATGCGGAACAGTTTGGCGTCGGGGTTCTTGGCCACCATGTAGTCAGGACTTTCGGGGTCGTAGCTCTTGGCCTGCCAGTAGTCGGTCTGGTTCGAGAAGAGGGGCTGGAATACAGCGTCGCTCGAGCCTGAGCCTGCAAACGGGAAGATAGACGAACCCGAGAGCCAGTAGTCGCGCTTGCCCACACCCTGCAAACGGATGTCGAGGCTGAAGCCCTTGTAGCTTGCGCCCAAGTTAGCGCCGAACTGGTAGCGCGCGCGTGTGTTTCCGATAATCTTGCGGTCGCCCGGGTCTTCGGTTGTGCCGGCTCCGCTGTTTATCACGCCGTCGCCGTTCAGGTCTTTAAACTTCACGTCACCCGGCTGTACGTTGTATCCTTGGATAGAAGTTACGCCTTCCTTCAGGGTCCATACACCGTTCTTGGCGTCTTCCAGCACAAAGTCGTCGATGGAGTAGTAGCCGTCGGATACATATCCCCACTGTTCGCCCAAGGTCTGTCCTACGTAGTAGTCGCTCAAGAGGCCCGACTCGTTGTTGTACTTCTTAATCTTGGCCTTATTGTCGTAGATGTTGAATCCTACGTTGTAATGGAAGTCGCCGATGTGGTCGCGCCACGTCAGGTTCAGTTCCCATCCGTTCGAGGTCAGGTCGGCCACGTTCTGCAAGGGAGCCGACGCGCCCACTACGCCCGGTATTTCGATACCTCCGGCCAACATGCCGTCAGTGCGTCGTTTGTACACGTCGAACGTGAGTTGCAGACGGTTCTGCAGGGCGGTGAAGTCTACGCCGAAGTTCAGTGTCTTTACCGTTTCCCAAGTAAAGCTGCTGCTGGCCAATCCCGGCGATGAGATTACGTTCACCTTGTCGCCTCCGTCCAGCCATACGGTGCTTGGACCTACGGTCATGGTAGGCAGATACTGGTAGGGGTTGATGTTCTGGTTACCGATAGAACCGTAGCTGGCGCGCAGCTTGATGTCGTCCAACCACGAGCGCGACCAGTTCATGAACTTTTCCTGTCCCAAACGCCATCCTACTGATACCGACGGGAAGAACCCGAAGCGGTCGTTGGTGGGGAATTTAGAAGAACCGTCGTAACGTCCGTTTACTTCCAACAAGTAGCGGTCTTTGAACGCGTAGTTCAGTCGGGCGAAGCCGCTTCGGATAGCGTATTCGGAGTAGCTGTCGGTGATGGTCTTTTCGCCCGTACCTCCGGCGAATGAGGGAACAGACGGAGTGGTCTGGCCTTTTACCTGCGCGTAGAACGATTTGTATCTGGAGCTTTCCTGGTTGAATCCGGCCATCGCCTTAAACAGGTGGTCGCCCCAACGGTGTTCGTAGTTCGAGAAGATGTTGAAGGCGTTATACCGTGTCTGCGTGTCCTGCATGCGGTAGTAGTCCTGTCCCGATTCTACCGAATACTTGGGTGTCAGCTGCACGTCGGCAAAGCGGAAGCTTTCGGAATAGAAGTCGGAGTCGACGTCTTTCTTGTCGAACGTATATTCGGCCGTGATGGTCCATCCCTTCAGAGGTTTCAGGATAGAGCGTGTAGAGACACGGGTTACGGCCGTATTGGTGTACAGTATCGGCGCGTTGGTCAGCATGTTGATAGGAGTCTGCGACGGCAAATCCTCGTCAATGCCCAAAATCGATCCGGGGATGTTACCCTCGGGATAGTAGCTGACGAGACGTGTGGTGTAGAATCCCGACATGTTTCCCACGTTTTGCGGCTGCTTCCGGTTGGCGTCGGTGTAAAGCAAGCTCACTTCCTGCGTGAACCACTTGTTTACGTCGCCCGATACGAACGCCGAAATGTTCTTTCTGGCGTAAGTGTCCTTGTTGGTCTGCAGCGGTCCGTTTTCTTTGCTCAGTCCGGCCGACATACGATAGCGGATGCGGTCGTTTCCTCCCGAGATGGAGAGGTTGTGGTTCTGCAGCGAACCCGTGGTCAGGATGTTCTTGTACATGTTCTTCTCGCTGAGCCAGTACACGCGTCCGTCCTCGTCCTTGTAGATGCCGTCGCCCACGGTGTTCAGCGACGATGGGTTCTGCTTGTACTGCTGCAAGTATTCGCGCCACTTGCTCACGTCGCCGTTTCCCGCCCAGTAAGAGTTGGTGTATCCGGCTTCGATATAAGCGTCGAGGTACTCGGTCAGGCTGGACTGTTCCAGTACGTTGAGCGAGCGTTCCCAACCCACGTTGAAGTTATAGTTAAGGTTTATTTTCGACTGGTCTTTGGGGCGTTTTGTAGTAACCAAGATTACGCCGCCGGCAGCGCGCGCGCCGTAGATGGCCGATGAAGCCGCGTCTTTCAGCACCGATACGCTCTCGATGTCGTCGGGGTTCAGCAAGCTGATGTCGCCCTCTACGTTATCAATAAGTACCAAAGGTGAACCACCGTTGATAGACAATGTACCGCGGATGTTGAAGCTCTTGGTAGTACCCGGTCCGGTACCGCCGCCGATGGTAAGTCCCGGCATGGCGCCTTGCAGAGCCGCGGCCGCGCTCGTCACGGGACGGTCGCCCAGCACCTCGCTCATCTTTACCTGAGCCACGGAACCGGTCAGGTTCTCTTTCTTCTGCGTACCGAAACCTACTACCACTACCTCGTCTAAGGTTTGGTCATCGTCTTTAAGCTGAATGTTCAGAGGCTGTCCGTTCCATACCACCTCTTGAGTTTGGTAACCGATAAACGAAACGGATAACTTCTGTCCTTTCTTGACGCCGTCTAAATGGAAACGTCCGTCCAGGTCGGTGATACTTCCCCGGGTAGTTCCTGTCACTACCACCGAAACGCCTACCAGCGGTTCTCCTTTCGTGTCTTTTACAATACCCGTACATTTGCCTGCCTGCTGTATTGCTGTTACGCTGTTACTGGTGGCTGACGTGTCGGCCAAAGCCGTTCCGCCGCCCAGCGCGAGAGTAAGCAGGAACATACCCCCTCCCATTCTGAAATTGCTTAACATAATACTGTGTTTTAGATTAATAATTTAGGTGGAACAATCCACCTTCGGTTTTTCATTGTAGCGTGTTATTCATTGATTGTCGGGCACAAGATATGGTTTTCTTCTCATCCGCCAAAGCGTTTCGCCGCTTTTTTCGCTGTGGGGGGGGCGAAAAATACTATACATCGTTAAATAAGGCTATAGAACGTGTAATCTGTGATGAGCTATTCTGCTTTTCTCGGTAACTTTGTCCGTGTGAAAAACCCTAAAAACTCTCGCATATGAATAGAAAAACTACAGCCGTTTCGGTATGGCTGTCGCTGAGTGCCGTAGGAGGACTGGCGCAGACGCCGCAACTGGGAATAGACTCCATCGACCGCGTGATTGCGGCCATGACTTTAGACGAGAAACTCGATTTGCTCATCGGGTCGGACGGAAACAAGCAGACCGACGCGAAAGTAACCATCGGCAATTCGTCCGAACGGGTGCCGGGAGCGGCCGGTCAGCTGAACGACATTCCTCGCCTGGGCATCCCGTCGACGGTGCTGGCCGACGGCGCGGCTGGCTTGCGCATCGACCCTACCCGCGAAGGTACAGACCGAACGTTTTACTGCACGCACTTCCCCGTTTCTACGCTGATGGGCGCATCGTGGAACGCCGAGCTGATGACAGCGATAGGCTCCGCCATCGGCGACGAGGTGAAGCATTACGGCGTAGACGCGCTGCTGGCTCCGTCGACCAACATCCAGCGCAATCCGCTGAACGGACGCAATTACGAATACTACTCCGAAGACCCGCTCCTGTCGGGCAAGATATGCGCCGCCATGATTCGCGGCGTGCAGAGCAACGGGGTGGGGACATCGCTGAAACACCTGGCGCTAAACAATCAGGAAACAAACCGCTCGGCAAACAACGTAATAGGTACTCCGCGCACGTTCAGGGAGATTTACCTCAAGCCCTTCGAGATAGCGGTGAAAGAGGCTCACCCCTGGACGGTCATGAGCTCGTACAACAAGATTAACGGTACGATGAGCAGCGAACGCTGCGACCTGCTGACCGAAATCCTGCGCCGGGAATGGGGATTCGACGGCATGGTGATGAGCGACTGGCACGGCGGAGACGACGCCGTGGCGCAGATGCAGGCCGGAAACGATTTGCTCATGCCGGGCAAGCTCTCGCAGCGCGAGGCTATCCGTAAGGCCGTACTCAACGGACACCTGTCGCTCGAACTGATAGACCGAAACGTGAAGCACGTGCTGGAGTACATCGTGAAGACACCGCGGTTCAACGGCTATCAGCCCGACAACAACCCCGACCTGCAGGCGCACGCCTCGGTAGCCCGTCAAGCGGCGCTCGAGGGCATGGTGCTGCTGAAGAACGACAAACAGACCTTGCCGCTGCGCGCCAAGGTGAAAAACGTGGCGCTGTTCGGACGCTCGGCCTACGACTTCATAGCCGGTGGTTCAGGTTCGGGCAACGTGAACCACGCCTACGTGGTCAGCCTGACCGAAGGACTGGCCGACGCGGGATTCGCCGTAGACTCCAACATCCGTACGCTCTACGAGCAATACATCCCCCAACAAAAAGCGCTGCTGCCCGTGCCTACAGGACCGCTGGCCGCGCTGCTGCCCAAACCCCTGATACCCGAAATGCCCCTGGACGAACAAGCGCTGGCACAAGCCGTAAAGGCCAACGACCTGGCTCTGATAACCATCGGGAAAACATCGGGAGAGTTTGCCGACCGAAAAGTAACCGACGACTTCAACCTCTCCGCCGCCGAGCAGGAGCTGCTGGACAAGGTGAGCCGCGCCTTTCACCGTGCCGGAAAGAAGGTGGTAGTGGTTCTGAACGTGTGCGGCGTGATAGAGACAAAGAGTTGGGCCGACAAGGCCGACGCCATCCTCGTGGCTTGGCTACCCGGTCAGGAGGGCGGAAACTCCGTAACCGATGTGCTCACGGGCAAGGAATCGCCGTCGGGCCGACTGCCCATGACCTGGCCGGTAAGCTACAACGACGTACCGTCGAAAGCGTACTTCCCCTACCCCGACAGCATCAGCAACGAGCTGATTACCTCCAGCATGACGATGCAGACCGCCGACACGCGGCACGACTCCGTGCCCAACTTCGACACCACTGCGTACAGCGACGGCATCTACGTAGGATACCGCTATTATCAGACGCGTCAGGTACCCGTAAGCTATCCGTTCGGGTTCGGACTGAGCTACACCTCGTTTAAGTACGAACATCCGGAGGTGACGGCCGACGACCGTGGCAACCTCACCGTAAAGGTAACGGTAAAGAACACCGGCCGCACAGCGGGAAAAGAAGTGGTTCAGGTGTACGTGTCCGCTCCCGGAAAAGACATGGACAAGCCCGAACGCGAACTGAAAGGCTTCGCCAAGACCCGCAGCCTCAACCCCGGCGAGGCGGAAACAGTCAGCGTCGACATCCCCTACAGCCAGTTGGCCTCGTTCTGCGAAGCGAACAGCAGGTGGCAGGTAGAAGCTGGCAGCTACCGGGTGATGATAGCCCAACACGCCTCCGACCCCAAGCCCATCACCCTCACAACCGAGGTGAAAGGGGGCGTAACCGAAACCGTGCGTCCCTGTCTGCTGGAAGAGCAGAAGTAGCGCGTATTCCCCCATCGAAATCTCTCGCCGCTGATTTTTATTCTCCGGCGAGAGGTTTTCAATTCGTCCCGAGAGATTTATTTTCCCTCGCCGCGGATTCGGCTGCAATCTACACAGTATCTGT
>CAVBJM010000025.1:0-3823 GCA_963595925.1 bacterium
GGACACCTCAACATCGGTGCCGGACGTATCGTGTACCAAGACTTGGTGAAGATTAATCGCGCTTGTGCCGATGGGAGCATTCTGAACAATAAGGAAATAGTTTCTGCTTTTTCATATGCGAAGGAGAACGGAAAAGGTATACACTTTATGGGACTGACTTCAACGGGTGGTGTTCACTCTTCGTTGGATCATCTGTTTAAGTTGTGCGATATTGCCAAGGAATACGGCCTGGATAACTCTACATACATCCACTGTTTTATGGATGGCCGCGATACCGATCCGAAAAGCGGTAAGGGATTTATAGAGCAGCTTACCGCACACTGCGCACAGAGCGCCGGAGTGATTGCTTCTATTATCGGACGTTTTTATGCAATGGACCGCGACAAACGTTGGAATCGTGTAAAAGAAGCCTACGACTTGTTGGTAAACGGCGTAGGAAAGAAGGCTACAGATATGGTACAGGCTATGCAGGAATCGTATAACGAAGACGTAACCGACGAATTTGTTAAGCCTATCGTTAACGCCAGCGTAGACGGAACCATAAAGGAAGGCGATGTAGTAATCTTCTTCAATTACCGCAACGACCGTGCAAAGGAACTTACGACTGTTTTGACCCAACAGGATATGCCGGAAGAAGGCATGAAAACGATTCCGGGCTTGCAGTATTATTGCATGACTCCGTACGACGCTTCCTTTACGGGGGTACACATTATCTTCCCGAAAGAGAACGTTTCGAATACATTGGGCGAATATCTTTCGAACAACGGTAAGGCGCAGTTGCACATTGCTGAGACAGAAAAGTACGCTCACGTAACATTCTTCTTCAATGGCGGACGCGAAACTCCTTACGAAGGTGAAGACCGTATCTTGGTTCCGAGTCCGAAGGTTGCTACTTACGACCTGAAGCCCGAAATGAGCGCATACGAAGTAAAAGACAAATTGGTTGCGGCTATCGGAACTCAGAAGTACGATTTTATCGTTGTGAATTATGCCAACGGCGATATGGTGGGACACACCGGTATCTACGAAGCCATCGAAAAGGCTGTAGTTGCCATCGATAACTGCGTAAAGGATACAGTGGAAGCAGCAAAGGCTAACGGATATGAAGTAATCATCATCGCTGACCATGGAAATGCCGACCACGCTCTGAACGCCGACGGTACACCTAACACGGCTCACTCGCTGAACCCCGTACCTTTTGTTTACGTAACGGAAAACAAGGCTGCGACAGTTGAAAACGGCGTGTTGGCCGATGTCGCTCCTTCTATTCTGCATATTTTGGGAATGGCTCAGCCGTCTGACATGACTGGCCGCGATTTGATTAAAGACTAACAGCGTTTCGGTTTCAAGCCGGAATAAGTTATAAACCATAGAGGCACGGAGTGCATGGCCACAGGCTTTGTATCTTCGTGCCTCTTTTATGGAATGTTATGGTACAGATAGACGATGTTATAATCAGCTTGGACATTTTCCGCGAGAAGTTCCTATGTGACCTGAATGCCTGTAAGGGCGAGTGTTGCATAGAAGGCGATGCGGGTGCTCCTGTAGAGCTGGAAGAAGTGGAGCGTTTGGAGGAAGTTTTGCCCATCGTATGGGATAGTCTTTCGGAAGATGCCCGTAAGGTTATTGAAAAACAAGGAGTGGTGTACACCGATCAGGACGGTGACTTGGTGACTTCTATCGTGAACGGAAAGGACTGTGTCTTTACGTGCTACGATGAGAAGGGCGGATGTTTTTGCGCCATTGAGCAAGCGTACCGGAATGGCAAGTGCAGTTTCTACAAACCAGTGTCGTGTCACTTGTATCCCATTCGGGTGGGGAACTACGGACCGTACAAGGCTTTGAATTATCACCGGTGGGATGTGTGTAAGGCTGCGGTGCTGCTCGGACGGAAGAACGACGTGCCCGTATACCGCTTCCTAAAAGAACCTTTAATCCGTAAGTTCGGCGAAGACTGGTATGCCGAGATGGAGTTGGTAGCCGAGGAACTGAAAAAACAAAACCTGATATAGAAGCGTATAAATCCGAAAGTAAAAAAGGCCGCTATCCACGCAAGGAAAGCGGCCCTTCTTCTGATAGAGATATTTTTTAATGCTGCATAAGCGGCATTGCCATGTAAGGAAACTAAACTAATAAACTTACATGTTTACGTGCTCTCGCATCACTGCGTGAACTAACGTGTGGCAAATATATGAAAATCAACGGGAGGACAATGGTAAAATACTTAAAAAATTCCCCCCCCCCGGTCATTTTTTTTGAAAAATAGCCGGTTTTTCTTAAAAATATGCGATATTGGAAGTAACTTTCAGAAAAGAGTTGACAATATCCGTTCGCAAGTGTTTCGTAAGGTGGCATCCGGCTTGTCGTTACCGGGTAGTGAATTTTATTGTTTTGGCGGGCCGAATGTAATAAGATTTCTTAGCTCCGATTTTTATGATGGTCTGTGTGACGAAACTAAACGAGGAAGCACCTTCGTTGCAGAAGTAGCGGTCGCCGTCGTCGTACTTGAAAGGTGAAACATCGTTTGCCAGAAGAAACTGGTTTAGCCTAGAGATGGCCGATGTGCCGTAGTATTTGTTCCGAAAGTATGTGGCTTCTTCGGTAGTCAGACACCGCCAACTGGAAAGTCCGTTGAACTGAAAATCGTTCAGGTACGCCTGAAGTTCGCTTCCCGGTAGCAGCATATAGTCATTGGCGATAACCACGGCTTCGCAAGCCGACGGGGAGGTCGTTTCCTTCACTTGGCACACGAAACATTCTTTCCAAAGGTCACCCTCGGCTGGCAGCTCAGATACGGTGACGGTGCTGGCGTCTTTGTCATCGGGAGTGGGCGGGTCTGTGTCCTTGTCCGTTTGGTCGCTACCGGTTTGGTCGAAGCTGAATTCCACTTCAGTGGTCTGTTGCCATCCTTGGCTTTGGAAGGTTCCGCCCAAGGCGATGTCGCCGGCATAAGTGCCCGTAAAGCGATATGGGAATCCGGCCTTCAGGGCATCGGGATACGTATAACCATAGGCTTCGTTTCTTTCGGGTAAGCTAACCTGTACGGTAAGGCGCGTTTGAGAGCCGACACAGGGTAGGATATAAACTTCGGGACTGCTCCAGAGCGTTCCGTTTTTGCGGCAAGCGATAGTGGTTTCGCGCTGGTCGTTTCGGTAGTCGCCCTCGAATGTCAGCGCCGAGCTTACGGGCGATATCTTGGCTTCCACGGATTTGGCGGTGGAGGGAATTCCGCTAAACGAGAACTGTACGGCCGACACCAGGTAAGAGAGCGTCAGAACGGCCGTTGTGTTTTGGTTCAGGTAGACGCTGGCCTTTCCGTTTTGCAGTGGGGTGGAGGTGTAGAGCGAGTCGGCAAAAGAGAGGTAGCTCGTGGGAGTGAACTGCAAGGGGCGGTTCAGCGAGTTGCCTTCCAGTCCCGAGAAGGCGATGAGGGTGTATTTGCCTTTTCCCAACCGCATGAGGCACTCGGTGGTGTTCTTCGAGAGGCTTTCGGTATGCACGCATTCGTTTTCCGCATCGAACACAAAGATGGAGAGCGGATAGTTTATCCGGGCGTTGTCTGTGCTTTGTATTTGTAGTGAGAGCGAGTATTCGCTTTCGGTATTGTCTGTCGGCGTGTTGGAAGGGTCGTCTTCCGATTCTATCTTGTAGCTTCCGCAAGCGGCGAAAAACGCAGCCAGAAAGAATGCGTATATGACGGTGCTCGGATAGCGCATAAAAGCTTTTATTAAATAAAACGCACCGGTCTGACTTTTTTCCGAAGGAAAGGCAAATTTTATTTTCGGAATCCTGTTTTTTGAGGGGCTAAGAGGGGTGAAAAATC
>CAVBJM010000025.1:3886-36103 GCA_963595925.1 bacterium
CGTCTCGAGAGATTTTTTTTCTCCGGCGAGAGATTTTTAGCCCCTCGAAAACGGCTCTACACACCCTTGAGAAGGCGTTCGAAAGGGTGCTTTCTCGGGTTGTAAGGATGTGTTTGTACTTCTTCCATAACGCGGAGGAAGTTGCCGCCCCAAATAAGCCGGATGTCGTCTTCGCTATACCGTTCCAGCAAGAATCGTCGGGTCAGGTTGATAAGTTCTGAGGAGTCGTTGCAGCCGATGATTCCGCCGTCGCCGTCAAAGTCCGTGCCGATGCCTACATGTTCTATACCCATTATGTTGACCATGTGGTGTAGGTGTTCGATGGCATCGCAGATAGATGCCGGAGCATCCTTGCGGAGGAAACTGCTGTAGAGGCATACTTGTACCACGCCTCCCTTGCGGGCGATGGCTTTCAGCTGGTCGTCTGTCAGATTTCTTGGGTGGTCGCACAGGGATTTGCTGGAAGAGTGCGAGCAAACCACGGGCAGACGGCTGATGTCGAGTGTATCGTAGAAACTGCGTTCGCCCGCATGCGAGAGGTCAACCATCATGCCCACTCGGTTCATCTCCTGGATAACCTGTGCGCCGAATGGGCTTACGCCTAGTTGTTCGTCGTTATATCGTGCCGACCCGCAGACGTCGTTGTTGCCGTTGTGACAAAGGGTCATGTAAACCACGCCTCTTTTCCGGAAGCGCTCCACGTTACTGAGGTCTTTTCCCACGGCGTATCCGTTTTCTATGCCCAGCATAATGGCCTTTTTGCCCTGCCCTTTCAGGCGGTATAAGTCGGCTGGCGTGTAGGCTATGTCAACGGCGGTGCAGTTGGCCGCTACCATCTGCTCTATTTCGTTCAGTATGCGGTCGGCCTTTGCCGTAGCGGCCAACAGGGCTTCGTTGGTACGCTCTTTTTGCTCCAGATAAGCCACCATGATGACGGCGTCCTGTCGTCCTTCGGTCATCTTGTGCAGGTCTACCTTAATCTTCGGGTCGCGGCTTGCGAAGTTGATGCCTTGTTCGAAGAACATGGGCGTGTCGCAGTGCGTATCCAGTACCAATGTTTTTTCGTGCAGCCTTTTGGCGGCCTTAAAAGATGCGGCCTCTGCCGTCAGCCAGTTGAAAAGCGGCATCATGTATTCGTCGCCGTTCATGATGAAGCATTCGGGATGCCACTGCACACCTATTATCGACTTGTACTCGGTGCTCTCGATGGCTTCTACAATTCCGTCGGGCGATTGTGCCGAAACCCGGAATCCGGGAGCGGGTTCTTTTACCGCCTGATGGTGAAACGAGTTGACGAATATCGTTTCGCTTCCGAATATTTTGTGTAGCAAGCTTCCGGGGGCTAAAGAGACCCGGTGCGAAGCGTGTTCGCGCGCCAAGTCCTGACTGTGTTTGATAGGTGTGGCGTTAGTTTGCGCGTAAATGTCCTGATAGAGCGAGCCTCCTAGAGCCGCGTTCATCACCTGTATGCCTCGGCAGATGCCCAGCGTAGGGATTTGCCGATTTGCCGCCAGCCGTGCCAAAAGCAATTCCTGCTTATCGCGCTGTGGGTTGACGCTATGCAGTTCCTTGATGGGTTCTTCATTCAAATAAAGCGGATTGATGTCTCCACCGCCGCTGAATATCAGTCCGTCTATGTGGTCGAGCAAGTCAGAAAGCATACCGTCGTTGTCAAACGGCGGGATAATCATCGGGATGCCTCCCGCTTTCAGAACCGAAGTGTAATAACCGGGAGCGAGAGCCTCCTGCCCGTCACTGTAATTTCCCGTAATGCCGATTACGGGAGCCTCTTTGCGGATTGTGAAGCTGCTGTGCAGCTGTTCGTACGCCGCGTTGATATCAAAAGATTGAAGCGTTTTCATAAGTTAAATTTCATAGAAGTGGAACAAATGTATGTATTATTTCAGATTTATTTTCCAACTTTGGGAAATAAATCTAATGGCATGAAACAGATTGAAACCCTTTCACAGTTGGTTGAAAAACTGCGGGCGAGAGGCATTCGCCGTAAGATAGCAGTAGTTTGTCCCAACGACCCCCATACAGAATACGTTATCCTGCGCAGTCTCCGTGAAGAGATTGCCGAATATCTTCTTGTTTCCGATGCGGCGCATATAGACATTTCGCGGCGTATCTGCGCGGCTTCCCCCGATTTTGTAAAGGTCTACGAGGCTTCTACGCCCGATGATGCCGCTCGTCTGGCGGTACAACTGGTGCGCACCGGCGAGGCGGAAGTGCTGATGAAGGGATTAATCAATACCGACAATTTGCTCCATGCCGTGTTGGATAAGGAGAACGGTCTTCTGCCCCGTGGCGGCATCTTGAGTCACGTGGCGGTAGCGCAGGTTCCGCTGTATCATAAACTGCTGCTCTTTTCCGATGCCGCCGTGATTCCCCGTCCTACCATCGAACACTTCCGGGCGATGATATCGCAGGATGTGGCCTTGTGTAGGAAGCTGGGAAACGACCAACCCCGTGTGGCGCTGGTGCATTGTTCCGAAAAGGTGAACGCCAAGTTCCCGCATACATTGGACTATGTACAGCTGAAAGAAGACGCGGCAAAAGGAATGTTTGGCGAAGTGTTCGTAGACGGCCCGATGGATGCCAAGACTGCTTGCGATGCGCATAGCGGAGAGATAAAGGGGCTCAGCTCGCCTGTGGTAGGAAATGCCGATTTGATGATATTCCCGAATATCGAGGCCGGGAACACGTTTTACAAAACGCTGTCTCTGTTTGGCGATGCCAACATGGCCGGAATGCTTACCGGTACGGTCGCTCCAGTGATAGTTCCTTCTCGAGCCGATTCGGGGAACTCCAAGTTTTATAGCTTGGCGTTGGCCTGTCTGGCCGCCAGTCAAGAATAGTATAAAAAAATCCGTCCGATACGGATGCCTGCTTGGTGCAAGCTCCGTATCGGACGGCTCAGTTTGTGTCATTGTTCGTACTCGTGCTTCCGTTTCGGATTCATCGGGAACCAGCCTTTTTGTACGCGCTTCCGCTGATCGAATATCTCCTTGATGGTCCAGAATGAGGAGAAAGAGAATACTCCCAAAAGGGAAGAAAATAAGATGTTCTCCGTCAGTAAGGAACCCGTAATGCCAAGTATTCCCAAGAATAAGAAGAACCACCAGCAACGCGTACCCCAATAATATTCACACTTTATGGTGATGGGGTGAAACATGCCAATGATAAGAAACGTGCCTATGCCTATAATTATTCCGTCGATGTGGTACGTGTTGAGCCACTCCATTACAGGGATTCTTTATGGATAGGTATTTCTTTCTTGATGCTTTGATCCAACGAAATGAGTGTCTCAGTCGCACTCACTCCCGGAATCTCCTGAATTTTGGAGTTAAGCAGTTCCATCAAGTGTTCGTTGTCGGTAGAATACAGTTTGGTGAGCATGGTGTAAGGACCAGTCGTGAAATGGCATTCCACGATTTCGGGAATCTTTTCCAACTCGGCTACCACGCTTTTGTACATGGAGCCTTTTTCCAACTTGATTCCTACATAGGTACAAGTGTTGTAACCCAAGCTCTTCGGGTTAACGTGGTATCCCGATCCGACGATAACGCCCAAATCGATGAGGCGTTGTACACGCTGATGGATGGCAGCGCGTGAAACGCCGCATTCTGCGGCTACATCTTTAAACGGTATACGTGCATTTTGGGAAATGATGCCCAAAATCTGTTTGTCTAGGTTGTCTATCTTTTCCATAAATAAGCAAGAAACTTTATTTTGTCATTTTGTAAGCAAATATACGTAAACTTTTCGTTTTGCAACTGTTTCGATATAATTTTTATGACTTCTTACGGCTGAAATAGATTGTTGTGGCAATAAATCTGAGTCTGTGGCCTATATACAACAAAGGCTTCATCCGCCTTTTCCCTTGCGCTTTGGTCGAAGCGCGTAAAGCCGGTTGAAGCCTTTGTCTTTTTTTGTTAACCGTTTAGGATGCCTTCTTAAAGAGGTCTTTCATCATGTCTTGAGAAACGGTCTTGTATGTGCCGTCGGCCTGCTTGTAGCTTACCGTACCGTCTTCGTTCATGACAACGAGTTCGAAAGACTGTCCGTCAGTCACTGCATTCCAAGTGCGTTTTTCTTTGTTGTACACCAAGTTCAGAGGCTTGTTTTCTTCGCCCTTCTTCGTGATGGTGTAGCCGTCTTCGTTCGTACGAACCAAGTATTCTCCGTTTTCGCCCTTTACGGTCTTTTCAGTTCCGATGGCAGCCACAGGGTTAGAACCCGACCAGAATTCGATACTGTTCAATACGATGATGTCAGCGAAATAAGCCACACCGTATACCGGGATAATATTGAATGCCAAGAATACGATTTCGTTGACAAACTTGTTCCCGATGTTTTCATTCCAAGACTTCAGTCCGTTCCACAGACCGAAAGAGCCAATGCAGGAAGAAAACAACATGCTTCCTGAAAGCATGGCGCAAACCAATAAAGTTTTAGTTCTGTTCATAATTGTATAATGTTAAAGTTTTATGTTCGCATAAAGAGACTTTAAATATCTATTTGCAAGTAAACACTTCCATGTCCGTTGCAAATATATATCTTTTTGAGGTAAAACAACTTCTATGCCTAAAAAAATGTATATTTGCATCCCGAAAAGAATTTTTATTAATAACAAACTATAAATATAATGAAAGAACAGATTCAAAAGAAGCTGAACGATTCGAAGGTGCTTCGTTGGAGTGTTTTGGTATTGGTGGCCTTTACCATGCTGTGCGGCTATATTCTGACCGACGTCATGTCGCCACTGAAGCCGATGCTTGAGAAGGAGCTGATGTGGAACAGTATGGACTACGGTATATTTACCAGTGCATACGGTTGGTTCAACGTTTTTGCGTTTATGCTGATTATCGGCGGAATTATCCTTGATAAGATGGGGGTCCGCTTTACCGGTATGGGGGCTTGCATCCTGATGGTCTTGGGATGTGGACTGAAGTATTACGCCATTTCTACAACCGGTTGGGGGGATGGCATGTTGTTTGGTATGAAAATGCAAGTAGCTTTGGCGTCGCTTGGCTATGCCATCTTCGGAGTTGGTGTAGAAATAGCGGGCATCACCGTATCGAAGATTATCGTGAAGTGGTTCAAGGGTAAGGAAATGGCATTGGCCATGGGTATGGAAATGGCTACCGCTCGCTTGGGTACCATGATTGCGTTGGCTGTAACAGTGCCTTTGTCTAACTTCTTCGGAGTAACCGATGCCGATGGAGTATTTCATCCCAGTATATCGGCTCCGTTGCTGATGTGTCTCATTATGTTGTGCATCGGTTTGGTAGCGTTCTTTATCTATACGTTCTACGACCGAAAGCTGGATGCTTCGAACGAAGAAGAGGGCGCAGATGCAGAAGAACCTTTCCGTATAAAAGATATTTGGTTGATTATGACCAACAAGGGCTTTTGGCTGATTGCCTTGCTTTGCGTATTGTTTTACTCGGCCGTGTTCCCGTTCTTGAAATATGCTACCGACCTGATGGTTCAGAAGTATAATGTAGACACCGAATTGGCCGGATTGATTCCGAGTCTGTTGCCGCTGGGAACATTGTTCCTGACCCCGTTCTTTGGTAACGTGTACGACCGTATCGGTAAAGGCGCTACACTGATGATTATCGGTTCTGTACTGCTTATTTTCGTTCATACAATGTTCGCTTTACCTATCCTGAACGTGTGGTGGTTCGCTACTATTATCATGATAGTATTGGGTATTGGCTTTTCGTTGGTTCCTTCGGCCATGTGGCCTTCAGTTCCTAAGATTATTCCAGAGAAGCAGTTGGGAACGGCTTACGCTTTAATCTTCTGGGTTCAGAATTGGGGTTTGATGGGAGTGCCTGCCTTGATAGGATATGTGCTTGACAAGTATTGCAAGGGTGAAGTCGTTAATGGTATGCAAACATACGATTACACGCTTCCGATGTGCATCTTCGTAGGATTTGGTGTAGCTGCCCTGTTGTTCGCCGTGATGCTGAAGGTGGAAAACAAGAAGAAAGGCTACGGGCTGGAAGATGCCAATATACAGAAATAACAGCAGTGCCGTCAGGTTTGCTTGATTTCCTGTTAGGGAATAAAAAATGTGATAACACGAATTTTAAATCTGTGTTATCACATTTTTATTTTGTGTTATCGGATTTTGAATGCCTGTTACCGTTTTTCTCACAATGTCAACAGGCGAAAAAATCCGTTAGTCTTTGTCTATTTTCAGGATGCCTCCCGTTTCGGGATTGAAGGTGACGCGTGTGTTCAACTTCTTGTTGAAAAGTTCGGAAGTCAGTACTTCGGTGTACCCAAACTGGGTAACGGGTATTTCTCCTTCGTAGAGGTTCTTTCCCTTGAAGCTGACGGTTACCTTTCCCTTTCCGGGGATGTTGTAGATGGCACCTTCCAGTTTCTTCTTTTTCTTCCCGTCGTCTACGGGTTGGGTGAGCGATGACGTGTTGGCAAGTGTGATGTAAACCGGCTCACCTGAAAGGTCGCTTGACGATACGATGCCAAGCAGATTTGAGAAACGTATGGCTACCTGGTCTTTCATCGTACCTTGTGGAATGATGCGTACCGTGAAAAGTTTGTCTTCCTTTGTTGTAGTTCCAGAGAACATCTGAGTCATGGCTTTTTCCTGCTTGTCCAGATTCTCGATGACTAACTTCAGCGAAGCTCCGTCTTTAGGCATTTCATCAGCCTGTCCCCTCAGAATTTGGTTCTTGCTTTCACGTATATTGTAAATCTCCTTGGCCGTGAGTTCGGCCATCTTGGCGGTAGAGCCAGCCATCAGGATTTCCTCGGTCATGTATTGCCGTGCGTTTTCTGCCGGGGCGTCTTTTTCTAACTGATAGGTCTGCTTTGTTTGGTTGGTCTGTGCGCTGGTCGTGTTGATGGCTTTTATTACCCCATCGTCTGTCAGCTCAATGTTCGACAGTTGGCTCTTATCCTTCAGCTTGACGATATAAGCCTTGGTCGAGTCGGCCACCCCAATGGAGCGCACGTCTATCTGCTTCAGTTCCCAGTGCGTTTCGGGAGTAGAACTAACGTTGTTAAGGCGTAGGTATCGGTTAGCATATTGGCAGAACTCGCCTGGTTGGTACGATACGTTTGTTGCTATAATGTTTACTTCCAAAGCCGTTTTCGGAAGGAAATAAACGATACCCTCATCTGCTCCCGGATTGTATTGTGTTATGTCTTGAGCCGCCACTGGCAGGAATACACCTGCCAGAGCGAATGTGAAAAGTGCTTTGTTTGTCATTTTCTCTTTGTTGGGTTAGTTCGTTTTTGATATTGTTTTCCACGCTTCGGGTAAGGCGTCAATGATGTCTGTTGCGGTCATGCTTATCTCTCCCTGACGTTGGGCTGCGATGTCTCCGGCAAGGCCGTGTACATATACCCCCAAACGGCTTGCTTCGCTTGCGGTGTATCCCTGTGTTAGTAGTGAAAGGATGATACCTGTCAGTACGTCACCGCTTCCGGCAGTGGCCATACCAGGATTGCCTGTGGGGTTGATGTAGAAGTTTCCTTCCGGCGTGATGACAGTTGTGTATGCGCCTTTCAGTACGATGTGACATTGCAGTTCGCAAGCCATCTCCTTGGCTTTCGTAAGCCGTTCAAACTGGTTACTGCATTTCCCGATGAGGCGTTCCAGTTCGCCGATGTGGGGAGTGAGAATGCTGCCTTGCGGAATCTTGCTCAGTGAGCTAGGGTTTCTGCTTAGGATGTTTAAGGCATCGGCGTCCAAAACGGCAGGAATGTAGCAGTCGGCCAACTGATCAATAGTGGCCAGCGCCGATTCTTCTTCTTGTCCCAACCCGGGGCCGATAGCCAAGGCCTGATAGTCGTCAAGGTCTGCTAACGTTGAAAAATAACGCTCCGAAGTGTCATCGTGAACGATGGCCTCGGGTACGGTCGTCTGTAAGGTTTGATGGTTACAGATGGGGGCGTGTATGGTGAGCAGTCCTGCACCTGATTTCAGGCAAGCCTTGGCTGCTAAGATAGAAGCTCCGGCCATTCCGTAGGAACCTGCAATCAGCAGTCCGTGTCCGAAGTTTCCTTTGTGGGCAAACTTGCTTCGCTTCTTGAGCATCGCCTTTACGTCTTCAGCTTCGATTACGGCATAAGGCGTTTCGGCCTGTTCGGTAAATTCTTTGCTGATGCCGATATCCAACACTTTCCATTCCCCTACGATGTCCTCGTTCTCGGGGAAGAAAAACGACAGTTTGGGCTGATGGATGCAAAGCGTCAAATCGGCCCGTATGATGTTTTTTCGCAGGTTCTTCGAATTGTCTTCACCCATGAGTCCCGATGGTAAATCGATGGATACCACGGTGCAAGGCGAAGCGTTTATGTAGTTTACTACCGAAGCGAAACCTCCGCTGAGTGGATCATGCAGACCGGAGCCGAACAGCCCGTCTACAACCACATCGTGTTCTGACAACTTGGGAAGTTTTACCTGTCCCTTCCCGATTTCATGGAAGCACGAATCGGGGAAATCTATTTCTTGTAGGCGTTGTATATTTGTCAGACATTCGGCCGAAAGGTTTCCTGTAACGTTGAATAAATAAAGTTCTGTATGATAGTTCTGCTGATAAAGCAGTCTGGTTACGGCTATAGCATCGCCGCCGTTGTTACCGGCTCCGGCGAATACTATGATTGGGTTAGACTGATCCCATCGTCCGCATATTTCTTGAGCAATCATTGACGCCGCTTTTTCCATCAGGTCTACCGACGAGATTTCCTCATTGGCTATCGTGTATGCGTCCGCCTCCTTTTGCTGGGCGCAACTTAGTATTTTTATCATAATTCTCAGTAATAGCTATTTGTCGGTAAAAGTACGAAAAAAGTATAGAAGTTTGGTGGATAATTTGTATTTTTGTCCCAATTTTATAAACTTAAATGAAATATGAGTACTATTCGGATAAAAGACAAACAGTTTAAGACTTTTATAACGGAGGAACAGATATTGAAGGAAGTGTCTCGAGTGGCCGAAGAAATCAATGGAGATTTGGCCGATGAAGACCCTCTTTTTCTCAGCGTCTTGAACGGATCTTTTATGTTTGCTTCCGATTTGATGAAACGCGTGAATATACCGTCCGAGATATCGTTCGTGAAACTGGCGTCATATGCGGGAACTTCTTCTACAGGAAGTGTCAAGGAACTTATAGGTCTGGGCGGTAGCATCGAAGGACGAACTGTTGTGATTGTGGAAGATATTGTAGATACAGGATTTACTATGAAGCATCTGGTTGAGACCTTGCGTGCTCAGAATCCGAAGGATATCCGTATCGCCACCTTGTTGCTGAAGCCAGACAAACTGCAGGTCGATTTGAAAATCGATTATGTAGCGATGAGTATTCCCAACGATTTCATTGTGGGATACGGATTGGATTATGACGGATATGGCCGCAATTACCGCGATATCTATACGGTTGTAGAATAGTCCAGTGGGATAGTTTATTGGTTTTATTAAATAAATAAGTAAAAAGATTATGTTGAATATTGTAATTTTCGGGGCTCCGGGTTCGGGAAAGGGAACTCAGAGCGCTCGTATCGTGGAGAAATACGGATTGAACCATATCTCCACCGGTGACGTGTTGCGTGCCGAAATAAAGAACGGTACCGAACTGGGTAAAACTGCTAAGGGATACATTGACAATGGTCAGCTGATTCCCGATGCGCTGATGATTGACATTCTGGCAAGTGTATTCGATAGCTTCAAAGATAGCAAAGGCGTTATCTTCGATGGATTCCCACGTACCATCGCTCAGGCCGAAGCCTTGAAAGTGATGTTGAAGGAACGCGGTCAGGAAGTTTCAGTCATGCTTGATCTGGAAGTTCCGGAAGATGAATTGATGACTCGTCTGATTAAGCGTGGACAGGAATCAGGACGCGCCGATGACAACGAAGAAACCATCAAGAAGCGTTTGGTAGTATATCACTCGCAGACGGCTCCGCTGATTGACTGGTACAAGAACGATGGAAAATATTGCCACATCAACGGATTGGGGACAATGGAAGGCATTTTTGCCGATATCTGCAACGCTGTAGACAAACTTTAAAGAAATAAATTTGATATAGGCGCATGGATGCGGGGTTGGCCTGACATTCCTGCGCCTATGTTGTTTGAACCGCAAACTGACACGAAGTATGGCTGAATCCAATTTTGTAGACTATGTGAAGATCTATTGCCGCTCTGGTAAGGGTGGGCGAGGCTCGGTGCATTTGCGCCGTGAAAAATATATGCCGAATGGCGGACCCGATGGCGGCGATGGCGGTAGAGGAGGCCATGTCATATTGCGGGGAAACCGCAACTATTGGACGCTTTTGCATTTAAAGTACGAGCGTCACGTGTTTGCCGAACACGGAGGGAACGGCTCGAAGAACAAAAGTTTCGGAAAAGACGGCGGCGACCGGATTATTGACGTGCCGTGTGGTACCGTGGCTTATAACGCCGAAACGGGAGAGTACGTGTGCGACATCACCGAAGACGGGCAGGAAGTGATTCTTCTGAAGGGAGGACGCGGAGGCTTGGGTAACTGGCATTTCCGTACGGCTACTCGGCAGGCACCACGCTTTGCCCAACCAGGAGAGCCCATGCAGGAGATGACCGTCATTCTGGAATTGAAACTCTTGGCCGATGTAGGTTTGGTAGGATTCCCCAACGCAGGAAAGTCTACGCTCCTTTCATCGGTTTCGGCTGCGCGTCCCAAGATTGCCAATTATCCGTTTACTACGCTCGAACCGAACTTGGGAATCGTGTCTTACCGCGACGGGAAATCGTTCGTGATGGCCGACATTCCGGGTATTATCGAGGGAGCGAGCGAAGGAAAAGGCTTGGGACTTCGTTTCCTGCGTCATATAGAGCGTAACTCTTTGCTGCTTTTCATGGTGCCGGGCGATACCGATGATATCAAGAAGGAATACGAGGTGTTGCTGAACGAGCTGGCCAAGTTTAACCCGGAGATGTTAGACAAACAGCGAGTGCTGGCCATCACCAAGAGCGATATGCTGGATGAAGAATTGATTTCCATGCTGGAACCTACACTGCCCGACAACATTCCGCATGTGTTTATCTCGTCAGTGGCCAACACAGGCATTCAGCAGTTGAAAGACATCTTGTGGACGGAACTGAACAAAGACAGCAATCGTCTGGAAGGCTTGCGCCAGGCTTCTATAGTACATCGCTCAAAGGATATGCTGAAGCTGCAGCAGGAGCTGAAAGACATGGGCGAAGACGAAGATTTCGACTATGAATATGATGAAGACGATGCCGAAGAACTGGAGGATTTCGACTACGAATACGAAGATGTGGATTGGGACGATGACACAGACCCCAAGAAATGATGAACGATAGCTTTACCGAAGATAAAAGAATGTTGGAATACGGCTTGATGAAGTCGTATCCCAACATTTTTTGTTTCTCTACGACCCGGCACGGAGGCTACGGAAGTGGGGAATATGCTTCGTTCAACTGCAATCCCTTTTGTGGCGATGATGCCGAAACGGTACGGCGTAACAGACTCTTGCTGGAGAGGCTGATGCCGCAGCGTCCCCGAAAGCTGATTGTGCCGCACCAAACGCACGGAACCGAAGTCCGGGTGATAGACGAATCTTTCCTAATGCTTCCTGACGCGGTGCAGGCGGAGCGGCTGGAAGGGGTAGACGCTTTGGTGACCGACCGGACAGGAGTATGCTTGTGCATCTCTACGGCCGACTGTGTGCCCGTACTTTGCTTCGACGCCCGCCGTAGGGTGGTGGCTGCCGCTCATGCCGGATGGCGCGGAACGGTGCAACGGATTGTAGCCCGCACGCTGCGGATGATGGCCGAACGTTACGGCACGAATCCGAGCGATGTGGCGGCATGTATCGGACCGAGCATTTCGCAGGAAGCGTTCGAGGTTGGCGATGAGGTTTACAATCGGTTTCGGGATGAAGGTTTCCCGATGGAGCGTATTGCCGTGCATCGGGACAAATGGCACATTGACCTATGGGAAGCCAATCGCCTGCAACTCTTGTCCGCAGGCGTGTCGGCTCAAAATATCGCGGTTTCGGGCATCTGTACTTGGCAGAACAACGCCGATTTCTTTTCGGCTCGCCGTCAAGGCATTGCTTCCGGGCGGATTCTGTCGGGAATCATGCTGCTAGACGGAAAAACAATAACGCATATAAATCAAGAAATGAAATGAAAAAAATATTGGGACTAATGGCTTGTTGTGCTTGCGTATGGCTTTCGCTGAAGGCTACCGAACCGGCAAAGACTACTTTTACCGAGATGGAGCGAAACCATGTGCGGGTAAAGACCCCGGGGCTGTTTGCCAAAGGAAACTCGTTTGAGGTGCATTTGGAAAACCTTCCCGACTCTGCCTATTGCTTCCCGTTGCCGGGTGGAAAGGTCATTTCGGCTTACGGTACGCGCGGCGGACACACCGGCCACGACATCAAGACACGTGCCAACGACACGATACGCTGTGTGTTCGACGGTGTAGTGCGAATGGAAAAATATTACGGCGGATACGGTAAACTCATCGTTGTGCGTCACTCCAATGGGTTGGAAACTGTGTACAGCCATAACTCGAAAGACCTGGTTACCGTAGGCGATTCGGTAAAGGCCGGGCAGGCCATTGCTCTGACCGGGCGGAGCGGACGGGCTACCACCGAGCATCTGCATTTCGAACTCCGGGTAAACGGCCAGCACTTCAGCCCCAACTTGCTGTTCGATATGAGTACCCGTACCTTGCTGAAGCGCACGTTGGTATGCACGCTACACGGCGGCGCGGTGCGAATCACTCCGAAGACAACTAAAAAGTAAAAGACAGAGAAACATGGATATAGAGAAAATCATGACCGAAGGCCTTGTGTTTAAAGGCTGTAAGACGGGTCGCAAAAAAGAAGATAAGGTAAAGACGAAAGCCAAAAAGAAGTCGTACATCACTGGACTGCATGGTTCTGGTTCGGCCAAGATGAAAGAAGAGTATCGGCGTCGCCGGGCTAACCGTCACAAAAACGGATAGTTTTAGCCCTGTCGGAACCCGCTTGGAAATCTCTCGGGACGTTTTAAAAATCCCTCGCCGGAGAAAAAAATTCCCTCGGGACGTTTTAAAAATCTCTCGCCGGAGAAAAAAAATCTCTCGGGACGTTTTTTTAATTCGTCCCGAGAGATTTTTTATGAGTCAGGAATCGCACGATTCCTTATACCAAATGAGCTATCCACTGGTCGCGGTCGCCCGGCAGAAGGTCTACTACCGGAATCTCAATCATGGTGTAGCATCCGGGCTGCTGGCGCATAGCGGCACGAGCTACGCACACCAAAACCTGAGCGGTCAGGGCCGGATTGTTAATCTTCATGTCAAATTCCAATAACTGGTTGTGGGTCTTTCCCGAAACGCCTTTGCGTACCAGGTTTACCCCGTGTCCTACATCGTTCAGGTCGTCTACGCAAGCCACCTGCTGTACGTGTGTTTCATCGTTTACGAAGTACGGGTCAGCCTTTATGGCGGCTTCTACAGTCTTGAAGTCGGCTCCCTCTTCCAGTTCCACGTACACCATGCGGCGGTGTATTCCCGTACCTACAGGTATTGTCATCGAAAGCGCGTCTTTAACGCCGGCTATGGCTCTTACGGCTACCGAGTGTCCCATGCTTCGTCCGGGACCGAAATTGGTATAAGTAACGCCTTTTGGTGCGATGGCTTCCATCAGTGTACGAACCACCGAGTCCGAACCCGGGTCCCATCCGGCCGAGATAACCGATACGGTACCGTGTGCTTTCGCTACGGCATCCAGCGACTGGCGGAGCTGCGGAATCTGTGTGTGAATGTCGAAGCTGTCTACGGTGTGAATGCCCAGGGCTAAAATTTCTTTGGCGTATTCTTCTACTTTGCGTGTCGGAGTAGCCAGAATAGCCACGTCTACGTCTTTCAGTTCGCGTATATCCTTTACTACCGGATAAGCCGAAAGTTCTGCTGGTTTGTTCTCTGCTCCGTTACGGCGCACTACTCCGGCTATTTCAAAGTCGGGAGCTGCTTCCAGAGCCTCAATGGTGAATTTGCCGATATTTCCGTATCCTACTACGGCTGCTCTAATTTTTTTCATAGTGATGATATCTTATTGTTGTTCTGCGGGCAAAAGTACAAAATAGGTTTCGTTTTCGTCCACGGCTCGCTACTTGTTTTTAGATTTATTGTCTTTGAACTTACGATTTGTTATTTCTAATCCGTATTTTTGTCGGTAGATTTATAGATTGTAAAGAAAACATGATTGAATATATAAAAGGGAAATTAGAAGAAGCCACTCCCGCTTATGCGGTGATAGACTGCCAAGGCGTGGGCTATGGCGTTAACGTATCGCTGAATACGTTCTCGGCCATTCAGGGAAAGTCCGATGTGAAGCTCTACATCTACGAGGCCATTCGCGAAGACGCTTTCGTGCTTTACGGCTTTTCTACCAAGCAAGAGCGCGAACTGTTTCTGCTGCTTATTAGCGTTTCGGGCATCGGTGGAAACACAGCTCGCATGATTCTGTCCGCTCTGTCGCCCGCGGAGCTTTGTAACGTAATCAGCTCCGGTAACGACAAGTTGCTGAAAACCGTAAAAGGTATCGGCCTGAAGACCGCTCAGCGCATCATCGTAGATTTAAAGGATAAGATAGCCGCTGTAGGCGTTGACGGGGCAGGAGGTACAGTGGCTTCGGTGGCATCGGCAGCCGATGCCGAGGTGTACGAAGAAGCCGTGGCGGCACTCACCATGTTGGGCTTCGCTGCAGCTCCTTCGCAAAAGGTGGTGGCAACCATCTTGCAGGAAGAACCCGGCGCAGCCGTGGAAAAAGTCATCAAGCTGGCCTTGAAACGGATGTAACGGTGCGATTGGAAGGACGATTTTTCGCGAAATCTGCCATCAAACCGTTTATTAATCCATATATTTGCTACCTGAAACATTTAGATAAACATACAAACACACACGTATATGACTGCAAATTTGTTATTCCTCAACTTGGGGCTTCAAGAGCTTATTGTTATCGCCCTGATAATCTTGCTCCTTTTCGGCGGGGCGAAGATTCCCGAACTGATGAAGGGACTCGGAAAGGGAGTGAAAAGCTTTAAAGACGGGATGAAAGGCGTAGAAGACACGCTGAACGATACGGATACGAAAACAGACGAGAAGTAAATGCCGAAGGAAAACGGTTTGAACCGGAAGACAGATTCGGCGGAAATGACGTTTTGGGGGCACCTGGACGAGTTGCGAAAGGTGATATTCCGCATCCTCATTGTGGTGGCGGTCTTCACTTTGCTGGCGTTCTGTTTTAAAGACGAACTGTTCGGCGTTATCCTGGCTCCCAAAGACAGTAGTTTCTGTATCTACCGCCTTTTCGACTGGGTGGGCAGCGCGCTTCATATTCCCGGCGTCGACTCCGAGAGTTTCAACGTGAAGCTGATTAACACCAAGCTCTCCGGTCAGTTTATGACGCACATGGCCGTCTCGTTTTATGCCGGGATTATCCTGACATCCCCTTATATCCTGTATCAGTTGTTCCGGTTTGTTTCACCGGCTCTTTACGCCAACGAACGCCGCTATTCCATGCGTGTCGTAACGTGGGGTTACGTATTGTTCGTGTTGGGCGTATTGTTTAGTTACTTTGTCGTATTCCCCTTTACGTTTCGTTTCCTCGGCACGTATCAGGTGAGCGAAGAGATAGAAAATACCATTATGCTCAGTTCATACATTGATACGCTCACCATGCTCAGTTTGCTAATGGGAATATTGTTCGAGATTCCCATTTTGGCCTGGCTCTTCGCCAAGCTCGGTTTTATCAGTTCCGACTTTCTGAAAACCTATCGCAAGCATGCGTTTGTGTTGGCGCTTATTGTGGCCGCCGTGATTACTCCTACCAGCGATGCCTTTACGCTGATGCTAGTCACCATTCCCATCGTGGTGTTGTACGAGGTAAGTATTATTGTCGTGGCTCATACACGGGGAAAGGCTCGCTCCGTACCGAAGGTTCTTTCCGTATGCCTTTGTCTGCTGGCATTGTCGGGAAGAGGTGAAGCCAAAAGCCCGGAGTCGATTCACTTTTCGCATATATCCATACGCAACGGACTGTCGCAAAACACCATCTTCTCCATCACACAAGATTTGAGGGGTAACCTGTGGCTTGCCACGTACGATGGCGTAAACAAATACGATGGCTACGGATTTACCGTTTACCAGCATAATCCTTCAGACACCACCACCATAGCCAGCGATGCACCTCAAACCGTTATGACCGACGATAACGGAGTCGTTTGGATAGGAACGAGCAAAGGCTTGTCGCGCTACAACGAAGAGAAAGACATTTTCGAGAACTATTCGTTGTCGGACCGTAAGGACATTAGCGTAAACAATGTGGTGCAACTCTCGGCCGACCGTCTGTTGGTGCGTGCCAACAAGCTGCTGTATCTGTTCGATGTGCGTACGCATCGGTTCACGCGTGACGGGCTACCCGAAGTGTTGGCTCCGCTTTACGTCTCCAGCTTGTATAAAGCCGATAACAAGGTCTTCGTCGGAACAACCACGGCAGGAGTCTTTGTGTGGAACTATTCGCAGAAACATTCGTCAGTGACCCGTATCGGTCCTGAAAGCACGGCGTCGGTGCAGGCCATGCTTCAGCAAAGCCCCACAAGGTTCTGGATTGGAACCGAAGGAAACGGGCTTTATCTGATAAACCCGCTGACCGGAGAACAGAGCCATTATTCCCATTCATCGGTAGGAAGTGGACTGAGTTCCAACTATGTGCGGGCCTTAGCTCTTGACGCAAATGGGAGACTTTGGATAGGTACGTTCAACGACCTGAACATCTATAACGAGAGCAACGATTCGTTTACTACTTACACTTACGACCCTTTGGATGCCGGAAGTCTGAGTCAGCGGTCGGTGCGCTGCATCTATCAGGATTCGCAAGGTGGAATGTGGTTGGGCACCTACTTCGGTGGCTTAAACTATTATCATCCGCTGAAGAACCGCTTCCGGAATATTCAGCGCATTCCTTACAAACGTACCCTGAGCGACAACGTAGTGAGTTGTATGGTAGAGGACCGGAATCGGAACATTTGGATAGGGACGAACGATGGAGGCGTCACGCTATATAATCCCATAGAGGAAACGTATTCGTATTATACTTTCAATCACGACCGCCAAACGCCAACGTCCGAATCGAACAACATAAAAAGCATTTATATCGATGAGGCACGCGATGTGGTTTATATCGGAACTCATGCCGGAGGGTTGAAAATATTACATCGGAAAACGGGACAAACGGAGCATTATCCGGCGGAACACGCCCCGTCTGTTCCGCAGAACATCTATTCTATTGTTCCATACCGTGGAGATGAACTTTGGATAGGCTCTTTGAGCGGACTGTTTCTGTTTCACAAGAACAGCAAAACGTTTACACCCGTAACGCATTGTGTAAACGGTGTGGAAATTCCGCTCCAACCCATCAACGTATTGTTCGAGGATTCACACCGAAGGCTTTGGGTAGGAGGAAAGGGAAAGCTTAATCTTTATCAGATTACCGATAAGGGATTATTGCCGTTGCCTTTGCCCGACAAGAAGATGGAATCGGTCAGTCAGATACAAGCCTTTTACGAAGATTCCGGCCACTCCGTGTGGATAGGTACACGTTACGGGCTTTATCGGTGGAACGAGCAGAAGCATGAAACCAAGCATTACACCACGGCCAACGGACTGCCCAATAATGTGATTTACGGTATGGAGGAAGATGCCTATCACTTTATATGGATAAGTTCAAACCGTGGGCTGAGCTGTCTGAACAGCAGTACCGGGAAGTTCCGAAACTTTACGGCCAACGACGGCTTACAAAGCAATCAGTTTAATATGTATGCGCACTGCCGAACGGCCGAAGGTGACATGTACTTTGGTGGCATAAACGGAATTACGACATTCCGTCCCGAACTGCTTATTGATAATCCCTATACGCCGCAACCCGTTATAACCAAATTCTTGCTATATAATAAGGAGGTACGCCCCGATGATGAGACCGGCATACTGACACGTAGCATCTCGTGTACGCGTGAGATAACGCTTAAACCGTCACAGCGTGCATTCACTATCGAGTTTGTGGTTTCAAACTTTATCTCCGGCGAGAACACGTTTGCCTATAAATTGGAAGGGTTCGACAGAGACTGGTATAGCCAGACCGATAAAAGAAGCGTCTCGTACTCGAACTTGCCAGCAGGACACTATCGCTTCTTGGTGAAAGCCGCAAACAGCGACGGAAAATGGAATCAAGAGCCAACGGTACTTGATATTGAGGTGCTCCCGGCTTGGTATGCCACGTGGTGGGCTCGTTTGCTATTTGTTTTGCTGGTTGTTTTGGTTATTACGTTGGTGATGCGATATCTATGGCTACGCAAGTCGATGGAAGCCAAGCTAGCTTTGGAGCACAAAGAGAAGCTCCATCAGGAAGAGATGGCGCAGATGAAGATGCGTTTCTTTATCAATATCTCTCATGAACTCCGCACGCCGCTGACGCTTATTCTCGCTCCAGTTCAGGAGATGCTTGCGCATACGCAAGACAAGTGGATGAAAGAACAGCTCGACTATGTGAAGCGGAACGCCAACCGTCTGCTTAACCTGGTAAACCAGTTGATGGATTATCGGCGAGCCGAGTTGGGAGTTTTCAAACTGAAAGTAGAACAGATAGATGTATATGCTCTAGTGAAGGAGAACTTCTCGTTTTATGAGAAGCTGGCTCACCATAAGAGATTGGAATATACCCTTATTTCGGATGTAGAAGGCCAAACGTTTTATGCTGACGCCAAGTATGTGGAATTGATTCTGAACAATCTTCTTTCCAACGCCTTTAAGTATACCGAAAAGGGACACGTTACGGTACGGCTTACACGCAGTGATAGCAGTCTTCTGCTGGAGGTAAGCGATACGGGAACTGGCATCGAGGAGGATAAACACAAGCGAGTCTTCGAACGTTTTTACCAACTGGAAAACTCGCACGTGGGCAGCGGCATCGGATTGTCGCTTGTACAACGTTTGGTAGAATTGCATCACGGGCGTATAGACCTTGCGAGCGAGCGTGGAAAAGGCAGTACGTTTACCGTGCTCTTGCCGCAGGATGTTTCGGCCTATAAAGCCGACGAGTGGGGAACTGATGCCGATGGCGAAGATACGCAGGACGTTCACTCTACAAATCCCAAAGAGATGTATTTCATTGATACGGAGAAAGAAACAGAATCTGAAGAAACCGATGGAGAACGGAAACGCGGCAATGTGTTGGTTGTGGAGGACAACGAAGAAATTAGGCATTACCTGTGCCGAGGCTTGTCGGAAGCATTTGCTGTAAGACAGGCTGCAAACGGCGTGGAGGCTTTGGACGTGCTGAAGCAAAACGATACAGACTTGGTGATAACCGATGTAATGATGCCTGTGATGGACGGCATAAAACTGTGTAAGCAGATAAAGCAGAACTTAAACACTAGCCACCTTCCTGTTATCATGCTCTCGGCCAAGACCGATATACAGGCACAGATGGAAGCTATGCAGACGGGAGCCGACGATTATATAGCCAAACCGTTTTCGTTGAGTCTGCTCACCACGAAAGTACAGAACTGGATACGTACCCGTGTACGTATGCGCGAGTATTATGCGAAATCTACCGAGATAGAACCAGAGAAGATAACATTCAGCTCCATCGATGAGGAGTTGCTTAAACGAGCCATTGGTATTGTGAAGACGAATATGGATAATCCCGAATTCTCGGCTGAGGACTTCGCTCGGGGAATGAACATGAGCCGTTCTAACCTGCATCTTAAGCTGAAAGCCATCACGGGTGAATCGGCTATTGAGTTTATCCGAAAAATCCGTTTCAACGAGGCTTGCAGACTTCTTCGGGAGGGGCGATACAACATTGCCGAGGTAAGTACGATGGTCGGATTCAATACACCATCCTATTTCTCTACCGTATTTAAGAAATACATGGGATGTCTTCCTACGGAATACGTAAAGAAAGGATTGAAGAATTGAGTCTTCACGCCACTTCTCTTCTCAGCCATCGGAATTGCATAATCCCGCGCATGGCCAAATATAGGATAAACCCCATCCACAAAGCATGGTTTTGCAGGAGTCCGTTCAGCGAAAAGTAAATGGCGAAGAAGCATACCGATGCCACGAACATTGACCGAAGCATGACGTGTGTGGCGGTAGCTCCGATGCAAACTCCGTCTAGTAGAAATGCCGGGAAACTAACCAGCGGAATGGCAAGCACCCAATAGAAATAGTTGGCAGATGCACTGATGACCATCGTATCGTTTGTAAGCAGCTGCAGGAATCCTTTTCCGCCTGCTCCATACAGTATGGTAAATCCCAAAGACATTCCCAATCCCCATACGAAGAGCCTTCGAACGGTGTGGTGTAGTGCCTCCCTGTTATTGGCTCCTACATGCTTGCCTGTAAGGGCTTCGCCGGCGTAGGCAAAGCCGTCCATGATATACGAGAAGAGTGTGAATAACTGCATAAGTAGGGTATTTACAGCCAGAACCGTATCGCCATAGGCCGCTCCGGTAGAAGTGAAAAACACCGTGACGGATACCAAACAGACGGTGCGCAGAAAGATATCGCTATTCACCCGGAAAAAACGAACCATAGCTTCCCGTTGGAAAATCCAGGAGGAGATAATGGAATCCGTTGGCGTATAATATCGGTGTAGCCATAGTCCGACAGCCATGAAAAGACCTGTATACTGAGCTGTAAGGGTGCCGAAAGCAACGCCCTCTACTTTCATTCCTGCAGTGTAGACGAAGAATAGGCTGGCCGCAATGTTTACTACATTCTGTATAATAGCGATGTACATGGGATAGCGGGAATTTTGCATTCCGATAAACCATCCATTGAATCCATACAGACAAAGTGTGGCAGGTGCCCCCCATACGCAAATATGGAAATAAGAGGCTGCCAACTGTCGTACTTCGGGACTTGCGTCTATCAGCCGAAAAGCGATGAGGCGTATGGGAATTTGCAGTGCGATAATCGCCAGAGCCAACACTGTTCCGATAAAGAGTGCGCGATACAGAATATGGGTGGCTTCGTCTCGGTTGCCTGATCCGTAGGCTTGAGCCGTAAGTCCGCCTGTCCCCATCCGCAGGAAGCCGAAAATCCAGTAAATCATGCTGAATAGCATGCCGCCCACGGCGATGGCACCGATGTAAGAAGCTGCTCCCAAATGTCCTACAATGGTTACGTCTATCAGCCCGAGCAACGGCACTGTAATGTTGGAAATGATAGAAGGGATGGCGATGTGCAGAATCTGCCTGTCGGTGGATGAAATCTGTGGCCGCTTCATAACACGAACGATACTTCTTTAAACATATACTCGTGTCTTTTCCCGTCGGTATCTTCCAAAACGAGTTTACCGATAGGTTCTATGCCGACTATCTGCGCTTGGAATGTTCCATTTTCGTCTTTGTAGGTGTGGAATCCGTCTTTACGGAACAAAGCGTTCATGTAGCGGCGTGCGATAGCATCGTCGTCTCCCATACGGAGCAATTGGTAGTAAAACGCAATGTGTTGCATGATGCGTCGTAACATATCCTCCGCACGGTATGTCTTTCCAGTGATTTGCGTCAACGAAACGGGGTTCGGCGCATCGCTCTTGAATTCCTGTTGGTTCAGGTTTACTCCCGTACCCGAAATCGAACGACTGATATGTATGCCTGTAAGGTCGTTCTCAATCAGCGTTCCGCAAATCTTGCGGTTGCGCCAGTAAATGTCGTTCGGCCATTTTATCGAAATATCTTCTGTTTCTTCCGATAGTACTTCGTACAAGGCTAAAGCCGTAATTTGAGAGAGTCGGAACTGTCGCTGCGCTTCCAGAAAGTCGGGATATGTAACGAAACTGAATAGCAGATTTTTTCCCGCTTCCGACTCCCAACTGTTCCCGCGTTGTCCACGTCCGGCGCTTTGATAGGTGGTAAACACGCAGGCCAAGTCGGCTAAGCGTTGTTGGTCGCATAGCGAGGCAAGAAAGGAATTGGTAGAAGTGGTTTCTTTCAGTTCAATGGGAGAGGGAATGTCTGTGTAGTCCATCATGCAGTTCTTTTGATGCTTAGGGTGTTACCATACGGGTGGCAGAAAAGCGTCTTTGATGTGTTCCGTACGGAAAGGCGGCTTTGAGCCGATGATACAAAATACATCGAACCGTACGGGTAAATCCAACTGATATTTTTTCAGATAACAGTCTGTGGCCGATACCAGATGCCGTATCTTTCGGTTGTCTACGGCATCTTCTGCCAGTCCGTAGTCTTCGTTTCTTCGGGTCTTTACTTCTACGATGATTAGTTGTCCTTCTTTCTCTGCCACGATGTCTATTTCCAGTTTACGGAAACGCCAGTTCCTGTGTAGGATGGTGTATCCGTGCATTTGTAAGTAGCGTGCGGCAATATTTTCGCCTTCTTTTCCCAAAAGGTTGTGTTCGGCCATTGTTTTTACCTAAGCGGATTTTTTTTCTGTGTGTACAAAGATAACATAAACAGAGTGCCCGGCAAAACAAAACTTCACAGTTTCGTGGTTGCCTGCACTCTGAGGACTATTAATGATTAAATATGTGATAATGGAGATTATCTTCCGCCGGGACCTCCGCCAGGTTGGCCACCACCTCCTCCGCCGGGCTGTCCACCGCCTCCACCGGGTTGTCCTCCTCCGCCGCCGCTTGTCTGCTGGCTGGTGACGATGGAGTTCAGTGTAAGGCTAGTAAGCTGACTGCCGCCAGAATAAGTTCCACCAGTTGTCAGTCCGTGGAACGATGTCCCTCCGCTCACGCTACCTCCGCTTGTCAGCGTATAGGTGCTGCCTTGCTTCAGCGAAGCGGAAGATACCAGCAGCGTCATTTGGTTATAGGCGCGAGGAATTTTATACACCAGAATATTCGTGCCGTCCGAAGCGTCTACCGAGATGTATGTACCGGCACTGCCGCTTCCTCCGTAGAGGAATACAGGTTGGGTCGTAGTGGACGATGTAGGCGTACTGCTTGAACCGCCGATGCCTATAATCGTGCCGCCAGTGATGGTAAACGTATTGTTGTCGCAATCGATGCCTTCTTCGGGGGTAGTTGTACCCGAGCTTACTACAGTACCGCCTGTGATGGTAATCGTTCCGTTGGAGTCTATTCCATCGTTGGCCGAGCTATAAGCGTATATGCTGCCTCCACCGATATTTATGGCCTTCGATGCGTTCAGACAGTCATCGTAAGCTGAGACCAGAACCATTCCACCATTTATGGTCATGATGTTTTTGCTTTCTATGCCTTCGCTGTTCTCGCCACCGCTGGTGCGTACCATAATTTCTCCTCCGTTGATGGTCAAGTCGTTGTCGGCTTTAATACCTTTTGGCGATGTGCTCAGGTTTCCGTAAGTGTATTGTTTCCCTGTGGTAATTACTTTCAGCGTTCCGCCGTTCAGTGTAACGTCTGTGTCTGCACTGATGCCTTTTCCGCCATTGCCGGTACTCTTGATGGCCAGTGTCCCGCCGCTCATGGTGAAATAGGTATCGGCCTTTATTCCGGCGCATGCGGTCACATCGTTGTCATCCGAGTCGTATTCTCCGTCACCCGAAGTAATGATGACTGTTCGTCCGCCGTCCATCTGTACAAAAGCGTCCGATGAGAGTCCTTTACCGGCGGTAGACGTTACGTTGATGTTTAGCGCGCCTCCACCGATGTAGATACCGTCATTCGCTTTCACGCCATTCTTGGCAGTGGCGTTGATGGTAATGTGTGTTCCGGCACGGAAGCGTACGTAGTCATCGCTTGTGATTCCGTTTTTGCCTTTGGCGTTGATGGTGAGCGAGCCTCCTCCGCTGAAAACCAGTTTTCCTTCGTTGAAGATGCAGGCTTTCATGTCTTCGTCATCGGTTGTTACATAGCTTTCACCATCGGTTAGCGTATTGGTCGTACCGTCGTTTGCAACGATGAACATCCGTTTGTCTTCGCCCGAGGTCTTGCTCTTTTGAATGTTGATGGCCGCTCCGTTCGGGTTGGTCAGCGTCAGCCCATCTAAGGTGATTTTCGCTTTATAATCGCTGTACAGTTTAAAACATCCGGCAGTGGATGTCCCTTTCAGTACGTATTCTATCTTTTTGGTCGAGGAAACTACGGTGACATAACCTTTGTCTTGTGTCACAGTTACCCCGTCTATGTTATTGCTTACCGTAGCATTATCGTTGGCGTAAGTGATGGTGACTTGTTTGCTGAACGTGGAGTTTTCTATAAAGTCATCATATTCGTCTGCGCTATCGTCAGTTGGAATCGTTTCCGTTTCCGTGGCATCGGACGTATCGAAGGCTACATCGAAATCCTCCAAATCGTCTCCTGAAGTGTCGTTCGAGCTTTCTCCTCCTCCGGGTTGCTGTCCCGGTTCTTGTGGTTGGCCGTTTTCTTCGTTCCCGTTGGGATTGAAAAGTTCATCGGCCGTGTTGGTTGAGCATCCGCCACCCAATAGTGAGAGTGCCATTATGGCGGAAACAATCATCAGCTTGTTCATCTTAGTCTTCATAATCATGCTGAGTTTTTGAGTTGTTTAAACCAAATGTTTTATACCTATTCTTTGAAACTTGTAACGCAAAACTATTTTCATAATTAGGCGTTTGCAAATAAAATCAGCAAACGCCTGTTTTTCCTCGGTAAACGGATTTACTTTCTGATTGGAACGGTGGCGCCGGTGTAGAGCCTGATATCAATCTTGTTTTAACGTGCTAAAAATAGACCGATGATGCTTTGTATTTTCGTCAAGTACACTAATTTTGCAAATAATAACAATCGTGTCCCTTATGATGAATTCCGGAAAAAGGCGAAAGAAAGTTCCCTCATCGACTCCTCCGCGGAAACAGCGGATGGTTTGCCTGATGAGCGAGGAAGAATTGCAAATTGTAAACCGATATCTGAAGAAGTATCAGATTCGGAACAAGGCGCGTTGGCTTCGGGAAACGGTGCTTTCTTTTATCCGTCAGAATATGGAGGACGATTATCCCACATTGTTTAACGAGCATGATATGCGCAGATAGCTAACCATCCGATGGCAGACGACGCTTATTATATGAAACAAGCTCTTGAGGAAGCGCGAAAAGCGGCCGATAGGGGAGAAGTGCCGGTAGGAGCCGTGGTGGTGTGCCGTGACCGAATTGTGGCTCGTGCACATAATTTAACGGAAACGTTGAACGATGTGACAGCCCATGCCGAGATGCAGGCCATAACGGCGGCTGCCAATACGTTAGGAGGCAAGTATCTGAACGAATGTGCACTGTATGTTACGGTAGAACCGTGTGTGATGTGCGCAGGAGCTATCGGTTGGTCGCAGCTAGGCAAATTGGTTTATGGAGCCGATGATGCCAAAAGGGGGTTCCGCCAGTTCGCGCCTCGTGCCTTGCATCCCAAGACTGTGGTAGTAACAGGAGTCTTGGCCGATGAGTGCGCTGACCTGATGGTTTCTTTTTTCCGAAAGAGGCGTTGACGGTATTGAGCTTCGGTTTGTCAGTCCTTTATTTCCTCAAATTCTACGTATTCGCCTTCATCATCGTCAAAGACCTTTGTCTTTTCGCCTTTTGGCTTTTTTGAAGCGTGTTGAGAGGTTTCGCTTGCGTTACTCTGGTTGGAGTATGTTTTGCTATTGAATCTTTTCGTCGTACGTTTTCCGAAAAGGAGTGACAATATACCTCTTAGTGTAAGCGCAATGATTACTCCAAAAAACAGGACGAAAAAGATGAATAAGAGGGCTAGCAGAAAGAGAGATTTAAAAATCATGGTTATCGTTTTTGTAATAGATAAACAATAATCGTGCCACGACTTTAAACGTTAGGATTTTTTATAAGTCAGCACAGAGAGCAAGATGTACCATACAATCACTGCGGCGAATCCGCTTAAGCGGAAGATGACGAGGAGCGGAATGCTTACCAACAGGAAGATATAGCTCGTCTTGTTGTGCTTCCACGTCAAGTCCTTGAACTTGAGTGAGAACATGGGCAATTCCGATACCAGCAACAGCGACAGTACGATAACTAATGCAAGAAGATAAATGGCGTTGAAGCTGTCGGATATCAAAAACTCGTGCTCACCTACTGTCAGTGAAGCCCAGAAAAGGGCGTTGGCAGGCGTAGGCATACCGATGAACGATGATGTCTGACGGGTGTCAAGGTTGAATTTGGCCAACCGTAGAGCAGAAAATACAGCGATGAGGAATGCGGCATACGGCAGGATGTCTGAAACGGACGCCAAAAAGCCCGGATAATGTACTTCTTTAAAAAGACTGAAAGCGATGGCGGCAGGAGCTACTCCGAAAGTCACGTCATCGGCCAGAGAATCCAACTCTTTTCCGATGGGAGACGATACATGAAGCATACGGGCTGTCATGCCGTCGAAGAAATCGAATACGGCTCCGATGACGATGAAAATGAATGCGTAGGTATAGTTTCCCTGAAAAGCCATATAGCTTGCGATACATCCCGAAAACAGGTTGCAACTGGTTATGGCATTCGGAATGTTCCGTATGATTGCGTTTGCCATTGTCGTGTCTCTCCTTCCTATTGAGTTCTTCTTTTCGTTATCTCAGTTTCGCCAATACGGTTTGGTTGCCCACGGTGCGTTGTCCCATCGTGACGCATACTTCGGTGCCGATAGGCAGATAAACGTCTACTCTCGATCCGAACTTGATGAATCCCATATGCTCATCTATATAACATTCTTCTTTGGGCTCGGCGTAGGTCACGATGCGTCGCGCTACGGCTCCGGCTATCTGACGAGCCATTACGGTATGTCCTTCGGGAGTGTCTATTACGATGGTGGAACGTTCATTTTCGGTACTTGCTTTTGGAAGCCACGCTTTCATGAACCGTCCGTTTTGGTGCGATACGTGGCGTATTACGCCTTCTACCGGATACCAGTTAGCGTGTACGTTTGTTATCCCCATGAAGATGGAAATCATCAGGCGTTTGTCGTGAAAGTATTCGTGCTCGTCTACTTCTTCTATCACCACAATTCGGCCGTCGGCCGGAGCCACCACTACCTTGCTCGTTTCACCCTCGAACACCCGTTTAGGGCATTGGAAAAAATTAATCATGAGCAGATACACCACCACGCTTGCGGCAAGCAGGATGTAGAAAGGAATCTTGCATTCCAATCCCCTGAAAGCGGCTAAATTGATAAGGATTAATAAGATAGCACTGGAGATGAGAATGTGTGTACCTTCGCGGTGAAGTCGTATTTTCTTTATTTTCTTTATTCTATTCAGTTGGGTCATAACAAAGTCGGCGATATTTATCATGCAAAAGTATATTCTTTTTGAAAAAGAAGCAAATAAACGGCTGATTTTATTCCAAAGTGTAAAGTTTGCGATTGGTTCTGTTGCTTATTTATGGAAAGCTTGATAACTTTGAAACTCGTTTTAGTAAAGATCAAGTATGCAGGATTTTGTTCATTTGCACGTCCACTCTCAATATTCAGTGCTGGATGGTCAGGCTTCGGTGGCTAAGTTGGTAGACAAGGCTATAGCCAACGGTATGCGAGGCATTGCCCTTACCGATCACGGCGTGATGTTCGGCATCAAGGAGTTCTTCAATTATGTAAATAAAAAGAACGGCGATACAAACGGCGAGATAAAGTCGCTGAAGAAAAAGATAGCGGCCATCGAAAGCGGAAAGGAGCAGCCCGAAAATCCCGAGGAAGAGCTTGCCGCCTGCAGGGAGCAGCTGGAACAGGCAAAGAAGAAACTGTTTAAGCCCATCTTTGGCTGCGAAATGTATGTAGCTCGCCGACGCTTGTCGGACAAGGAGGGCAAAGCCGACCAAAGCGGTTATCACTTGGTGGTTTTGGCAAAGAACCAGAAGGGTTATCACAACCTGGTGAAGTTGGTGTCGAAGGCATGGACGGCCGGATTCTACATGCGTCCGCGTACGGATAGAACGGAGTTGGAGAAGTATCACGAGGGGCTGATAGTGTGCTCGGCCTGTATCGGAGGCGAGGTGCCCCGTAGGATTATAGCCGACCAGTACGAAGAGGCGGAGGAGGCTATACAGTGGTACAAGAATCTGTTTGGCGACGATTATTATTTGGAACTTCAGCGCCACAAGGCTACCGTAGAACGCGCCAATCACGAAACGTACCCCCTTCAGCAGAAGGTGAACAAGAAACTGATAGAATATGCCCGCAAATATAATATCAAGTTGGTGTGTACAAACGACGTACACTTTGTAGAAGAGGAGAACGCCGAGGCGCACGACCGCTTGATATGTCTCAGTACAGGAAAAGACCTGGACGACCCCAAGCGTATGCTTTATACCAAACAAGAGTGGATGAAGACGCGCGAGGAGATGAACGAGGTTTTCGCCGATGTACCCGAAGCCCTTTCGAATACGTGCGACATCTGCGACCAAGTAGAGTTTTATACCATCGACCATCCGCCCATTATGCCAACGTTCGAGATTCCTGCGGACTTCGGAACGGAAGAGGAATACAGGCAGCGGATTACCGAGAAAGACTTGTTCGATGAATTTACGCAAGACGAGAACGGAAACGTAGTCATGGACGAATCGGCTGCCAATGCCAAGATAGAACGTTTGGGAGGATATGATAAACTGTACCGTATCAAGCTGGAGGCCGACTATTTGGCCAAACTGGCGTACGACGGTGCCAAGATACGCTACGGCGAGGATTTGGACGATGATGTAAAGGAACGTATCAAGTTCGAGTTGCACATTATGAAAACGATGGGTTTCCCCGGATACTTCCTCATTGTGCAGGACTTCATCTCGGCAGCCCGAAACAAACTGGGCGTATCGGTAGGACCGGGACGTGGATCGGCTGCCGGTTCTGCGGTAGCTTATTGCTTGGGCATTACGCAGATAGACCCTATCAAATACGACTTGCTGTTCGAGCGTTTCCTGAACCCTGACCGTATCTCGTTGCCCGATATCGATGTGGACTTCGATGACGACGGACGCGGACGGGTGCTGAACTGGGTTACGGAGAAATACGGGCAAGAAAAAGTGGCGCACATCATCACATACGGTACGATGGCTACCAAATTGGCCATCAAGGATGTGGCGCGTGTGCAGAAGTTGCCCTTGTCAGAGTCTGACCGCTTGTGTAAGCTGATTCCCGACAAGTTGCCCGACGGCAAGAAGATGAACTTGCCAAACGCCATCGCTTGCGTGCCCGATTTGCAAGCGGCCGAGTTTTCTACCGACCCCATACTGCGCGATACTATCAAGTACGCCAAGATGCTGGAGGGTAACGTGCGCAATACCGGCGTGCACGCCTGCGGTACCATCATTTGCCGTGACGACATTACCGACTGGGTGCCGGTGAGCACCGCCGACGACAAGGAGACGGGCGAGAAGATGTTGGTTACCCAGTACGAAGGCTCTGTGATAGAAGACACGGGGCTGATAAAGATGGACTTCTTGGGACTGAAAACATTGTCTATCCTGAAAGAGGCATTGGAAAACATCCGTTCCAGTAAGGGCATTGAGCTGGACATTGACGAAGTGCCGATTGATGACCCGCTTACATACCAGTTGTATGCCGACGGACGGACCATCGGTACGTTCCAGTTCGAATCGGCCGGTATGCAGAAGTACCTGCGCGAACTCCAACCCACCACGTTCGAGGACATCATTGCCATGAACGCCCTCTATCGTCCGGGACCTATGGACTACATCCCCTCGTTTATCGCCCGAAAGAACGGACGCGAGGAAATAAAATACGACATCCCCTGCATGGAGAAGTACCTGAAAGACACGTACGGCATTACCGTCTATCAGGAGCAGGTGATGCTTCTGTCGCGTCAGTTGGCCAATTTTACCCGAGGTGAGAGCGACGCCCTCCGTAAGGCGATGGGTAAGAAGAAAAAAGCCATCGTAGACGCCATGAAGCCGAAGTTTATCGAAGGCGGAAAGAGCAACGGACACGACCCGAAGGTGCTGGAGAAAATCTGGGCCGACTGGGAGAAGTTCGCTTCGTATGCGTTCAACAAGTCGCACGCCACCTGTTATTCGTGGGTAGCGTACCAAACGGCTTATCTGAAAGCCAACTTCCCCTCGGAATACATGGCGGCTACCATGACCCGAAACATCTCGAACATCACCGAACTTTCCAAACTGATGGACGAATGCAAGGCCAACGGCATCAAGGTTCTGGGGCCGGACATCAACGAGAGTAGCCACAAGTTCTCCGTAAACCGTTGTGGAAACATCCGCTTCGGACTGGGAGCCATCAAGGGTGTGGGCGACGCGGCGGTACAAGCCGTGCTGGTAGAGCGCGAGAAAGACGGTCCGTTTAAGAACATCTTCGATTTCGTACAGCGTGTGAACCTTTCGGCTTGCAACCGGAAGAACTTGGAAAACATGGCCTTGTCTGGATGCTTCGATGGTTTCCCCGGCATCAAGCGGGAGGACTTCCTGTTAAAGAACGCGAAAGGCGAATCGTTTTCCGACGTGCTGATACGCTACGGAAACCGTTATCAACAAGATCAGCAGGTAGCGGCACATTCGCTCTTCGGCGGAGAACATGCCGTAGAGATAGCCACGCCCGAAGTGGTGTCGGCTCCGGCGTGGAGCGACTTGGAAAAGTTGAACCGCGAGCGCGAATTGGTAGGCATCTACCTCTCGGCGCATCCACTGGACGAATTTTCGGTGATACTGGACAACGTTTGTTCCGCCCACATGAAAGACTTGGACAACCTTACGCCGCTGGCCAACCGCGACCTGACGCTGGGAGGTATCGTAACAGGCGTGCGCGAGGGACTGACCAAGCGCGGACAACCCTACGGCATCGGAAAGGTAGAGGACTATACCGGCACGTACGAGTTCGCTTTCTTCGGTACAGACTGGATAAACTACAAGTACTATTTCACCGAGGGAATGTTCCTTTTCATTCACGCCCGTTGCCAGCCGCGCAAGTACAAGCCCGAAGAGCTGGAGGTTAAAGTAGGTTCTATTGAACTGTTGCCCGAAGTGAAAGACCGGTTGATAGAAAAAATCACCGTCATGGCGCCGCTATCGGCTGTGAACGATGAGATGATTCTGGAGATAAGCACCTTGGCAAACGCCCATAAGGACGGACAAACCGAACTGCTCTTCTTCATTCAGGACGAGGACGGACAGACCCACGTGAACCTGATATCGCGCAAGATGAAGATTTCGGTTACGAAGGACTTGGTGAATTATATAAAAAATCAGCCATTGTTGGACTATAAGATAAATTGATTTATCTTTGTCTGCATATAAAAACAAAAAGAAAAGATTATGGCATTGAACATTAATGACGGCAATTTCGACGCGATAGTAGCCGAAGGCAAACCCGTAGTTTTGGATTTCTGGGCAACTTGGTGTGGCCCTTGCAAGATGATTGCACCTTATGTGGAAGAATTGGCGGAAGAATACAAAGATACCGTAAACATCGGAAAGTGCGATGTAGACGAAAGCTCTGACCTGCCTGCACAGTTTGGTGTGCGCAACATCCCTACCGTGTTGTTCCTGAAAAACGGCGAAGTAGTAGACAAGCAAGTTGGTGCCACCACAAAGGCTGCCTTGAAAGAAAAAGTTGAGGCTCTGCTGAAATAACCCGTACGCTTATGAAGCCGCAAGACGATTTTCTGCTGGAAGATGAAGACGATGAAAAGACCATCGAATTCATAAAGAACTATTTGCCTCAAGACTTGAAGGACAAGTTCTCCGACGATGATTTGTACTACATCCTCGATGTAATCGTGGACTATTACACCACAAGCGGTTGTCTGGACGCTCAGCCGGATGCCGACGGATACATCACGATTGATCAGGACGAGATAGTGAACTACGTAGTAAAGGAGGCGAAGAAAGACGGCATGGGCCCGTTCGAAGCCGACGAAGTATTGTTCGTGGTGCAGGGCGAAATGGAATACGGCAATCAGCTGGGGCAGATAGATTAACTTTCTGCTCTTACGCGCGCAAAATTTATACCCTCGTTTGGTAGAATCGGATTGGTTCCGAATCTGCGGCGAGGGATTTTTTATCTCTCGGGACGAAAATTTTTTCTGTGGCGAGAGATTATTTTTCTCTGGCGAGGCGTTTACCAATCTCTCGTGACGTTTTCTCTCATTAAATATTCTCTAAAAGACTGAAAAGTAAGGCAGATGTTTTTTAGTCCCGAAAAAACATCTGCCTTACTTTTATCCTTTTATTTATATATATAATAGGT